>CANEZL010000023.1 GCA_947444195.1 Methylobacteriaceae bacterium | reverse complement strand
GGCCGAGGAGGCGGTGGTGAGCCGGGCGCTGGCGGACCGGGCGCTGGGGCTGCTCGACGTGGATCCGCTCGGTCTCGACGTGATGGACCGCCGCTATCTGAGCCTGATCGCGGCCTCGTTCGGGGGCGGGCCGGTGGGCATCGAGACCATCGCGGCGGCCCTCTCCGAGCCCCGCGACGCCATCGAGGACATCATCGAGCCCTACCTGATCCAGCAGGGCTTCGTGCAGCGCACACCCCGCGGACGCCTCCTCACACACCACGCCTTCCGACATCTGGGACTCACACCCCCGAGACGCGAGGAAAGCGGGGCGGCAGAGGCGGCCTGACGCGGTTGTCCACGCTGTCCACAGCCCGCCATCCACAGGGCCGTGGACGTGCCGTGGACGCGCCTCAGCTCCGCTTGCGCAGGGGGCGCTCGAAGGTGGCCCCGCCCGGCGCGAACCCGGTCGCCGCGCAGAATTCGGCGAGGCCCGGACGGTTCGCCGCCACCTCCAGGCACAGCAGGCCGCAGCCCGTGACGCGGGCGGCCTGCGCCGCCGCCTTGACGAGCAGGCGACCGATTCCCTTGCGCCGCTCCTCGGGGTCCACCAGCAGCGCGTCGATGCGCGCCACCGGCAGGTCGCTCGCGAGGCTCCGGTGCCGGTGCATCACCACGAGCCCGCTCGGCGGGCCCCAGGCGACGGCCAGGAGCACGGTCGCGCCGTCCTGGCGCAGGGCCTCCAGACGCGCGCCGAGGCGCTGCGGGTCGACCGCCTCGCCGGACGCGGCCAGGAGCGCGGCGATCCCCCCGGCATCGGTCGCGTTCGCCGCGCGGATCTCAAGGCCGTACCGGCTTCCCAATCCAGGCTCCGCTCGTTGCCGCCGTGACGGCGTGCCCGATCGCGCCGCGCGCGTCCACCGGTTCTCGGCCCCCGTCCCGGCGCCCGGCCTCATGCCGCGCCGCGGCGTGACAGGCCAGCCCGGACCGGGCAGAGTGATCCCCCTCGACCGGGCGCAGACCCGGCGGGCCCGGGGGCGCGGACGGAGGGCGTGATGCCGCGGTATTTCTTCGACGTTCAGTCCGGGTCGGGGCTGGTCTGCCTCGACTACGAGGGGCTCGACTGCGCGGACGATCAGGCCGCCCTCGACACGGCGCGCCACGGCGCCGGCTTCACCTCGCACGGGGATTGCGCCCGCAACCCGCAGCTCGCCCGCTACCGCTTCGCGGTGGCCGATGCCGAGCACCGGGCGCTCTTCGTGGTGCCGTTCACCGAACTCGAACCCGACCTGCCGGACCCGCCCAAGCGGCCCCGCCGCGGCGGGCGGAGCCGGGCCGGCGTCCACTAGAGCACGATGCGGAAAAGTGGGATCCGGTTTTCCGACATCATCGCGCGACCACGAAGAGATAGAGCATGCTGCCGTTTCCGTGAGAAAGCGGCATGCTCTAGGGCGAGCAGGGCTTCACCGTATCCTGAGAGCCTGTTCGAGGTGTGATGCGGGCTCGCGTGAACGTCCCGGAAATCAGGTCCGGGACGAGGTCGAGGGGGCCGGATTTCTCGTTCGAACGGCCGAACGGCCGCGTCGGGCAGGCTCTCAGGCGACGCCCTCGGTCAGCGCGCCCGCCTCGCCGGGCATCGGGGCATCCTGGAGCGGGTGGGCGAGCCGCTCCAGGGCCGGCAGGTCGTGGATGCTGACCGTGCGGTTGCGGACGCTGACGATCTCGTCCTCCCGCAGGCGGCGCAGCACGCGGTTCACGTGGACCGGCGTCAGGCCGAGCACGCTGCCGAGCTGATCCTGGGTCAGCGGCATCCCGTATTGCTGCACGCCCTCGCCGCCGGCGTCGCGATGGGCGAGCCGCCGGCTGAACTCGATGAGGACGTAGGCGATGCGCTCCTCCGCGCTGCCCTGGCCGAGGCTCACCACCCAGTTGTGCAGCCGGCGCTCCTCCTCGGTGATCTGCCACGTGCAGCGGGTCGCCAGGGCCGGGTCCGCGTCGAAGGCCGCTTTCAGGCGCTGCTGGTCGATGCGGCTCACCACGACGTCCGACAGCGCGACCACCGCGTCCGGCTGCTGGACCACGAACATGCTCTTCACCGCGAAGATGTCCCCCGGCAGGAAGACCATCAGGTACTGGGTCCGCCCGTCGGGAAGCTGGCGGACGCGGGCCACCCAGCCGCTGAGCAGCTTGTAGACGTAGTCGTGCCGGCTCCCCTGCGGGATCAGGGTGGCGCCCGCCGGGACCCTGCGCGGCGGCTCGGAGACGAGCGCGTCGAAGGCGGCATCGCCGCGGGCGAGGGCGCCGGTCAGCTCGGGCCTGTGGAGGCGGTGGTCGTGGGACATCGTGCCTTCGGTGCGAAAGGGAGCGCGGGCAGGTGGGAGCGCGGCAGGCGGAAACGGAACCGTGCGGACACGCTATGTTCTCGCGTGCCCGCGCTTTCAATCGCCCACTCCGCGCCGGGAAGCGCATTTCGCCCGGTGCGGCATCGCGACCCGCGCCGCGCGGCGGCTGCCGGATCCGGCCGGAGCGATGGACGGGACCGGCGACATCAGTGGCGTAAGGTCGCATCTAGTGCGCTTCGGCCGGTCCGCCACGACGAATCGTGCGCTAGGGGTTGTCAGACGATGAATTCGGCGGGTCCTGGCACGCGGGAGCCGCCCGGGCCGTAAGGATGGTTTAAGTCCTCCCGTCGCACCTGAAAGCAAGGACGGGTCCACGGGCGGCGCAGGCGCGCCGATCCGTGCCGGAGACGGGGGTCGGGGCGGTGCAGATGGCTTTTCCGGTCGCGGCCAACGAGACCGACCGCCTCGAAGCCCTTTCGGCCTTCGGCGACCTCGGCGCGGATTCCGCCGAGCAGCTCGCGGCCATCTGCCGGACGGCCGCGAGCCTGTTCCGCGTCCCCATCGCCCTCGTGCCCCTGGTCGAGGTCGATCAGCTCCGCTTCGTCGCCGCCTGCGGATCGGGCTGCACGCCGATCCCCCGCGAGGGGGCCTTCTGCGCCCACACCATCCTCGCGGACGACATCCTCGTGGTCGAGGACACCCTGTGCGATCCGCGCTTCTCGCGGAGTCCCGTGGTGACGGGCCCCGCGGCGATCCGGTTCTACGCCGGCGCCCCGCTCATCGTCGGCCCCGGCCTGCGCATCGGCACCCTCTGCCTCCTCGACACGGCCCCGCGCAGCTTCCCCGAGGCGCAGCGGCGCCAGCTCACCGACCTCGCGGCGATCGTGGTCGGCCAGTTGCGGCTCCACGAGGCGAACCGGCGCCAGCAGGAGGAGATCGCCGCCCGCGAGGCGAGCGAGGCCCGCTACCGGGCGCTGGCCGACGCCCTGCCGCAGCTCGTCTGGATCCTCTCCGTCGAGACCGGCGAGATGGCCTACGCCAACCGGCCGTTCGAGCGCTATTACGGCGCGATCGGCACGAGCCGGGCCGCGCGGCTGGCGCGCAACCATCCGGAGGACGCGGAGCGGATGGACCGGGCGTGGCGCACGGCGCTGCGCACCGCCAGCCCCTACCGGATCGAGGGGCGCCTGCGCCGCCACGACGGCGTCTACCGCTGGCACAAGATGGTGATGATCCCGATCCGCCAGAGCGGCGAGATCGTGGCCATGCTGGGCACCGCCCTCGACATCGACGAGATCATCACGGCGCGGCGCAAGCTGGAGGAGACCAGCAACCTGCTCCAGCTCGCCCAGCACGCGGCCGGGGCGGGGACCTGGGAACTCGATCTGCGCACCAACCGCATCGCGTGGTCGGCCGAGAGCGCGCTCCTGCACGGGATCCAGGCCCCGCACGGCCACAGCCTCTCGGCGCGCGAGTGGCTCGACCTCGTGGACCGGCGCGACGGCGAGGCGGCGCTCGCCGCCGCGAGCCGCGCCGCCGAGGCCCGCGCGAGCTTCACCATCGAGTTCCGGGTGCTCGGGGCGGGGGGCGCGGTGCGCTGGCTCAACGGGATCGGCCGGGCGATCTACGATGCCGAGGGCGTCCCCGTCCGCGTGATCGGCCTCAACATCGACGTCACCGCCCGCAAGGCCGCGGAGGCCGAGCTGGTCCGCGCCACCGCGGCGGCCGAGGCGGCCCGCGGCGAGGCGGAGCGCGCGAGCGCCGCCAAGAGCGACTTCCTCGCCACCATGAGCCACGAGATCCGCACGCCCCTGAACGGCGTCCTCGGCTACGCCGATCTCCTGGTGGAGGAGCTGGAGCCGGGCACGGTGGCCCGCCTCCACGCCGAGCGCATCCGCGGCGCGGGCGCCTCCCTGCTCACCGTGGTCAACGACGTCCTCGACTTCTCGAAGATCGAGGCCGGGCAGATCGACCTCGCCGCCGAGCCCTTCGTGCTGGAGGACCTGCTGGACCAGGCCGTGGCGATCACCCGCACGGGGGCCGACCACAAGGGCCTGAGCCTGGCCGTGCAGGCCGATGCCGGGCTGCCGCCGCGGCTCGTCGGGGACGCCGACCGCCTGCGCCAGGTGCTGATGAACCTCCTCAACAACGCCGTGAAGTTCACCGATGCCGGCCGCGTCACCCTGATCGCCGAGCGCGTGCCCGGCGCGGAGGCCGGCCACGCCCTCCTGCGCTTCGCCGTGGCCGATACCGGGATCGGGATACCCGAGGCCAAGCGGCACAAGCTGTTCGAGCGCTTCTCCCAGGTCGACGGGTCGATCCAGCGCGAGTACGGCGGCACCGGCCTCGGCCTCGCCATCTGCCGGCAGCTCGTGGACCTGATGGGCGGCAAGATCGGTGTCGAGAGCGCGGAGGGCCGCGGCTCGCGCTTCTGGTTCACCGTGCCCTTGCCGGTGGCGCAGGCCCCCGCGGCCGTGGCGGCGCCCGCCGCCGCGGAGGTCGTCTACACGCCCCGCCGCATCCTCCTCGTCGAGGACACGCCCCTGAACCGCGACCTCGCCCTCGCCGTGCTCGCGGCGGCGGGCCATCGGGTCGAGGCCGTGGGGAGCGGGTCGGAGGCGATCGAGGCGGTGCAGGCCGCCCCCTACGACCTCGTCCTCATGGACGTGCAGATGCCGGGCATGGACGGCATGACGGCCACCCGGTATATCCGGGCCCTTGCGCATCCGGCCGCGGACCTGCCGATCGTCGCCATGACGGCGAGCGTTCGCCCCCGGCAGGTTCTCGCATTCCACGAGGCCGGGATGACGGACCACATCGGGAAACCCTTCAAGCGGGCCGACCTGCTCGGCTCCGTCGAGCGCTGGACGGCGGGGACGCCGCCCATCCCCGCCGAGGTGGCGAAGGCCGGCTCCGGCCTGCTCGACCAAGCCACCTTCGACGAGGTCTCCGCCGTCGTCGGCCCGGAGCGGATGCAGTACCTCCTCGGCACCCTGGCGCGCGAACTCGGCGAGCGATTCGGCGCGGAGGGCACGGTGCCCGAGCGCGAGGAACTCGCCCACGACGCCCACACCATGCTGTCGGCGAGCGGCGTCCTCGGCTTCCTGCGCTTCGCCGAGCTCTGCCGCGAGATCGAGCATGCCTGCGAGGAGCAGCGCAGCTACGAGCCCATGCTCGCCGCCCTGCGGACCATGCGCGGCGCGGTCATCGCCGAGATCGAGACCCTCTGCGCCGCCTGAGGCCGCCGTTGAAGCGTGGTTAACGCTTCGCTCCTAGGGTCGGGCCGTACGCGATCCCGTCGGGCCGGCCGGAGCCGGCCCCGACCCTCGCCGGAGCGGACCATGACCCTGCTGCTCGTCGCCGTCCTCCTGCCCCTCGCCCTCGCCATCGTGCTCGCCAAGGGGCGCCCCGGGCCGGCGCTCGGCTGCCTCTGCCTCATGGGCATCGGCTGCGTCATCGCCTGCTCGGGCCTCGCCAGCCTGCTGCGCCACCAGCGGACCTGAGCCCGCCGGGGCGTCCGTTCAGGGCGCGAACCGGGCCTGCAGGTTGTGCCCGTGCACCCGGGTCGACAGCACGACCTTCGCCCCCTGAGGGAGCGGGCCCTTGAGGGCGCCCACCAGCCGGTTGGGCGCCTCGGGCGTCAGGCCGAGGGTCTGCGTTCCGCCCGCGGCCTGGATATAGGCCTTGGCCGACAGGCCCCGGGTATCGATCGGCTTGCCGTCCTCGTGGGAGAGGAAGAACGTCAGGGCATCCGCCGTCGCCACCATCTCCACCGGGTGGTCGTCCGCGACGGTGACGAGCCCCCCGTTCGGGCCCGCCGCCCAGGCGGGCGCGGCGAGCAGGGCGAGGGCGGCGGCGACGAATCTGCGCATCGAGATCTCCCGTTCGTCAGAAGGCTTCGGCCGGCCGGCCGGATCCGGTGCCGGCCGGTTCGGCCGCGGAGGCCCGCAGCCCTTCGAGGGGCCGGCGGCCGAAGGCGAGGAACAGCACCGGCGTCAGCAGGGTGTCCAGCAGCGTCGCGCTGACGAGCCCGCCGAAGATCGTCACCGCAACGGGGTGCAGGATCTCCTTGCCCGGCGCGTCGGCGCCCACCAGCAGCGGCACCAGGGCGACGCCGGCCGAGAGCGCGGTCATCAGCACCGGGGCGAGGCGCTCCAGGCTGCCGCGGATCACCAGATCCGGCCCGAAGGCCACGCCCTCGTGGACCGCGAGGTTCAGGATGTGGCTGATCTTCAGGATGCCGTTGCGCGTGGCGATGCCGGTGAGCGTGATGAAGCCGATCATCGAGGCCACCGAGAGGGGCTGTCCGGCGAGCCACAGGGCTGCCACCGAGCCGATCAGCGCCAGGGGGATGCTGCCGAGGATGATCAGCGTGAACACCACCGAGCGGTAGCGGCTGTAGAGCAGGGCGAAGACCAGGGCGAGGGAGAGGAGGGAGAGCAGGCCGATGGTGCGGGCGGCCTCCCCCTGCGCCTGGAAGGTGCCCTCCAGGCGGGCGGCGTAGCCCTCGGGCAGCCGGGCCTCGGCGATCCTGGCCCGGATCTGCTGGACGATCGCGCCCATGTCGGCCCCGCTCGCGGTGTTGGCCTGGACCACGATGCGGCGGCGGGCGTTCTCGCGCAGGATCTGGTTGGGGCCGTCGGTCTCGCGGATGTCGGCGATCTGCCGGGCCGGGACCCAGCCCGAGGGCGTCTCCACGAGGAGGTCGCCGAGCGCCCGGGTGGTGCGCATGGTGTCGGAGAGGCGCATCACCACGTCGAAGCGGCGGTAGCCGTCGATGACGCGGGAGACGACCTGCCCGTTCGAGAGCCGGCTCAGCTGCTCCACGAAGGCCGCCGGCTGCACCCCGTAGAGGGCCGCCCGCGCGTAGTCGACGCGGATCTCCAGCGTCGGGATCAGCACCTGCTTCTCGACCTGGAGGTCGGCGAGGCCGGGAATGTCCGCGAGGCGGCCGCGCAGGTCCTCGGCGACCCGGCGCAGGGTGTCGAGATCCTCGCCGAAGACCTTGAGGGCGATCTCGGCGCGCACGCCGGACAGCATGTGGTCGAGCCGGTGCGCGATGGGCTGGCCGACATTCACGTTCACCGGCAGCAGGGCGAGGCGGCCGCGGATGTCGGCGACGATGGCGGGCTTCGCCCGCGCGCCGGGCTTCAGGGCGAGTTCGAGGTCGGAGGAGTGCACGCCCTCGGCATGCTCGTCGAGCTCGGCCCGTCCCGTCCGGCGGCCGACCGAGCGCACGTCCGGGATCTCGAGGAGCAGGCGCTCGGCCACGAGGCCGATCCGGTTGCTCTCGGCGAGGGAGATGCCGGGATTGAAGGTCATGTTGACCGTGAACGACCCCTCGTTGAACGGGGGCAGAAAGCTGCGCGGCAGGGTGGTCGCGGCGAAGGCCGCCGCGAGGACGGCCAGCGCCGCCCCCGCCATCACGGGGGTCCGGTGCCGGAAGGCGAGGCGCAGGGCGGCGGCGTTCAGGCGCTTGAGCCCGCGGACCAGGGCGGGCTCGTGGGCGTCCAGGCGCTTCAGGCCGGGCAGCAGGTAGTAGGCGAGCACCGGCGTCAGGGTGATCGACACCGCGAGGCTCGCCAGGATCGAGACGATGTAGGCCTGTCCCAGGGGCGCGAAGAGCCGCCCCTCGATGCCGGACAGGGCGAAGAGCGGCACGAAGACCAGCACGATCACGAGGGTCGCGTAGACGATGCCGGAGCGCACCTCCTGCGAGGCGGAGACCACCACGTCGAAGACCGTGCGCGGGTTGCCCGCCATCCGGTTCTCGCGCAGGCGCCGGTAGATGTTCTCCACGTCGACCACGGCGTCGTCCACGAGTTCGCCCACCGCGATGGCGAGGCCCCCCAGGGTCATCGTGTTGATCGACAGCCCCATGAGATGGAACACGATGGCGGTGGCGAGCACCGAGACGGGAATGGCGGTGAGGGAGATCGCGGTGGTGCGCAGGTTCATCAGGAAGGCGAGCAGCACCACGGCGACCACGGCCACCGCTTCGAGAAGCACGGTCTCGACGTTGCGGATCGAGGTCTCGATGAAGTCGGCCTGCCGGAAGATCAGCCGGTCGGCTCGCACCCCCTGCGGCAGGCCGGCGCCGATATCCTTCAGGGCCGCCTCCACCTCCCGGGTGAGCGCCACCGTGTCGATGCCGGGCTGCTTCTCCACGGAGACGATCACGGCGGGCGCGCCCATGTAGCCGGCATCCCCCCGCCTCACCCGCGGGGCGAAGGAGACCTCCGCCACCTGCCGCAGGTGCACCGGCCGCGCCTCGACGGTGGCCACCACCATGTTGCGCAGGTCGTCGAGGTTCATGGTCCGGCCGAGGTTCCGGATCAGGTACTCGCGGGCATGCTGGTCGGTGAAGCCGCCGCCGGTATTGGTGCCGAACTGGGCGAGCGCCGTCTCCAGCTGGCCCTGCGTCACGCCGAGCGCCCGCAGGGCCGCGGGCTGGGGCGCCACCCGGAACTGGCGGACCTCGCCGCCCATCGGGATCACCTGGGCGACGCCGGGGATGGCGAGCAGGCGCGGCCGGATGGTGAAGTCGGCGATCTCGCGCAGCTCCATCGGGCTCACCGTGTCGCCCGTCACCGCGACCATCAGGATCTGGCCCATGATCGAGGAGATCGGCCCCATCGTCGGGTTCACGGTGGGAGGTAGCTGCGGGCGCACCATCGCCAGCCGCTCGGAGACCTGCTGGCGGTTGCGGTAGATGTCCGTGCCCCAGTCGAACTCCACGTAGACCACCGAGAGCCCGACGCCGGAGACCGAGCGCACCCGGACGACGCCGGGCAGGCCGTTCATCTGCGTCTCGATGGGGAAGCTGACGGTCTGCTCCACCTCCTGGGGGGCGAGCCCCTCGGCTTCCGTCATCACGGTGACGGTGGGGCGGTTGAGGTCGGGGAAGACGTCGACGGGCAGCTTGGTGACGGCGAAGGCGCCGTAGACCACGAGCACGGCGGCGAGGGCGAGGACGAGCAGGCGGCTGCGCAGGGATTGCGCGACGAGGAGCGTGAACATGGCGGCTCCTCAGCGGACCTGATCGAGGAGTTCGGCCCCCTGGGCGACGACGCGTTTGCCCGCCCCGAGCCCGGAGACGACCCGCACCCGCGCCGCGTCGAGGGGCTCGATCCGCACCTCGCGCGGCTCGAAGCGCTCCGGCGCCGTGTGCTCGTAGACGAGGCTCTGGCCGTTGCCCCCGCGCACCACGCTGGTGCGGGGCAGGGCGATGCCGGCCTGCTCGGTGTCGGTTGCGGCGAGCACGGTGACGAACTGGCCGATGCGCAGCTCCGGCGGCGCCCCACGGACGGCGAACTGCACCGGCACCGCCTGGCTCCGGTCGGCGAGGCCGGCCCCCATGTAGTCGAGGGCGAGCACGCGCCCGTCCGCGAGGCGGGCGCTGGCCTCGCCGGGGCCCGCCGGCGCGTCGAAGCTCAGGGCCTCCACCCAGAGCCGGCCGGCATCGACGATCTGGAACACCACCGCGCCGGGGCTCGCCATCTTGCCGGCCACCGCGTTCGCCTCGGCGACGACGCCGGAGACGGGGGCGGCCAGGGCCTCGGGCTGGGCGCGCACGCCGTCGAGCGCCGCGCGGCGGTCCTGCAGGCCCTTCAACTCGGCCTGCGCCTCCTCGAGCTGGACCTGCGAGACGGCGCCGCTCGGCGCCAGCCTGCGGAAGCGCTCGACCCGGCGCTCGACGATGGCGATCTGCTGGTCGAGCTCCCCCTGGCGCTGGCGCATGTCGGAGACGTCGACGGCCTGCACGGGGGGCGTGACATAGGCCAGCACGTCGCCCTTCGCCACGCGGGTGCCGAGGCGGGGAAACAGGCCGGAGGCCGGCGGCGACAGGCGCCCGCCCACCGAGGACTGGACCACGCCGCTGGCGTTCGGATCCGGGATGATCCGGCCCGGAAGCTCGGTGGTCCGGCGCAGGGGCGCGGAGGCCGTCACCACCGTGCGCAGGGTCAGCACGCGCTGCGTCGGCTTCGGCACGAAGACGGACCCGTCGGCGAGGCGCCGGGCGAGGTCCTGCGGGCCCGGCGCCGCCATCTGGGCAGCCCGGGGAGTGACCCGGGGCGTGATCCGGGGAGCGACCTGGGGGGCGGATCCCGCGCCGTGGTCGTGGCCCTCGTGCGCGAGGGCGGCGGGCCCCGCGAGGAGGGCGGCGAGGACGAGGACGAGGGCGAGGGCGGGCACGAGGCGACGGCGCAGGAGGAGCGCTGCCGCGAGGCCGAGGACGAAGCCGCCGCCGCCGATGAGGGCCGGCATCGGGTCGGCCTCGCGCAGGTGCTGGCGGAAATCGTGGGCGACGGCGAGGCCCGCGTGCCAGGGCGTGGCCGCGACCGGGGCGGGGGGCGGCTCGGGCACGGTGAGCGAGACCGGGAAGATGTCGCTCGCCTCCCCCGCGGTCACCGTGAACAGCACCTCGTAGGTGCCCGGCCGCTCGCTCCAGTGCGCGGGCAGCCGGTAGCTTCCGTCGGGGGCGGCGGTCGCCGGCATCTCCCCGTCCGGCGTCTCGGCCCGCACCACCGCGTCGGTCACCGGCTCGTTGGTGGCCGCGCGGTCGATGAAGACGGTGAGGGCGCCGTTGCGGGCGATCGCCACGAGTTCGAGGCCGTCGCTGCGCGACGTGCCCCGGGGCGCGGCGGCGGGCGGCGGCGTGCGGGCCTCGCCGTGGTCGTGGCCCTCGTGGGCCGCGCCCGTGCCGGGCAGGAGGGTAAGCGCCAGGAGCGCGGCGGCGCGCACGGCCGAGAGCGCCGCGCCGCGCGCGGCATGGATTCGGGATCGCATGGAAGAACCTTCGCCTCTGGGATACCGGGCGCGGGGGAGCAAGCCTCCCGTGCCGAGCGCGCTCGCGCGTGGGATCTCAGGCGAGGGTTCGAGGGGGTTCGGGCAGGGCTTCCGGCCAGGCGCCCAGGCGCGCGGCCTCCTGCGCGGGCTTCGGCAGGCGTGCCGCGATCCGGCCGGCCCGGAGCACGACGGGGGAGAACGCCTCGACGAAGGCGTGGCAGGTGCAGCAGCCGAGCCAGCACGGACCGTGACCGTCGGGCGGGGCGTCGGGGGTGAGCGCGGCTTCCGGGGATATCGCCGCGTGCGCGGCCGGCCCGGCGATCCGCTCGTGATGGGCCGGCGCGCCGTGCCCGTGCCCTTCCCCCCGTGCCCCTTCGGCCTGGGCGGTCGGCGGCAGGGCGAACAGAACCAGCGCCACGATCTGGAGGATCGCGGCCATCCGTCGCCAGCCGTGCCGGAGCGATGCCATAACGCGTCTAGTCTAGCATGGAGCGGAGCGATGCCCAGCCGGTTTCGCCGGCGCCCGGCGGTTTTCTCGATCCGGCCCGGCGGGTGGGGTGCTCCAGCGCACGGCGATCCCGGATGGCGGGCATCGGCCTTCGCCCAGGGCGTGCGGACGAAGAAGGGGCGTGCGGACGAAGAAAGGGCCTGCCGCCGCGGAAGCCCGTTTCCGCGGCGGCAGGCCCTCCCGGCGGGCTCGAAGGCCCGCCCGTTCGACCGGATCTCGGGCGTGACCGCTCAGACCGCGATCCGCTCCTCGCCGTCCATCGGCTCGCGCAGCACGTAGCCGCGGCCCCAGACCGTCTCGATGTAGTTGCGGCCGCTGCTGGCGTTGGCGAGCTTCTTGCGCAGCTTGCAGATGAACACGTCGATGATCTTCAGCTCGGGCTCGTCCATGCCGCCGTAGAGATGGTTGAGGAACATCTCCTTCGTCAGCGTCGTGCCCTTCCGGAGCGAGAGGAGTTCCAGCATCTGGTACTCCTTGCCGGTGAGGTGGACGCGGGCGCCGGAGACCTCGACGGTCTTCTGGTCGAGGTTCACCACGAGGTCGCCGGTGGTGATCACCGACTGGGCGTGGCCCTTGGAGCGGCGCACGATGGCGTGGATGCGGGCGACGAGCTCGTCCTTGTGGAAGGGCTTGGTCAGGTAGTCGTCCGCGCCGAAGCCGAGGCCCTTCACCTTGTCCTCGATGCCGGCCATGCCGGAGAGGATCAGGATCGGCGTCTTGACCTTGGCGACGCGCAGGGAGCGCAGCACCTCGTAGCCCGACATGTCGGGCAGGTTGAGGTCGAGCAGGATGATGTCGTAGTCGTAGAGCTTCCCGAGATCGACACCCTCCTCACCGAGGTCGGTGGTGTAGGTGTTGAAGTTCTCGGACTTGAGCATCAGCTCGATGCTCTGCGCCGTGGCGCTGTCGTCCTCGATCAGAAGTACCCGCATCGTCGGTCCCCAGCCCCGCCGGCCGCATCAGCGTTCGGACACGCCCCCGCCGTCCGCCTGCCCCGGCCTGTGGACAGGCGTCTCGTCGGCATTGACGTGAGACGCTAGTGGTTAATCGTTAACAAAACCTGATTCTGGGTTGCAAGCGATCTGATCGGGCCGCTTCCGCGGCCGAGCTTCCGGAGTTGACGTTCTGTTCTCACAGGCGCCTCCGATCCCTCTCGCCGATCTCCCGCAACCTCGTCTCAAGTGCCTCACCCGCAACGGGTCGTCCCTCTCCTGTGGCCCGCCGGACACGCCGGTGCGGCTTGTGGAAGCAGGCCCTTCGGCCCCTCCAACCCCAGGGAAACACGGCCCGCTACAAGCCTGATGAGCCCAGTGTTAAGGAGGGAGGTAAACGAAGGGTTAGAGCGGGCGGCCCGTGAGTCAGAATCCTCCGAGCCAGACGCCGTCGGCCGCGCTCGCGCATCTGCGCGCGGCCCTCGAGCGGGTCGAGCCGGTGGCGGTCTACGGGCGCGTGGTGGCGATCCGCGGCCTCCTCGTGGAGGTCGCGGGCCCCGTGGCCGCCATGCGCCTCGGCGGGCGCATCGATGTCGAGGGCGCGGGCGGCCCGATCCCCTGCGAGGTCATCGGCTTCCAGGGCGAGCGGGCGCTGGCCATGCCGTTCGGCTCCCTCGAGGGCGTGCGCCGGGGCTGCGCGGCCTACGTGCGCGACGAGGCGGCCGGCGCCGTGCGCCCGAGCCGGGGCTGGCTCGGCCGGGTGATCGACGCCCTCGGGCGCCCCGTGGACGGGCTCGGCCCCCTGCCGGAGGGGCCGCGGATCTATCCCCTGCGGGCCGATCCGCCCCCCGCCCATGCCCGCCGCCGGGTCGGGGCCCCCCTCGATCTCGGCGTGCGCTGCATCAACACCTTCCTCACCATGTGCGCGGGCCAGCGCATGGGCATCTTCGCGGGCTCCGGCGTCGGCAAGTCGGTGCTGCTCTCCATGCTCGCCCGCTACACCGCCGCGGACGTGGCCGTGATCGGCCTCGTGGGCGAGCGGGGCCGCGAGGTGCAGGAATTCCTGCAGGACGATCTCGGCGCGCAGGGCCTCGCCCGCTCCGTGGTGGTGGTGGCGACCTCCGACGAGCCGGCCCTGATGCGCCGCAACGCCGCCTACGTCACCCTCTCGGTGGCCGAGCATTTCCGCGACCAGGGCGCGAAGGTGCTGTGCATGATCGACTCGATCACGCGCTTCGCCATGGCCCAGCGCGACATCGGCCTCGCCGCGGGCGAGCCGCCCACCGCCAAGGGCTACACCCCCACCGTGTTCGGCGAACTGCCCCGCCTCCTCGAACGGGCCGGGCCCGGGGTGGGGGAGGGGACGATCTCGGCCCTGTTCACGGTGCTCGTGGAGGGCGACGACCACAACGAGCCGGTGGCCGACGCGGTGCGCGGCATCCTCGACGGGCACATCGTGATGGAGCGGGCCATCGCCGAGCGCGGGCGCTACCCGGCGATCAACGTGCTGCGCTCCGTCTCGCGCACCATGCCGCGCTCCTGCGATCCGGACTATCTCCCCGTGGTGCGGCGGGCGCGGCGGGTGCTCTCCACCTATGCCGACATGGAGGAACTGATCCGCCTCGGCGCCTACCGGGCCGGATCCTCCCGGGAGGTCGACGAGGCGGTCGCCCTGATGCCCGATCTGGAGGCTTTTCTGGGGCAGGGTAAGGAAGAAGCAACGTCCATCGGCGATGGTTACGCCCGGTTGGCCCAGATCGTGGGCACGGGTTGAGGGGCGGCTCCGGGCGCCGGGTTCGACCATCTTGTTGCGTGGAGTGAGCGTTCCCCATGAAATCGCGTGACACGCTGATCCGTCTGCGCCGCTTCCAGGTCGACGAGAAGCGCCGTCGCGTGACCCAGATCGAGATGATGATGGCCGACTTCCTGCGGATGGCGGCCGAGCTCGATCGGGAGATCGCGCAGGAAGAGGCCCGCGCCGGCATCACCGACGTGGCGCATTTCGCCTATCCCACCTACGCCCGCGCCGCCGCGGGGCGCCGGGACAACATGCGCCAGTCCGCCGCCGCCCTGGAGGACCAGCTCGCCGAGGCCAAGGCCGAGCTCGGCGAGGCCTTCGAGGACCTGAAGAAGGTCGAGATCCTGGACGACCGCGAGCGCTCGGCGGAGCGCGCCGCCGAGGCCGCCCGCGAGCAGACGGCGATGGACGGCATCGGCCTGGGCCGCGCGCGGGCCTGACGGGCGGCCGGCGCCGCTGGCATGAAACGGTCATGATCACCTGACATCAGGCGCGGCGCGCGGGGCGCTCCCCGCGCTTGCGGTGCGGCGTGTCCTGGCGCATCAGGGGCGCCTGAAGGGCAGGTGCCATGAAGAAGATCAGCGAGTTCATCTGGCCGATCGTCGGCCTCGCGGCCGTCGTCGTCTCCGGATATTTCCTCTACCAGGAGCTCAAGACGACCTCGATCGGGGCGATCTGGGCGGCGATCCTGGCGATTCCGCCCCACCGGATCCTGCTGGCGCTGCTCTCCACCTTCGTCGCCTACGCCGCGCTGGCCTGGTACGACCGGATCGCGCTCCTGCATCTCGGCGTGCGCCACGTCTCGTGGATGTTCGTCTCGCTGTGCTCCTTCACCACCTACGCGCTGTCGCACAATATCGGCGCCTCGGTCTTCTCCGGCGCGCTGGTGCGCTACCGGGCCTACACGGCCAAGGGGCTCTCGGCCGCGCAGGTCGCGGTGCTGGTGGCCCTGTGCTCCTTCACCTTCTTCCTCGGCACGGTGCTCCTCGGCGGCCTCACGCTGGTGATCGATCCGCAGCTGCTGTCGCGCCTGGAGGGCAAGCTCCCCGCCGTCTTCACCGATCCGAAGACCGCCCTCGTCGTCGGCTTCTGCATGCTCGGCTTCGTGGCGCTCTACGTGGTCGGCTCGATCCTGCGCCTGCCGCCCCTGCACATCCGCTCCTTCAAGCTGGAATATCCCCGCCCCGGCATCATGGGCCGCCAGCTCCTCGCGGCGCCCCTCGAACTGCTGGGCGCGGCCGGCATCATCTACTTCGCCCTGCCGGCCGGCATGAACGTCGACTTCGTGACGGTACTGGCGATCTTCCTCGCCTCCTTCTCCCTCGCCCTCGCCTCGCACGCGCCGGGGGGGCTCGGGGTGTTCGAGCTGGTCTTCATCACCGCGATGCAGATCACCGACGACGCGCAGAAGAACGCCGTCATCGCCGCAGTGATCATCTTCCGCGTGTTCTACCTCTGGCTGCCGCTGCTGGCCTCCATCGTCATCGTGCTCATGTTCGAGCGCTCGCGGCTCGCCGCGGCGATCGGCAAGACCGGTCCCACCGTGGTGCCGGAGGCGCCCGTCACGGCGCCCGGCCTCGACGCCCACGAGATCGAGCACAAGCTGAAGGAAAAGGCCGTCTGACAGGCCATGCCGCCGGCGGGGCCCGTCCCGGGCTGCGCCGGCCCGTCTCGCGCATCGTCCCGAAAGGTGGTTGCCGGTTTTCGAGACGAAGTAGAATCAAAAGCCTAGCAGATCGTCCCGGATCTGATTTCCAGGACGATCTGCTAGTCCCGCGACGCGGACGGGAAGCGCCGCCGGCCCGAAGGGGCGGGCGGCGTTCGCGTGTCGGGGGCCGGGCGCCGGGCCCGCGGATTGCCTGCGGGTCGGGCTGATCTTCGACGCTGTTCCGGATCGGGACGAATGACGCGCATGCCCGCCCTCCCGCTGTTCCCCTCGGCCCGCCTGCTGCCGGGCGTGCTCCTCGTCCTCCTGGCGAGCGCGGGCGGGACCGCGCGGGCGCAGGAGCCCGCTCGGATCCAGCCGGCCGCCCTCCTGGCGGCGCCCGAGCGCCATGTGGGCCGTGCCCTGCGCCTCGACGGGCTCGCCTGCGTCGATACCGGCGGCGCGGGCTTCGCCTGCACCTGGGAGAACGGCGAGCGGGTCCTGTCCCTGTCGGCGCCCGGGCTCGGCGGCAGGACCAAGCCGCCCGTCGCGGCGCGCCTCGCCGGAACCTGCCGCGGCGCCGACAACCTCCGGCTGCGGGAATGCCGGTTCTCGGTGGTCGTGCGGCCCGTCAACGCCGCGAAGGGCATCGTCAACGCGGGCGAGCGGCGCCGGCCCCTCGTCACCCTCTACGCCCGCGAGATCGACCTGTTCTGAGCCCGGTTCCCCGGGAGGCGGGGCGCCGACCCGCGATCGCCTGCGGAAACCCGCCCCCGCGCCGCTCCGGGAGAGTGCCAATCCCCCGCGTCCTGCGGTATCCGGGCCCTGGAGCGCGGCCCCGCGCCGCGCGCCGGCATCCCCGCCGCCTCGACCCAGCACGCCCGGCGGCGTGCCACCGGATCCCGTCGCCCATGCAGCGCATCGCCCCGTGCCTCCTCGTCCTCGCAAGCCTCGGCGCGGCGCGGGCCCAGCCGGCCCGGATCGACGCGGTGAAGGACGTCACCTGCCGCACGACGCCGGGCTTCGTGGTGGTGGCGCGCCCCCTGTCCGACGAGATCGGCTTCGAACTCTACGCGCGGGCCCGGGCGCGCCCCGACGAGGCGGTGCCCTGCACCTTCGCGCCCGGGCCCGGGGATCTCCGGCTCGGGGGCCCGGACAGGCCCTACGAGATCCAGGGCATGAACGGCCGCTTCCTGGCCGTGACCGAGCTCGCGGGCATGGCGGGCACGCTCAAGGTCTTCGACCTCTCGACGGGCAAGGCCGTCGTCAGCGAGCCGCTGACCGAGGCGAACCAGACCCAGGTCTCGGGGGATCGAATCAGCTTCACCATCCGCTCCGGCCCGGCCACGGCCAAGACGTGCCGCTCCCTGGCCGCCTTCAGGAAGGACGGCGGTTCCGGGGAGATCGGGGTGCCGGCCACGGTCGACCTCGCCACCGGAGCCCTCGACCGCGGCCCGAAGACCGTCTGCACCTACGCCCAGTGATCCGCGCCCGATGACCCGCCCCTCGACGGTCCCCGCCGGGGCGGTGCCCCGGTCAGCTCTCCGCCTGGCCCTGGCCGCCGTGCTGATCGCCCTCTGCCTGTTCGGTCCGGGCGGCGCGGCGCGCGCCCAGGCGGATGCGCGGGCCGAGCTGCGCCGGGCGCTCGGCGAGATCACCACCGAGATCCCGCTGCGGCAATCCGACTTCAAGGGCCTTTCGGCCCTGCGCGACCGCGCCGAGGGGCTCATGGCCGAGGCCCGGGAACTGCGCGCGGAGGGCGCGGCGGCCCTCGAACGGGCGCGTACGGCCCGGCTCGAGGCCGGGCAGATCGCGGGCGCGGAGGCGCGGGAGGCCGCCACGCGCGCGGCCGACGCCGCCCTCGCCGTCGCGGAGGCGCGGCTGCGCGAGGACGGCAAGGCCGCCGCCGAGATCGACGCGGCCTGGAACAGGATCAACGAGCTGCGGCGGGCGCTGTTCGCCAAGCGCCTCTTCGCCTACAGCCTCAGCCCGCTCTCGCCGGCCTTCTGGAGCGAGCTCGTCGAGCGGGCCCTGCCGCAGGTGGGCTCCCGGCTCGCCGACCTCTGGACCGCCATATCCGCCGAGGACGAAGACACCGATCTCGCCACCAACATCGCGGTGATCGTCGTCCTCCTGCTGTTCGGGCTCATCCTGTCCTGGATGATCCGCAGCCTGGGCCGGCGCGCCCTCGCCCGCTGGGACCGGTTCTGCCGCAGGGCCGGGATCGGGCCGCGCCGGGGCGCGGCGGTGCGCGCGCTGATCGATCTGACGCTCACCGTCTTCCCGGTCCCGGTGATGATCGTGCTGCTGATCGTGCTGAACGAGGGCATCGACTTCACGCCCGGCAGCGTCGATTCCTTCGCCCTGCGGGTGCTCCTCTCGATCGCGGGCTACATCGTCGGCTCGGGCGTCCTGCGCGCCATGGTGGCGCCGCGCGACCCCGCCCACCGGCTCCTCGCGGTGGGCGACGGCACCGCCCGGATCGTGGCGCGCACCGGCCGCGCGCTGATCCTCGTCTACGCCGCCGACCTGATCTTCTCGGAATTCGCGATCGCCGCCCATTTCCGGGTCGTGATCAGCGAGTGCTCGACCATGGTCATGATCACGCTCTGCAGCGCGCTCCTGGCGCTCGGGCTGCTGCGCCTGAGCCAGATGGACGAGCGGGTCGAGCCGGAGGCCGTGCCCGCGGCCACCTCGGCGGCCCATCTCACGGTCCTGGCGCCCATCGTCTGGGCGGTCGTCGCCGCATCGCTCGCCGCCATGCTCGCGGGCTTCACCGCCCTCGGCGGGTTCCTCATCGGCCGCCTCATCGTGACCGGCCTGCTCCTCGCCCTCGGCTGGGTGATGCTGATCTGCATCGACGCCCTCTTCGTCACCCGGGCCGATATCGAGCGCAGCCCGCGGCTCGCGCGGCTGAGCCGGACCCTGGCGGTGCAGCCCGACACCCTGGCGCTGGGGGCCATCGTCCTGTCGGCGGCGCTCAACGTCGTGGTCGTGGCGGCGATGGTCTTCGTCGTCGTCGGGCCCTGGAACCTCGCCTACGGGGAGTTCAACCCGTTCCGCGACGCCTTCCTCGGCTACAAGATGGACGACGTCCGCGTCCTCATCGGCGCGGCCGGCACCGCGCTCATCACCGCGGCCGTCGGCGTGCTGCTGACGCGGCTCGCCACCGGCTGGCTCGACCGCCAGCTCCTGCCGCAGACGCGCCTCGACGCCGGCGCGCGCTACTCGGTGATCACGGTGGTCGGCTATGGCGGCCTCGCGCTCACCCTGGGGCTCGCCCTGAGCCAGCTCGGCGTGAACCCGCAGAGCCTCACCGTGATCGCCGGCGCCCTCTCGGTGGGCGTGGGCTTCGGGCTCCAGAGCATCGTCTCGAACTTCGTGTCGGGGCTCATCGTGCTCGCCGAGCGCCCGGTCCGGGTCGGCGACATCGTCTCGGTCAAGGGCGAGGAGGGGCGCGTCAAGAAGATCAGCGTCCGCTCGACCCTGATCGCCACGGGGGACCGCACCGATCTCATCGTGCCGAACACCGACCTCATCACCTCCATCGTGCGCAACAAGACGCTCACCGACGTCTCCCAGCGCCTGCGCCTGCCCATGGTCTTCGACCGGGAGACGGATCTCGCCCTCGTGCGCGACATCCTGCTCGCGGTGGCCGGACGCCATCCGAACGTGGTGGCCGAGCCCGCCCCGGTCCTGCTCCTGACCAAGCTCGGCGAGAACCTGGAGGCGGAGGCGCGCCTCTTCCTGGAGGACGTCTCGCAGAGCGACACCACCCGCAGCGAGATCAACCTCGTCCTCCTCGAGCTCTTCCGCCGCTCGGGGATCAAGCTCGGCACGGCCGCCGCCTGACGGCCGGTCCGGCGCGCCGCTGGTGCGGACCGCGCCCGGGCCCTAGATTCTCCGCGGAACGCCTCGCCGAACGCAGCGTCCCGCGAGGGGCCGGAGGATGCCGCCATGACCCTGCTCCGTCGCGAAGCCCTCGTCCTCATCGGCGCGGCCCTGGCCGGCGGCGCCCGCGCGCAGGGGACGAAGGCCACCGCCTTCGCCTTCGAGACGCCCGAGGGCGGCCCGATGCCGCTCGCCGGGTTCGAGGGCCGGCCGATCCTCGTCGTCAACACCGCCACCGCCTGCGGCTATGCCGGGCAGCTCGGCGGGCTCCAGGCCCTGTGGACCCGCTTCCGCGACCGGGGCCTCGCGGTGATCGGCGTGCCCTCGGCGGATTTCGGCAACCAGGAGCCCCTCGACGGGCCGGCCATCGCCGAGGCGGCGCGCAGGAACCACGGCGTCACCTTCCCGCTCACCGCAAAGACCCGCGTGAGGATGCCGAACGCCCACCCCTTCTACGCCTGGGCCGCCGCGGAGAAGCCGGGCGAGACCCCGCGCTGGAACTTCCACAAGTACCTCGTCGCCCGCGACGGCAGCCTCGCGGCCGCCTTCGCCACCCAGGTGGAGCCCACCGACCCCCGCGTGATCGCCGGCATCGCCGCAGCCCTCGACCGGCCGGCCTGAAGCGGGCCCGCACCGGTTCCCGGCGGGCCCCTCCACCGAACTGACCGGCCCGGCCGTCAGGTCCGCGTCGGCGCACCCTCGGGCAGCGCCCGCATCAGGCCGGCGAGTTCGGCCGCCGCCGCGCGCACGCGCAGGGCCACCGTCGGATCGGCCACAGCCGTTCCCTCCATCTCGGCGCTGCCGGCATAGACCGCGGTCGGCACCGCGTGGGCGGCGAAGAAGCCGAAGAGCGGGCGCAGCGCGTGCTCCACCACCAGGGCGTGGCGCAGACCGCCGCCGGTGGCGGTGAGCGCCACGGGCTTGCCGGCCATCGCTTCGGGCCGCACGAAGTCGAAGACGTGCTTGAACAGGCCGGAATAGGAGCCCTGGTAGACCGGCGTGCCGACGATCAGCGCGTCGGCCCCCTCGATGGCCGCCACCAGGGCGGCGGCCTCCGGCGGCAGCGCCTCGCGGGTCTCGACGCACAGCCCCGGCCCGGCGTCGATCAGGTCGTAGACCGCGAGGTCGACGGGGCGGAGGCGGGCGAGTTCGGTCGCCACCGCCTCCACGAGACCGCGGGTGCGCGCCGGCCGTCGGGGGCTGGCGGAGAAGGCGACGACGCGGGGCGGGGACACGGGCGGGATACTCCGGTCATGGTCCCGGATCGTCCGGGACCAGGGCTTCTCGTGCGGCGCCCGGACGGGCGGCGCGGGTGTGGGGCCGGGGCGGATCAGCCGGAGGCGGGCTCGCGGAAGCGCCAGACATGGCTCTCCTTGATCTCCGCATCCTCCAGGGCCCGCGTCACCGGGACCCGGTAGCTCGCCAGCCGGTCGAGACGGTCCTTCGGCAGATAGGCCCGTCCGGGATCGCCGACGAGGACCGCGGTGCCGCGGGCCTGCAGGCCGGCGAGCCAGTCGCCGACCCGCCGGGCGAGGTCGCGCTCGTAGAAGATGTCCGCCGCGAGCACGAGGTCGACCCCCGGATCGCGGCCGATCAGGTCCGCCTGCACGGCCCGGACCCGGTCGGAGACGCCGTTGGCGGCGGCGTTGAGGCCGATCGCGGGGATGGCGAAGGGATCGAGATCGCTCGCCGTCACCGCGCGCGCCCCGCCGAGCGCCGCGGCGACGGCGACGAGGCCCGAGCCCGAGGCGAAATCGAGGACGCGGGCGCCCCGGCACAGGTCCGGATGATCGAGAAGGTAGCGGGCGAGCCCCTGGCCGCCGGCCCAGGCGAAGGCCCAGAAGGGCGGCGGCAGGCCGATCTCGGCGAGTTCCTCCTCCGTCCGCTCCCAGAGCTCGGTCGCCTCGTCGGCCACGTGGAGGGCGATCTCGGGGGCGTGCGGCACCGGGCGCAGGCGCGTGTTGGCGCGGATGAAGCCCTCGGCCTCGCCGGGCGCGATCCTCACGATGTCCTCACGACGATGTCCTCATGGGGCGAGAAGCTCCCGGTAGAGGCCGCACACCGCCTCCGCCACCGCCGCCTCGGTGAAGCCCCCCGCGAGGATGCGCGCCCGCGCGGCCTCCCCCATGGCGGCGGCGAGCCCCGGATCGGCGGCGAAGCGGGCGAGCGCCCGCGCCAGGGCCTCCGGGTCGTCGGGGGGCACGACGAGTCCCTCGATGCCGTCGCGCACGAGGTCGCGGCAGCCCGGCACGTTCGTGGTCAGCAGGGCGCGCCCGCAGGCCGCACCTTCGAGGAGGGCGCGCGGCAGCCCTTCCCCGCCCCGCGAGGGCAGGCAGGCCACGTGGTGGTCCGCATGCACCGCGGCCACCGCCCGCGTCGGGCCGTGCCAGGCGATCCCGTCGCCGCTCCAGCCGCGCAGGGTCTCCTCGGGGATCGCGCGCCGGTTCGAAGGGTCGGGCGCGCCGTAGAGGGAGAGCGTGACCGGCACGCCGCGCCCGCGGGCGAGGCGGACGGCCTCCACCGCCGTGTCGATCCCCTTCGACCAGAGCATGCGCGCCACGAGGGCGACGCGGAGCGGCGGCTCACCCGGCAAGGGGGCGGGGGCGAAGGCCGCCGGATCGACGCCGGCCCCGCCCACGATCGTCACCGCCGTGTCGGCGGGATCGAGGCCGAGGGCGCGCGCGTCGTCGGGGTTCTCGAGGAGGAAGCGGGTCCGCCGCGAGGCCAGCGGCCCGCGGATCAGGTGGCGCAGCCCCGTGCGGGCGAGGCGGCCCGCCGCGTCCTGCCGGGCGCCGATCAGGCCGAGGCCGGTCAGGGCGTAGACGCGGGCGGGGATCCCCGCCATCGCCGCCGCCGTGCCGCCGACGAGGATGCCACGCAGGGCGATGCAGTGGACGATGTCGGCCCTCAGGCCCTTCAGGATGGCGGCGAGCTGGCCCGCCGCGTAGCCCGCCGCCATGGGGTTGAGGCTCGAGCGCTCGGCCTCCAGGGGCACGACGCGGGCGCCCGTGGCCTCGATCGCGGCGCGGTGGTCGCGCACCCGGGTGACGACGGCCACAGACAGGCCCATCGCCACGGCGGCGCGGGCGAGGCCGAGGAAGTGCGAGGCGAAGAACCAGTCCTCGCTCACCACGTAGACGAGGCGGCGCATCGGCAAGGGCGGCACGGGCGGCGGCGCGGGCGGCGGCGCGGTCGGGGCATCCGGGGCAGCGGTCATGTCCGGCCTGTAGCACGCGCGGCGCCCGCTGGGATGGCCGTGCTTGCGGCCGAATGCGCGGGCCGGAACGCGGGGGCCCCCCTCCGGTTGTCGCCGTGCGGGTCTCGAACCGCGACAGGGGAGGACGCGCATGGCCGGGCCGGCAGCCGAGACGGGTGTCGTCGATCCGCGGGAGGCCGCCGCCGAGGCCGGCCTCGTCTACGTGGACGACGGCCGGCCCGGACTGACCCGCCGGCGCAGCGGCAAGGGGTTCCGCTACCTCGACGCGCGAGGGGCGCCCGTGCGCGACGCGGCGACCCTGGAACGCATCCGCAAGCTCGCGATCCCGCCGGCCTACACGGATGTCTGGATCTGCCCGCGCCGCAACGGGCACATCCAGGCCACCGGCCGCGACGCCAAGGGGCGCAAGCAGTACCGCTACCATCCCGATTTCCGCGCCGCGCGGGAATCGACCAAGTTCAGCCGGATCATGGCCTTCGCCGAGGCGCTGCCCGGCATCCGCGCCCGGGTCGACGCCGATATGGGCCGCCGGGGCCTGCCCCGGGAGAAGGTGCTCGCCACCGTGGTCCACCTCCTCGAGACCACGCTGATCCGCGTGGGCAACGACGATTACGCGCGGACCAACCGCAGCTACGGCCTCACCACCCTGCGCGATCCCCACGTCCGCGTGGAGGGCGCGGCGATGACGTTCCGCTTCAAGGGCAAGAGCGGCAAGACGTGGGATCTCTCGGTGAAGGACCGGCGCGTGGCCCGGATCGTCAAGGCCTGCCAGGACCTGCCCGGCCAGGAGCTGTTCCAGTATCTCGACGCGGACGGCGAGCGGCGCGACGTCACCTCGTCGGACGTGAACGCCTATCTGCGCGAGATCGCGGGCGAGGATTTCACGGCCAAGGATTTCCGCACCTGGGCGGGCACCGTGCTCGCGGCCATGGCGCTGCGGGAATTCGAGGCCTTCGACAGCCAGGCCAAGGCCAAGACCAACGTGCGCGCGGCCATCGAGAGCGTCGCGACGCGGCTCGGCAACACGCCGACGATCTGCCGCAAGTGCTACATCCACCCGCAGATCCTCGACTGCTACCTGGAGGGCGGCCTGCTCCTGCAGGTGAAGGACGCGGTGGACGACGCCCTGCGCGCCGACATGGCCGTCCTCGGGCCGGAGGAGGCGGCGGTGCTCACCCTGCTGCGCGGCCGCCTCGACGGGGCGGAGGTCGACGCGCCGGCAAAGCCCGTCCGGAAGCGCGGGGCCGCGGGCAGGGGGCAGGGGCGCGGCAAGGGCCGGAGCAAGGCGGGCGCCCCCCGCCGGGCCGCCAAGCCGGCGGAGGCCCACCGCCCCGCCGCGTCCTGAACCGGGGCGATCGAGCGGAGACGTCCGGGTCAGTGCCGGGCGGCGCGGCCGACTTCACCTTCGAGGACGGGGGCGAGGCCGAGCTGGCGTGCCAGGGAGACGAGGTCCTTCAGGCGGCCGGTCTGGGTCTTGCGGCGCAGGTTGAGCCGGTGCGTCTCCACCGTGCGCACGCTGAGGGCGAGGCGGCGGGCGACCTCCTTGTTGCTGAAGCCCGCGCTGAGGAAGCGCAGCACCTCGGCCTCCCGCGGCGTCAGGCCGACCGCGTCGCTCGCCTCGGACGCCTCGCTCGGCTGGACGAGGCAGGGCGCGCCCTCGGCCAGGGCCAGCACGGCGGCCTGGACCTCGCGCGGCGCCGCCGTGCGGGCCATCACCGCGTCGACGCCGGCCTCCAGCAGCAGGCGCAGGTCGGATCCCGCCAGCGCCTGGAAGGTGGCGAGCACGCGCACCCGCGGCAGGCGCTCGCGCAGCTCGGCGATGCGGGTGAGGCTCGCGGCGAGATGGGCCTCGTCGAGGGCCACCACGGCGACGGCGGGCCCGGTCCAGGTTTCGTCGAGGGCCGTCTCGGACAGGGTCTGGAGCGCCGGCATGTGCTCCAGGACCGCTCGGAGAGTCGGGGAGACGTCCTGCGGCTCGTCCAGTATCAGCACGCCGACCGCATCACTCATGACCCCGCATCCCCATTTCCCGGTTTGAAACGACTTCACCGGCTGCGGGTCAGTACTTCCAATCTTCGTTCCAGATCTGGTGGAGCCTTAACGGCAGAGCGCGATGGGCGCCGCGTCGCGTCCGGCCCCCGGCCGGTGTCTCAGCCCGGCACGGGGTGCCGGGCCGGGCTGTGTCGCGTTGGGCCTGGCCCCGATCGCGTCAGGCGGTGCGGGCGAGGATCAGGTCGGTGGCGGCCGAGACCACGCGGTTGCGCCCGCCGGTCTTGGCCTCGTAGAGGGCGATGTCGGCCCGCTTCATCAGGGCGTCGACGGAGTCGCCCTCGGTCCAGGTGCTGACGCCGAAGCTGCAGGTCAGGGAGATCGGCCCCCGGGAGCCGCGGATGCGCAGGTCGCGGGCCCGCAGGCAGAGGCGGCGGCCCACCGCCTCGGCGTCCTCCAGCCCGGCATCCGGCAGGAGGACGGCGAATTCCTCGCCGCCGAGGCGGCCGGCCCGGCCTTCCGTGGTCATCAGCTTCGCGACCGCCTGGATCGCGAGATCGCCCACATCGTGCCCGTGCTCGTCGTTGATGCGCTTGAAATGGTCGATGTCGGCGAGCACCATCGAGAGGCGGCCGTGGTTGCCCGCCCGGTCCGCGTCGGTGGCCGCCTGCGCGAAGAAGGCGCGCCGGTTGAGGATGCCGCTCAGGGGATCGGTCTCCGCGAGGCGGATCAGGTTCTCCTGCAGAGTGGTGAGCCGCTCGGCGGCGCGCAGGCGCGCGTTCAGCTCCTCGGCGCCCGGCGGCTTGTCGATGAAGTCGTCGGCGCCGCTGTCCAGCGCCTCGGCGAGGTTCCGCGAGCTGCGGGCCGAGGACATGGTGATGACGTAGAGGGGCCGGCGGTCCTCGGCGAGGAGGCGGGCCGACCAGCACAGTTCGAGCCCCGTGAGCGGGCGGACCTGCAGGCTCGTGATGAGCACGCGCACCTCGGGCCGGTCCGTGATGAAGGTCAGGGCCTCCCCGGAATCGGTGAAGGTGTGGACCGTGTGGCCGCGCGGTTCGAGCAGGCCCGTCACGATCCGGAGGACGACGCGGCTGGGATCGACGATGACGATGTGCATGGACGCCCTCGGGACCCGCCGAAACGCTCGGATCTCTGGTCGTCCATCATGCAACGGCAGTTCTTAATGGACCCTCACGGGGGGTGCGTCGGCCGAGGGCCTCAGCGGCGGGGCACCCGTACCGCGATGACCCGCGCGCCCGCGGGCTGGTCGAGGCCGTTGCGCTGCACCCAGTCGCCGCCCCCGTCGCGCGACAGGATGCGCGGGCCGCCGCGGGCCCGGCGCGGAGCGGTCTCGTGCGGGTTGATCACGGTCACGGTGGGCTCGCCCACCGGCGCGCGGGGAATCCCCGAGATCGTGGGAACGCCGTAGGTGCCGTAGCTCCAGGCCGGCGGCACGATCTCGCTCGGGCGGGGGAAGCGGGTCAGGGGCGCGCCGATATAGGCGCCGCGCACCGCCTCGTCGGCGAAGCCGTAGCCCCCCGCATAGGCGGGCCCGTAGCCGGCATGGGCGGGCGCGTATCCGCGCTCGCCCGCGGCGGCGCCGGTCGTGACCAGGAGGGCGGCGAGGAAGAGGGGCCGCGCGATCGTGAGGGACATCTCCACCTCCGGCTTGCCATTGCGGGCGCGGACCTCCCGGCGGCACGGGGCCGGCCGGGCGCGCGCCGGGCTCGGAATCCGAACCCTGTCCACCGCGATCTCGTTCCGTTCCGGTCGCCGGGGCCAGCCGCGCAGACTGCGTATGCCCGCGCCGTCACCGGGAAACCGCGTGTCCCCAACGAAAAAGCCCCGGCAGGGCCGGGGCTCGCGCCGCGTCGCGGGGCCGCTCAGCGGCAGGTGGTGATGCGGCGGACCACCCAGCCCTCGCCCTCGATCCACAGGCGGCGGCGGGCGCGGCTGCAATTGGGCTCCTCCTCGGTCTCGCTCACGGCGGCGGGGCGCACCGGGGTCGCCTCGGCGACCTTCGCGATGCCCCGGTCGGAGAGCGCCGCGGCGGAGGCGGGCAGGCTGCTCCCGGCAGCGAGAAGCGTCGCGACGAAACCCGTCGCGACAAGGGTCCTGATCAGCATGGCGGCATGGTCCGTTCGGCACGGCGCGGCTCGCTCGGGAGGCGCCTCGGATCTCTGCCCTCTCAATGCACGGCTCGGCTGTTCGGTTGCACGAAAAAGCCATCTCCGCGCCATCGCGAGGCCCCGACGGCGCCGCCGCGACCCGGGGAGCGGCGAATACGCCCGGTCAGATCCGCGTGTGCCGCCTTGCCGGACGCATCGGCTGCGACTAGTCAGGCACTTCGCCCGTACACGACCCTGTCGGGCCAAGTCTTCGGCGGCAGGCCGGCGTTCTTCAGAGCAATTCCAGTCTGGAATATCGCCGGTCCGCGGGTCGCCGACCTTGTTTGAAACGTTTCCAATCTGGAGATTCGCCATGGCGGGCGGTTCGACGTTCGTTCAAGCCTTCACCATCCTCTTCCGGGAGGGGCTGGAGGCGCTGCTCATCATCGCCGCCCTCGTGGCCTTCCTGCGCCGGGCGGGGGCCGAGGACCGGATCGCCCCCGTCTACGCGGGTGCGGGTGCCGCCGCCCTGGCGAGCCTCGGCATGGCCTGGGTGTTCCAGACCTATTTCGACGGCAACCACAACGACCTCATGGAGGCGGCCGTGATGCTCGGGGCCGCCGCGCTGATGTTCTACATGAGCGGCTGGCTGTTCGTCCGGCAGGATCCGAAGGCGTGGCAATCCGACCTGAACCGCCTCGCCGAGCGGGCGCTGGGCGCCGGCACCGTCCTGTCGCTCGCCGGCATCGCCTTCCTGGCGGTGTTCCGCGAGGGCGCCGAGACGGTCCTGTTCCTGCACGCCCTCGCCAAGTCGGCCAACGGGTTCGACGGGGCGCTGTTCGCGGGCCTCGGCGTCGCGGCGCTGGCGCTCGCGGCGATGTTCGTCGCGATGCAGTGGCTGGCCGTGCGCCTGCCGCTGCGGCCGATGTTCCTGCTCACCTCGGCCTTCCTGTTCGTCATGGGCCTGAAGCTCGTGGGCGAGGCCTTCCAGGAGTTCCAGGAGCAGACGCTGATCCCGGTCCACAACGACGGCGTGCCCAATTTCGTCACGGATATCGGCTTCAACGGCTCGTGGGAGGCGCTGGGCACGCAGGGCGTGCTGGTGCTGATCGCGCTCGCCTGCCTCGCCACCTACCTCGCGCGCAGCAACGCCCGCGGCGGGGATCGTGCCGCCGGGAGCAAGCCCGCCCGCGTCGCGCCGTAGCGCGCCGCCATCGTTCCGGCATCGCCCCGAGGGCCGGAAAGGACGGGAGCCCGCCGCGCGGTCGCGCGGCGGGCTCTCCTCATCGGGCGGGGACGGTCACGGTGAGCATCGGCAGGTCGATGGCGAGATGATCCGCGATCTCCCGCGGCGACGCCATGACGGTGAAGGCGGCAAAGCCCAGGCAGAAGCCGAGGCCGAGAAGTCCGGTCTCGATGCCGCGATAGAACCCTTCCATCGAGAGCCCTCCTTGATGCGGGCTCCATGATCGGCCGGATCGGTTAACGGATCCTGCGGCCCCGACCCGACGGGGCGACGTCGGAGCCGGTTCGAGGGGGCGGCGGTTCAGGCGCTCGCGAGGATCACCGCGCCGCAGGCGATGAGCGCCACGCCGAACCAGGCGGCGAGGCCGAGGCTCTCGCCGAGCAGGGTCGCGCCGAGGACCGCCACCAGGACCACGCTCGGCTTGTCCAGGGGCGCGACGCGGGCCGCGTCCCCCAGGGACAGGGCGCGGAAATAGCAGAGCCAGGACGCGCCGGTCGCGCGACCGGAGAGGACGAGGAAGACGGCATCGCGTGCGTTCCCGAAGGAGCGGCCCCGGAGGCTGTCTCCGGGGCCGCACGGCGCGACGATCGCTTCAGGCGAGGATCTTGTCGATGGTGATGGGCAGGTCGCGGATGCGCTTGCCCGTGGCGTGGTGGACGGCGTTGGCGATGGCCGCCGCCGTGCCCACGATGCCGATCTCGCCCAGGCCCTTCACGCCGAGGGGGTTCGCCTTGTCCTCCTCGTCCACGAAGATGACCTCGATGTCGTGGATGTCGGCGTTCACCGGCACGTGGTACTCGCTGAGATTGTGGTTCATGAATCGGCCGAGGCGAGTGTCCATCATCGATTCCTCCTCCAGCGCCGAGCCGATGCCCATCACCACGCCGCCGAGGATCTGGCTGCGCGCCGTCTTCGGGTTCAGCACCTTGCCGGCGGCGATGGCCGAGACGATGCGGGTGACGCGGACCTGACCCAGCTCCTCGTCGACCTTCACCTCCGCGAAGATCGCCGAGTGGGTGTAGGCCTCGTACGTGGCGTTGAAGTCCTTGTCCGGGGCGGCCGAGGCCGTGGCCTCGAGCTTCTCGACGCCCGCGGCCCGCATGACGTCAACGAGGGCCACGCCGCGGGCGGGGTCGTCGGCCACCGCGATGCGGCCCTCCGCGAAGGCGACGCGCTCGAAATCGACGTTGGCGAGCGGCGAGTCGTCCATCTGCCGGGCGAGCTTGAACAGCTGCTCGCCGACATCCCGGCAGGCCTTCATCACGGCGGTGCCGGAGGAGGCCGCCGTCCACGAGCCGCCGGCCACCGGCGCCTCGGGCAGGTCGGTGTCGCCGAGCTTCGTCGTCACCGCCTCCATGGTCAGGCCGAGGCTGTCGGCGGCGATCTGGGTGAGGATCGTGTAGGTGCCGGTGCCGATATCGCCCGTCGAGTTGCCGACCTCCAGCTTGCCGTCCGCGGTGAGGATCGCGTGCGCGCTGGTCTGCTGCATCATCGATTCCCAGACGCCGGTGGCCATGCCCCAGCCGACGAGCTCGCGGCCCTCGCGCATGGAGCGCGGCTCCGGGTTGCGCCGGCTCCAGCCGAAGCGCTCGGCGCCTTGCGTGAAGCAGCTCTTGAGCGCCTTCGAGCCGAAGGGCTTGTCCTCGGCGGTGGCGTCCCGCTCGCTGTAGTTCTTCAGCCGCAGTTCGATCGGGTCGAGGCCGGTGGCGTGGGCGAGTTCGTCCATCGCCGTCTCGATGGCGAAGACGCCGGTGACGGCGCCGGGCGCCCGCATGTCGCCGGGGGTGAAGACGTCGAGCTGGGCGAGCTTGTAGGTCAGGGCAACGTTGTCGCAGCGGTAGAGCACGGCCGACCAGTTGACGACGACCTCCTGGTAATCCTCGAAGCGCGAGGTCGGGGCCAGGGCGTCGTGGCGGAGCGCCTGGAGCGTGCCGTCCGCGTCCGCGCCGAGGCTCACGGTCTGCAGCGTCTCGGGCCGGTGGGTGAAGCTCCACATCTGGTCGCGGGTCAGCACCACGCGCACCGAGCGGTCGAGGTCGCGCGCCGCCAGCATGGCGAGGAAGAGCTGGTATTGCGGGCGCAGCCCCGAGCCGAAGCCGCCGCCGAGATACGGGTTCATCACCCGGACCTTGTCCTTGTCGAGGCCGAACACGCTGGCGAGATAGGCGTGGCTGTTCGAGACGCCCTGGACCTTGTCGTAGACCGTGTAGCGGCCCTCGCCCTCGACGATCACGGTGGAGGCGTGGGGCTCCATCGGGTTGTGATGCTCGGTGGCGATCCGGTAGGTCTCGCGCAGCTTGACCGCGGAGGTGTCGAAGACCGCGTCCGCATCGCCCCAGGGCTTGGGCGGGGGCTTGATGCCGCTGCGCTTCTTCGGCGGGTCGTAGGCGAGGTCGCCGACAGCGGTGAGGTCGGTCGCGGGCGTCTCCGCCGCGTAGGAGACCCGCACCAGGGCCGCGGCGTGGCGGGCCGTCTCGAAATCCTCGGCCACCACCAGGGCGACGGGCTGGCCGCTGTAGTGGATCTTGTCGTCGTAGAGCGCCCGGAAGGGCGAGCCGGGGGGCGCCACCGCGTCCTGGTAATTGTAGTCGAGCCAGGCCGTGCGCGGCCGGTTCTCGTGGGTCAGCACCTTGATGACGCCGGGCACCGCCTCGGCCGCTTCCGTGTCGATCCCGGTGATGCGCCCGCGGGCGATGGTGCCCGAGACGACGGTGCCGTGCAGGAGATCGGGCCCCGTGAACTCGCCGGCGTAGCGGGCGAGCCCCGTCACCTTGGCCGGGCCGTCGACGCGGCTGCGGGCGCTGCCGACGAAGCGGTCGCTTCCGGTGGAGGAGAAGGTCTGGGTCATGGGCGGCGCCTCACTGGATGCGCTTGTCGGTGATGGATTGGGGCGTGCCGGCGGCCGCCTGTTCGAGGCCGCGCACGATGGCGCGCCGCGCCAGTTCCACCTTGAAGGCGTTGCCCGCCTGGGGCTTGGCCTCGGCGACGACGAGATCCGCCGCCGCCTGGAAGCTCGCCCGCTCCGCGGGCTTGCCGACGAGGAGCGCCTCGGCTCGCGCGTTGCGCCAGGGTTTGTGGGCGACGCCGCCCAGCGCGAGGCGGGCGGTCCTGATCGTGCCGCCGTCGAGTTCGAGGGCGGCGGCCACCGAGACCAGGGCGAAGGCGTAGGAGAGCCGGTCGCGCAGCTTCAGGTAGGTGACGTTCTGCCCGAAATCGCGCGCCGGCAAATCGACGGCGACGACGATCTCGCCCGGCGCGAGGTTCGTGTCCCGCTCCGGCGCGTCGCCGGGGAGCCGATGGAACTCGGCGAAGGGGATGGAGCGCTCGCCCGCGGGCCCCGCCACCTGCACCACGGCCTCGAGCGCGGCGAGCGCCACGCACATGTCGGAGGGGTGCGTGGCGATGCAGTGCTCGCTCGTGCCGAAGATCGCGTGGATGCGGCTCACCCCGCCGATGGCGGGGCAGCCGGAACCCGGCTCGCGCTTGTTGCAGGGCGTGGCCGTGTCGTAGAAATAGTAGCAGCGGGTGCGCTGCAGCAGGTTTCCGCCGGTCGAGGCGGCGTTGCGCAATTGCGCCGAGGCGCCGGCCAGGATCGCGTTGGCGAGGAGCGGGTAGCGCTCCCGGACGCGCGCGTCGTAGGCCACGTCCGCGTTGGTGGCGAGGGCGCCGAGGCGCAGGCCGCCGTCGCGCTCCTCGATCCCGGTGAGCGGCAGGCGGGTGATGTCGACGAGGCGGCCCGGCCGCTCGACATCGTACTTCATCAGGTCGACGAGGTTGGTCCCGCCCGCGATGAAGCGCGCGTCGGGCGCTCCGGCGAAGGCCTGGACCGCCTCGGCGACCGTGCCGGCGCGCACGTAGTCGAAGCGGTTCATCGGGCCTCTCCCTGCATCACGTCCTCGATGGCGTCGACGATGTTGGTGTAGGCGCCGCAGCGGCAGATGTTGCCGCTCATCGCCTCGCGGATCTCGTCGCGGGATTTCGCGTGGCCCTCGTTCATCAGGCCCACGGAGGAGCAGAGCTGGCCCGGCGTGCAGTAGCCGCACTGGAAGGCGTCGTGCTCGATGAAGGCCGCCTGGATCGGGTGCAGCCCGTTGGAGCCCGCGCCGTCGTTGGCGAGGCCGGCCAGCCCCTCGACGGTGGTGATCTCGGCGCCGTCCTTCATCACGGCGAGCGTCAGGCAGGAATTCACGCGGGTGCCGTTCACCAGCACCGTGCAGGCGCCGCACTGGCCGTGGTCGCAGCCCTTCTTGGTGCCGGTGAGGTCGAGGCGCTCGCGCAGGAGGTCGAGGAGCGTGGTCCAGGGAGCGACCTGAAGCTCGCGCTGCTGGCCGTTGATCGTCAGGCTGATGCCGATCCGGTTGTCCGCCGCGACGGGCGAACCGCTTTCGATGAGCATGGGACCTTCCTCGAAGGTGCGGAACGGGCCGCGGGGCGCGGCCGAAGGGTGAGGCGGTCCGGCGGGGCGGATCGCGCCGGCCGTGCGGCAGCGGCCCCGGCCGGGTCGTCACCTCACAACCGTTCCAAACTGCCCCTGTTCCCCGGGCGGCGCGGCGGCCGTTCCGTTCGGCGGTGGCTTCGGCTAACCCTGTGCCCCGACCCTCACGACCAGCCGGAGGCAGCCCGATGGCGGCGCTCGACGCGATCCTGAACGACATCGACCGTGACCTCGACGGCGCCCTGGAGCGCCTGTTCCGCTTCCTCAGGATCCCGTCGATCTCCACCGACCCGGCCTATGCCGGCGCCTGCCGCGAGGCCGCCGACTGGCTGGCGCAGGATCTCACCGCGCTGGGCTTCGAGACGGGGGTGCACGAGACGAGCCTCCATCCCGTGGTGCTGGCCCACCGGCCGAAGCCCGGCACGCCGCACGTGCTGTTCTACGGCCATTACGACGTGCAGCCGGTCGACCCGCTCGCCGAGTGGGACGCGCCGCCCTTCGAGCCGCGCATCGCGGAAGGGGCGGACGGGCAGAAGCGCATCGTCGGGCGCGGCGCCTCGGACGACAAGGGTCAGGTGATGACCTTCGTGGAGGCCTGCCGCGCCCACATCGCCATGGCCGGGGAACTGCCCTGCGGCGTCACCATCCTCGTCGAGGGCGCCGAGGAGAACGGCTCGCAGGGGCTGCCCGAATGGGTCGCGGCGAACCGGGACAAGCTCGGCTGCGACGTGGTCCTCGTCTGCGACACCTCCATGTGGGAGCCCGGCGTCCCCGCCATCACCACCTCCCTGCGCGGCCTGTGCTACTTCGAGGTCAAGGTCACCTGCGCCGACCGCGACCTGCATTCGGGCTTCTTCGGGGGGGCCGCGCGCAATCCGATCCACGTGCTCTCGAAGATCGTGGCCGACCTCCACGACGCGGACGGGCGCGTGACCATCCCCGGCTTCTACGACGGCGTGCACGAGCGCCCGCCCGAGGTGATCGAGCAGTGGCGCGGCCTCGGCCTGACCGCGGAGAAGTTCCTCGGTCCCATCGGCCTGAAGGAGCCCGCGGGCGAGCGCGGACGCATGCCGATCGAGCTGATCCAGTCGCGCCCGGCCTGCGACGTCAACGGCATCGTCGGCGGCTACACGGGCGCGGGCACCAAGACGGTGATCGCCTCGACCGCCTCCGCCAAGGTCTCCTTCCGCCTCGTGGACGACCAGGACCCGCAGGCGCTGGCCGCCTCCTTCGAGGCCTTCGTGCGCGCCCGCGTGCCCGCCGACTGCACGGTGGAGGTCGTCACCTACAAGGGCTCGCGGGCGGTGAGCCTGCCCTTCGACATGCCGGAACTGGCGCTCGCCAGACAGGCGCTCGCCGAGGAATGGGGCGCGCAAGCGGTGACGGTGGGAGCCGGCGGCTCGATCCCCATCGTCGGCGACTTCAAGCGCATCCTCGACCGCAACACCCTGCTCATCGGCTTCGGCCTCGACGACGACCGCATCCACTCGCCGAACGAGAAGTACGACCTGCGCAGCTTCCACAAGGGCACCCGCTCCTGGGCCCGCATCCTCGCGGCCTTCGGCGCGGCGCGGGGGTGATCCCGGCTCCGGCGAGGGGCCCGGCGGTTCGAGGAGCGCTTGCTTCTCCCTGCAAGGCGATCGCCTTTGGCACCGTCGGTCATCCCGGATCCGCGTGAGCGGAGCCCTGGATCCATGCCCACCGAAGCGGCCGAGTCGGGAACGGCAGCGTTCATGGATTGCACGCTCCGCGCGTCCCTCCCGAGTCCGGACGCGCTCTTCGAGCGATCCGGAATGACGGCGGAGTAGACCTGATCACCACATGCGACCGCCGTGCTCCGTGGGGGGGAGTGGAGCGCCGGAGGCCTCCGACCGGGTCAGCCGCTCCGCAGGCGGCGGTCGATCCAGCTCCAGAGGGTCCGGATCTCCGCGGCCGCGAGTCCCCCGGGGGCGTATTCGGAGACGCCGACCCCGAGGGCCAGGGCGTCCTGATGGTCGACCCGCTGGATCATCGCGGGCTCGGCCAAGACCCCGAGGGCCCGCAGCTGGTCGGCGTAGAGGCCGGTGCGGGGGGAGGGGGCCGGCGGGCACTGGTTGAGGACCAGGGCGACCCGGTCGCGCATCCCCTGGGCGGCCATGGCCCGGATGGTCGGCTGGGCCGCCATCAGATCGAGCCGCGACGGCCGGATCGGGATCACCACGAGGTCGGCGAGCTTCAGGGCGGGGGCGATGCCGGAAGTGGCGGTGCCGGCGGTGTCGAGGATGGCGAGGCTGCAGCCCTCCTCGCCGAGCTGGTCGAGGATGTCGGGGAGCTGCGTCATCTCCCAGGGGCTGATCCGGTCCACTAAAAGGTCGTTGCTGCGGCGAAGGGCCGCCCAGCCCGCCAGCGAGCCCTGCGGATCGAGATCGAGGGCGCTCACCCGCTCGCCCGCCTGCGCGGCCGCCACGGCCAGGGAGGCGGCGAGCGTGGTCTTGCCGGTGCCGCCCTTCTGCACCGCCAGCGCGACGACCCGCGGGCGGGCGGCGGGGGTGAGCGCCTCCGACACGGGCGTCCCCTCAGCCGCCGCGACCGCGCCGCGGGCCGCCCAGCCCCGCGGATCGATGGCCCGTTCCAGAGTGCATGACCGCTCTCGCCTCCTCCGCCGCGCCGCAGGGGTGATTAGGGTATGCGGCGGCGCGGAGCTACCGGAGCGTGAGGATATCCCGCCTTCCCTGTTCCGTCCGGGCCTCGATCGCGGCCCGGGCCTCCCTCGCCGCCGGGATCGTGCGGCGGGCCCGCGCGTTGGCCGGGGGACCGCAGCCCGGGCCGGAGCCGCATGCCGAACCTGCACAGACGCGCCCTCCTCGGCGGTGCCCTCGCCCTCGCCGCGACGGGGGCCCGCGCCGCGGGGCCCGTCGTCCGCGTGGACGATCCGCGCCTGACCGACCTCGTCGATCCGGACGCGCGGCTGGAGACCCTCTACCGGGGCGGCCGCTGGTGCGAGGGGCCGGTCTTCGCCCCCCGCCTCGGCGGTTTGGTCTTCAGCGACGTGAAGGCCGACCGCATCCTCGTGCTGGGCGCCGACCGCGGCGTCGCGGTGCTGCGCGCGCCCGCCAACAACGCCAACGGCAACACCCTCGACCGCCAGGGCCGCCTCGTCACCTGCGAGCATCGCGGCCGGCGCGTGGTGCGGCAGGAGGCGGATGGAAACCTCACGGTTCTCGCGGAGCGTTTCGATGGAAAACCTCTGAATTCACCGAACGACGCGGTGGAGGGGCCGGACGGGGCGATCTGGTTCACCGATCCCGTCTTCGGCATCACCGAGCCGGAGGAGGGCCTGCAGGCCGTGCCGGCGCAATCCGCCCGGCGGGTCTACCGCGTGCGCGAGCCCGGACGCCCGGAGGCGATGACGGACGCCCTCGACCAGCCGAACGGCCTCGCCTTCGCCCCCGACGGCCGCACCCTCTACGTCAGCGAGGCGGGCGCCGCCCTGAACCCGGAGGGCGGGCGCGCCATCCTCGCCTTTCCCGTGACCGGGGCCGGGCTCGGTCCCCCCCGGACCTTCGCCACCCTCGAGGCGGGTGTGCCGGACGGCCTGAAGGTCGATCGCCGGGGCCGCGTCCTCGCCGCCTGCATCGACGGGGTACGGATCTACGACCCCGACGGCACGCCCCTCGGGCGCATCGCCACGCCGACCGTCGCCGGCAACCTCGCCTTCGGGGCGGAGGGACGGCGCCTCTACATCGCCGCCGGCCACGCGATCCACGCCATCCCCCTGCGCGCCTGAGCGCCCCAGCAACCGCGAGCCCGCCCATGCGATACCGATCCCCGCCCCGCCTGCGCGGCCTCGCCTGTGCGCTGCGCGGCCTCGCCTGCGCGGTCGCGGCGCTGGCCGCCGCGCCTGCCGCCATGCCTGCCGCCGCGCTGGAGGCGGATGCGAGCCGCCCGGTCGGCGCGATGGAACTGGCCAAGGTCGCCGACGCCCCCTCGACGCCCACCGGCCTCGCCATCGCCCGCGGCGGGCGCACCTTCGTGATGATGCCGCGCTTCACCGCCGACGTCCCCGTCACGGTGGGCGAGGTGATGCCGGACGGCCGCGTGACCCCCTATCCGGACGCGCAGACCAACCGGCCCGACGCGAAGAAGCCCCAGGCCAGCCTGTTCCACGTGCCCAACGGCGTGTTCGACCGGGACGACACCCTCTGGCTCCTCGATGCCGGCCTGCCCGAGGGCAAGGGCCCGCCGGTTCCGGGGGGCGCGAAGCTGGTGCAGGTCGATCTCGGCACGAACGCGATCGTGCGCGTGGTGCCCCTCGATTCCGGGATCACGCCGACCTCGTCCCTGAACGACCTTCGGGTCGGCACCCGGGACGGACGGCCGGTGGCCTACATCACCGACCAGGGCCAGGGGGAGGAGGGCGCGATCCTCGCCGTGGACCTCGCGAGCGGTCTCGTGGTGCGACGCCTCGACGGGCATGCCAGCACCAAGTCGCAGAAGGGGATCGTGAAGTTCGTCGAGAAGCGGCCTGTCATGCAGATGCGGGGCGAGGGTCCGCCCCAGAATCCGAAGGGCGGGGCCAACGGCATCGCCCTGAGCCCGGACGGCGCGCGCCTCTACTACGCGCCGCTGATGGGCCGCCGCCTCTACGCCGTGGACACCGCCGGCCTCCTCGACCCGAAGGTGACGGACGCCGAGGTCGCGGCCTCGGTCAAGGATCTCGGCGAGAAGGGCATGACCGGGGGGCTCACCACCGATTCGAAGGACCGCGTCTATCTGAGCCTCCAGGAGCACAACGCGGTCGGCCGGCGCGATCCGGACGGGCGCATCACCGTCATCGCCGCCGACGAGCGCCTGGTCTGGGCGGACACCTTCTGGATCACCCCGGACCGCTGGCTCTACATCTCGGCCGCCCAGGTGAACCGCCGCCCCGAGTTCAACGGCGGCACCGACCTGCAGAAACCCCCCTACGCGATCCTGCGGGTGCGCATCGACGCGGATCCGGTCGACGGGCGCTGAGGGGGCGCGGCTCGAGGTGGTGCAGGCGGCGCTGTCGGCGGCTCGTCCTGCGCCACCGTTACCTCCGGCGCCTCCCGCAAGGGGGAAGCCCATCGGCGTCATGGTGATCGGCCGGAAGCGCTCTCAGGCGTCCTGGGGCGCCGGCAGCAGGCGCGCGAGGGCGGCGGTGGCCGCGTCGGCGAGGGCCTGAAGGCGCCCCACCGTGCCCGCGTCGGGCTCGACGCAGGCGCACCAGTAGGCGCCCAGCGCGGCCACGGGTTCGGGAGATCCGATCGGCGTCATCACGAGGCTGCGCATGGAACTCAGCCTGTAGGCCGCTGCCGGGACGCGGGGGTCCCGCTCGATATCGGGCACCACCGCCGCGCGGGCGTTCAGGATCGCCCAGCCCGAGATGCACGCCTCCAGGGGGAAGCGGCGCCCTTTCCACAGGGGCGTGAACGCGTCCTCGGCCACGTAGCGGCAGAACGCGCCGTCGCGCAGCACCACGGAGATGCCGTCCGAACCGGCGACCGCGCGCGCGGTGTCGCGCAGCACCGTGACCATCTCGTCGAGGGACGACACGGTTTCCAGGCGCAGGCGGGCAGTCTCGAGCTTGGCGTGCGCGTAATCCATCGGCCTCGTGGGACGGCGACGTCGGAGAAAGACCGGAGCTTAGACGTTCGTTCCCCTCGGCGCATCCCGGGGACGACGGACCCGTGTCGCACCGCCCGGGCGGGGGGCGCGACACGCCCGTCCTCAACGGGGGGCGGAGAGCTGCTGCGGTCCCGAGCCCTGATCGGTGGTGGCGCCGCTGCGGATGAAGGCGAACATGATGCCCATCGCCGTGAGGATGAGCAGGGCGCCGAGAATGCCGAAGGCCCAGCGTGGCATGATGGGGATGACCTCTGCGCCTCGAACGTGTCGGGACCAATTCCGGCTCCCTCCCGCGGTTCCGCCCCGCCGCCCACGACCCGGGTCGGATCCCGGGCAGAAACCCGCTCTCTACCGCAGTTCCACTTGACGAGGATCCGCTTGGCCGCGGCTCGACGGACCCTATTCTCGTGATGACGGTCGATGTGGCCGTGCCGGTCCGGTGTCGGATTGGGGAACGACGATCGAGGGAGCGCGCAGGTGAGGATAGCATTGGCAGTCGCCGCGACGATGATGGCGGCCGGACTGGTCTCGTTCCCGGGAGGCGCCTCGGCGGCGCCGGCCGGGCCTTCGGCCGCCCTGACGCAGGCCGGGGACGGCCTCCACGTCGAGGCTCGGGCCAAGCGGAAATCCTCCGTGAAGAGCGCCCGCGGGATGCGCAAGATCCCGGCGAAGAAGGGTCTGTGACGCGCGCGGGACGCCCGCCGGCGATACCGGATCCGGGCGTTCCGCAAGGTCGCGAAGCGCTCCTGTCGCCGCACGGGCGACAGGCCCTCCGCAGACCGAGAGCCGCCCCCGATCGCGCTGCGACCGGAGGCGGCTGAAAGTCCCTGTCGGGATACGCTCCCGCGCGAACCGGCGGCTCGCCGCGGTCGCGAGCCCGCTAGGGCGTGGTGGAGCCGGGATAGGCCCGCACGCGCTCGCGGCCCTCGACCATCCCCGCGGGCGACATGCCGGCGCCGGAGGTGGGCGACTGGAGGTCCGTCGTGCTCGCGGTGGGCGTCGTCCAGCCCTCGGAGCGCCAGCCCTGGGTACGGGCGTTCATGTCGACGGAGCCGTGCTCTTCCAGGGCGTCCATCACCATGGCCGAGCGCGTCTCGTCGGCGCGGACGGTGACGAGCGTGCCGCCCCGCCGCACGCCCTCGGAATAGGCGTGGGCATCGCCCTCGCTCATCCCGGCCCCGGCGAGGCCGCCGACGAGGCCGCCCGCCGCGGCGCCGACGCCCGCCCCCGTCACGGCGCTGACGAGCCAGCCCGCGGCGACCACGGGGCCGACCCCCGGGATGGCGAGGAGGCCGAGGCCCGCGAGAAGGCCCGCCGCGCCGCCCGCCAGGGTGCCGAGGGTCGCGCCGGTTCCGGCGCCGGTCTCGGCCCCGTGCTTGGCGTGCTCGTGGCCGCCGGAGCCCAGGCGCTCCGCGTGGCGGTCACCCTCGTTGTTGCTCACGATGCTGATGTCGGCGTGCGGGACGCCGCCCGCCTCGAGCTTCGAGACGGCCGCGCTCGCGTCCTCGTAACGGTCGAACAGGGCGGTGATGGTCTGCTGTGCCATGGTGGTCTCCCGATGGATTGTCGTTTCGGCAGCCGCCCTTCACTGGACGGCGACGTTGCCCTTGAAGTCCATGCCGACCCCGACGGACTTGCCGTTCATCATCGCGGTTCCCCGCCAGATGCCCTGATCGTCCTTCTTGAGATCCTTGGCATCCTTGTAGCCGGCCTCCTCCAGGCGCCCGCGGACCTGCGCCTCCGTGAAGCTGTTCGAGCCCGGCTCCAGCTTGGCGCCGGCCGCCGTCCCCGTGGCGGCGGGATTGCCGGCCTCGGGCCGATCCGTGTTCGGCCGGGTTAGGGCGTTCTGGCCCCCCGATTTCTCGCTGGTGGTCGCGTCCGGAGCGGGCTTGCCGGTGACCGTCGTCTGCGCGGCGGCGGGACTGAGCCCGACCACGGTGAGCAGCGTGAGGGCGGTGAGTGTCTGGCGCATCGCGCGTCTCCCAAGAAATGTCTTGGGGAGAAGGCGCTGCAGCGGGAAAGCGTTCCAAAGCGGAAAGTCCTGTCCGAGGATTTGTCGGAGAAATTTCCGTGTCAGCTTGGCGATATAGCTGGGATGATCGCGGATTTATCGAGACTTGACTGTGGATCTGCGGGTCTGGAGCACGATGCGGAAAAGTGGAATCCGGTTTTCCGACATCATCGTGCGACCACGAAGAGATAGAGCGTGCTGCTGTTTCCATGAAAAAGCAGCATGCTCTGGACGGGATCATGCCGTGCGGATGCCGCGTTGAACTTGGCCGGAAAACGCCGGTGCCCGAGACCGGCCGGACGTCGCGCGTCTCGGCCGATCCCGGGCACCGGGATGCGCGGGAAGTGGAACGGTGGCGGTCGAGCGGCCTACCGGCCGCCGCCGCCGCCCTGGGGCGCCACCTGGTTCGGCTGGTTGGCGTTGCCCGCCGCCGACGAGCTGTTCGAGCGCGAATCCTCGGGGCGCCCGGTCGGGGAGTAGCTGCCGGCCGCCGGAGCGCCGGTGGCACCCGTCGTGGGCGCGGCGACCCCCGGTGCGCCCGGGGCCGGGGCGGTGCTGCCGGGCGGCGCGGGGGACTGGGCGACGGCCAGCGTGGTGAGCGCCAGGGTCAGCGGGAGAGCGAGCAGGGTGGAGCGCATGGGCAGGACCTCTCGATTGGGTTGTAGGGCGAACGTGCGGGGGCCGCGGGAGTTCGCACGCCGCGGTTGAGGCCGGGCGCCCCGTGTCAGGCTTGGCGGCGAACCGAGCCTGCGGCTACGGCCGGGCCGTCGGTGCACCCTGCGGGGCGGGGGCAGGGGCGGGCCCTTGGGCGCTCGGATCCTGCGGCGCGGGGTTCCGCGGGGCCGGCTGCTGGGGCGTCGGCGCAGCCGTGCCCGGGTCGGTCTGGAGCGTTTGGTTCGCCTCGGCCTCGATCTTGTCGGCCGTCTGCTGGCTGATGAGCCCGTAGGAGACGGCGGCGGCCAGAGCCACCGCGATCACCGCTCCGATGATGGTCCGCTTGAGCTTGTCCGGCATCTCGGCCCCTCCCCGCCGCTGGAGCGCGCCGGTCCGGCTGACAAACAGGCGGGGCCGGGGCCCGTTCCAAGGCCCGCGGGCTGCCGTCGCGGGGCGGAAATCGTCGGACGGTGCAGAGGGATCGGGCCGGGGCGCCCCCGTCCGTGGGTCAATCACGGGACTCGGTGCCTGGGAGCGCCCTAGAGCCGTTCCCGATCGCGTTGCAATCGTCCACGGCCCTAAGTTATTGTTTTTGCGCGCTCTCTTGCGCCGAACCGGTGTCCACTTCGGCGGAGAGCGCCCTAATGCTGCTCGGCCGCCTCCGCGCGCCGGAAGCGGCAGGCGAGCCCGCCGAAGGCGAGGGTCAGCACGCCGTCCGGCGAGAGGGAGAAGGCGGTGCGCTCGATCTGCGGCGCCGAGGGCTGGTCCGTGACCAGGACGGCGCCCTCCACCCGGTAACGGAGCTTGATGATCTGATCGCTCTCGAGGCCGCGGATGACGTAGGTCAGGGCCCCGTCCGCGGAGAAGTCGAGGCGGATGTCGCCAAGCTCCGTCCGGCGCGCATCGTCGGGGTCGATCACCCATTTGCCCAGGAGGCTCATGACAGGCTCAGGTCCGGCTCGGCGCGTGCGGGCGGGAGCTTGGCCGAGAGCGTGTCCAGGTATCGCACCCTCTGCATCTCCGTGAGGCCCGGGGACTGGCCGGAGGCCCACAGGGCGATCAGCGCGTCGTCGGGCAGGTGTTCTTCGAGGTAGGGAACCGCCCGCTCCACGACGAGCCCCGTCACCTCCGCGCCCAGCACGTCCGCATCGGTCTCGGCCGTGATCCGCCACCAGCGGTCGCGCCGCTCGGGTTCGAGCAGGCCGATGCGTTGCCGGAGATGCGCGTGGCCCGTGCCGATCCGCGCGGGGGGCGGATGCGTGTCATCCGCGAGACGGCCGTTGAACACGCCCAGGTTGATCGTGAAGAGGATCTCGTCCTGCCGGCTGTCGCGGCTCTTCTGGAACTCGACGATGGCGACGTTCTCGTGGACCTTCTTCCGGAAGGTCTGCCCCCGGCGCGCGAACTGTGCGGAGGCCAGCCGCTGAGCCGCGGCCTTCAGAACCTGCTCGTAGCGCTCGGAGACCGTCACGGCCGCTCACCTGTCCCTGACCACGTTGACGATGTAGCCGTTGTTCAGCCTGAGCCACATATCCTTGGATTGCTGCGCCGGTGTGTAACGGGAATCGCCGACCTTCGTCTCGATGCCGCCGAGAACCTGCCCGTTGTGGCTGACCTCGATATCGATGAAGCGCTTGCCGAACAAGGTCGGCTTATAGACCTCCGTGGTGACGTCGCGGCCCGCCGCACGCAGCGCGTCCGCGATGGTGTCCCGGAAGGCGTTGCCGGCGATCCGGTTGGCCGTCACCGTGGGGACCGCGTTCTCCGCCGCGGCGGCCCCCGGGAGGGCGCCGACCCCTGGCCGCATCACGGCGCCCGGCGACCCGGCGAAGGCTTCCGGAAAGGCCTTGAGGTCCCGGCCGAGCCGACCGGCCTCGCTCGCGCTCATGCCCGCGGAGACCAAGCCCTCCGTGCCCGTGTCCACCGCGGTGTTGTAGAGCGCGCCGAGGCCGCGGGCGGCGCCGTCCAGCAGGGTCGGTACGCCGAAGAGCACGCTCTGGAAGATCGGCTGACTGACCGAATCGATCAGCGCGACGCCGGTGGGCGCGGTGTAGCGGTCGACGAAGTCCCGGTACTCCGAACCGGGCCCGACGGGCGTGGCGAAGGCGGTCCCGAAATTGTCCGCGGCCCGGTCGAAGACGCGGTCGACGTAGCCCGGCTGCTCGGCGGCCGGATCACCGCCGGCCGGGGTCTCGCCCGGGCCCGGCGCGGAGGCCGGCGGGACGGCGTCGAAGGCGATCAGCCCCGGCACGCCGACCGAGTCGAGGCCGAGGCCCCCGGCGGCGGCCGGCGCGAAGGGATCGACCGGGGCGGGCGTGGCCTGGACCCCCGGCGCGCCGGCATCGGCCGGGAGGGGCAAGCCGGTATCCGGCGTGGCGAGGGCCGGCCCGCTCGGGCCGAAGGCCGCGCGTTCCGGCACGCCGATCGGGTCGAGCCCGAAGCCCCCCGCATCGAAGGGGGCGGGGAGGTCCGGGGCGGCGAGCGCGTCCGGCGTCAGGGCGAGGAAGTTGCCGCCCGTGTCGGCCGGGGCGAGGGGCGGCGGGAAGGGAGCGGATGCCCCCGGCAGAGCGCCCCCCGCGGCCGGTGGCGGCAGCGTGAAGGTCGGGAAGCCCGGCCTGGGGGCCGCGAAGGGATCGAGGGGCTGGGTGGCGAAGCTCGGGGCAGGTGGGGTGAAGCTCGGCGGGGACAAACTCGGCGGGGAGAAGTCGGGCGCCTGGGGCGTGCCGATCAGTGCCCGGTTCTCCGCGGCGGTGGCGGCGAGCCGGTCGGCGTTCTGCTGCACGAGGTCGTTGTAATGCGCGAGCTTGGCCCCCTCGCTGTCGCCCCCGCCCGGGGCGATGCCGCCGATGTCGAAGGCGGAGAGGCCGCTGCTGCCGATGGGGCTGAGGCCCGCCGAGCCGAGATCGCCGGTGCCGGTGGGAGCCGGGCCGCCCCCGTTCGGGCCGATGCCGCCGAGGTCGAAGGCCGCGGTGCCGCTCGACCCGATCGAGCCGAGACCGCCGGCATCGAGGCCGCCACCCCCGCCGAAGCTGCCGCCGCCCGAGAAGCCCACGCTGTCGACCATGGCCCGTCCTCCGCGTGCGGATGGCTCGATCACCATCCCGCACCGGCAGGTCTAGACCCGAGAGCTGACGACAGACTGACCGGGTGCCGATCGCATCGCCGCATCGCGTGCCCGGACCCCGATCTCGGGCCCGCCCCGGGGGGCTCGAAGGCGCGCGAAGGCTGCCCCGCGGTGCGTATCCGCTTTTCGGCACGATCGACGGGTGTTCTCGGCGGGCGACGTCCCGCCCGCGTCGGCCTTCGAGGCAACGATGTCGGCCGATAGGTGCCCCGGCAAGGGCTTAAGGAATGGTGGCGTCCCCGGCAGGGAGGATCGACCATCCAGAATTTCTGTGCGAAATCAGTGCGTAAGGTCGGTCGCGATGAAACTCGTTGTAGGACCTGGATGCTGGTCTGACAAGTTCGCCGGTGCGGCCGAATTTGCCTTACCATTGTGCGAAGGGTGCCGCTGGCGGAAGGGCAACCCGGCTAACCCTCAGGGGGCACGCATACGAGAGGCCAATCGTGACACGCGAGGATCAGGGTTCCCCCCTATGCCCTGGCCCGGTGGCCCTCCAGGCGGGCGTGAGGCCGGGCCCTTAGGCCGGCCCAGCCGCACACTCAGCCTCCGTTAGCGGGTCGGCGCAGTGGTGCCCTTGCCGGCCGCTCCAGGGGTAGACCCCGCCCCCGCATCGTTGGCGCCCGTGCTGTTGGACGTGCCGGAACGGCTCTTGTCGCCTGTAGAGGGCCCGCTGCCCGCCGCACCCGGAGATGACCCGGAGCCGGCATCATTGGCGCCCGTGCTGTTCATCGTGCCCGACCTCGTGGTCCCCGAGCCACCCTCGGCTGCGTAGGTGACCGATCCGAGGGCCAGGATGCTGGCAAGGGCAAGCGCTGCGGTCTTCATGGCGTTTCTCCGTGATGCTTGGCGTTGAGCACGCCGAGGCCAACCCGCGCTTGGGTGGGTCGTTCCGGTACGGCGCAGGCACCCCGCTTGGGTATCGGTCTGGACCAGTTCACATCGATGCCACTTTGCGGCGCGGGAGCCGTTGACCTCGGAGCGATCCCTCTATCCCGAGGTCCCTGATGAAGAACCCTGTGATGAGTTTCTGGCTGTCTGCTGCAAATCAGGCCGCCGGGTGGTGGCTTGGCACCGCGACCTCCCTGGCCCGCCGACAGCATCAGATCGCGATGGCGGAGATGGCCAAGGGGCTGCGGGGAAAGAGGCGTTCGAAGATGCGGATGAGTAAGACAAAGCGCCGGATGAAGGCTTGATGCCTCTGCTCAGTGCCGGACCAGATGCACCCCTGAGCCTGCGACGGCGCCCTGATGCCGGCTGCCGTGGGTAACCAAGTCGGCAAGGCCGAGCGCGGCAAGGAAGGCGAGATAGCGCACCATGCCGAGCCAACGTGCCGGTGTGCTCAAGGTTCGGCCTGAGGCACGGCCTGGAGTACCCACGGGGTCACGCACACGACAGGCCATACCTGGACGCGAGCGGCGAGGTTTCCCCCCTATGCCCTGGCCCGGTGGCCCCTCGGGCGAGCGCGAGGCCGGGGGTGGGTGCCCACGCCGAGACCGGCTGGGCTGCGCCGTCAGTGCAGCGTGCCGCTCTCCTCATCAGGCGTCTCTACCGGCTCGGCCACCAGGGCCTCCGTCAGCGGGAACTCCAGCACGATTTCCTCAGCGTCATCGGCCACGAACAGGACCGCCTTCAGCAAGTCCGGATCACTGTCGGCACCCTGGAGCAGTTGCAGGGCCAGCACCCTGGCAGCTTCGAAGGCAGCATCTGTATCGTCCAGTTCGCGGCCGTCAGGATCCACCACCACGTCGTTGCCGATGTGCGTGTGGAAGAAGTAGCGTGGCATTCGCGCTCAGCCCTCGGCCTTGTCGCCCTGGCCCTTCTTAGCGCCGCCTTGCGGGTCCGTCTCATCCTCGCCGCCCTCAGCGGTGCGGCCCTGCGGTGTCAGCCGCAGTCCATCGATATCTGCCTCATCGGGGGTCTCGGGCGGGGCGGTCTTCGGCTTATCGGCCATCGGGCTTCCTCTCGGTTCCTGACGGGCAAACCCCGGGAGGTCCGAAGAGTTCGGCCTCCGAGCCTCAACGTTCCAATAGGGCTTGCTCTAGCGGAACGTTCCAGAGGACAGGCAAAGCGGTTCCAAAAGAAAGGTCTTGTGTTCTGGAACGAGCTGAGGCTTCATGTCTTAGACTTCACTGGAACGACGAGCCCGGGACCATCGCCGCCATGCTCATCGGATACGCCCGCACCTCCACCCTGGAACAGGAAGCCGGGCTCGATGCCCAGCTCCGAGACCTCGCCGCCCTCGGGTGCGAGAAGGTCTTCAAGGAGCAGGTGTCATCGGTGGCCCCGCGCAGGCAGCTCGATGCCGCCCTGGAGTTCGCCCGCTCCGGCGACACGCTGGTGGTCACGAAGCTCGACAGGCTGGCCCGCTCGGTGACGCACATGGGCAGCATCCTGGCGGCCCTGGAGGCGAAGGGCGTGGCGCTCCGCATCCTGAACCTCGGCGTCGATACCGGCACGCCCACCGGCAAGCTGATGCTCAACGTGCTCGGAGGCGTGGCGCAGTTCGAACGTGAGATGATGCTGGAGCGGCAACGCGAGGGCATCGCCAAGGCCAAGGCGGAGGGGGCCTACAAGGGCAGGAAGCCGACCGCACGGGCCAAGGCGGAGGAGATTAAGGCGCTGGCGGCGGAGGGGTTGAGCATGGGCGCCATCGCCACCAAGCTCGGGATCGGCAAGGGGTCCGTGCACAGAGCCCTCGCGCCAGGAAAGACCGCCGAGCCGGCTTGAGGCACCCCGCACAGGAAACGGCGCGTACCCGCGAAGGCCGCGCCGTCTCGGCAGCCCTACGTGCTGTGCTTATCGGGCCGGGCGCTCACGAACGGTCCGCTCCTCGCGCCGCTCGATGCGCTCCTCGCGACGGGCATCGGGATCGACCCCGAGCACGCCGCCCACGGTCCCGGTCGCAGCGCCGACAGCCCCGCCCACGACACCGCCCACCGGGCCGGCTGCGCGGTTGCCGTCTTCAACGCCGCGCTCGGCACCACGGACGGTCCCCTGAGCCTGGGCCCTGGCGGCCAGAGCGAGCGGGGAGAGGACGAGGACGGAGGCGAGCAACAGGTGCTTCATTCGGTTGGCTCCTGGGTTTGGTGCGCCGACAGAACGCCGGGCTTCACAGGGTCAACGGGCGGCACGGGCAATGGTGCCGGGATCGGATCGGTGGCGGGTCTCTGGGTTAGCCGCGTGTTGCGGCCGGGGGGTTGGGCTTGATGGTCTCGGCCTCGCGCCGCTCAACCTCCGCCACGACAGCATCGCGGATGAACTCGGCGCGGCGCTTCAGAGCCTTGGCCAGAGGCACTGGCAGCCCATAGGATCGGGGTGGCATTCCTTCCCTCGCCTCATCCCCGCACAGGTGGCGCCATGCTCCCGAAGCCGCTCAATGGGCTCACCTTCAGTGATGTAGCGGCGATGGTGGCGGCTAGCGGCCTTCGAGAGGGCCGCACGTTAGATTTTAAGCAAGCCAAGGTGGGCAGCAGAGACAACGACAAAAAGGAATTTCTGGCGGACGTTTCCGCCCTCGCCAACACGGCCGGCGGTGACATCGTGTTCGGCATCACGGAGGCTCAGGGCGAGGCCACGGGTGCGCCCGGCATCGACCTGCCCGACCCGGACGCGGAGGTCTTGCGCCTGGAGGAAATCCTGCGAACCGGCCTGGAGCCGCGCCTGCCAAGGGTCGAGCTGAGGTGGCTGCCAGAGCCGGGCGGCAAGGGTCTGCTTGTCGTCAGAACGCCGCGCAGCTTCCTAGGGCCGCATCGAGTGGCCTTCCAGGGCCACGCTCACTTCTACAGCCGGACCAGTGCCGGGAAAGCCCGTATGGACGTAACTGAGCTGCGGACCGCCTTCCTCTCTGCTGAGGGCCTCCACCAGAGCATCCGTGCTTCAGGAATGAACGGCTCGGTATCATCGAGGCTGATGACAGCGTGGTCTCGATGTCGCCCGGCCCGAAGGTGATCCTGCATGTCGTGCCGCTTGAGGCGTTCGCATCAGATCGGCGGATCGACATCACAAAGCCGAATGACATCCTGCTCCCGCTTGGAGCTGATGACTACGCGAACGCACGATGGACGCTGGAGGGCCTAGCCAGTCTCTCAAGTGGTGGAGACGAGCAGACTGGCGTTGAAAATTACGCCATGTTGTTCCGCACTGGCGCTATCGAGGCGGTTTCATCGCTGGGCCGGCGCATGGAGAGAGGCAACCGCCTTCCGCTCCCACCAGTCGAGAGGGATCTGATATCGAGCCTAAGGGCATACCGAGCCAAGTTGGCTAAGAAAGACATCAGTATGCCGCTCTATGTATTCGTCTCGCTGACAGGTGTGCGAGGCAACTACCTTGGTATGGCGAACCACCGGTTTGAAAGACAACGCCTGACCTTGCCCCCTGGTCTGCCCTCATTCTGAAGCTAGGGTCCGTCGAGCAGGAGACGGACGATGAAGAAGAGCCGGTTCAGCGAAGAGCAGATCATCGGCATCCTGAAGGAGCAGCAGGCCGGGCTGCCGGTCGCCGAGATCTGCCGCCGCCACGGTATCAGCGATGCAACGTTCTACACATGGCGTTCGCGCTACGGCGGCATGGAGGTCTCGGACGCGCGGCGTCTGAAGGCGCTCGATGAGGAGAACCGCAAGCTCAAAAAGCTCCTGGCCGAGGCGATGCTCGACGTGGCGACGCTGCGTGAGGCGCTGGGAAAAAACTTCTGACGCCCGGCGCACGGAGACCGGCGCACGGAGAACAGCCGTGAGCTGGGCCATTGAGGAGAAGGGCTACTCGCAGCGTCGCGCCTGCGGGCTGATCGGCCTGGAGCCGAAGACGTACCGCTATGCCTCGACCCGTGGTGACGACGCGGCCGTGCGGGTACGCCTGCGCGGCCTGGCCAGCGAGCGCCGCCGGTTCGGCTACCGGCGCCTGCTTATCCTGCTGCGACGGGAGGGCCTTACGCTGAACCACAAGAAGCTGTTCCGCCTCTATCGGGAGGAGCGGCTGTCGGTGCGCAGGCGGGGTGGGCGCAAACGAGCCCTTGGCACGCGGGCACCGGCCGCCGTGCCGCAGGAGCCGAACCAGCGCTGGAGCCTCGACTTCGTCTCCGACACGCTCGACGACGGTCGGCGCTTCCGCATCCTGGTCGTGGTCGATGACTGCACGCGGGAGTGCTTGGCGCTGGTGGTCGACACGTCGCTATCCGGCCAGCGCGTCGCGCGCGAACTCGACCGGATCATCGCGGGCCGGGGCAAGCCGCGGATGATCGTCTCGGACAACGGCACCGAGCTGACCTCGCACGCCATCCTACGCTGGCAGGAGGAGCGTGCAGTCGAGTGGCACTACATCGCTCCTGGCAAACCGCAACAGAACGGTTTTGTCGAAAGTCTCAATGGGCGCTTGCGCGACGAGTGCTTGAACGAGCATCTGTTCCGGAGCCTGCCGGCGGCCCGGACCATCATCGAGGCGTGGCCGGTCGACTATAATACCTGCCGCCCTCACACGAGCCTCGGCGGGCTCACCCCGAACGCGTTTGCAAACCGGTCCAACAAGGACCAGAACCAGAACGGACTCTGGTTATGAACGGGGGCAAACAGGGGCAAGGTCAACGCCGATCACCCCAAAAACGGGGTCCTTATTCCACGCCTAAACACACTCGTCCGCCTCTATCTCCTCAGGACGTGGGATGGCGGTGGCAAGGCGAACCGGACGCGCGGCGGTGGGCTCACCTCGGGCCATCCGTTCGGCTGTCTCGAAGTCCTCCGAGCACGCAGCGAGGAACCGCACAGCCACTCTCTTGGCCACCGCAGGGTCTTTGGTGGCAAGCGTCCTGATCCACATTCCCTTGCCCGTCCATGGCGGCGGCATGAAGGGTCGCAGGGCCTGCGGGATGGCGCGACGGAAGTAGTAGGTCCCGTGCTTGTCTCAGAGCAAGTACGACATCAGAGCCATAGCGATTGCAGCACCGGATTGTAGGACCGGCGACCACTAAGGCATTGATATCGGCAGAAATTCCGCCCCGGCAAGGGCTTGAGCGGTGGTGGCGTCCCCGGCAGGGCTCGAACCTGCGACCCCAGGTTTCATCCCACTTCGGCTTTCGCCGCCGCGCCGCGGGAGCCGCGGGCGTTCGTGGTCTGGACTATCCCTTCGCCCTAGGCCGGGGCGCGTGGCCCGGCCCTTAGGCGCCGCCCGTCTAGTCTCTACACCTTCCCGCGCGTCGCGCGGGCTTGGCTCGGGATCGGCAGGGCGCGCGGCGCCTGGAGCTTTCCCCGACTTTGAGCGGATCCGCCGCGCGGTTTCCCGGCGCGACGCCCAATTTTCACGTTTAGGAAACCTGTGCTCTGTCCAGCTGAGCTACGGAGACGTACCGGCTCGGCGTATAGCATCGATGCCGCCACGGGCCAACCGCGGCAACCGAGGGAGGCGTTCCCTGCACACCGGACGATGCCCGGACCGCCGCTCCGGCCCGCGGGCGGCCTGGGCCGGCCTCGCGCTCGCGGCCTGCCTCGCCTGCGCGGCCCCGCCGGCCGGGGCGCAGGAGGCGGCGGGCGCGTGCCGGCCCGGACCGGCGCGGTCCGATTCGATCGCGGACATCGCCGAGCGCGGGGAGATCCGGTTCGCGTCGGGGAGCCGGGCGCTGCTCGGCTCCGTCCGCTGGCCGGACGAGCCCGCGGCGGAGGACGCGGCGCGGGCGTGGCTCGGCGCGCGGATCGGGCGCCCGCTCGCGGTGTCCGAGCGCGGGGGGGCCGACCGCTGGGGCCGCGCCCGGGTCGATGCCGTGGCGGACGAGGCGGAAGATCTCGCCGGCGGCCTCGTCGCCGCCGGGCTCGCCGCGGTCGATGCGGGGGAGGGGGACGCCCTCTGCCGTCCCGCGCTCCTGCAGGTCGAGGCGCGGGCGCGGGCCTCCGGGCTCGGCCTCTGGGCCCGCCCGGTCCTGTCCGCGCCGGACGGCCTTGCGCTGCGCGCGCGGGCGGGCCGTTTCGTGGTGGCGGAGGGGCGCCTGCTGCATGTCGGCGTGCGGCCCGCGCGCACCTATCTCGACTTCGTTTCGCGGGGGGCGGACGGGCTCACGGTCACGGTGTCGAAACGCACTTGGCGCAGGATGCTCGAACATGGTTTGAGTGCCGCGGGGCTCACCCGTAAGAACGTGCGGGTGCGGGGCATCGTCGAGGTCCGGCGCGGGCCGGTCATCGAGATCGCGGCGCCCGAACTGATCGAGGTGCTCGAGGGCGGCCCGGCGGACGCGGCGGCCGGCGGAACGGACGGGGGACGGGCGCTGCGGCGCTGAACGGCATGGGCAGGGGCGCGACACAGACGGGTGCGGGGGGCATCGGCCGCGGATGGGGCCGGGCGATGGGCCGTGGGACGGCGTGGATCGCCCTGGCCCTCGGCCTCGCCGCCTGCGCGGGCGAGCAGACGGGGGCGGTGCTGACGCCCGCCGCGGTGAGCGTGCCCGCGGAGGCGCCGCGCACCACCGGCCGCGAGCGCAGTGCCGATTCCGACCATCTCAAGCTCGTGGCCTCCTTCGGCGGCGAGTACCGGGCGCCTGCGATCCAGCGGCTCCTCGGCGAGGTCACCGACCGCCTCGTGCGGGCGAGCGACCGGCCGGACCAGAGCTACGCGGTCACCGTGCTCGATTCCTCGGTCATCAACGCCTTCGCCCTCCCGAACGGCCGGCTCTACGTGACCCGCGGCCTCCTGGCGCTCGCCTCCGACACCTCGGAGATCGCCGCGGTGCTCGCCCACGAGATCGCCCACGTCACCCTCAGCCACGCCAATGCCCGCACCGAGCTGGAGCTGCGCTCGCAGCTCGTCAGCCGGGTGGTGGCCGACGTCCTGAACGACCCCACCACCGGCGCGCAGCTCCAGAGCCAGTCCCGCTTCGCCCTGGCCCGCTTCTCCCGGGAGCAGGAGCTGGAGGCGGACGGCGTCGGCGTGCGCACCCTGGCGCGGGCGGGCTACGACCCCTACGGCGCCGCCCGCTTCCTCAACAGCCTGAACCGCACCCTCGCCCTGAAGACGGGCACCGGCGCGCCGGGCGAGCCCGACATGCTGGCGACCCATCCGGGCACCGCCGAGCGCATCACCCTGGTGACGCGCGCCGCCCGCCGCACCGGGGCGCCGGGCATCGGGGCCGACGAGCGGGCGCGCTACCTCGCGGCGATCGACGGGCTCACCTACGGCGACAACCCCGCCGACGGCGTGGTGCGCGCCCGCCGCTTCATCCATCCGAGCCTCGGCATCGCCTTCGAGGTGCCCGACGGCTTCTCCATCGAGAACACCCGCAACGCCGTGCTCGGCACCACGGGCGAGGGCAGCCGCCGGCTGCTGTTCGACCAGGTGGAGGCGGAGAGCGGGCGCAGCCTGGAGGCCGTGCTGCGGGCGACCTGGAACGACGCCATCGATCCGAACTCGGTGGAGACCCGCGAGATCGGCGGCCACCCGGCGGCCACCGCCCTCTCCCGCGGCAAGGACTGGACCTTCCGCCTCGCCGCCCTGCGGGTGGGGGAGGGGACCTACCGGATGATCATGGCCGCCCGCGGGGCCACCGATCCGGAGCCGGCCTTCCGCCGCTGGATCGCGAGCCTCGCCACGGTCTCGCCTGCCGAGACGGCGGCCCTGCGCCCCCTGCGCCTGCAACTGGCCACGGCCGCCGCCGCGGACCCGGAGGAGCTCGCCCGCCGCATGGTGGTGCCGGACCGGCCCCTCGACCGCTTCCTCGTCCTCAACGGCCTGGAGCGCGGCGCGGGCCTGAAGGCGGGCCAGAGCTACAAGATCGTCACCGAATAGGCCCCGCGCGAACCGGAAGCGCCCGGGCTCGCCCTCGACGGTTCGCGCCCGCGCCAAGCCCTTGCGACGGCACGATTCGGAGCCGTTCCATCGTCGCGCGCACCCCGCGCGAGACCGCCGCCGGCCCCGGTTCGCGCGGACGCGCCGGTTTCCCCTGCCGTGCCGGACGGTTAGGATGGCGCCGTCGCTCCCTCACGGGAGCGCGGATTGAAACTTGGCCGAGCGCGGCGAGAACTACCACGGCCTCGTGGTCGCTCCCTCACGGGAGCGCGGATTGAAACGACATCACCGTGTATGTCGATCGAACGGTCGTCGTCGCTCCCTCACGGGAGCGCGGATTGAAACGCGATCGTCGCCGGCTCGGCCGACCTCGCCTCGATCGTCGCTCCCTCACGGGAGCGCGGATTGAAACACCCGTGCGCCACCAATCCCCGATCCAGGGGCGCGTCGCTCCCTCACGGGAGCGCGGATTGAAACAGACCTTGCTGCCCTGGGGAGCCGGTGACGCCAGGGTCGCTCCCTCACGGGAGCGCGGATTGAAACGAGCTCGAGGAATCGGCGCTCGTCCTCGGTCAGGAGTCGCTCCCTCACGGGAGCGCGGATTGAAACATGGGCGCCGCCGCCGCAAGCCTGAAGATCAGGCGTCGCTCCCTCACGGGAGCGCGGATTGAAACTTCCTGGAGGATAAGGACGCTGCACCTGCACCGAAAGTCGCTCCCTCACGGGAGCGCGGATTGAAACGGTGTAGCCCTCGAAATCCAGCGGCACGTAGGTCGTCGCTCCCTCACGGGAGCGCGGATTGAAACTACTACTACGAGCGCCTGCGCGACATCATGCGGGGGGTCGCTCCCTCACGGGAGCGCGGATTGAAACGACCGCACGGTGTTTCTGGACGCGGCGGCCGAGGGGTCGCTCCCTCACGGGAGCGCGGATTGAAACGCCACGTCAAGGTGCCCCGATGCGCCGGTTTGCTCATCGCTCCCTCACGGGAGCGCGGATTGAAACGCCGTCAGCTCCGCAAGGGTATCGTACCCGACACGGGTCGCTCCCTCACGGGAGCGCGGATTGAAACCTGGTCACGGTCGAGGTCGACCTGAAGGTCCCGGGTCGCTCCCTCACGGGAGCGCGGATTGAAACTGGGCGTAGGGCATCGCTCAGCCTCGCGAGAGCCACGTCGCTCCCTCACAGGAGCGCGGATTGAAACTCGGCGGTGCCGAGGAAGCTCACCGTGCGCCGGAAGTCGCTCCCTCACGGGAGCGCGGATTGAAACGCGAGGTCGGATGCCGCCGCGCGCGCCGCGGTCGTCGCTCCCTCACGGGAGCGCGGATTGAAACGCGAACACGCTGCTGAGCCACGCGATGAGCCTCGTCGCTCCCTCACGGGAGCGCGGATTGAAACTCGTATACCTTGACGCGGGAGACCCCAGGAATGGTCGCTCCCTCACGGGAGCGCGGATTGAAACCGACGTGCCGTGGGACGTGGCCGCGCCGTCTCAGGTCGCTCCCTCACGGGAGCGCGGATTGAAACTCGGCCAGCCGCGCCGGCCACACCGCTACCGGGTCGCTCCCTCACGGGAGCGCGGATTGAAACCCCGCACTCTGGGCCGAAAGCCCGGGGACGCTCCGGTCGCTCCCTCACGGGAGCGCGGATTGAAACGGGATCCGGCTCGGGCGACTACTACTCGCCACCGGGTCGCTCCCTCAAGGGAGCGCGGATTGAAACAAGGTGCCGGTGCGCGCCCGCACGATCGGCAACGGTCGCTCCCTCACGGGAGCGCGGATTGAAATGTCTCGGACGTCCAGGCGAGGGCGTCGCCGTTGCGGTCGCTCCCTCACGGGAGCGCGGCTCCAGAAACAGGACCGCCGGTCGCCAACGACCCGTCCTTCCGGGGTCGCTTCCGCGAACACGGGCCCGCGCCCCTATCTTCGTCGTTGACGTCGAGCATCGCCGCGGCCGTCGGCGGCGCCTGTCCGCACCGCGCGGCCTCACGGGAGAATCCGGATGATCCGCTTCTACTACAACCTATCGCCCAACCCGATGAAGGTCGCCCTCTGCCTGGAGGAGATCGGCCGCGCCTACGAGCCGGTGCCGGTGGACGTGCGCCGGGGCGAGCAGTTCGCCGACGATTACGCGGCGATCAATCCGAACGGGAAGGTGCCGGCCCTCGTCGACGGGGCCGTCACGGTGTTCGATTCGAACGCGATCCTGCTGCATCTCTGCGAGACGGCGGGCCGCTTCCTGCCGGAGGGCGCGGCGGCGCGGGGGGAGATGCTGTCCTGGCTGATGTTCGTGGCCACCGGCATCGGGCCCTTCTCGGGCCAGTGCGTGCATTTCCGCCACTTCGCCCCGCCCGGGCAGGACTACGCGGTGGAGCGCTACACCTTCGAGGCGCGCCGGCACTGGGGCGTCCTCGACGGGCATCTCGCCGGGCGCTCCTACATGCTGGGCGAGGCCTACGGCGTCGTCGACATGGCGGTCTGGGGCTGGGCCCGGATGGTGCCCTTCGTCCTCGGCGAGGGCGCCTTCGCCGAATTGCCGAACGTGAAGCGCCTGCTCGACGCGATCAACGCGCGGCCGGCGGCGCAGCGCGCGGAGGCCCTGAAGGGCCGGCACGCCTTCAAGCCCGAGATGGACGCGGAGGCGCGCCGCTTCATGTTCCGCGCCGTGAAGGGCGCCTGATCGAAGGGCGCCCGATCGGCGGCTACTCGTCCGCCGGAGCCGGCCGGGCGGCGGCCTTCGGCTTCGCCGCGGCCGTCCTGGCAGGGTCGGCCTTGGCCGGACCTGTCTTGGCCGCGTTGGGCTTGGCCGCGGCCTTCGGAGCGGGTTTGGCGGGCTTGCGCGCCTCCGGGATCGCCGGCGTCTCGCCGGAGGCTGTGTAGGCCGTGGCGCTCTTGGGCAGCGCGCCTTCCGGCCTCTTGGCCGCGGGCTTGGCGGAGGCCTTGGGCGCGGCGCGGTCGGCGAAGGTCGCGGGCTTGCCGCCGCGCTCCTTCGCGGCGGTCTTCGCCGCCTCTCGGGCCGCCTCCCGGGCGGCCTGGGCCTTGGCGTTCCGCTCGGCCAGCGCCTGGCGGGCGGCCTCGCGCTTGGCCTTGGCGGCTTCGAGCCTGGCGGCGCGCGCCTCGGCCGCGGCCGTCTTGGCGGCGTTCTCCTGGGCGGCGAGCAGGGCTTGGCCCTCGCCCGGGTTGCGGCCGATCCAGACCGCGATCGGCTGCAGGGGCGCGCGGGGCGGCAGGGTGCGGTTGCGCAGGGCGGTGCTGCTGAACGCGGCCATCGCGGCGGCGGGGGAGGAGGCCGCGGTGGAGCCCATGAACTGGGCGATGGCGTTCTCCGCGCCGCCGCCGATGGCGCCCGGGCCCTCGTCGATCGGGGGCGCCTTGCGCCTCTCGCAGATGTAGGGCCGCATGTCGGGGGGCGCCGCCGAGGCGGAGGCGGGGAGCGCTTCGAGGCTCTGGCTCGTCCAACTCGCCCCTTGGGTGAAGGCGTAGTCGAACAGGTCGGCGGCCTTGAGGTCGCGCTCGCGCGCGCTCGGCTGCCCCATGACCACGGTGAGGATCCGGCGGCCGTTGCGGGTGGCGCTCGCCACCACGTTGAAGCCGCCCGAGCAGATGAAGCCGGTCTTCATCCCGTCGGCGCCGGCATAGCGCCCGAGCAGGCCATTGTGGTTGGCCATCACCGCCTTGCCGAACTGGATCGCCGAGATCGAGAACAGGTCGCGCGAGCCGGGGAAGTCGCGCATCAGGGCGCGCCCGAGCACGGCCATGTCCCGGGCCGAGGTCCATTGCCGGGCATCGGGCAGGCCGTTGGGGTTGGTCCAGCGGCTCTCGTGCATGCCGAGGCGCTGGGAGGTCTCGTTCATGATCGCGGAGAAGCCCTCGACGCTGCCGCCGAGGCTCTCGCCGATCGCCCAGGCCACGTCGTTGGCCGACTTGACCATGATGATCTTCAGGGCGTTGTCGAGGGTGAGCTGGGTGCCGGGCCTGAAGCCCATCTTCGAGGGCGGCTCGGCGGCGGCGGCGGCCGAGATCGTGACGAGGCTGTCGAGGGAGGTCTTGCCCTGCCGCACCATGTCGAGGGCGACGTAGGCGGTCATCAGCTTGGTGATCGAGGCGGGATACCAGGGGTCGGTGGCGGCCTGCCCGTAGATCACCTTGCCGGAATCGACGTCCACCACCAGAATCGGCGCCGTGACGGCCTGGGCCGTTCCCGCGGCGACGAGTCCCGCGAGAGCCGCGACGGCACCCGCGAGGCGGTTCAGGATTCGGTTCGACATCAGGCCTGACTCGAGAGAAGCAACGCCGCGCCGCCGGAGGGCCGCCGTCCCGCTGCCGCGCCGGAGATGGGGCGCGCGGGGCGATGGTCGAGGTCCGGCATGCCCGGTCGAGCGGATCTGCACCCCGTGGGCCCTTCAACGCGGCCACCGTGGCGAGAGGATGGCGGCGCGCTGTGGCGCGGGGCGCCGTCCGCCCTTATGTGCGGATCGCGGATCCGGCCCGTGCGGGCCCATGGCGGAACGATGGCATACGCGGTCAAGGAACTGTTCCACACGCTCCAGGGCGAGGGCGCGCAGGCGGGAAGGGCGGCGGTGTTCTGCCGCTTCGCCGGCTGCAATCTCTGGTCCGGCCGGGAGGAGGATCGGGCCGGGGCGGCCTGCCGCTTCTGCGACACCGATTTCGTCGGCCTCGACGGGCCGGGCGGCGGGCGCTTCGCCGATGCGGACGCCCTGGCCGCGGCGATCGCGGACACCTGGGAGGGCGGGCCCCGGGCCCATTACGTGGTCTTCACCGGCGGCGAGCCCCTGCTCCAGCTCGACGCCGCCCTGATCGCGGCCGTCCGTGCCCGGGGCTTCACGGTGGCGGTGGAGACCAACGGCACCCTGGCGGCGCCCGCCGACATCGACTGGATCTGCGTCAGTCCCAAGGCCGGCAATCCCCTGGTCCAGCGCGCGGGCCACGAACTGAAGCTCGTCTTCCCGCAGGCGGGGCTCGATCCGGAAGCCTTCGCCGATCTCGCCTTCGGCCACCACTTTCTCCAGCCCATGGACGGCGCGGCGCGGGCGGCCAACACCCGCGCCGCGGTCGATTACTGCCGCAGGCACGCGCGCTGGCGCCTCTCGCTCCAGACCCACAAGATCCTCGACATTCCCTGATGGGGCGCGGAAAGCGGTGGATTCCGCGGCGGGCGCGGGCTTTCAAAGGCGCGCGGAATCGCGGAAGGTCGCGCCGTCCCGGTTCCGGACCCCGCTCGAACCCCCGATGAGCTTGCCCGAGGCCCTGAACGGAATCTGGCCGATCGATCCGGATCCTGCCGTGACCAATCTCGCTGCCCGCCAGCACTGGCGCTTCGCGGAGGGGCGCCTCGCCGCGGTGGAGGTGGCGGGCCTCACCCTGTCCGCCGACGATCCGCGCCTCGCCTTCCTCGGCCTGCGCCGGGGCGCGGGCGGCCCCTATCCGGCCCGCTTCAGGCACGATCCGCTCACCGGCGCGGCCCTGGCGCCCGACGCCCCCGAGCCCGCGGGCGACATCCTCGCGGTGGAGGCGGATTCGGCCGCCGACCTGCCGCTTCCGGCCGGCGTCCCGGCCCTGTTCCGGGCCGGCCGGCCCGCGATGCTCTGCGTCTTCCAGGAGAATCTCGGCCTCCTCGAATGGCGCGCCCCGGAGGGCTGGATTCCCCTCGGCCGCCTGCCGCCGGCGGACCTGCCGCCCGGCGCCCACGCCCTTGCGGCGGGGCCGGAGGGCTTCGCCTACGCCACGCGGGACGCCCTGGTGACGGTGGCCCTGCCCCAGCTCGGTGCCGGGCTCGGCCATGCCGCCCTCGGCCGGCCGGATCTCCGCTTCCTGGCCGGCCCGGCCCGGATCGGCGACCGCCTCGCGGCGCCGGGGCTCGCCGCGGGCGAGCCGGTGCTGGCGGAGGCGCCCGTGCGGGCGGGCGAAGGGGTGGGCCCCCTCGCGCTCGCGCCGCTGCCCGCTCTTCCCGGCCTCGTCGCCGCCCCCGTCCTGAACCGCCTCGGCGACGCGTTCTGGCCGGCGGAGGCGGGTTTCCTGATCCGGACCGCGGACGGGGCGCCCCCGCGCTTCCTGCCCTGGCCCGCGGGCTTCGCTCCGATCCTCGCCCAGTCGCCCTACCGCGACCGCTCGGGCATCCTGCACCAGCTCGGATTGCGGGCGGGGCGCTACCACTACGCCGCCCTGGCCCCGGGCGACCTCCTGCACGGCCTTGACGGGCCCCATTGCGCGGCGGGCGGCGTGAGCTACGCCGCGGGCGAGCGCTTCGATCCGCCCTGGGACGCCCCGGCGGAGGCGCTGACGCTCGGCGCCTACGCGGGCAGCCTGCTCGTGCCGCTCCTGGCCCTGCCGCGCGACACCCTGCTCCTGGCGCTCCGGCTCGAGAGCCCCACCGCCGAGGCGATCCGCGGCCTGCCCTTCCCGCGCCCGCTCACCGGCTACGTGCTCCACCACGCCCACGGCGCCGGGCTGACGCGGCTGCCCGCGAGCCTGGAGGTGGGATCCCTCGCCGATGCCCGCGCCTGCCTCGGCGGCGGCCGGCTCCACCTCTACAGCCGGCGCGAGCGGCGGGGGCGCAGCTTCGCGGTGCGCTTCCGGTGAGGCGCCTCCTCGTCCTCTGCCTCCTTCTCGCCTGCGCCGGGCCCGCGCGGGCGGAGCTGCGCCAGGTCCTCCTCGTGCAGAATTCCGGCTGGATGGAGCCCTTCCTCACGGCCCCCGACGCGCAGTTCCGCCCCCTCCTGAAGGCGCTCGCCGCGGCCGCCCGGTACGGGGACGGCCCGGTCTCGGTGGCGGCCTTCAACCAGGAGGGCCAGGTGCCCGGCCGCGCCGCGCCGCAGGTGCTCTACGAGGGCGCCTACGACGCGCGGGCCGTGGGCGCGGCCATCGACCGGATCGACCTGCCCCTCAAGGCGGGCGGGCGCGCCTACACGGATGCCGATTTCAACGGCGCGCTGCTCGGCACCGTCCGCACCGTCCTGCGGGGGCGGGAGGGCGTGATCTGGATGGTGACGAACAACAAGAACGCCCCCGGCAACAGCCCGGAGGTCCAGGCCAACACCCGCGCCTTCTACGAGAGCCTGCGCGGGGCCGAGCCGATCGCGCGGATCGCCGCCTATCCGGTGCGGATGCCCCTGCAGGGCCGCAACTTCCGCGAGGGCGGCTTCGTCGTCTACGGCATCGGCTACGGGGCGGAGGGCGGCCGGGCGCTCAACGCGATCCTCGCCTCGGCGCCGATGCGCGCCCTGTTCAGCTTCCCCCCGGTGATGCTGAAGCCCGCCCTCGCCGGCGGCGTCAGCCTCGCGGTGGAGGCCGTGGAGGCGGGGGGCCTCGATGCCGCGATGCAGAACGGCGTCCTCGTGGTCGCCGGCGCCCGCGCGGCGGAGGGCGCGCATCTGCGCCTGCGCGCCCGCCTGCGCAGCGGTTTCTACCCGCAGCGCGTCGTCTCCGGCACCGTCTCTATCGACTGGCGCGAGATCGGCGCGGGCGAGGCGGCGCTCGCCCGCGCCGCCGTGGCCCCGGCGCGGGTCGCGAATCTCGGGGCCGGCTCCGAGGGCGCGCCGCTCACCGTCGACCTCGCCATCCCGCCGCTGCCGCGCCCGGGCGGGCTCGCCGCCCTGCTCGCCGACGACCGGGTGGTGGACGGCACCCTCTCGATCACCCTGCGCGACCTCGTGCTCGACCTCGATCCCGCCTTCCTCGAACGGGTGCGGCCGATCTTCGGGAGCGGCCTCCTCGCCGAGGGGCAGGCGGGCGTCGAGCAGCGGATGCCCGACATCTTCCTCGATTTCCGCGCGGTCACGCAGACCGCCTCGGCCCTGCCGGTCCGCATCGTCGTGCGCGCCTCGCCCTGGCCCCTCCTCGCCGCCGGCCTCGGCCTCCTGGGGCTCGCGGCCGCGGCGGCGGGCGCGCTCCTCTATGCGGGCCGGCCGCGTCTGTGCACGGTCAGCCTCGGCGGCCATCCCCGCCGCGTCACCCTGCGGCCCTTCCGGGCCCAGACCCTGCGCGCCCCGGACGGGAGCCGCTGGCGCGTCCGGGCCGGGCTGTTCGGCGCGCCGCGCGTCGATCCCGTGCCCCAGCCCTCGCCCGGTTCCGGCGCCTCGGCCGCGCCGCAGCATCAGGAGCGCCGATGATCGGTTCCGCCCAGGCCCAGAGCACCCAGCCCCCGGCGTCCCGGCCCGCGCCGACGACGGATTTCACGATCCCGCCCCCCGCCGCGCCGCCGCGCACGGAGGCGCCGGCCCCGGGGGCGCCAGCCTCGGGGGCGCCCGGCACAGCGGCCCCCGCCTCGCCCTTCTCCAGCCTGTCGCGGGGGCCGAGCACCGCGGAGACCGTGCTCGGCCTCGGCCTGCTCCTCGTGCTCGCGGTGGTGTTCCTCTACGTGCGCGGCAGCGTGCGCGCCCACCTCGTCGGCCGCCGGGCCGCCCTCGACGCGGCCAACGGCGCCGCCTGGATGCTGTTCTCGGCGCTGATGCTCACGGCCGTCGTCCTCGTCACCGCGGCGCTCGGCGATCTCTGGCGGCACTGGCTCGGCCTCGCGGCCGGCCTCGGCGTCTGCGCCGTCCTGTTCACGGTGGCGGCGGTGCTGTTCGTGCGCGCGCCGCAGCGCCGGCGCTGAAGGAGCCCTTCCCATGGCGAACGATTCTCGGGGACAGGCCGGCGGCGACGCGCTCCTGAAGGTCCGGCCCACCGTGTTCGTGGCCCTCGGGGGCACGGGCATGGAGGTGCTCCTGCGCCTGCGCCGCCGCATCCTCCAGGCGGACTGGAACGGCACGCGGCTCCCGGCCATCGACCAGTTCCCGGCGGCCGGCTTCCTCTACTTCGACACCGACACCCTGGAGGCCCGCGAGAGCGACCGGGCGACCCGCACCGATCCGCTCGCCGCCAAGGTCGCCTTCAGCGAGGGAGAGACCCTGCAGAAGGCGGTGGACCTCGCCCGCTACCAGGCGGAGCGCCGCAACTACCCGCATATCGACGCCTGGCTCCCCGCCCGCGACCTCTCGCGCATCGATTCCGCGAAGGGCGCGGGCCAGATCCGCAGCATCGCCCGGCTCCTGTTCTTCGACGCGCAGGCCAACTTCACCGGCCGGGCCGTGGCCAAGGCCTCCACCGTGCTCGCCAACGTCTCGAACGAGGCGCGCCTGCGCGCCCTCGGCCTCGACACGGGGGCGGACCTGCGCGTGGTCGTCGTCGCCTCGGCGGCCGGCGGTACGGGCTCGGGCGCGCTGATCGATGCGGGCTACGCCCTCTCCTCCATCGAGACGCCGAAGCGGCCGGATGCGGTGGAACTCTTCCTCGTCCTGCCCTCGGGCTATGCCGGGGCCAACCGCGACCGCGTCTTCGCCAACGGCTTCGCCACCCTCTCCGAGCTCGAATACGTCATGCGGGGCAATCCGGAGCCCCCCTACGTGACGCGCTGGAGCGACCACGCGGCGCCCGCCCGCACCGTGGAGCGGCCCTATTCCGAGGTCTACCTGTTCGACACCCACAACCTCGCCGACCAGCGCACGGCGGCGGTGGGCGACCTCTACGACATGATCGCCGACGTGCTGTTCGAGGATTTCGGCAATTCGGAATTCTCCGCGCGCAAGCGCTCGGTGGGGGTGAACCAGACCCAGCACAAGATGCGCAAATGGGCGCCCCCGGGGGAGGGGGCCCGCGCCGCCCTGTTCTCCCTCAACTATTCGAGCCTCGGCCAGGCGGTGGTGGCCACCCGCGGCAGCCTCGCCTTCGAGGAGACCACGCTGCGCACCGGCCTCGGCATGGTCGAGGCCTTCTTCGGCCTCGCCCGCGGCCAGGGCGAGCGCCACGTCCCCGCCGTGGAGGAGCGCGACCGCTTCCTCGCCGACCGGCTGAGCCTGCGCTTCTCCGCCTACGAGGCCTTCCCGCCCGTCCTGGAACCGGCGCCCGCCGCGATCCCCGAGTACGACCTCGTCGGCGCGCTCCTCCAGCGCGCCGACGGCGGCTCGATCCAGGAATCGACGGCGCTCGCCGTCGAGGAGGCGGTGGACGCGATCCGCCTCGAGGTCGCCGCCCTGCGCGACTGGGCGCCGAACCTGCGCAAGCTCGCCGACGGCATCCGCGACGACATCCTCGGCCGCACGGGCTCGGACACCACCTACGGGCCGCGCGGCGCCGAGGTGCAGGAGGCGCGCGCCCGCCTGGAGAACCGGCTCCTCGCGGACGGGCCGGGCTCCCTCCGCGAGGCCCTCTACCAGCGCCTGGACGATCAGGAGCGGGGCGGGCTCGACTACACCATCCTGCTCATCGAGGGGATGAAGGCGGTGATCGAGGCCGACGGCGGCGCGCTGGCGCGGCTCAACGCGGCCGCCGACACCTACGCGCGGCTCGCCGACGAGATGCTCTCCGTCCACTTCTCGGACAGCCTCGCCCGGCTCGATCAGGTCCGGCCCGGCCTCGTCTTCTCGCGCCGCCGCGACGGCGAGCGCTACCTCGACCAGGCGCGGGCGGACCTGCGCGGCTTCGCGGTGCTGCGCCTGCGCGCCGTCGCGGCCCGGGAGGCGGCGGAACTGCTCGCCCGATGCGCCGCCCGGCTCGGCCGGCGCATCGGGCGCGACGGGGAGACCGGCGAGGCCCGCTACGACGGGCTCCTCGGCGAGCTGCGCCAGGGCCATGCCGACGTGGACCGCCTCTGCGCGGAGCTGCGCGGCGACATCGCCGAGATCCGGGGCGCCATCGCGCGGCCCTCCGGGGGCACCTTCCTCGTCCTGCCCTCCGGCGACCTGCCGGAGATCCGGGTGGAGGCGGGCGAGCGCCTCGCCTGGGCGCGGGAGGCCTTCCGGGCCTATGGCGGCTCGCAGGCCATCTTCCGGCTGCTGCGGGCGGAGGAGAGCCGGGCGGACCTGCTCGACGCGGTGCGCGCCATGGCCAAGCGCCAGCTCCAGCCGGCACGGGCGCGCATCCCCGCGGTGCTCGATGCCCTGCGCGAGATCCCGCCCCAGGAGCAGCGCACCCTCCTCGAGACCATGCTCCTGCGCAGCCTGCCCTGGATCTACGCCCGCTTCGACGCCTTCCAGCCGCGCTCCGACCAGTTCAAGACCCTCGTCGCCGTGCAGGGCGCGCGCGCCTTCCAGGCCGAGTTCGGCGCGGCCCTGCGCGCGGCCCTGCCGCCGGTCCTGGGCGCGGGCGAGATCGGCTTCGTGGAATCGGGATTGCCGGGGCGCATCGTCTGCTACTGCGAGGTCTCCGGCCTGCCCCTCGACGCGCTGGGGCCCCTGCGCCGCGACTGGCGCGGCGCCTACGCGCAGGAACTGGAGCGCATCGACGCGATCCCGCTGCACAACCACAAGGACTATCTGCGCTTCCCCGATCCCGTGGCGCCGAGCGCGGCGGAGACGGACGCCCTGCGCGCGGCGCTCGCCCTGTTCCTGCGCGGCGTCTGCCTCGGCCTGTTCCAGCGCGACCCCGCGAGCGGCGTCTACCGCTTCGCCTTCGAGCCGGGGGACCGGCGCAGCATCGGCGCCGAGCGCACGATCCGCCGCCGCCTGTTCGAGCCGTCCCAGCGCGCGGCCCTGGAGGCGGCGGTGGCCCGCGCCGAGGCCGCCCTCTCGCCGATCCAGGGGCTGGCCCTCGCCGCCCTCTTCGCCTGGACCGCCCGGCGCGCCTACGCGCCCCGCCGCGAGACCGTGAACTACGACGCCGAGGCCCGCCTCGGCGGGATCGCCCACGGGGTCGCCGCCGCGCTCGCCGAGGGCTGGCTCCGGGCGGCGCGGGAGGCCGGCGGCCTGCCCGGCGACCCGGACGCCCTCCACGCGCGCCTCCTCGCCGGCATCGAGCGGTTCACGCTGCCGATCCCCGACAGCCTCGGCGACGTGGACCCCTGGGAGGCGAACCGCGATCCCGCCGACCCGGCCCCCCTGCGCGCCCTCGACAAGCGGGCGGTCGACCCGGAGCGCTTCGAGACCGCCGCGCTCCTGCGCCTCGCCACGGCCCCCGAGGCCCCGGCCGCGCCGCCCCCGCCGCAGGACCTGTTCTTCCTGTTCCGCGACGCGGTGGAGGGCCCCTTTCCCCTCGCGGAACTCGCCGCCATGGCCCGCGCCGGCGCGATCGATCCGCAGACGCGGATCCATCCGCAGGGCGGCGCCTGGATGGCGGCGGGCACCCACCCCGACCTCGCCGGCCTGTTCCGCCCCGCCCCGCCGGCCTGACCGGGGGGCTGTCAGCCCTCAGGCCGCGCGTCGTCGCAGCGCCGCCGCGGGGAGGGCCGCGGCCTCCGCCGGGGCCGGGGCGCCGGTGGGCCGCAGGATGCCCTGGGCGCCGGTGAGCGCGCCGGGACGCAGTTCGAGGCCCAGGAAGCGCGCCCGCTCGAAGGGGCCGGGCATGGCGAGGTCCCGGGCCGGCGCCCCGTCGAAGCCGAAGCGGGCGTAGTAGGGGGCGTCGCCCACGAGCAGCACGGCGCCGTGGCCGAGGGCTTCGGCCCGGCCCAGGGCCGCCTGCATCATCACGCTGCCGAGACCCTGGCGCCGGATCGCCGGATCGACGGCGAGGGGGCCGAGGAGAAGGGCGGGGCGCCCGCCGGCCTCGATGTCCCAGAGCCGCAGGGTGCCGACGAGGCGGCCGGCCCGGATCGCCGAGAAGGCGAGGCCGCGGGCGGGACGGCGGCCCTCGCGCAGGCGCTCGGAACTCTTGGCGAAGCGGTTCGGCCCGAAGCTGGCGTCGAGGAGACCCTCGCGGGCGCCGACATCGTGGACGTTCTCGGAACGGATCTCGATCATGGCGGACACGGACCCCCCGGATCTCCCCGACCGGGGAGCGGAGACGGAACGGGCCGGGCCGCGGGGCCCGGCGACACTGCACGGTGGGCTCGTCGAGCCGTCAGATCACGATCTGAGGGATCAGATCACGATCTGGCGCAGGGGCGGGAAGCCGTTGAAGGCCACCGCCGCGTAGGTCGTGGTGTAGGCGCCCGCGCCCTCGATCAGCACCTTGTCGCCGATCGAGAGGGAGACCGGCAGCGGGTAGTGCTGCTTCTCGTAGAGCACGTCCACCGAATCGCAGGTCGGGCCGGCGATCACGCAGGGGGCCATCCGGTCGGCGTCGTGGTCGGTGCGGATCGCGTAGCGGATCGACTCGTCCATGGTCTCGGCGAGCCCGCCGAACTTGCCGATGTCGAGATAGACCCAGCGCACCTCGTCCGCATCCGCGGACTTGCGCGACACCAGGACGACCTCGGCCTCGATCATCCCGGCATTGCCGACCATGCCGCGGCCCGGCTCGATGATCGTCTCCGGGATGCGGTTGCCGAAATGCTTGGTGAGCGCGCGGAAGATCGCGTCGCCGTAGCTCTCCACCCCGGGCACCGCCTTGAGGTACTGGGTCGGGAAGCCGCCGCCGAGATTGACCATCGACAGGCCGATGCCGCGGACGGCGCATTCCCGGAAGATCATCGCGGCGGAGGCGAGCGCCCCGTCCCAGGCCTCGGTGTTGGCCTGCTGCGAGCCCACGTGGAAGGAGACGCCGTAGGCCTGGAGCCCCGCGCGGTGGGCGTGCTCCAGCACGTCCACGGCCATCTCGGGCACGCAGCCGAACTTGCGCGAGAGCGGCCAGTCGGCGCCCGCGCCGTCGCAGAGGATGCGGCAGAACACCTGCACCTCGGCGCTGTCGACCTCGGCCTGCGCGGCCGCGCGGGCGATCTTGTCGGCCTCCGCCTCGCAATCGACGGCGAAGAGCCGGATGCCGAGGCGGAGCGCGCGCACCACGTCGCGCTCCTTCTTGATGGTGTTGCCGTAGGAGACGCGCTCGGGGGTGGCGCCCGCGGCGAGCGCCATCTCGATCTCGGCGACCGAGGCCGTGTCGAAGCAGGAGCCCATCTCGGCGAGCAGGCGCAGCACCTCGGGGGCCGGGTTCGCCTTGACGGCGTAGAAGACGCGGGTGTCCGGCAGGGCGCGGCTGAACGCGGTGTAGTTCTCGCGCACCACGTCGAGATCGAGGACCATCACCGGACCCTCGTCCTGGCCGAGGTCGCGGCGCACGCGCAGGAAGTCGCGGATACGGTCGGTCATGACGAATCCCCAGCAGAAATCGGCGGCGCCCGGAGCACGGGCACGCGGATGTCGCGATCTGACGGTCCCGCGTACGGGCCGTCGGCGTCAGGGGGCGGTGCGGCGCGTCGTCCGCACGCGTTGGAGACGCGCGGAGGGACGCGGGCGCAGAGCACCCGGAAGCTGCCGTGGATTGGTCAAGGGAGAATCCCCAACCGCACGCCGGGCAAGGAGAAACAAGCCTCTTCGGTGCCGGCCTTTGGAGGACCGGCGAGACCAAAAAAGCCCGTTCGTCGTTGCTTTAAGCTGCGTCCCCCGTGGAGAGCGGGGTTCGCCGGTTTCGCCTCCGGCTGCCGGTTGTTGTTGGGGTCTGGTGTCGCCACCCGGATGCCGGCCGTAGGGATCCACCCCTTGCGACCATCGATCCTTTAAGACCCCTGGCGGCTGTCCGGCAGTTGACCGGATGCCCACCAACCGACACGCGGCCACAGGCACGTGCGAAATTGGGCACACCGGATATACGGAGCGCGGCCCCGTCCGGCAAGGGTCGTCCCGGCCTTTCCGCAGGGGAAATCGACGCGGGATGCAGGCTGTTGCAGAACCGCCGCGTTCCCCGGGGGCAGGCTGTCCCGGCGGTGCGGGCCCTCTCGAGGAAGCGGCGCCGGGCTCGGCTGGAGCGAGAGCCGTGCCGCGCCCCCTCTCCCGCACGGGAGAGGGGGCGCGGCCCTCGTTCGAAAGCCGTCGATCACCCTCCTGCCATGGGGAGGGGCGTTCCTCGGGCCGCCGAAGCGATCGGCCCCGGTCTCAGTCCTGCAGCATGCGCTTCAGGAGCTCGACCTCGTCGCCGAGCACCGCGTCCTCGCCGATCTGCTTCTCGATCTTGCGCACGGCGTGGAGCACGGTGGTGTGGTCGCGCCCGCCGAAGCGGCGGCCGATCTCGGGGAGCGAGCGCAGGGTCAGCACCTTGGAGAGGTACATGGCGATCTGGCGCGGCTTCACCACGGCCGCCGTGCGGCGCTCGGAGAGGATGTCGGAGCGCGAGACGTTGTAGCGGGAGGCGACGAGCTTCTGGATGTCCTCGATCTTGATCCGCTTCGGCTCGCGGTTCTTCACGAGGTCGCGGATCGCGCTCTCGGCGGTCTCCATGGTCACTGCGGTGCCGGTGAGCGTGGCATGGGCCAGCAGCCGGTTCACCGCCCCTTCGAGGTCGCGGCCGTTGGCGGTGATGGCGCGGGCGACGTAGCTCGCCACGGTGGGCGAGACCTCGAAGGTGGGGTGGGCGGCGCGCACGGCCTGGAGCCTGGCGGTGAGGATCGAGACGCGCAGGGGCTCGTCGAGGCCGCCGATCTCGACCACGAGGCCGCCCGCGAGCCGCGAGCGCACGCGCTCGTCCAGGGCTTCGAGGTCGGCCGGGGGACGGTCGGAGGCGACGATGACCTGGCGGCCGGCATCGATCAGGGCGTTGATGGTGTGGCCGAACTCGGCCTGGATCGACTTGCCCTGGATGAACTGCACGTCGTCGAGGATGAGCAGGTCGATGCCGCGCAGGCGCTCCTTGTAGGCCAGCGCGTTCTGCGTCTTCAGGGCGTTGACGAAGCCGTACATGAAGCGGTCGGCGGTGAGGTAGATCACCCGGCGCCCGGCCTCGCGGGCGGCGTGGCCGATGCCGTGCAGGAGGTGGGTCTTGCCGAGCCCCACCCCCGCATGGAGGTAGAGCGGGTTGTAGAGGGCGCCCTCGCCCTCGTGCCGGGCCACGCGCTCGGCCGCCGCATGGGCCAGCGCGTTCGAGCGGCCGACCACGAAGTTCGCGAAGGTGAGGCGCCCATCGAGCGGCGTGCCGCTGAGGTCGCCCGCCTCGGCGCGCGGCTCGGCCGCCGCCGTGGCGGTCGCCACCGGGACGGGGGGCGGGGCGGCCTGCAGGCGGGCGAGGGGGCTCGCCGCGGGGCCGGACTTCACGAGGCCGGGGGCCGCGGGCCGGGCGGGGGCGCCGGTGCCGCGCACGCCCACCTCGATGCGGCCGACCTCGGCGATCTCGGCGCGGAAGGTGGTCAGCACCCGGTCGAGATAGTGCGACTCGATCCAGCTCTTGAGGAAGCGGGTCGGCACGGTGAGGCGGGCGGTGCCGTCGACGATGTTCTCCAGTTCGAGGCGGGCGAACCAGCTCGCGAACACGTCCTCGCCGAGCTCGGCCCGCAGCCGGCGCTTCACCCGCGCCCAGGCGGCCGGGATCTCGGAGCCGTTCCCGCCGTTCCGGCCGTTGCCGTCGTCGCCCGCAAGATTCCCGTCGACTTGCATCAATGCTCTCCTCGCTCCGGGAGCGGAGAACCGCCGCGGAGCGTACGCACAACTACGCTACAAGAGCCCCGCGAATACGGGCAGGGCGCAGATAGTGGGCAGAGTCAAGATCCCCGCCGCCGGCATTGGCCGACCATCTGACGCTATCAACAAAGACCTACGGTAGATTTAACAGTGGGACTTGCGGGGAAACCGCGGGACGGCCCGCGCTGAGCTTGCCCTGTGCCCTGCGGGGCCGCGCTACGACGTTGTTTCGTCATGCGATTCCAACGCGGCGTCCGGATCTGCCGCGCTGCCGCCGGCCCCGCCGCGGCGCGCCGGGGATGGACAAGGGCTTGATCCCGCGGGCGGGCTTTCGCCGACAGGGTTAACGATCGCTGACGGTGTCGCGCGCCATCGCGGACATCGCCCGCGGCCGGTGATTCCCGCTCCGGGCCGGAACGCGGGCATGAAAAAAGCCCGGCTCGGGGAGCCGGGCTCGCATCGCTGTCGGCCCCCTTGCCGGGAGCCGGGGGCCGCGCCTCAGGCGGCGGCAGCCGGGGCGGCCAGCGCCTTCACGCGGGCGGCGAGCCGCGAGACCTTGCGCGAGGCGTTGTTCTTGTGAACGATGCCCTTCTGCGCGGCGCGCATGATCTCGGGCTGGGCGGCGCGGAGCGCGTCCGCAGCCTGGGAGGCGTCGCCGCCGGCGATCGCCTCCTCGACCTTGCGGAGGAAGGTCCGCATGCGGGAGCGGCGGGAGCGGTTGATCGCCGTGCGCTTGGCGATCCTGCGGGTCATCTTCTTGGCCGACGCGGTGTTGGCCATGGGCATCCTCGTCTCGTCGGGCGATACCGACGGGCCGGCAGAAGCCGGGGGTCGGTCAACGCGTGCAGGTTCAGGGCAATAGCGAGGCAGGGCCGCGAAGAACGCGTCCCGGCAGAGCGGGCTCTATAGCCAGGGGGCGCCCCCGCGTCAACGCGGGACTTGAGGCCTCCCAGGGCGTCCGGCGCGCGGAACGGCCGCGCGCCCGCCTCCCGCGGACCGACGGGGAAGGGCTTGCATGACGCCGCCGGCGAGGGGAAGGGATCGGGCCGGGCAACGTCCCGATACCGGGGGAGACACCATGCACATCGTCGTGCTGCCGGGGGACGGGATCGGCCCCGAGATCGCCGGGGCCACGCTGCGTGTCCTCGACGTGCTGAACGCCCGGATGGGCCTCGGTCTCACTTTCGAAGAGCACGAGATCGGCCTCGCCCGGCTCGCCCGCGACGGGTCGACCTTTCCCGAATCGGTGCTGGAGCGGGCGCGCGCCGCCGACGGCGTCATCCTCGGGCCCGTCTCGCATTCCGATTACCCGGCCCGCGAGCGGGGCGGCATCAACGGCTCGGCCCTGCTGCGGCGCGAACTCGACCTCTACGCCAACATCCGCCCCTGCCGCTCGCGGGAGGGCCTGCCCCATTACGGGCGCACGCCCCTCGACCTCGTCATCGTCCGCGAGAACACGGAGGGGTTCTACGCCGACCGGACCATGCACCAGGGCACCGGCGAGTTCATGCCGACGCCGGATGTCGCCATCGCCATGCGCAAGGTGACGGCGCGGGGCTCGGCGCGCATCGCCCGCGCCGCCTTCGCGCTGGCGGCCACACGGCCTCGCCGGAAGGTCACCGTCGTGCACAAGGTCAACGTGCTGAAGATCTCGGACGCGCTGTTCCTCAAGGAATGCCGCAGCGTGGCGGCGGAGCATCCCGAGATCGCCACCGACGATCAGCTCGTGGATTCGATGACCGCGATGCTGGTGCGCGACGCCGCCCGCTTCGACGTGGTGGTCACCACCAACATGTTCGGCGACATCCTCTCGGACCTCGCCTCCGAGCTCTCCGGGAGCCTCGGGCTCGCGGGCGCCATCAACGCGGGCGACGACCACTGCGTCGCCCAGGCCCAGCACGGCTCGGCCCCCGACATCCAGGGCCAGGACAAGGCCAATCCCTGCTCCCTCGTGCTCTCGGCGGCGATGCTGCTCGACTGGCTCGGCGCGCGCCGGGACCGGGCGGATCTGCGCCGGGCGGCCCGCGCCGTCGACGGGGCGGTCGACGCCCTGGTGCGCGATCCGGCGACGCGCACGCGCGACCTCGGCGGCGCCCTCGGCACCCGGGCCTTCACCGAGGTCCTCTGCGCCGCGCTCGAGCGGGGGCTGTGAGCATGGCCCTGCGCCTCTGTGCCAACCTGTCGTACCTGTTCACGGAGCGCCCGCTCCTCGACCGGTTCGACGCCGCCGCGCGGGCGGGCTTCTTGGGCGTCGAGATAGTGCGGCCCTACGAGGCGCCGGCCGCCGCCCTGCGCGCGCGCCTCAATGATGCCGGCCTCCGGGCCGTGCTGATCAATTCCGCGGCGGGCGACTGGGCGGCGGGCGAGCGCGGCCTCGCCTGCCTGCCCGGCCGGGAGGCCGCCTTCCGCGACAGCGTGCACCGGGCCCTCGACTACGCCGACGCCCTCGGCTGCGGCCTGATCCACCTGATGGCCGGGATCCGGCCGGCGGCGGTCGCGCCCGAGCGGGCGGCGGCCCTCTACGCGGTCCGCCTCGCCTGGGCGGCGGAGCAGGCGCACGCCGCCGGGATCCGCCTCACCATCGAGGCGATCAACCCCCACGACATCCCCGGCTACTTCCTGAGCAGCCAGGGGCAGGCGGCGGCCTATGTCGAGGCCGTGGGCGCAGACCGGGTCGGGCTGCAGTTCGACATCTACCATTGCCAGCGCACCGAGGGCGACGTGTCGCGCCGGCTCGCGGAGTTCATGCCGATCATCGCCCATGTCCAGATCGCCGACGCGCCCGGCCGCAACGAGCCGGGGACCGGCGAGATCGGCTGGGCCCACCTGTTCGGACGCCTGCGGGATCTCGGCTATGCCGGCTGGATCGGCTGCGAGTACGTGCCGAGCACGGCCGGCCCCGCTTCCCTCGCCTGGCGCGTGCGCTACGGTCTCCCCCCGGCGGAGGCCCCCCGCACGCCGATCCCGGAGACGCGACCATGAGCGACGAACCGCACGGCCTCGACCGGGGCCTGACCAATTACGGCGACCGCGACTTCGCCCGCTTCCTGCGCCGCTCGTTCGCGCGCTCCATGGGCATCTCGCCGGAGCTGCTGAGCAAGCCCGTGGTCGGCATCGCGATGACGCCGTCGGGCTT
>CANEZL010000022.1 GCA_947444195.1 Methylobacteriaceae bacterium | reverse complement strand
TCTCGGCGACATGGACTTCAAGGTGGCCGGCACGGACGAGGGCATCACCTCGCTCCAGATGGACATCAAGATCGCCGGCATCACCGAGGAGATCATGAAGATCGCCCTCGCCCAGGCGAAGGACGGCCGCGCGCACATCCTGGCCGAGATGGCCAAGGCCCTCACCGCGGCCCGGCCCGAGCTCGGCGAGTACGCGCCGCGCATCGAGACGATGCAGATCCCCACCGACAAGATCCGCGAGGTGATCGGCACCGGCGGCAAGGTGATCCGCGAGATCGTCGAGAAGACCGGCGCCAAGATCAACATCGAGGATACCGGCATCGTGAAGATCGCCTCCTCGGACGGCAAGGCGATCAAGGCGGCCTATAACTGGATCCGCTCGATCGTGGCCGAGGCCGAGGTCGGCGTGATCTACGACGGCACCGTCGTGAAGACGATGGAGTTCGGCGCCTTCGTGAACTTCTTCGGCGCCAAGGACGGCCTCGTCCACATCTCGGAACTCGCCGCCAACCGCGTCGCCAAGGTGACGGACGTCGTCAAGGAAGGCGACAAGGTGAAGGTGAAGTTCCTCGGTCAGGACGACCGGGGCAAGATCCGCCTCTCCATGAAGGTCGTCGACCAGCAGACCGGCGAGGACATCACCGAGAAGCTGAAGGCCCAGCGCGACGCCGAGCGGGCCGAGCGCGGCGACGAGCCGCGTGAGCCCCGCGAGGATCGGGGCGGCCGCGAGGGCGGTCGCCACCGCGGCGAGCGCCGCCGCGACGCGGGCGAGTAAGCCTCGCCCCTCAAGCCGGTGAGATCGCAAGCGCGGCCCCTCGGGGCCGCGCTTTTTTCATGGCCGCCGCAGGGTGTTTACACTGTACGCATAATGCGCCATGTTTACAGTGTAATCGAATCGGGAGACGGCGATGGAAACGGTCTTGCGCGAGCGGCTCTGCGCGGAGGCGGAGGGCGAGATCGTCGTGTTCCTCATCGGCATGCGCATCAACCGGCTCTGGAAGGTCTGGTCCTGGCTGCCGGTCGCGCTGGCGATGCCGCGGATGCTGCGCGAGTTGCAGGGCCGGCCCGAGCTCGGCCTGCTCGGCGCCCGCCCCTATCTCGGCGGGCGGGTGCTGATGGTCGTGCAGTACTGGCGCAGCGCCGAGGCGCTGCTGGCCTACGCCCATGCCCGGGAGCGGGAGCACCTGCCGGCCTGGCGCCGCTTCAACCGCGCCGTGGGCACCGGGGGCGATGTGGGCATCTGGCACGAGACCTACATGGTGCCCGCGGGCGCCGCCGAAGCGATCTACGTGAACATGCCGCCCTTCGGCCTCGGCCTCGTCGGCACGCGCCGTCCGGCGGCCGGCCGGCGGGCCAGCGCGGCCGGCCGGCTCGGCCGCGACGCGGCCTGACCCGTGCTCCCCGCCCCCTGCGGCCCCGGCATCCGCCGTCCCGAAGGGAGCGAGCGGATGCCGTATGACAGCGCCGCGCGCCCGTGGCATGTCAGGTCCCATGAAGACGGAGGATGCGACGACGGACGCCCTGCAGAAGCCTGCCCAACGCGATCCCGCCGCGCGGCGCGATCTCGGGGCCGTCCTGGTCGCCGAGGCCCTCGACATGCTGGCCGCGGAAGGGGTCGAGGCCCTGTCCCTGCGCGCCCTCGCCCGCCGGGCCGGTGTCTCGGCGATGGCGCCCTACCGGCACTTCTCCGACAAGGACGCGCTCCTGGCGGCGGTGGCCACCCGCGGCTTCGAGGGCCTGCGCGCCGCCATGGACGCGGCGGGCTGCGCGGATCCGCGCGCGGATCTGGCCCGGATCGGCGTCGCCTACGTCACCTACGCCCTGGAGCATCCGGCCCTGTACCGGCTGATGTTCGGGCCGCGGGGGGAGACCCGCCATCCCTGCCGCGAGGCGGCGGGCGAGGCAGCCTACGCGCGCCTCGCCGATTCGGTGGCGCGGGCCTTTCCCGAGGCGGCGAGCGAGGCGCTGGTCCTCGGCTGCTGGTCGCTGACCCACGGGCTCGCGGGCCTGTTCCTCGACGGGCCCCTCGCCGCCCGGGCGGGCGACCGGACCGAGATCGCCGCGCGCGTCACCCGCGCCATGCTCGGCCTCGGCCGACACGACACCGTTGCGCAGGTCCCAGTAGACTCCGACGGATCGAACGAGAGGCCACGATGAGCGACGAACTCGTCTTCTACACCACGCCCATGTCCCGCGGCCGCATCGTCCGCTGGATGCTGGAGGAGGTCGGCACCCCCTACCGGACCGAGATCATGGAATTCGGTCCCTCCATGAAGCAGGCGGAGTACCGGGCGATCAACCCGCTCGGCAAGGTGCCGGCGCTGCGCCACGGCGACGCCGTGGTGACCGAGACCGCGGCGATCTGCGCCTATCTCGCCGATGCCTTCCCCGAGGCCGGCCTCGCGCCCCCCTCGGGCAGCCGGGCGCGGGGGCCCTATTACCGCTGGCTGTTCTTCGGGGCCGGCCCCGTCGAGGCCGCGGTGACGAACAGGACCCTGGGCGTCACGGTGCCCGACGATCCGCGCATGCGCGGCATGGTGGGCTACGGCTCGCTCGAGGCCGTGCTCGACGCGCTGGAGGGCGCCGTCGGCGCCTCCGAATACCTCGCGGGCGGGACGTTCTCGGCGGCCGACCTCTACGTGGGTGCCCATCTCGCCTGGGGCATGGCCTTCGGCACCATCGAGAAGCGGCCGGCCTACGAGGCCTACACCGCCCGCCTCACCGGGCGCCCCGCCGCGGTCCGGGCGCGGGAGATCGACGACGCGCTCCTCGCCGGGCCGGCCTGAGCGGAGACGATCGCGCCGCCCGGATCGACACCCGGGAGGCGCCCCGCGGCGCGGCGTTTCTCGCGCGGCATCCCCGTTTCCCGCGATCCCGCCGCGGAACGCCGCCGGCCTCCCCGCGTTCGCCCGGCGACCCCCGAGGGGATATCCCGAGCGAGAGCGAGACCGATGGCCAACGACCTGATCCACGACATCTTCAGCGGCGAGCCGAACCTCTCCACCACGGAGCGCGCCGTCTCGGTGGCGCTCGGCCTCGGCATCGCGGCGGCCGCCGCGCAGCCGCGCCCGAACAAGTTCCTCAGCCTCGCCGCCCTCGTGGTCGGCGTCGGGCTGGCCCTGCGCGGCGCCACCGGCCACTGCGCCATGAAGGCGGCGCAGGACCGGCTCTGATCCGGGCCGCGGCCGGCCCCGTCCGGGGGCCGGCCGCATCGCGCTTCGACGCATGAGTTCGACGCATGAAAAAAGGGGCGCCCCGCGGGGCGCCCCTTTCTTCGATCCCGGCCGTGGCGGCGGGTTCAGAGGGAGGTGGTGCGGCTGCGGCCGGCGAAGAAGCCGTAGATGGCGAGCACGACCACCGCGCCGACGATGGCGCCGATGAAGCCCGCGCCCTGGTTCGGGCCGTACCAGCCGATCGCCTGGCCGAGGAAGGTGGCCACGAAGGCGCCGACGATGCCGAGGATGGTGGTGAGGATGAAGCCCGACGGCTCGTTGTCGCCCGGCATGAGGAACTTGGCGATGACGCCGGCGAGGAAGCCGATGATGATGGTCCAGAGAATGCCCATGTCTCGATCCCGGTGCGTGAAGCGGTCGATGCCCACAGAACGCGTCATCGGGGCGGCAGGTTGCCGCGGAAAGCTTGGGCGGAGAGATTTTTCTGGCGCGGCCCGGCCCGGCCGCCGCGGCGCGCCCTTTACGGCGCCGCCGCCGGGCCGCAGAACGGCGCCGGGCGCGCGCCGTCCGCGTGCGGGACAACGAGGTGTGAGATGACGATCGAGCGGACCGAGCCGGGCAAGCGCATGTCGCAGGCGGTGGCCTACGGCGACACCGTCTATCTCGCGGGGCAGGTGGCGGCCGACACGGTGGGCACCGGCGTCACCGCGCAGACCCAGCAGATCCTCGGCCAGATCGACCGGCTGCTGCACACCACCGGCAGCGACAAGGAGCACATCCTCTCCGCCACCGTCTACCTCGCCGACATCGCCACCTTCGCCGAGATGAACGCCGCCTGGGACGCCTGGGTCTCGACGGAGAACCCGCCGGCCCGCGCCACCGTCGAGGCGAGGCTCGCGGGCCCCGAATACCTCGTCGAGATCGTCGTCGTCGCGGCGAAGGGCCGGTGAGCGGCGGCCTGCTCCGCCGCGCCCTCATCGGCGCGGCCCTCGGCGCGCTCGCGCTTCTCGGGAGCGCCCGGGCGCAGGAGCGCGTCGTCAACGTCTACAACTGGTCGGACTACGTCGACCCGAAGGTGCTCGCGGGCTTCACCCGCGAGACCGGCATCAAGGTCGTCTACGACACCTACGACAACAACGAGATCCTGGAGACGAAGCTGCTCGCCGGCCGCTCCGGCTACGACGTGGTGGTGCCCTCCGGCCCCTTCCTGCAGCGGCTGATCCGGGCCGGCGCCCTGCGCCCCCTCGACAGGGCCCTCCTGAAGAACCTCGGCAACGTCTGGCCCGAGATCGCCGGGCGGCTCGCCGCCTTCGACCCCGGCAACGCCCACGCCGTGGACTACATGTGGGGCACCACCGGCATCGGCTACAATCTCGGCCTCGTGCGCGAGCGGCTGGGTGCCAACGCCCCCCTCAACAGCTGGAACACGGTGCTCAACCCGGCCTCCGCGAGCAAGCTCAAGGATTGCGGGATCATGATGCTCGACAGTCCCGAGGACCTGATCCCGAGCATGATGCCGGCGCTCGGCGCCAAGGGCGATTCGAGGCGCTGGGACGACATGACCCTCGTCACCGACGCCCTCTACAAGGTCCGCGGCAGCGTGCGGAAGTTCCACTCCTCCGAGTACATCCAGGCGCTCGCCAACGGCGATCTGTGCGTGGCGGTGGGCTATTCGGGCGACGTGATGCAGGCGAGGAAGCGCGCGGAGGAGGCCAAGAACGGCGTCGAGATCGCCTACGTGATCCCGCGGGAGGGCGCGCTGATGTGGTTCGACGCCTTCGCGATCCCGAAGGACGCCCCCCACCCGGCCGAGGCCCACGCCTTCATCGACTACATGCTGCGCCCCGAGGTGGCGGCCGCCAACACCAACTTCGTCGCCTACGCGAGCGGCGTGCTGCCGGCCAAGCCCCTGGTGAAGCCGGAGATCCTGAACAATCCCGGCATCTACCCGGACGAGGCGACGATGCAGCGCCTCTTCACCAACACCGCCTGGGACGACCGCACCCAGCGCTTCGTCACGCGGCTGTGGACCCGGGTGCGCACGGGGCGCTGAGGGGTTCTCCCGCGCCCCGGTGCAGGTCCCGGCGCGGCGCGCGCCCATTCGTGGCAATGCACGGGTGCAGCCTGTCGCGGTTTCATTAGTCAGCCGCTTACCCTCGCAGCGCAAAGACTTGGCCCCGGGACACGGCACGGCGCCCCATTAACCGGGCACCCACCCGCCCCGCGCGAGAACGTCTCCAACGCGGCCGCCCGCCGCCTCAGGAGCCTGCCGTGGTCGCTGCCTTCAGCCCTCTCGATTTCGGCCCGCCCCGCCGGATCCTGCACGTCTTCCGCGCGCCGGTGGGCGGCCTGTTCCGGCACGTCGTCGATCTCGTCCGCCTCCAGGCCGCGGCCGGCCACAAGGTCGGCATCGTCTGCGATTCCTCCACCGGCGGTGAGCGTGCCGAGGCGGCCCTCGCCGACCTCGCCCCGAGCCTCGCCCTCGGCGTGCGGCGGATCCCCATGCGGCGCAACCCGCATGTGGGCGACCTCGCGGCCCTGCGCGCGGTGGCGCAGCGGGTCGAGGCCGTGCGCGCCGACGTGCTGCACGGCCACGGCGCCAAGGGCGGCGTCTACGCCCGCCTCGCCCCGGCCCGCGGCGAGGGCCGCACGCTGGTGCGCGCCTACACGCCCCACGGCGGCAGCTACAACTACCGGCCCGGCACCGCCCTGCACCGCCTCTACATGGCGGCCGAGGGCGTGCTCGCCCGGCGCACCGACGTGTTCCTGTTCGAGAGCGAGTACGTGGCCAACCGGCACCGGGCCTATGTCGGCGTGCCCGGCCGGGTGACGCGCATCGTCCACAACGGCATCGCCGATGCCGAGTTCGCCCCCGTCGCGCAGGCCGCCGACCCCTTCGACCTGCTCTACGTGGGCGAACTGCGCGAGGCCAAGGGCCTGCCCTTCCTGCTGGAGGCGCTGGCCCGCCTGCGCGCGCAGGGGCGCGCCCTGCGCCTGCTGATGGTGGGATCGGGGCCGGACGCCGCCGCCCTCGCGGCCCTGGCCGCGAGCCACGGCCTCGGCGACGCGGTGGCCTTCGAGCCGGCCCAGCCGATCCGCGGCGTGCTCGCCCGCGGCCGGATCCTGGTGGTGCCCTCCCTCGCCGAGTCCCTGCCCTACGTGGTGCTGGAGGCCGCCGCCGCGGCCATGCCGATGGTGGCCACCGATGTCGGCGGCATCCCCGAGATCTTCGGGGCCGCCTCGGGCGACCTCGTCCCGGCCCGCGACGCGGGCGCCCTCCAGGCCGCGATCGCGCGGGTGCTGGACGAGGCGCCGGAGAGCCGCAGCGCCCGGTTCGCCGCCCTGAGCGAGTCCGTCCACGAGCGCTTCTCCATGGAGCGCATGGGCTCGGACGTCCTGTCCGGCTACGCCGCCGCCTTCCGGGCGGTCCGCCGGCCCGCCGCCGCCGAGGCGCCGGTCAAGCTCTCGGAGCCGGCCTGAGGGCCGGCCCACCGTTGACCGATCCGTGATCGACCCGGCCCGCCGCTCTTAAACATTCGGAGAGGCCGACCTGGGACAATCCACAGCGCGTCCGTGCGGCCGTGTTCCTGGGGGCTTGAGCCTGCGATGAGTGCCTTCGATGTCCGCGATCTCCTGAGGGCGGCCGGGCAGCCCGGCGCGGCGGGGGACAACGCGCTGGGGACCAGCACGGCCCCCCTCGCCGAGACGGTGGCGCCGGTCCGCTCCGGCCCGATCTCGGCGGTCGTCGTCTGCGGCCTCGTGCGCATCGGCGAGTTCGTGCTGATCGGCCTGCTGGGCGCGCTCCTGCATCTCCTGATGCTGCGCGGGATCGTGCCGTTCGGCCCCCGCTACGCCAGCGCCATCGGCGGCGTCGCGATCCTCTCGGTGGGCCTGTTCCAGGCGGCCGGGACCTACCGGATCTCGGCCTTCCGCAACTTCTTCAAGACCGCGGTGAAGATCAGCGCCGCCTGGATCCTCGCCTTCCTCGTGGTGGCGATGGCCCTGGTGCTGGTCAAGGTGGCCGACAACTACTCGCGGCTCTGGCTCGCGACCTTCTTCGCCAGCGGCCTCTCGCTCCTCCTGGTGGAGCGCTTCGCCCTGGCCGCGCTGATCCTCGCGCAGACGCGCCAGGGCCGCTTCGACCGGCGCACCGCCATCGTCGGCGGCGGCAAGGCGGCCGAGGAGCTCATCGCCGCCCTGGAGAGCCAGGCCGACAGCGGCATCCGCATCGTGGGCGTGTTCGACGACCGCAACGACGACCGCTCGAGCTCCGTGGTGGCGGGCTACCCCAAGCTCGGCACGGTGAGCGACCTCGTGGACTACGCCCGCCACACCCGGCTCGACCTCATCGTCTTCACGATCCCGATCTCGGCCGAGGCGCGCATCCTGCAGATGCTCAGCAAGCTCTGGGTCCTGCCCATTGACATCCGCCTCTCGGCCCACGCGGCCAAGCTCCGCCTGCGCCCGCGCAGCTACTCCTATCTCGGCTCGGTCCCGGTGCTCGACGTGTTCGACAAGCCGATCGCCGACTGGGACGTGGTGACCAAGGCCCTGTTCGACCGCTGCGTGGGCGCGCTCATGCTGCTGGCCCTCGCCCCGGTGATGATCGCGGTGGCGCTCGCGGTGCGGCTGACCTCGCGCGGGCCGATCCTGTTCCGGCAGAAGCGGCACGGCTTCAACAACGAGCTGATCGAGGTCTACAAGTTCCGCTCGATGTATGTCGACCAGTGCGACGCCACCGCCAACCGCATGGTGACCAAGGGCGATCCGCGGGTGACCCCGGTCGGGCGCTTCATCCGCAAGACCTCGCTGGACGAGCTGCCGCAGCTCTTCAACGTGCTGAAGGGCGACCTCTCCCTGGTCGGCCCCCGCCCCCACGCCCTCCAGGCGAAGGCCGCCAACACCCTCTACGACCAGGTGGTGGACGGCTACTTCGCCCGCCACAAGGTCAAGCCCGGCATCACCGGCTGGGCGCAGATCAACGGCTGGCGCGGCGAGACCGACACCAGCGAGAAGATCCAGCGCCGGGTCGAGCACGACCTGCACTACATCGAGAACTGGTCGATCCTGTTCGATCTCCAGATCCTGATCACGACCCCGTTCGCGCTCCTGAAGACCGAGAACGCCTACTGAGCGCCGCGCCCTCCGCGGGGCCTCAGGGTCCGGATACGAGAACGGGCGGCCCTCGGGCCGCCCGTTCTCGTTTTGCTGGGGCGTCCCTCGGGACGCGTCCGCTTCGGCTCCAACCCTTTGTTCTAAACCCGCTCTCCTTCGCCGAACCGGTATCCGATCCGGCGGAGAGCGCTCTACGGCAGCGCGCCGGCCTTCTCCTTGGCCTGCAGGATCGTGTCGCGGCAGGCATCCGCCTTGCCGGCCTTGTCCTCGGCGCGGGCCTTCTCGACGAGCTTGCGCGCCTCCGCGACGCCGGCGGCGCTGGGCTTCACGCTCGGGTCGCTCGGCTTCACGTCCGGCGCCTTGGCCAGCGCCTTGTCGGAATGGGAACTCGTCGTGCCCCCCGGCGGCACGGTGCCGGTCACCTGCGCGGCACCCGCGCTGTCGAGCCGGCGCTCCAGGGTGGTGATCTCGTCGGCGCAAGGCGTGGCGAGGGCGGGCGCGGTCCCGGCCGCGACGAGCAGCAGGGCCAGGCTGTAGGTCATCCGCATCGGGCGTGTCTCTCCGTCGTGCCTCGGACCTTTCCGCGACGGGCGGCGGCCGGGCTTCTGCTGGCAATCGACGGCCGCTAGTGCCGTTCCTGAGACCCGAGGTCGCAGCGATAGCGCAGCAACAGGCAAGTCCCGCGGATCCCAGTGCTTTCGCAGGTGCTATGCCTATTACGCGACGCCCCTGGTAGCCGTGAATAAAAGGAGCGCTGAACTAAGATATGGGTGAATTTGATATAATTAACTAAATATGTCATGCAGATTTTCCAGAATCTAACAAAGGATTGATCAAATGGTTCGTTTGGAGCGAAGGGGCGGACCGCCCAATCTGGAGAAAGACTTCGAAAAGATGGTGCTCAATGTTCTTGGCGGTCGAACGTTAGATGCGCAAGCGAACTTGGAAAGCAAGAAAGGTCGGTTTCCCGACTTTGGTTTATTCCGTGATATCGTCTTGATTGAAATGAAGAACTTACAGACTAATCAAACTCAAAGACTTAGCGATGTTTATAACAAGTTAGCTTTAGAATCAGAGAAGCCCTACTTTTACGGCAGGCGAAGTGTCGATAGTTTATTATCTACCGCAAGCAATAGAGATAAAATTCTCGCGGAGATGTTCTCAAAATTGAAAAGAACCATCGAAAGAATTTTAAAGTCTGCAAATGATCAGTTTGAGACATACAGAACAAGGAACAAGAAAAAGAATACCGTAAATGTTTGTGTAATATTGAATTCATATTTGGAAGAATATTCTCCAGAAGTTATTGCTAGGGCAATACATAGCAAGATGGGTTCGGAATCGTCAGAGGTTCATAGATTTAAATCCATAGATTGTGTTATATATATAACCGAGAAGCATTTCACCTCTGATGCCAATGGTCGGATAAAACATGGTGTTGTCATCTATGAAGGGATGGGAGTCGTCAACCATCCCTGGAAAGACCAGTTTGTACAGCGTATACTGAACTCTTGGTCTATATTTAGAACCGGTGAGATCGCAGAAAAGTACGATGATATAAAAAACTTTGAAACACTGGAGGATATACCAGATAAAATTGCACGTTATCAGCAATGGCAGATTGACTATCGACGTCGTCCATATTTATCTCGATTAAATTTCGAACAAGTACGATTGATTTTTAATCGATTCATAGTTTTAAATAGCTTAACTTTTGTAAAGGGAAGTTGGGCAAAACCGAGTAGATCTGAGACAGAGAAAAATTTGCGGACATTTCAGAATTTGATTGAGGAAATCAACAGAAGAGGTATCGATATGAGGCAAATAGCCTTGAAAAATCTGACTGATTCAGAAAAACAAATTGTCTTCAGGGGAATACCATTGGAGTTGCGCAATATATTAGACAAAGACTCTGCAATTTAGAGTGGGTCCTTTTTTGAGCCCATCATAAGGCGAAGGCGGCAAAGAACGAAATAATATATTGTGAATTGTTCTGTTTCGGCTCTTCCAGAAGCTGCCGATCGCTTCTGGAAGATCTTGATGCAGTGGACTCTTGCGCCGAGCGGCTTGCGCCGAGCGGCTTGCGCCGAGCGGCTTGCGCCGAGCGGCTTGCGCCGAGCGGCTTGCGCCGCACTAGAGTTCTTTAGCAGTGATTTGGTTCAATCAATACTTGCGCACCAGCGGCTCCGGCATCGGCGCGGGCGCCTCGCCGAAGGTGTAGCGGATGCCGCCGTAGACCGAGAGCGGCTGGGCCAGCGTCGTGGTGCGCGTGTCGGCGACGGGGTAGCGGTTGGCCACGAGGCCCGGCTCGAAGAAGGTGCCGAAGGTGGCGTAGCGGTTGTTCGTCAGGTTGGTCATGTAGCCGAACACCTCGAGGTTCGGGGTCACCCGGTAGCTCGTGTTGAGGTTCAGCACGTACCAGGCCGGCAGCTTGCGGTTCAGGTTCGACTCGTCGCCCCGGTAATAGGCGGAGGAGAAGGCCTGGAGCGCCATGCCGACGCGCCAGCGCGGCAGCACCTCGACGTCGAAGCCGACCTTGAACTGGTGGTCGGGGATCAGCGGCACCTTGTTGCCGGGCACCACGGTGATCGCGCCGTCGTCCGAGAGGGGGTTGTTCGGCGAGGAGAGCGTGCCGTTGAAGCGGAAGGTGGCGTCGATGAGCGCGTAGTTGGCGTAGACGGTGAGCCAGTCGGCCACGTATTCGAGCCCGACCTCGATGCCCTGGCGGCGGGTGGCCGGCACGTTCACGAAGTAGCCGCGCGCCGCGTTGCCGGGGGTGGCGAGGGAGAGGATGTCGTTGGTGAGGTCGGTGCGGAAGGCGCCGATCTTATAGTTGACGAGGCCGCCGTCGTAGAAGTTCGGCAGCGCGCCGCGGAAGCCCACCTCGTAGGTCTGGCCGGTGACCTGCTTGAGCGGCGGGTCGGCCACCAGGGAGTTCGGCAGCAGGCAGGGCCGCAGCGGGTTGGCGCAGGCGAGTTCGAGCGGCGTCGGCGCGCGGTTCGACTCCGAGTAGCCGCCGTAGAGCGACAGGCCGGGCGCGAACCGGTAGGTCAGGCCGGCGAGGGGGTTGATCTTGTTGAAGTAGTGCGTGCCGGTCACGTCCGGCGAGAAGCCGGTGAGATCCTGCGTCGAGATGCGCGCGAAGTTGAGGCGCGCGCCCGCCGTCAGCGAGAGGGCGTCCGTCAGGTCGATCGTGTCGGTGGCGTAGAGGCCCATGTAGAGGTTTGAGCCCTGGACCGCGCTCGGCGCGATGCCGAGCGCCGCGGCGGTGCGCAGGAACTGCGTGCCGAGGCCGGGAATGTTGCCGTAGAACGGGTTGTTCGGGTTCGTGGTGACGCTGAGGTCGGGGTTGATGACCCCCAGCGTGCTCGACGACTTGAAGCCGTAATTGGCCACGTCGATGGAGCCGCCGACCACGAAGCTGTTGCTGAGGCCGAACACCCTGTCGCGGTTGGCCGCCTGGAGCGAGCCGCCGTAGCCCTCGGCCTCCGTCTTGGTCACGTCCAGCGTGCCGTAGGGGACGCCCGCGGTGAAGGGGATGCCGTTGGCCGCGGTGCCGCGGCCGAGCATCAGGAACTGGTTGCGGAAGTCGAGCCCCGACTGGCCCGGCGCCTGCGTGAAGCCGTCGTCCTCGAAGCAGAGCCGGCCGCGGAAGCTGGAGCGGGTGCTGCAATTCTCGAAGTCGGAGTCGTTGCCGTCGATGTAGCGCTGGCTGAAGCGGCGGTAATAGGCGTTGCCGGCGAGATCCCAGGTCGGCGAGATGTCGACGCGGCCGGTGAGCTGGATGGTGCCGAGCTCCGTCGTGGTGGTCTGCGGGTAGGTGAAGATCGCCCGCGGATCGACATGGCTGAAGTCGACGGGCGTGGCGGCGGCGGCGCCGAAATAGGTGCGCGCCATCTGGCCGATCAGGTGGAACTCCGCGTCCGGCGTGCGGTAGCCGACGTCGCCGTAGACCCGGCCGATCGTGCTGGGCGACTGGAAGCGCCAGCCGCGGTCGTTCAGGCCCTCGCCCGCGAAGTAGAAGCTCCATGGCCCGATCACCTTGCCGTGCTGGAGCGAGCCGGCGATGCGCCCGTCCGAGCCGCCGAGCGCGGTGATCTCGGTGCCCTGCCAGGTGAAGCCGTTCTTCATCTGGATGTTGAGCGCGCCGCCGAGCGCGTTCAGGCCGAAGACCGGGTTGCCGGTGACCACGTCGATCCGGCCGATCGCCACCTGCGGGATCAGGTCGAGGTTGACGATGTCGCCGAAGGCCTCGTTGATGCGCACGCCGTTCTGGTAGACGGCGAGCCCCTGCGGCACGCCGGTGACCGGGGAGGCCTGGAAGCCGCGGTAGTTGATGTCGACGCGGTTGCTGTTGCCCTGGCTGTCGGAGACGTTGAGGCCGGGCACGCGGCGGGCCAGGGTCTCCACCGTGTTGAAGGTGGCCCGGTCGAATTCGAGGTCGCGCGCGGTCACCGTCTCGACGGTGCTCGGGATCTTCTCCAGCGGCAGGGCGCCCCCGCGCAGGCGCGGCTCGACCACCTGCGGGATCGCGCCGGGCGGCGTCGGCCCGGTGAGCGGCCCCACCCGTCCCCCGGCCGCGCCGACCGGCGTCGTCGCCACGACGCTGATCTCACCGAGCGTCACGGCCGTCGTACCCTGCGCGACGGCCGCGAGCGGCACGAGCGACACGGACGCGGCCAGGACGCCACGAAGCCCCCGCATGGACATTCCCCAACCTCGAAAAAAGAGACCCTTGCCCCGTTCTGTCCAGGGGCTTGGCCCTAGTCATGCCGGGATCGCGAACGGTCGACAATCGGCCGGAGGGCCCGGAGGAGGCCTTTGCGCGAGCGGAGGGGCGGGAAACACGCCTCCGTGACGTTCCCGCAACAGAAATGCCTTACGCTACAAACACTTAGGGAGTTTTGTGCAATCTCGCCCAGGATGATTCGGCAATCGGATGACGCCCCCTGCCCGCATCCCTGCGAGCGGGGTGCACGGGGTCAGAGCTTCGCCTGGATCTTGCGGGCGATCTCGCCGAGGCGCTGCTCCAGGAGCTGGGGCACCTCGCAGACATAGGCGAGCGACTGCGTGCGCTCCTGGAAGATGCGCCGGTCCCAGGCGAACTTGGTCTCGAGCTCGGTCTGCTCCTTGGGCAGTTCGCGGGCATCGGTGGCGGAGGGGGCGTCCTTGGTCTGGCTGATCTGGTCGGCCTCCTCGCGGATCCGCTCGGCCATGCGGCGCTGCCCCTGCGCGTAGCGGGTGATCCCGCCCATCACCTTGCTGCGCTCGCCGTTCAGGACCTCGAACACGCCCGCATAGACGCGGGCGAGGCCCTGCTCCCGCGCGCCCCTGTCGGGGAGCTTGGCGAGGTAGTCGTCGAGGAGCCCGTCGACCTCGGCGAGGTCGGTGCGGCGGGAGGCGATCTTCTGGGCGAGCGCCGCGGCCCCGTTGTCGCTGCCCCATTCGCTGGCGGCGGCCGCAAGGTCGGGGCCGGTCCAGAACTGACCGGGGCTCAGGGTGGTCACCTTCCGCTGCACGCAGGGCCAGTCGGGATCGGCCTTCGGCTGGGCCAGCGCCGGGGTGGCCGCGAGGGCGAGCAGGAGAACGAGGGAGCGCTGGATCATGCGTTGTCTCCGGCCGGGCCGCCGCGCCGGGCCATGATGCCGCGGCCGGGATCGTAGGCCACGACCGCGAGGGCGAAGAAGGTGAGGGTGGTGCCGACGACGACCGCGCAGGCGGTGGGCTCGAACTGGCCGTAGAGGGCGAAGCGGACGAGCTGCACCGCGTGGCTGAACGGGTTGCACTGGCAGATCCAGTACAGGGTCTCGGAGGATTCCCGGATGCGCCAGAGGGGGTAGAGGGCCGAGGAGGCGAAGAACATCGGGAAGATCACGAAGTTCATCACGCTGGCGAAGTTCTCCAGCTGGCGGACCAGCGAGGACAGGAACAGGCCGATGGCGCCGAGCATCAGCCCCGAGGCCAGGAAGGCCGGCAGCGCCAGGAGGTAGCCCAGGGCCGGGATGTCGGTCTCCCAGAACCACGCCACGGCGAGGAAGGCGTAGGCCTGCACCACGGAGACCGAGACGCCGGCAATGAGCTTGGCGAGCAGCAGCAGCCAGCGCGGATAGGGGCTCGTGAGCAGCACCTTCATCGAGCCGACCTCGCGGTCGTAGACCATCGACAGGGAGGATTGCATGCCGTTGAAGAGCTGGATCATCACAGCCAACCCCGGCACCACGTAGACCTCGTAGAGCACGTAGGTCTGGTAGGGCGGCTCGATCGAGACGCCGAGCGTGTTGCGGAAGCCCGCCGCGAAGATGAACAGCCAGACGAGCGGGCGCACCATCGCGGAGAAGAAGCGCTCCTTCTGGTTGAAGAAGCGCAGCAATTCCCGGCGCACGATGCCGCCGAGGCAGATCAGGTAGCCGCCCGCGTCGAGCCGCCCGAGATGGGCGGGGGTGCGGGAGACCGCGTGGGGGACGGTTGCGGGCGTGCTCATGCGGCGATCTCCGGGCGCGCGCTCCCTCCCCCCACCGATCTCGGGCCTGCCCGAGATCGGTGGGGGGAGGGAGCTGTCGCGGATGTTCTCACGCCGCCGCCCTCCCCGGTTCGGAGACGAGGCGGCGGAAAGCGTCCTCCAGGCTCTCGGCGCCCTGCCCGATCGTGCCGGCGGTGCCGCGGGCGACGATCCGGCCCCGGTGCAGCACCACGGCGTCGTCCTCGGAGGAGATCTCCTCGAAGATGTGGGTCGCCCAGAGCACGGAGAGCCCCTCCTCCCGCACCAGGGCGCGCACGATGGCGACGATGTCGGCGCGCGATTCGAGATCGAGGCCCACCGTCGGCTCGTCGAGGAGCAGCAGGCTCGGGCGGTGGATCAGCGAGCGGGCGATCTCGATGCGCCGGGACTGGCCGCCCGAGAGCGTGCGCACCTTGTCGGCGCGGCGGTCGGCGAGGCCCACCCGGTCGAGCAGCGCCGCGATCCGCTCCCGCGCCGCGCGGCGGTTCATGCCGTGCAGGCTCGCGTGATAGGCGAGGTTCTGCTCGACGGTGAGGTCGGTGTCGAGGGTGCGGGCCTGGAACACCACGCCGAGGCGGGCGAGCGCCCGCGAGGGTTCCCGGTCGAGGCCGTGGCCGAAGATCGCGACCCGGCCCTCCTGGTTGTTGTAGAGGCGGGTAATCACCGAGAAGAGCGTGGTCTTGCCGGCGCCGTTGGGGCCGAGGAGCGCGGCGAAGCACCCGCGCTCGACCGTGAGGGACACGTCGGCGAGCGCCGCGCGCGCGCCGAAGCGGTGGCTCACGTTGCCGACGAGGAGGGCGGGGGCCTCGCTCACGGCTTCAGAGCGCGCTTGGCGTCGCCGACCGCGTCGAGGCACTCGTCGAACTCGCCCTCGCCCTGCTCGCGCTCGGCCACGCGCAGCGCCTTCTTGAGCCTGGGCAGGGCGGCCTCGGGCGGGTTCCTGGCCAGTTCCGCCTTGATCATGGCGATGCCCTCGGCGCACGCGGCCTTGTCGTCGGCGAGGGCGGGGACCGCGAGGAGGAGTGCGGCGAGGCCGGAGAGAGCAAGGCGCATCATTTCACCGTGATCGTGCCGGTCATGCCCTTGGATTCGAGGCCGCGGGCCGCCCAGGTGTAGGTTCCCGGCTTGATCGCCACGAACTCGATCCCGATCTCGCCCGGATCGTCGAACTCGAGATGGTCGGGCGGGCCGCCGCCGTGGATCTCGAGGTGGTTGATCACGATCTGGTTGAGCCAGATGTAGCGGAAGAACTCGGGCGCGTAGAACTTGTACTCCTGCCGCCCCTTGGCGACGATGCGCAGGCGGTAGGCCTTGCCGCCCTCCATGGTGATGTCCTTGTTCTCGACCACGAAGTCGTTGCCCTCGTCGTTGCCGAGGACGAGATCGGGCAGGTTCTCCCGCTTCTTCGTCAGGTCGAGGGCCTGCGCCGGGGCTGCGGCGAGGCAGGCGGCGAGGGACACGGCAAGACACGCGGCGAGGCCGGGGGCCGCCGCCCCGAGGAGGTTTCGCATCGGCAGGATCCCGAGAACGGTCATTGCGGGGAGACGGCCACGCCCCAGGGGAGCAGGCCGACGGGGATGCTCTTGACCACCTTCTCGGCCTCGACGTCGATCACCGAGACGTCGTTCGAGGTGCCGTTCGTGGAGAACAGGAGCTTCTGGTCCGGGGTGAAGGCGAGCTGCCAGACCCGCTGGCCCACGGGCAGGTACTTCTGCACCTCGTAGCTCCTGGCATCGATCACCGCGACGCGGTTGGCGGGCCCGAGGGCCACGAAGGCCTTGGCGCCGTCCCGCGTGATGCGCACGCCGACGGGCTGGATCGCCTCGTCGTTCACGCCCGGGATCTTGAAGGTGATCTTCTTGACGACGCGCCGGCTCGCCGCGTCGATGACGCTCACCGTGCCGCCGACCTCGGCCGAGACCCAGAGGAACTTGCCGTCGCCGGTGAACTCGGCGAAGCGCGGACGCGCGTCCACCAGCACGTTGTCGATCACCTGGAAGGTCTTGGTGTCGATGAAATGGGCCATGTTGGTGGTCTCGGAGGTGTTGACGAGGACCTTCCCGTCCGGGGACAGGCCCATCCCCTCCGGCTCCACCCCCACCGGCACCTCGGCCAGCACCCGGTTCTTCTCGATGTCGATGATCGTGACCTGACTGTCGTCCTCGTTGGCGACGTAGAGGGGGTTGCCCGTGGCATCGAGGATGAACTGCTCGGGGTCGGGGCCCGAGCGGAGGGAGCGCGTGACCTTGCCGGTGGCGGCGTCGAGCACGTCGATGCGGTCGTCGTCGCTCGCGCAGACGAAGACCTCCTTGCCGTCGGGGCGGACGGTGATGCCGCGCGGGCGGCGCCCGACCTTCCAGGTCCCCGTCACCGTCAGGGTGGTGCTGTCGATGACGCTGACCGTGTTGCCCTTCTCGTTGGAGACGTACACGGTGTAGGCGGAGGCTCCCTCCGTCGTCGCCAGGAGCGCGGCCATGGAGACGGCCGTGAACGCGCCACGGACCAACCCTGCCTTCACGCGGCGGTGCATTCCGATCCTCCCTCGATCCGGCGCTCTGGCGGCGCTCGGTTCCGTGCCTGTCGGCTGTCCGTCTTCCTCGCCGGCACGATTGTAGTGCCTTTCGCCCGGCTTGCGAGGGTGTTGCGCGCCCTTGCCACGTTTACCGGGGCGGCGCGCCCGCGGGGCTACCTAAACTTGCAGGCCGTCTCCGGCAGGTCGACGCCGAGGGTGTCGAGGGGCGTGCGCTGGTGCAGGAAGCCCTGCTCCGGGGCGACCGAGACCAGCATCTTCGGCTGCACCACGATGAGGGGCTGGCGCAATTGGTGGTCCCAGGGGCGGAAGCTCAGGGGCACGCCCTTGTAGGCGGGCAGGCTGAAGGCCGGATCCGTGAGGAAGGGCGCGATCACGGCGGGGTCGGCGCCCTTCTTGACGGTGGCCGCGTCGCCCACCGCGCGGATGGCGGCCCAGACCTGGTAGTCGAGGGGGCGCATCAGCCGGCCGGCGAGCCGCCGGAAGCGGTTCTGCGCCTGGGCCGCCCCCCAGGTCTCGAGGACGGGCGCCCAGGTGGTGGCGACGAGCCCCTGCGTGCCGGCCACGGGCCGCGGATCGACGGTGCGGTAGGGGACGTAGTCGCCCCAGTCCCCCGCCTCGTCGGCCACCACCGCCATGTCGTAGTCGAGCCCGCGGGTGAAGACCATCGCCTCCGCCCGGGTCGGCGTGTCGCCCCGGGCCCTGGCCAGCGGCCCGAAGGTCCAGGGCTTCTCCGCGGTGATCTTGAGGCCGAACTTGCGGGCGGAATTCCTGACGGCCTCGGCGTAGAGCCGGTCGGCCTCGTTGGGGCCCACGATCAGGAAGATCTTCCGCCAGCGCATCAGGGTCAGGTACTGGGCGAGCGCGTCGGCCTGCATGGCGCGCGAGGGCGCGATGTGGAAGACGTTGGCGCGGCAATCGGCCCCGCGCAAGGCATCGTCGGTGGCGGCGGCGTTGAACACCACGGCCCCCGTGCCCTTCACCGCGTCGGCGACCGCGAGCACCGCGTCGGCGGGCAGCGCCAGGACGAGGTAGCGGATGCCCTTCTCCAGCATCGCCCGGGCCGCCGCGGCGGCGTCGGGACCGCCCTCGGCGAGCACCGCCTCCTCCAGCGCGTAGGTCTGCTTGGTGAAGCGGCCGGTGGTGTTGTTGTCGGCGATCCCCATGCGGGCGCCCGCCACGCCCTCGTCCTCGGGGGCGGCCTCCGCGTCGTAGGAGGAGGGCTGGGGCTGCGTCCGGTAGATCAGGCCGATGCGCGTCTCGGCGGGATCGGCCGGCCGCGCGGCCGGCTCCTGCGCCCGTGCCGGCGCGCCGACCCCGAGGCCCGGGGCCGCGCCGAGGACGGCGGCGAGGAGGAGGGGGAGGGTGAAGGATCGTGCCGGAACGCGCATGCGGGGGGCAGGTAACAGCATTCCGAGCCCGCACTCAACGGGCGCGCGCGCCGCAAGGCTCGCGCCCTCACGGCCGGGCGGCGGGCCGCAGGGAGATGGCGGCGGCCCCGGCGAAGCGCGGCGGCCGGTAGCTCAGGGTCGCGTGCAGGGGGCTCGGGCTGCGGACGCGGGCGGTGCGCCCGCTGTCGCGCATCCGCCGGTCGGCCTCGGGCCAGGAGGGCAGCGCGGCGGCCTCCTGCTCCCAGCGGACCACGCAGGCCTCGTCGCACCACTGCGCGAGGTGCGGCATCGCGGCCCGGTGCGCGGCCGTGGTCAGGTAGGTCTGCAGGCTGTCCGCATCGTCCCAGGCCGTGAGCGTCCAGAAGGCGCAGTCCCGGTCGCGCAGCACGGTGCCGCCCCGGAAGCCCGGCGCCGCGCGGACCTGCCGCAGGGCGCGCAGGGTGTGCAGGGCGAAGCCCGGCAGGAAGCGGAAGGTGCGGACCCGCAGGCGCGTCACGCTGATCACCGGCATCCGGCTCTCCTGATCCGAGGGCGCCCCGCCGCGGAGCGCATTCCCGTCCCCGCGGGCACGAGCGCCCGCACGGGTTCAACACGGGTCGACGATGCGGGCAAACGCGGGGATTGCCAAAGCGTCCCGTGCGCGCGACCTATGCGGGACATCGCGGCGCAGGCCGCAGCGCAGGGCCGCTCCAGGCGCGGAGGGCGACCGGCTGCGGGGCCGGCCCGCAACGAGCCCGCAGTGAGGGAGACACGCCATGGAGGGAGACACGCCATGACCGCACGCGCCCGCCTCGCAGGGGGCTCGGCCGCCCTCCTCGCCGTCTGGCCCGTCCTCGGCCCCCTCCCCGCCGCCGCCGACCCGGCCAAGGCCGCGGTCTTTCCCGTCGAGCTCCTCGATCCCGGCGTGGTGGGCGGGCGCCGCCCCCGCCCCGACGAGACCCGCAAGCTCGCCCTCGTCACCGAGGAGCTGAAGGCGGCGCTCGCCAGGCAGGGCGACATCGCCGCGGTGGATACGGCGCCCCAGGCCGCCGAGATCGCCCGGCAGGCGCCCCTCTACAAGTGCGACGGCTGCGCGGCGCCCATCGCCCGGACGCTGGGTGCGGATCTCGCCGTGACCGGCTATGTGGAGAAGGGATCGAACCAGATCTTCAACCTGTACGTCGTCATCGCCGACGCCGCGACCGGCAAGGCGGTGCGGGCGGGGCAGGTGGTGATCCGGGCCGATACCGACGACACCTGGGCGCACGCCATGCGCTGGGTCGTGAAGAACCGCCTTCTTTCCGAGCCCTTGCCCGGAAAGCCCGTGCCCGGAAAATCGTGACCCTTCCCCAGACCGCGTCCGCCCCGCTCCGCCTTCTCGTCAGCGTCCGCGATCCCGGCGAGGCCGAGTGCGCCTGCGCGGCCGGGCTCGACCTCGTCGACGCCAAGGATCCCGAGCGCGGCGCCCTCGGCGCCCTGCCGCCGGCGGTGGTCGGCGCCATCCGCGCTCGCGTGGCCGGCCGCGCCGTCACCAGCGCCGTGGCCGGCGAGCCGGAGGCAGCGGATCTCGCCGCCGCGGTGCGGGCGATGGCGGAGACCGGGATCGACTACGTCAAGGTCGCCCTGCGCCCCGATCTTCCCGCGGCGATCCTGGCGGAGGCCGCCGCCGCTGCGCCGGGCCGGCTGATCGCGGTGCTGTTCGCCGAGGACGGGCCGGGCGCCGCGGCGGTGGCGCCGCTCGCTGCGGCGGGCTTCGCCGGCGCGATGATCGACACCGCGGCCAAGGACGGGCGGCGCCTGCCCGACCTCCTGGCCGCCGACCGGCTCGCGGGGTTCACCGCCGCCTGCCGGGCGCACGGCCTGCTCTCGGGCCTCGCCGGCTCCCTCGCCATCCGCGACATCCCGGCGCTCGCCGCCCACAGGCCGGACTATCTCGGCTTCCGCGGCGGCCTCTGCCGCGCGGACGACCGCCGCCTGGGCCTCGATCCGGACCGCCTCGCCGAGGCCGTGCGGGCGCTCGCCGCGCGGGAGGCCGCGTGAGCGCCGATCACGTCGTGGTGAAGCTCGGCGGCAGCCTGCTCGCCGATCCGGCGCGTCTGCGCGCCCGCCTCGCGCAGCTGGCGGCGGGTGCGGCCGGCCCCTGCCTGATCGTGCCCGGCGGCGGCCCCTTCGCCGAGGCGGTGCGCACGGCGCAAGCGGCCCTCGGCTTCGGCGACGCGCTGGCCCACCGCCTCGCCCTCGACGCGATGGGACGCATGGCGGAGGTTTTCCGCGCGATCGAGCCGGGGCTCGAAATCTTCGCGACTGTCCTTCCCTCCTCTGCGGGAGAAGGGAGCGGGGCCCGCGTCTGGGACCCCTGCGCGCTCCGCGCCGGCCATCCCGACATCCCCGAATCCTGGGCGGTCACCTCGGACAGCCTCGCCCTCTGGCTCGCCCGGGAGACCGGGGCGCGGGCCTGCATCCTCGTGAAATCCGCCGACGCGCCCGCCGGCAGCGGGCCCGCGGACTGGGCCCGGCTCGGCCTCGTCGATGCCGCCTTCCCCGCCTTCGCGGCGCGCTACCCCGGCACCATCCGCATCGAGGGACCGGCGCAGGGCCGGGTCGCCGCGTGAGCCGGCCCGAGCACATCGTCTTCGTCACCGGCAAGCTCGCCCGCGCCCGGCTGGAGAAGGTCGCGGGCGCCCTGCCCCCGGAGCGCTTCGCTTGGAGCATCGCCGATGCCGGCGTGAAGGTCGCCGCGCTGATGACCGAGGAGATCATCCGCCGCCGCGTCACGATTCCGGCGGGCGCGACCCGCATCGTCCTGCCCGGCCGCTGCCGGGCCGACACGGGGGCGCTGAGCCGTCATTTCGGCCTGCCCGTGGAGCGGGGGCCCGACGAGATCGTCGACCTGCCGGCCTGGCTGGGGCTCGCCGGGCGCACGGTCGACCTCTCGGGCCACGACCTGCGCATCTTCGCCGAGATCGTGGACGCCTCGAAGATGACGCCCGAGGCGATCCTCGCCAAGGGGCTCGATCTCGCCGCCCGCGGGGCCGACGTGATCGATCTCGGCGGCCTGCCCGACACCCCCTTCCCGCATCTCGAGGAGGCGGTGCGGCTGATGAAGGGCGCGGGGCTGCGGGTCAGCGTCGATTCCTTCGCCATCGACGAGCTGACCCGCGGCGCCAGGGCCGGGGCGGACTACCTCCTCAGCCTCAACGAGGAGACCCTCGGCCTCGCCTTCGAGACCGGGGCGGTGCCCGTCCTCGTGCCGATGCGCCCCGACGACCTCTCCTCCCTCGACCGGGCCATCGCGCGGATGGAGCGGGCCGGCCTGCCCTATCTCGCCGATCCGATCCTGGAGCCGATCCATTTCGGCTTCGTCGACTCGGTCGCGCGCTACCGGGACGTGCGGGCGCGCTGGCCCGAGGCCGAGATGATGATGGGCACCGGCAACCTCACGGAGCTCACCGAGGCCGACAGCCTCGGCGTCACCGCGCTGCTCGCGGGAATGTGCTCGGAACTCGCCATCCGCAACGTGCTGATCGTGCAGGTCTCCAACCACACCCGCCGCACGGTGGAGGAGCACGACGCGGCCCGCCGCGTGATGCACGCGGCCAAAGCCGACGCGGCCCTGCCCAAGGGCTACGGCCGGGCACTTCTGGCACTTCACGACAAGCGCCCCTTCGTGCAGACCCCCGACGAGATCGCGGGCCTCGCCGCCGAGGTCCGCGATCCCAATTACCGGATCGCCGTGGCCGAGGACGGCATCCACGTCTACAACCGCGACATCCACAGGGTCGGCACCGACGCGATGGCCTTCTTCCCGGACCTCAACGTGGCGAGCGACGGGGCGCATGCCTTCTACCTCGGGAACGAGCTCGCCAAGGCGGAGACGGCCTGGCGGCTCGGCAAGCGCTACGTGCAGGACGAGCCCCTCGACTGGGGCTGCGCCGCCGACGCGGAGGCGCAGGACACCACCGCCTTCAAGAAGGCCGGCCACACCAAGCATTCCGGCCCCGGCGCGCCGCCCCCCGGCACCCGCGACGCCCGCCCGGAGGCAGATGCCGCGCCGCCGGAAACGGTGAGCGCGCAGGAGGCCCGCGCGGAGGCCGCGGTGGACGCGACGCCGAGCCCCGGGAAAGCGCGGCTCGTCTGCGGCAAGCTGGTGGTCGAGGAGTGAGCCGGTGCCGCTGATCCTCGAGACCGTCGTCACCACCCTCTCGCCGGAGGGCGCGCTGCACCTCGTGCCCTTCGGGCTGATCCGCGAGGGCGACGCCACCATCCTCGCGCCGTTCCGGCCCTCGCCGACCATCACGAACCTCGCGGCGAACCCGTATTTCGCGGCCTCCAGCCCCCGCGACGTCCGGGTGATCGCCGGCGCCGTCACCGGGCGGCGCGACTGGCCGGTGGTCGATTGCGACGCCATTCCCGGCAAGCGGCTCGCCGACAGCTTCGGCCATGCGGAGTTCGCGGTGGAGGCGGTGGAGGACGACGCGACCCGTCCCCGCTTCCGCGGACGCCTGGTCCGGGCAGCCGCTCACGAGCCCTTCATCGGCTACAACCGGGCGCAGGGAGCGGTGCTGGAGGCGGCGATCCTGTCGACGCGCCTGCACATGCTGGCGCCGGAGAAGATCCTGACGGAGATGGCCTATCTCGCCATCGCGATATCCAAGACGGCCGGGCCGCGCGAGCGCGAGGCCTGGGACTGGATCGAGGACAAGGTCGCCGCGTCCCTCGGGCGCAGCGAGCGGATCCTCGCAAACCCCGGCGCCGCACGCTAGGCCGGCGCCAAAGGAGAAACGTCCATGAAGTTCATGAGACTCGCGGCCGTGGCGGCTCTCGCCACGGTCTCGTTCGCGGCCCAGGCCCACGGCCCGACCCGCCAGAAGATCTCCGAGACCGTCGAGATCAACGCGCCCGCCGACAAGGTCTGGGCGGTGGTCGGCAACTTCCAGGACGGGAGCTGGATCCCGGTGGTCGAGAAGACCGAGGGCAAGGGCGGCAACGAGGTCAAGGCCACCCGCACGCTCACCCTGAAGGGCGGCGCCACGGTGCAGGAGGAGCTCTCCAAGTACGATGCGGCGAAGAAGAGCCTCATGTACCGGATCGACAAGGTCGACGTGAAGACCCTGCCGGTGAACGACTACTCGTCCTGGATCGAGGTCGAGCCCGAGGGCGCGGACAAGACCAAGGTCACCTGGCGCGGTGCCTTCTACCGCGGCTACATGAACAACGATCCGCCGCCGGACCTGAACGACGAGGCCGCCAAGAAGGCCGTCCAGGGCCTCTACCGGGCCGGCCTCGACAACCTGAAGGCGAAGGTCGAGAAGGGCTCGTGAGCCGTTCCCTCCCGGGAGGCCGGCCCCTGGCTTGCCTCCTCGCCCTGCTGATCGGCCTCGGCGGCGCGCCCGTGCCCGCCGCCGAGGCCCTGGTCACGGTCCAGGGCGACAACGCCGTCGAGGTGGTCGATCTCGACGCGGGCAAGGTGGTGGGCAGGATCCCGGTGAGCGGCTCGCCCGCCGGCATCGCCCTCTCCCCCGACCGCGCGACCGCCTACGTCACCCGGCCCGACCTGCCGGGGCTCGCGGTGATCGACGTGGCCGCGCGCCGGGTCACGGGGGACGTGCCCCTCCCCGGCGGCCCCCTCGGCATCGGCGTCGATCCCAAGGGCGGCACGGTCTACGTGGCCGACTGGTACGGGCGACGCGTCTTCGTGCTGCGCCCGCGGGACGGAACCCTGGTGGCGGACGGCGAGATCGCGGTGGGCGCCTCGCCGTCGGGCATCGCGGTGACGCCGGACGGCGCCACCCTGCTCGTCGCCAACCGCGAGGCGGACAGCGTCTCGGTGGTCGACGTGGCGAGCCGCCGCGAGACCGCGACGATCCCCGTGGGCCACCATCCCTTCGGCCTCACCCTCGATGCGGCGGGCCGGCGCGCCTACACGGCGAACGTCACCGGCGACGACGTCTCGGTGATCGACGTGGCCGCCCGGCGCGAGGTCGGCCGCGTCAGGACGGGGCAGCGCCCCTACGTGGTGGCGCTGGCGGGTGGCCGCGGCTTCGTGAGCGACCAGTACGCCAACACGGTCACGGTGTTCTCCCTCGACACGCTGGCGGTGGAGAAGACCCTCGATGTGGGCGACCATCCCGAGGGGATCGCCGCCGATGCGGGCGGGCGCTTCGTCTACGTGGCCAACTGGGGCTCGAACACGCTCGGCGTGATCGACGCGGCGAGCCTCGCGCTCCTGCGCGAGATCTCCACCGGCGACGGGCCGCGCGCCTTCGGGGACTTCCTGCGCTAAGGCTATGGCCGCTGGCCGTCCGGGACAGGGATGGCCGGCGAGAGCTCTCGGCCGGGAAAAGACCGTCGCGCCGCCCTGTGGTGTACCGCCGCAGGCCCGGGACTGTCCCCCGGAACGCGCCATCGACCCCGACCGAGGGGCCGGGGCCGATGGGAAGTCCGGTGATGGGCCCGGCGCGCGGGCAGACCGCGACGGGTTGTATTCAGCGGGATCGGTGGAACGCGGGTTCCGGTCCCGGGGCCGCCGCGGGGACGTCCGCCCCGCGGGCCGTCAGCGCATCATCGTGCCGGCCGTACCGACGACGGTGGCGATCAGGCCGCAGGTGAAGGCGCCGATCAGGGCGTAGGTCACGACTTTCGAGAACATGGGCCCCCTTGGGTGAAACGGTTCGTGCTTGCTTCCGTCGACCGCAGCAGCGGACCGTCACCAACGTGCGGTGCAGCAAGAAGGTTCGCTGCACTGCACGATCCGGGATCCCTCGGCGGCGATCCCCGCCTCAGCAGCGGTCGCCGCCGGAGGTCTGGCCGTACTGCTTGACCGGGCGGCTCTGCTGGTTGGCATTGCCCTCCGCGGCCGAGTTCCCGAGGCAGCCCTCGTAGAAGGGCAGGCCGTGCACGCCGAGCCGGACCGTGCCGGCGGTCTCGGCGGCGTAGGGGACGAAGCCGCTCCAGCGGGCGCCGTCATGGGCCAGCGCCGAGGAGACGGGGGCGGCGAGGAGGAGGGCGGCGAGGGCGAGGCGGGTCTTCGTCATGCGCGTTCAAGCTCCTGTGGACGGGTTCGCGGCCGGGATGCGGGCCTTCCGGACCGGCAGATGGGAGCCCGATGGCGGCCGCGCCGTGCCGCTCCGCACATGCCGTGCGCGGGCGGGCCCCGGGTCCGGCGCCGATGCGGCCGAGGGTCGCGCGGTCGCGTGCGTTCGCCGTCGCCTCAAGGACTTGTCGTTGTGGGCGCGGCCTTCGGAGTCCGCTTAAGATATCGTTTCCTAAAGGTTTCCGTCATGACGTCGGCGCGGACCGTCATTGCCGTGTACTTGCCACGGCTTCCCTTGATTTCGCGGTCCGATTGGTGAATTTAGGCGTCGAGGGGCAACACCACGGACATTCATAATGGTAGAAGAATTCTCGGGAACGAACCCCGACATCGTCGAACTCGCGGGCGATATCGTCTCCGCCTACGTGTCGAACAACTCGGTGCCCGCCTCGGAGCTTCCCGCTCTGATCGGAAGCGTCCATGCCGCTCTGTCCGGCCTCGCCCCCGGCGCTGCGCCCGCCGCCGAGCCGGTGGCCGAGGTCGAGAAGCCGACCCCCGCCCAGATCCGCAAGTCCGTGACCGAGGACGGCATCGTCAGCTTCCTCGACGGCAAGACCTACAAGACCCTGAAGCGGCACCTCACCACCTACGGCCTCGACCCGCGCGCCTACCGCGAGCGCTTCGGCCTGCCCGCGGACTACCCGATGGTGGCTCCGGGCTACGCCGCCCAGCGCTCCGCCCTCGCCAAGCAGATCGGCCTCGGCCGGCCCGGCGCCCAGGCCGAGCGGCAGGCGGGCGGCCGCGAGGCGGCCTGAGCCGGTCACCCTCGGCCCGCGGCCGGCCGGTTCCCCCGGCCCCCGCGGGCCGCAACCGGGGCGTTCCCGCCCGTGCCTTTTCCCCGAGACCCTCGCGGCCCTTACCCCCCGATGCCCCGCTGGTTGTTCGTCCTCTGCGTCGCGGCCCTGGTCCTGGGGGTGTCCGGCATCGTGCTCACCTTCCTGCGGACCGGGCCGGCGCCCGAGCGCCCCGCGGCGACGGCCCCGCGCGGCGCGGCGCCGTAGCACGCCCGCTCAGGAAGCGCCCTGCCTGCTCAGGAAGCGCCCTTCCAGTTCCGCAGGGCGGCGAAGGGGCTCGCCGCCGGATCCGGCGGCGGCGGGTTCAGGACCGGCTCGACCTGCGCCAGCGCGTCCGCCAGGGAGAAGGCCCCCCCGCTCTGCAGCTTGCCCCCGGCCGCGTCCCGGTGCCCGCCGCCGCGGAACAGCCGCGCGCCCGCCAGCGCCGTCCCGTCGTTCGAGCGGAAGGACAGGGTGCCGACGCGCTGGACGTTGACGAGGCGGCTGGCGCGGCCCGCCGCCATCACGAGGTCCGACACGCGCTGGTAGGTGCCCGAATCGAGGCCGAAGGACAGGAGCGTGCCGTCGGACAGGGGCTGGAACAGCGCGTCCGAGCGGGCGAGCGCCCGGGCCACCCGCATCCGCGTGGTCAGGCGCGGGTCGTCGTCGGGCTCGTCCGCCATCAGGGTGTTCACGATGCCCAGGCGCAGCGCCCCCACCTGCGCCTCGATCTCGGCCGGGCTCGCCCCCGCCCGCAGGCGCCCGGCGGCCGCGAGCAGCAGGGCGCAGACGAAGCGGTCGTGCCAGGGGTGGCCCACCGGCACCAGGGTGGAGACGTTGTCCCAGAAGATCTCGTCGAGGGCGAGCCCGCCGGGGAAGGCGGGCCGGGCCTTCTGCCAGAGGTCGAGGGCGTCCACCGCCTCGACCAGGGCCTCGAGGTCGGGGCCGGGCTCGGGGGCGCCCGCCTCCGCGTAGAGGCCGCGATGGTCGCGGGCCATGCGGGTGGCGCAGGCGTTCTCGTCGATCAGCACGGCGATGGCGGGATCGCCGAGATCGAAGCGGCTGAGGCCCGGCCGCTCCGGATCGGGCTGCGGGGCGAGGCCGCCCTCGCGGAGCTGGTCGATCGAGGAGGCGTGGTGGTCGAGGACCACGAGCCGGTGCTGCCGGCCCTCGCCCCGGCGCCGGTTCATCGCCGCGAAGCTGCGGATGAACTTCACCGCCACCGCCTCCAGGCCGAGATCGGTCAGCAGCAGGAGTTCCGGCTCGGCGGCCCGGTCGAGGCGCTTCAACTCCGCCTCCACCACGGGGCCGACATCGGCGTAGCGCGGCACGTGCACGATCCGGTCCTGCGCGCGGAAGGCCCCGACCACGGTCGCAGCGCCGTAGCCGTCGAGGTCGTGGTGGGTGATCTGGGTGAGGGGCAAGGCAGGGATCCTCGACAGGGCCGCGGGCGGGGACGCGGACGGCTGGGGGCCGCCCCGCCGGGCGGGGCCCTTATACGCCACCTGCCCGCCGCGGCGAGACGGCCGCGCCGCCCGGACGACGCCCCGTCCGGGCGCGCGTCCCGCGAAGTCGGCACGGCGGACGACGGAGGGTTCGGCGGACGATCCGGGGCACGTTGTTGACGCATGTCGGTCCCGGAGGCGGGGATTACAGGGGACCATGCCTTGAGCACTGACCGCGCCATTGGCTAAGTCTATGCGTCGCGGCGTTCTCCACGCGCGACGGGAGGAACCACCGTGCACGATCCGGAACCGGGTACCCCCCAGGCTGGGCCGGCCGCGGCCGAGATGCGCCCGGGCTCCCTGGCGCTCTCGCGCCGCATCCCCTTCGCCCGGCAGGTCGCCGACACCCTGCGCGACCTGATCGTGCGCGGCGAATTGCCCGCGGGCAGCCGCGTGGTCGAGCGGATCCTCTGCGAGCGCCTGAACGTGTCGCGCACCCCCATGCGCGAGGCCCTGAAGCTCTTGGAGGCGGACGGGCTCATCGAGATCAGCCAGAACCGCGGCGCTCGGGTGATGTCGCTGACCGCCGAGGAGGCGCGCCATCTCTTCGAGGTGATCGCCGAACTGGAGGGCCTGGCCGCCGGGCGGGCGGTGCTCGCCGCCGACGCGGAGGCGCTGGCGGGCCTCGAAGCCCTGCACGCCGAGATGCTGCACCACTACGAGACCCGCGCCAAGGACGCCTATTTCGCGCTGAACAGCCAGATCCACGACCGGGTGGTGGGCCTGTCCGGCAATCCCGTCCTCGTGGGCAGCCACGCCACGCTCATGCTGCGGGCGCGCCGCGGACGCTACGCGGCGATCCTCTATCCCTCCCGCTGGGCGGAATCGGTCGGCGAGCACGAGGCGCTGATGGAGGCGTTCCGCCGCCGCGATCCGGAGCGGGCCCGCGCGGTCTGGCGCACGCATCTCGCCCGCACCGGCGAAGCGGTCTGCGACGGGCTGGCAGCGGGGGATGGCCAGACCCTGCCGCGGGCCGGCGGCTGAGAACATCCGCGGGCCCGCAGCCTTTGCGGGCCCTGGTCTTTTTCAAATGGCATGCAATTTGGATGCTGTCGGCACACGCATCCGGGGAGAGGTCGCCATGACGCGCTCGATGACTCGCTCGATCACCGCCGGACCCCTCAGCCGCCGCGCCCTGCTCGCGGGGGCGACGGGCCTCCTCGCCCTGCCCGTCCTCGGCGGGGCCGCCCGCGCGCAGGGCCGCGGGCCGGAGGACCTGCGCAAGGCCGGGGTCGCGCGGGTGGGCTGCGAGGCGGCCTACCGCCCCTTCACCTTCCGCGAGGGCTCCAGGATCGTCGGCTACGACGTCGACCTCGCCGGCCTCCTGTTCCAGCCCCTGGGCGTGAAGGTCGAGATGGTGGACACCGCCTGGGCGGGGGTGATCCCGGCCCTCTACGCGGGCAATTTCGACGCGATCATGACCTCGCTCACCTACACCAAGGAGCGGGTGCAGCGGGTCGGCTACACCATCCCCTACACCGAGGCGACGCAGGAGCTGCTGATCCGGGCGGGCGATGCCGCCGCCATCAAGTCCCTCGACGGCATGGCCGGCAAGATCCTCGGCGTGAAGCTGGGTTCCGCCGGCGACACCATGAAGGCGGGGCTGGAGGCCAAGCTCAAGGCCGCCACCGGCAAGGGCTTCTCCGAGATCAAGACCTACGACGACCACCCCTCCGCCTACCTCGCCCTGTCGCAGGGCTCGGTGGACGGGGTCATCAACGCGCTGCCGACCCTCACCCAGGTGACGAAGGACGCGCCCGGCCGCTACGCCATCGTGCGCGACATCGGGCCCCGCAACTGGGCCGGGATCGGCCTGCGCAAGGAGGACACCGCCCTGAAGGAGTTCCTCGACGGGCGCATCACGGCCCTCAAGGCGTCCGGCGAGATCTACGCCCTGCAGGAGAAGTGGTTCGGCATCCGCATGCAGCTCGCCGACACGGTGCCGACCTTCTCGTGAGCATCGACTGGGCCGTCGTCGCGATGGCCGTCCCCCTGCTCGCCGAGGGCGCGCTCACCAGCCTGAAGATCGCCGCGCTCGCCGGCCTGCTCGGCCTCTCGGGGGGCGTCGTCCTCGGGCTCGCCGCGCTCGGCGGCCCCGCTCCCGTGCGGGGCCTGGTGCGGGCCTATGTCGACTTCATCCGCGGCACGCCGCTGCTCATCCAGATCTTCATCGTGTTCTTCGGCCTGCCGATGCTCGGCTGGCGCCCCGGCGAGTTCGTCTCGGGGGTGATCGCCCTCTCCCTCAACAGCGCGGCCTACGTCGCCGAGGTGGTGCGCGGGGCGGTGGGCTCGGTGGAGGCCGGCCAGGCGGAGGCCGCCAGATCCATCGGCATGACCCGCGGGCAGATCCTCGTCCACGTGCTGCTGCCGCAGGCGATCCGCCCGATGACGCCGGCGCTGACGAACGACCTCATCACCCTCGTGAAGAACACCTCGCTGCTCTCGGTGATCTCGGTCTACGAACTGACACGCTCGGGGCAGGCGGTCATCGCCTCGCATTTCGCGCCGCTGGAGATCTTCGCGCTGCTGGCGCTGTACTACTACGTGATCATCACCGCCCTGGCCCTCGTCTCCCGCTGGATCGAGCGGCGCCTGCCGGCATGGTGAGCCCCGCCCCCCGGGCCGAGGGCCCCCTCCTCCGCGTGCGCGACCTGCGCAAGAGCTACGGCGCGCGCGAGATCCTGAAGGGCGTCTCCTTCGATCTCGCGCGCGGCGAGACCCTGGTGCTGATCGGCCCCTCGGGCTCGGGCAAGACCACGGTGCTGCGCTGCCTCAACCACCTGGAGCATCCGAGCGGCGGCGAGATCCGGCTGGCCGGCGAGACCATCGGCGGCCGGCCGGGGCCGGACGGGCGCTGGCGGCCCCTGGGCGAGGCCGAGCTCGCCGGGCAGCGCCGCCGCTTCGGCTTCGTGTTCCAGCGCTTCAACCTGTTCCCGCACCTCACCGCCCTGGAGAACGTGGCGATCGGCCCGCGCCGGACGCTCGGCCTGCCGCCGGCCGTGGCGCGGGCCCGGGCTGAGGTGCAGCTCGCCCGCGTCAGCCTGTCCGCGCATCTGCACAAGCGCCCCTCTCAGCTCTCGGGGGGCCAGCAGCAGCGGGTGGCGATCGCCCGGGCGCTCGCCATGGAGCCGGAACTCATCCTGTTCGACGAGCCGACCTCGGCCCTCGACCCCGAGCTCGTCCACGAGGTGCTCGACGTGATGCGCGCCCTGGCCCGCGAGGGCCTGACCATGATCGTCGTCACCCACGAGATGCGCTTCGCCCGGCAGGTGGCCGACCGCGTCGTCTTCATGACAGACGGCGCGGTCGTGGAGGCGGGCCCCCCCGAGGCCCTGTTCACGGCGCCCCGGGAGGCGCAGACCCGCCGCTTCCTGACCCACGTCCTCGAACGGTGAGCGCTGTGGAGACAGAACCCCTCGACCTTCTCCTCACCGGCCTCACCGTGCTCACGGGCGTGCCAGGATCGGCGCCCCTGCACGAGGCCCGCATCGGCATCCGGGGCGGCCGCCTCGCGATGGTGGAGCCCGCCGGCGACGGGCCGCCGCCGCCCGCGCGGCGCAGCCTCCACCTGCCCGGCCGCCTCGCGATCCCCGGCCTCGTCAACGTGCACACCCACGCGATCCTCACCATGGTGCGGGGCGTGGCCGAGGATCTCGGTTTCGCCCCCGCCTACACCCCCGGCATCCCGCAGGGGCACATGGTGCGCCCCGACGAGGCCTACGCGATCGGCCGGCTCGGCGCGCTCGAGGCGATGCTGTTCGGCTCCACGCTCATCAACGACACCTTCGTCCATGCCGACGTGATCACCCCGGCCATGGCGGAGCTGGGCCTCCGAGTCTGGTCGTGCGGGCGCATCCACGACGTGGATTTCAGCGGTGTCTCCACGGGGCGCTGGGAGCACGACGCGGCCATCGGCGAACGCACTCTCGACGAGGCCCTGGCGCTCGCCGAGCACTACGAGGGCCGCTCGGACCTGCGCATCGGGGTGCAGCTCGCGGCGCACGCCCCCGACACCTGCTCCACGCCCTTCCTGCGCCGCATCGCCGAGGCCTCCGCCCGGACGGGCCTGCGCGTCACCACCCATCTCTCGCAGAGCAAGGTGGAGCTCGCCCGCATCCGCGACCGCGACGGGATGAGCCCGCCGGAACTCCTGGAGGAGGTCGGCCTCCTCGACGACCGGCTGCTCGCCGCCCACTGCATCCACGTGAGCGAGTGCGACATCGCCCGGATCGGCCGGGCCGGGATTACGGTGGCCCACATCGCCAAGGGCAACGCCACGGGGGCCACCATCGCGCCGACGCAGAAGCTGCGGGCGGCGGGCGCGCGGCTCGCGCTCGGCACCGACAACATGCACGCCGACATGGTCGAGGTGATGCGCTGGGCGCTCGCGGTCGGCCGCATCCAGCAGGGCGCCGTCACCGCGGACTGGCAGCCGGAGACCGTGCTGGCGATGGCGACCCTCGGGGGCGCCCGCGCCATGGGGCTGGAGGCCGAGATCGGCAGCCTGGAGCCGGGCAAGCGCGCCGACATCGCCGTGCTCGACCTGCGCCGGGCGCATCTGACGCCCGCCCGCAACCCCCTTGGCACCCTGGTCCATACGGGGCAAGGCCGCGACGTCGAGATGGTCCTCGTGGACGGCGACGTCGTGGTCGCGGACGGTCGCCCCACCCGCGTCGACGAGGCCGAGATCCGCCGGGAGGCGGAGCGGGCCATCGCCGCCCTCTGGGCGCGGGCGTCGGGCTGAATAGGTATGGGTCTCGGACGAGGCGAGACGTCGGACAAGGCTGAGCGTCTTTCGTGAAGATCCTGCTCCTCAACCCCAACACCTCGGAGGCGATGACCGCGCGCATGGCGCAGGCCGCCGCCGCGGTCCTGGCGCCCGACACGCGCCTCACCGCGCTCACCGCGGCCCGCGGCCTGCCCTACATCGCGAGCCGGGCCGAGGCGCAGCTCGCGGGCGCCGCCGTGCTGGAGACGCTCGCCGAGCATCAGGCCGGCCACGACGCCGCGGTGATCGCGGCCTTCGGCGATCCGGGTCTCGTGGCCGCGCGCGAGCTGTTCGACCTGCACGTGGTCGGCATGGCCGAGGCCGCCATGCTCACCGCCTGCATGCTGGGCCAGCGCTTTTCCATCGTCACCTTCTCGCGCAAGCTCGTGCCCTGGTACGAGGACGCGGTGCATCAGGCCCGCCTCCAGGACCGCTGCGGCGGCATCCAGGCGGCCGAGGGCGCGTTCCGCTCGGTGAGCGAGGTGCAGCACGAGTTGGAGGCCGAGATCGTCTCGCTCGCCGTCCGCGCGGCCGCGAACGGGGCCGACACGGTGATCCTGGCGGGCGCCCCCCTCACGGGGCTCGCCGCCCGGATCCGCGCGGCGGTGCCGGTGCCGCTGATCGACCCGCTCGCCGCGGCCCTGGGCCAGGCCCAGGCGCTGGTGCGGATGGGCGTGCGCGCTCCGGAAGCGGGCCGCTTCGCCCGCCCCGGCCCGAAATCCGCCACCGGCCTGCCCCCGGCGCTTGCCGCCTGGATCGAGCACCGGGAGGGCGAGGAGCCGGACGAGGCCGGCCGCTAGAGCACGATGCGAAAAAGTGGAAGCCGGTTTTTCGGGATCATCGTGCGATCACAACAAGATAGAGCGTGCTGATGTTTCCGTGAAAAAGCAGCACGCTCTAGAGCATCGTCCCGAACGGTGGTTGCCGGCTTTCGGAAAAAGACGATGCAAGATCAAGAGCCTGGCGCATCGTCCTGGATCTGATTTCCAGCACGATGCGCCAGAGCACGATGCGAGAAAGTGGAATCCGGTTTCTCGGGAAAGCACGATGCCGGAACGATAGCCTCGCATGATCCCGACGAGCGAGAGCCCTCTCCCGTGATCCTTGGATCACGGGAGAGGGCTCCGGGGGGGCTCGGGCCGAGGAACGGACGGGGAGGCGCCGATGCCTCCCCGCCTCCGAGCCGCCTCGGCTCAGTTGCGGCCGCCGGTGGTGCCGCCCTCGCGGCCGGCATTGCCCGGGGTGCCGCCCTGGCGGCCGCCCGCGCTCATGCCGCCCTGCTCGCCGCCGGACTTCATGCCGCCGCGCTCCATGCCTCGGTCTGAGGTGTTGCGCATGTTGTCCTGGCCGCCGCGCTCGGAGCCCTTGCCGCGCATGTCGGCGTTGCGCGCGCCGTCCTGGTCGCGCATGCCGCCCTTGCCGCGCTCGGCATCCTGGCGGAAGCCCTGGTCCTTGCGCCCGGCGCGGTCCTCGCGGCCCGCCCGGTCGTCGCGGCCCGCCCGGTCCTCGCGGCGGTCGCGCATCTCGGAGCGGCCGTCGCCGTCCCGGCGGCTGCGGACATCCGTGCGGCTACGCTCGCTGAAATTGGCGTTGACGGTGCCGCCGGTGCTGACCGTGAGACGGCGGTACTCGGGGGAGCCGTAGAGCACGCGCTGGCCGCGGATGGTCACGTAGCGGCGCTCCTCGCCGACGCTGACGAGGCGGCGGTACTGCGGCGAGCCGTAGAGGACGCGCTGGCCGCGGATCACCACGTAGCGCTCGCGGGGCGCGCGGCGGGTCTCGGTGACGACGAGGCGGCGGTACTCGGGGGAGCCGTAGACCACGCGCCGGCCGCCGATGAAGACGAAGCGGCCCTCGCGGCGGAAGTTGCCGCCGACCACGTCGGTTCGGCCGCGGAAATCGGTCCGGCTGTGCCGCTCGCTCCGGTCGCGGATGTCGGCGCGGTCGCCGCGGCGGCCGTCGCGCATGTCGCGATCCCGGCCGCGCTCGGCCCGGTCGCCGGAGCGGTCGCTGTCGCGCCCGTTGCGCGCGCCGTCGCGGTCGCGCTCGGCCATCGCGCCCTTGGAGGAGCCCGCATCCCGGTCCATCCCGCCGCGCTCGGCGCTGCGGTCGCCGCGGGCGGCCTGCCCGTCCGGACCGCCCTTGGCCTCGGCGCCACCCTTGGCCTCCATGCCACCCTTGGCTTCCATGCCGCCCTTGGCCTCGGCGCCGCCCCTGGGGGAGGCCTTGGCCGAATCGGCGCCCATGCCGCCGCGGCCCTCGCCGCCGGCCTTCATGCCGGATTCGGCGCCCGACCGGGCGGCCCCGCCGCGCTCGGGTCCTCCGGTGGCCGCGCCCTGCGCGTAGACCGAGGTGCTGAACAGCAGGGCCGCGAGGCCCACCGCAATCTTGTTCATCGTGTTTCCTCCGGAAGACTTGTCGCGGCCCGTAACGCCGCGCGTCCCGAAAGGGTTCACAAGAAAAAGCACCGTCCGGCCAAGCTTCTATTCAGGTCCGATTCAGGCGGAGCTTGGCAATGGCGCCGGCGTCACTGGGCCGGCCGCGCCTCGATCTCGCGCTCGACCTCGGCGGGGTCGAGATCGTAGCGGCGCGAGCAGAACTCGCAGGTGATGGCGATGCGCCCGTCCTCGGCCACCATGTCCCGGCGCTCCTGCGGCGAGAACGAGGCGATCATGCCCATCACCCGCTCCGGGGAGCAGCGGCAGGTCTCGCGCACCGCCTGGCGCTCGAACACCCGCACGCCGCGCTCGTGGAACAGGCGGTAGAGCAGCCGCTCGCTCGACACGTTCGGATCGACGAGTTCGTGGTCCTCGATGGTGCCGACCAGGGCGCGCGCCTCGCTCCAGGCGTCGTCCTCCGGGGCGTCCGCGCCGAGATGCACGTGGCCCTCGGGCACGTCGCCCGGCGGCAGGTCGGCGAGCCGCGCCCGGTCGATGGACTGGGGCAGGAACTGGACGAGCAGGCCCCCCGCCCGCCAGGTGCCGCCGCCTTTGCCACCACCTGCGACCGCCTCGGCCACCGCGAGGCGGACCTCGGTGGGGATCTGCTCAGACTGGCGGAAATACTGGCGCGCCGCCTCCTCCAGATCCTGGCCTTCGAGGGCGACCACGCCCTGGTAGCGGCTCGCCGCCGTGCCCTGGTCGATGGTCATGGCGAGATGCCCGTGGCCGACGAGGTCGCCCGCCCCGAGCGGGCCGGCGCCCAGCGCCGCCACCCGCTCCGCGTCGAACCGGGCGGTGGCGCGCAGGCGGTCGGGCGCCTCGAAATCGACCACCACCATGGCCACCGGGCCGTCGGTCTTGGTCTGGAGCTGGAACCGCCCCTCGAACTTCAGGGAGGAGCCGAGGAGCACGGTGAGGGCCGCCGCCTCGCCGAGCAGCCGCGCCACCGGATCGGGATAGCCGTGGCGGCGCAGGATGGTGTCGATGGCGGGGCCGAGGCGCACGGCGCGCCCGCGCACGTCGAGGGCCTCCACCGCGAAGGGCAGCACCACGTCGTCGCCCGCATGCCCGTCCTCGGGGGCGGCCTGGATGGTCTCGTGTCCGGAGGTCATGTCTGCTCCGCGGCTGCGTCGGCCCCGCGCGGCCGGTCCGCCCATCGGGGCCGTCGGGTCTGCGCGTCGCGGTGCCGGAGGGATCTGGAACGGGGCGCTCCCGGGCCGGGCCCGCGTCGCGCGCGACCGGGCACGGCGCCGGGGCCCGCCCGCTCCATATGGTGCGGCGCGCCGGGTTTCGCGACCCTGGTCCGCGCGCTCAGAGCCCGTCGGCGCCCAGGCACCAGGCGAGCACCCCCTTCTGGGCGTGCAGGCGGTTCTCGGCCTCGTCGAACACCACCGATTGCGGCCCGTCCATCACCTCGGCGGTGACCTCCTCGCCGCGGTGGGCGGGCAGGCAATGCATGAAGATCGCGTCCCTGGCCGCCGCCGCCATCAGCTTGGCGTTCACCTGATAGGGGTTGAGCAGGTTGTGGCGGTGCTCGCCGTCCTCGTCGCCCATGGAGACCCAGCAATCGGTCACCACGGCGTCCGCCCCGTCCACGGCCTCGAAGGCGTCGGTGGTGAGGTTGACCCGCGCGCCCTCGGCCTTCGCCCAGGCCATCACCGCGGCGGGCGGCGCGAGTTCGGGCGGGGCGGCGACGTTCAGGGTGAAGTCGAAGCGGGCTGCGGCGTGGACCCAACTCGCCAGCACGTTGTTGCCGTCCCCCGACCACGCCACGGTGCGGCCCCGGATCGGCCCGCGATGCTCCTCGAAGGTGAGCAGATCGGCCATGATCTGGCAGGGATGCGAGACCTTGGTGAGCGCGTTGATCACCGGCACGGTGGCGTTCTCGGCCAGTTCCAGCATCAGCCCGTGGTCGAGGATGCGGATCATGATCGCGTCGACGAAGCGCGAGAGCACCTGCGCGGTGTCGCCGATGGTCTCGCCGCGGCCGAGCTGCATCTCGCTGCCCGTGAGCATCAGGGTCTCGCCGCCGAGGTCGCGCATGGCCACGTCGAAGGAGACGCGGGTGCGCGTCGAGGGCCGGTCGAACACCATGCCGAGATACTTGCCGGCGAGCGGGCGCTCGGCGGGCGGCACGCCCTTGCGGCGGCGCGCCTTCATCGCGGCGCTGGCGTCCAGCATGGCGCGCAACTCCGTCGCGGAGACGTCCTTGAGGTCGAGGAAGTGGCGCGGACCGGAGGGCTGGGCCGCCGGGGAAAGGCTCTGGCCGTCGCTCCGGCCGTTGATCTGGGCAGTCATCTCAACACGTCGTTTCTCATCGTGTCCCGCCGGGCCTGGCGGGGAGCCGGGGCCGGCGCGGCCGGCATGATGCCGGCCCTCATGCGGGGATCGTGCCGCCCGGGCGGGGCCGGCGCTACTCGGCCGCCCCGCGCAGGGCGCCGCCGAGGCCGGCGGCTGCCCGCTCCAGGCGCTCCACCGCCTGGGCCGCCTCGTCCTCCGTGATGATCAGGGGCGGCAGCAGGCGCACCACGTTGTCGCCGGCCGGGATCACCAGGAGGTGCCCGGCGCGCGCCGCGGCGGCGAAGTCGGTGTTGGGCACGCCGAGCTTGAGCCCGATCATCAGGCCCTCGCCGCGGATCTCCTCGATCACGCCCGGATGCCGGTCGCGCAGGGCGGCGAGCTTCTGCTTCAGCACGAGGCCGACGCGGGCGACGTGGTCGAGGAAGTCCGGCGCCAGCACCACGTCGAGCACCGCGTTGCCCACCGCCATGGCCAGCGGATTGCCGCCGAAGGTGGTGCCGTGCGAGCCCGGCACCATGCCCCGCGCCGCCGCCTTCGTGGCGAGGCAGACGCCCAGCGGAAAGCCGCCGCCGATGCCCTTGGCCGCGCTCATGATGTCCGGGGTGACGCCCGACCACTCGTGCGCGAACAGCCTTCCCGTGCGCCCGACGCCCGTCTGCACCTCGTCCATGATGAGGAGCAGGCCGTGCCGGTCGCAGAGGTCGCGCATGTGGCGCAGTTCGGCGGCGGGCACGACGCGCACGCCCCCCTCCCCCTGGATCGGCTCGATCATCAGGGCGGCGGTCTCGGGGGTGATGGCGGCCTCGAGCGCCGCCATGTCGCCGGCGGGCACCTGGTCGAACCCGTCGACCTTCGGGCCGAAGCCCTCGATGTACTTCTGCTGCCCGCCCGCGGCGATGGTGGCGAGCGTGCGCCCGTGGAAGGCGCCCTCGAAGGTGATGATCCGGTAGCGCTCCGGGTGGCCGCCCTCCGCGTGGTACTTGCGGGCCATCTTGATGCAGGCCTCGTTCGCCTCCGCGCCCGAATTGCAGAAGAAGGCGATGTCCGCGAAGGTCGCGTCCACGAGCCGCCGGCCGAGGCGCTCGCCCTCGGGGATCTCGAACAGGTTGGAGACGTGCCAGACCTTGGCCGCCTGCTCGGTCAGGGCAGCCACGAGGTGGGGATGGGCGTGGCCGAGCGCGTTCACCGCGACGCCCGCGCCGAAATCGAGATAGCGCGTGCCGTCGCTGGCCACGAGCCACGCCCCCTCGCCGCGCTCGAACGCGATCGGGGCCCGCACATAGTTCGGCAGCAGGACGGATGTCACAGGTCCGATCTCCGTGTGTGCGGAACCCTCTGCCCGATCGCGTCGCGATCGGGCAGAGGGTTCCAACCCATTGTCTTGCCGCGCTCCCCCGCGCCGAACCAGCGTCCACGTCGGCGGAGAGCGCTCGGGCGCGCCGCGGGCACCATCGGGGCCCGCAGGAAATGAAAGTGCCGCCTCGTCACCGGGGCGGCACGCGCGCGATTACTATGAAACACGGCTCGCCTGTCAATGATTTGACAGGCCGACCCGTTATGCGGGACCCCTCCGGAGCCCTTGCGCGGGCCTGCGGCCCCGTGCTCGAAGCGGCCGGATCAGCGATGGAGTGAGAGGTCGGATGAGCTCGTTCAAGGAACGTCTGGAGCGCCTGGGCCTGACCCTGCCCAAGGCCGCGGCCCCGGTGGCGAACTACGTGCCCTTCGTGCGCACGGGCAACCTCGTCGTCATCTCGGGCCAGATCTGCTTCGGGCCGGACGGCAAGCTCGCCCCCGAGCACGTGGGCAAGCTCGGCGACACGGTCTCCGCGGAGCAAGGCGTCGCCGCGGCCCGCCTCTGCGCCCTCAACGTGCTGGCCCAGCTCGACGCGGCGGTGGGGGACCTCGACCGGGCGGTGGAGCAATGCGTGCGGCTGGGCGGTTTCATCAACGCGGTGCCGACCTTCTCGGGGCTTGCCGGCATCATGAACGGCGCCTCCGACCTCATGGTGGAGCTGCTGGGCGATGTCGGCCGCCACGCCCGCTCGACGGTGGGCGTCGCCGAGCTTCCCCTCGACGCGGCCGTCGAGGTCGAGGCGATGTTCGAGGTGCGCTAGAGCACGATGCGGAAAAGTGGAAGCCGGTTTTCCGACATCATCGTGCGACCACAAAGAGATAGAGCATGCTGGTGTTTCCGTGAAAAAGCAGCATGCTCTAGTGGCCGCCCCCGCCTGGCTCACCGCGCGCCCGATCGCCCATCGCGGCCTGCACGACCGGGCGGCGGGCATCCCTGAGAACACGGTCGCGGCGGCCCGCGCCGCGATCGCTAAAAACTTCGCCATCGAGTGCGACGTGCAGGCGAGCGCGGACGGCGAGGCGGTGGTCTTCCACGACGCCGCCCTCGGCCGCCTGTGCGGGCGAGCCGAGGCGGTCCAGGCGCTCGGCGCCGACGTCCTCGCGCGGCTTCCCGTGGCGGGTAGCGCCGAGACCATCCCGACGCTGCCCGCCTTCCTCGCCGCCATCGCCGGGCGGGTGCCCCTGGTGCTGGAGATCAAGTCGCGCTTCGACGGGGATCTCGCGCTCCTCGATCGGGTCTGCGCCCTGGCGGCGGACTACCCCGGGCCGCTCGCCCTCAAATCCTTCGACCCGCGCGTGGTCGCGGCCCTGCGGGGCCGGGCGCCCGAGGGGATCCCCCGCGGCATCGTCGCCGAATCGAGCCAGGACGATCCGGCCTACGCCGCCCTGCCCGAATCCGAGCGCCGCTCCCTCGCCCATCTCCTCCATGTGGGAGAGACGCGGCCCGACTTCCTGTCCTGGCGGGTGGACGACCTGCCGAACGCCGCGACGCATCTCGCCCGCCATTACGGCGGCCTGCCGGTGATGGCCTGGACGGTGCGCACCCCCGACCAGCGGGCGCGGGCGGTGGCCCACGCGGACCAGATGGTGTTCGAGGGCTTCGTGCCCTGAAGGGTCACGCCGCCTCGCGCGGCAGCGGGGTGATCCGCTCCACCGCGTCGGCGACTCGCGTCCGGGCGGTATCCAGGTCGAACCGGGCCTGGAGGCCGAGCCAGAGTTCCGCTGAGGTGCCGAAGAGGCGGGCGAGCCGCAGGGCCGTGTCGGCCGTGATGCCGATCTCCTCGCGCACGATCCGCTCGATGCGTGTGCGCGGCACGCCGCAGGCTTTCGCGACCGCGTAGGGCGTGAGCCCGAGCGGGACGAGGAACTCCTCCCGCAGCACTTCGCCCGGATGGAGCGGTGGCAGCGTCTCGACGATGTCGAGCGCCGTTTCGACCTGTGACGTCATCGTCCTTCCCGTCAGTGATAATCCACGATCTCGACCTCGGCCGGACCAGCCTTCGTCCAGCGGAAGCAGATCCGGTACTGGTCGTTGATCCAGATCGCGTGCTGCCCGGTCCGGTCGTGCAGCAGCGGATGAAGCTTGTTCCCGGGCGGTGCCCGCAGGTCTTCCAGATCCTGCGCCTGATCGAGATAGGCGAGCTTCCGCCGTGCGGCCGGGAAGATCGCGGCCGGTAGACCCTTGGGCCGCATCCCCCGGTACACGGCCTCGGTCGTCCGATCGGCGAAGCTCTGGATCAGGGACGGCCCCGCGATTTTAGTATCAACGAAAGATACTATGGATCCGCGGACCGTCGATGTCCACTCCGACCGCGACCACCGGTAGCCGAACCGCCGCTTGGCCCCTTCCCCGCAGCCGCCTAGAATGCCGGCCATGGAGACACCCGGCGCGAGCCCCGAGGTCGAGACCGCCCTTCAGGTGCGGGCCCTGCGCGGCCTCAAGGAGATCGGCGCGGGGGTCTGGGACGCCTGCGCCACCTCGCCCGAGACGCTGGGCAGCGGCGACGAGACCCACAACCCCTTCGTCTCGCACGCCTTCCTCTCGGCGCTGGAGGATTCGGGCTGCGTCTCCCGCGCCACCGGCTGGCTGCCCCTGCACGTGGCCCTGGAACAGGGGGGCGAGATCCTCGGCGTCGCGCCCTGCTACCTGAAGGGCCACAGCCAGGGCGAGTACGTGTTCGACCACGGCTGGGCCGACGCCTATGCCCGGGCCGGGGGCAGCTACTACCCCAAGCTCCAGGTGAGCGTGCCCTTCACCCCCGTCACCGGGCCGCGCTTCCTCATCGCCCCCGGCGCCGATCCGGACACGGCCAGCGCCGGCCTGATCGCGGGCCTGCGCGCGCTGCGGGCGCAGACGGAGGCCTCCTCCATCCACGTCACCTTCATGCGCGAGGCGGAATGGGCGCGGGCGGGGGCGGCGGGCTTCCTGCGCCGCACCGACCAGCAGTTCCACTGGCTGAACCGGGGCTACCCCAGCTTCGACGCCTTCCTGGAGGCCCTGGCCTCGCGCAAGCGCAAGGCCATCCGGCGCGAGCGGCGGGAGGCGCTGCGGGACGGCATCACCGTCGAGGCGCTCACGGGCGCGGCGATCACCGAGGCGCACTGGGACGCCTTCTTCGCCTTCTACATGGATACGGGCGCCCGCAAATGGGGGCAGCCCTACCTCAACCGGCGCTTCTTCTCGCTCCTGTCGGAGCGGATGGCCGACCGCGTGCTCCTGATCCTCGCCAAGCGTGCTGGGCGCTACGTCGCCGGCGCGATCAACTTCATCGGCGACGCCGCCCTCTACGGGCGCAACTGGGGCTGCATCGAGGACCATCCCTTCCTGCATTTCGAGCTGTGCTACTATCAGGCCATCGACTTCGCGATCCAGCGCGGCCTGAAGCGCGTGGAGGCCGGCGCCCAGGGGGAGCACAAGCTCGCCCGCGGCTACGAGCCGGTCCTGATGCACTCGGCCCACGACATCGCCGACCCCGCCCTGCGCAAGGCGGTGGCCGACTACTTGCGACGGGAACGCGCCCATGTGGACGCCCTCGTCGGCGAGTACGAGACCCTGACCCCCTTCAAGCGCCCGGACGGGGCGGAGGATCCATGAGCCCGATCGACCGTATCGCCACCTTCGCCGACGAGCTGACCGCGCTCCGCCGGGACCTGCACGCCCATCCCGAACTCGGCTTCGAGGAGGTGCGCACGGCGGGCATCGTCGCCGACCTCCTGGAGAGCTACGGCGTCACGGTCCACCGGGGCATCGGCGGCACCGGCGTCGTCGGCGTGCTGGAGGGGCGCACGGGCAACGGCCGCCGCATCGGCCTGCGCGCCGACATGGACGCCCTGCCGATCGAGGAGGAGACCAACCTCCCCTACCGCTCGACCTATCCCGGCAAGATGCACGCCTGCGGGCATGACGGGCACACCACCATGCTGGTGGGCGCCGCCCGCTACCTCGCCGAGACCCGCGATTTCGACGGCACCGCGGTCTTCGTGTTCCAGCCCGCCGAGGAGGGCCGCGGCGGCGCCCGCGCCATGCTGGCCGACGGGCTGTTCGAGCGCTTTCCCTGCGACGAGATCTACGGCCTGCACAACCAGCCGAACGGGCCGCACGGGGCGATCAAGCTGCGCCCCGGCCCGATCATGGCGGCGGCCGACTTCTTCGACATCCGGGTGCGGGGCCGCGGCATCCACGCCGCCCAGCCGCATCGCGGCGTCGACCCGATCCTGATCGCGACCGCGCTCGCCCAGGCCATGCAGTCCATCGTCTCGCGCAACGCCGACCCGCTGAAGTCCATCGTGCTCTCGATCACGCAGATCCATGCGGGCTCGGCCTACAACATCGTGCCCGAGAGCGCGGAGCTCGCCGGCACCATCCGCACCTTCGACAAGGAGTTGCGCGCGCTCGCCTCCCGCCGCATCCGCGAGCTGGCTCAGGGCTACGCCGCCGCCTACGGCGCCGAGATCGAGGTGGAGATCAAGGACGTGTTCTCCGTCCTCGAGAACGCCCCCGTCCAGACGGAGGCCGCCATCGAGATCGCCACCGAGCTGTTCGGGGCCGACCGGGTCGAGGCCAACGCGGCGCCCCGCATGGGCAGCGAGGACTTCGCCGACATGACCCTGGCGGTGCCCGGCGCCTATGCCTGGCTCGGCTCGAATCCGGGCCCCGGCCTGCACAACGCGAGCTACAATTTCGACGACACGGTCATCCCCATCGGCAGCGCGTACCTCGCCCGGCTGGTGGAACGCCGCACGGCCGCCTGAGGCCGGTCCCGGGACCCCCGCGATGGCCACGATCCACGACTTCGCGCCGCGAGCCGCCGACGGCACGCCCCACTCGCTCGCGCAGTATCGCGGGCGGCCGGTGCTCCTCGTCAACACGGCCTCGAAATGCGGCTTCACCGGGCAATATGCCGGGCTCGAGGACCTGTGGCGGCGCCACAGCGCGCGGGGGCTCGCGGTGCTCGCCTTCCCCTGCAACCAGTTCGGCGCGCAGGAGCCGGGCGACGCCGCCGAGATCGCCCGGTTCTGTTCGCTCACCTACGAGGTCAGCTTTCCCGTGCTCGCCAAGGTGAAGGTGAACGGGCCGGAGGCCGACCCGCTCTTCGTCCACCTGAAGCGGGCCAAGCCCGGCCTGTTCGGGTTCCAGTCCATCAAGTGGAACTTCACCAAGTTCCTGGCGGACGGCGAGGGCCGGGTGATCGGGCGCTACGCCCCGAAGACCAAGCCCGTGGAACTGGAGGGGGCGATCGAGGGGGCGCTGACCGGAACTGCCGCGCCGTAAGGATCAGGCGCGACGCTGCGCGCACCTCTCCTCCCCCTTGCGGGGAGGAGCCGGAGGTGGGGGGGCGCAGGATCGATCGTCCCGGTGCCGTCTGCACCACCCCCACCCCTACCCCTCCCCGCAAGGGGGAGGGGACAAGAGCCCAACGAAGCGATCGAACGGATCGGCTATGACGCCGGGCTCCGCTCGCGCGGGTCTGGCAAGACGGTGCGCGGAGGCCGCCGCTGGGATGCAGCGGCCATCCTCTCAGCCGTAGATCTCGGGATTGACCACGTTCGCCGGCCGCTCGCCCCGGAGGATGGCGAGCATCGCCTCCGTCGCGCCGAGGCCCATCATGCGCAGGCTGGTGCCGGTGGTGCCGGCCACGTGCGGGGTGAGCAGCAGGTTCGGGCAGGCGAGCAGGCGGTGATCCGCCGGCAGCGGCTGCACCGCGAACACGTCCAGCGCCGCGCCTCCGAGGCGGCCGCCTTCGAGGGCGTCGGCGAGCGCCTCGGCATCCACGATCGGCCCGCGGGCGACGTTGACGAGGACCGCGTCCGGCTTCATCAGCCCGATCAGCCGGGCGTCGACGAGGCCGCGGGTCTCCGGCGTCAGGGGGCAGGCGATCACCACCGCGTCGCTCTCGGCAAAAAGCCGCTCGACGGTGACGGGCTCGACCAGCCCGTCGAAGCTTTTGGGCGTGCGCGAGGCGCCGAGCACCCGCAGGCCGAAGCCCCGATGCGCCGTCCGCGCCACCTGTCGGCCGATCTCGCCGAGGCCGAGGATGCCGAGGGTGCCCCCGCCGATCTCGGGCAGATCGCTCGCCATTCCCTTGGCGGCGAGCCAGCCGGTCTCCCGCAGGGCGCGGTCCATGGCGCCGAGGCGGCGGCGCAGGTGGAACAGGGCGGCGAAGACGTATTCGGAGACCGCCCGCGTGTTGCTGCCGGGCAGGTTCGCCACCGGGATGCCCCGGGCGGTGCAGGCCGGGATCGGCACGAAATCGACCCCGACCCCGTGGCGCACGATGCCGCGCAAGCCGGGCGCGTGCTCGAGGATGTCGTCGGGCAATTGCGCCCGCACGATCAGCCCGGCGGCCTCGCGCGCCAGGGCGCGCAGGGTGTCGAACCCCGTGTCGGGGGCGGCGAGCACGCGGGCATGGGGCTCGAGGCGCGCCACCGCGTCCGGATGGATCGGCGTGGTGAGGAGGACGAGGGGCAGGCCGTCCGCGGCGTCGGGCACCGAGGGTCTCCGTCTCTGAAGCAATCTCTCCCTATGCAGGCGCCAGCCCGCCGGCTCAACGCCTCCCGGTCGAGCCGCGGGGGATCAGGCGCCCGCTCAGCATCAGCTTGCGCACCGGTTGGTCCGGGTTCTCGATCCGCTCGAACAGCAGGCGCATGGCCTGCGCGCCGATCTCGGCCACGGGCTGCTCGACCACCGTGAGGCCCGGCTCCACGAGGTCGGTCCAGGGCTCGTTGTCGAAGCCGGCGAGCGCCAGGTCCCCGGGCAGGGCGAGGCCGAGGCCGCGCGCTGCCCGCAACGCGCCCATCAGGATGAGGCCGTTGGAGACGACGAGGGCGTCCGGCCGATCCGCTTGCCCGAGCCAGCGCCCGGCCTCCGCCTCGGCGGCGCCGGCATTGGGGGGGATCGTGCGCACGCACGGCGCGAGGCCGTGGCGGGCGATCGCCGCCTCGTAGCCGGCCCGGCGCTCCCGGGCGGTGGAACTCGTGGAGCCGAACAGGCCGCCGATCCGGGTGTAGCCCTGCCCGACGAGGTGATCGACCAGGGCGGCGCCGGCTTCCGGATTGTCGAGCACGATGCTGTCGTGGGTGCCCGGCGGCCCGGCGCGGTCGATCAGCACCACGGGAAAGCGCAGGGGATCGTCGCGGAGCGCCGCCGCCGTGCCCTCGGTGGGCGCGAAGATCACCCCCGTGACCCGCTCCTCCTCCATCAGGCGCAGGTACATCGCCTCGCGGGCCGGGTCCTCGTCGGTGTTGCAGAGGATGACCCGCATGCCGGAGGCGAAGGCGGCGTCCTCCACCGCCCGGCTCACCGCCGTGAAGAACGGGTTGCGGATATCGGCCACGATCAGGCCGATGGTCTGGGCCGATTGCGAGCGCAGGCGCCGGGCCGAGAGGTTCGGCCGGTAGCCGGTGGCGCGCACCGCCGCCTCCACCTGAGCCCGCAGGGCCTCGCTCACCGGCCCCCGCCCGAGGGCGCGCGACACGGTGGCCGTGGAGACGCCCGCCGCCCGGGCCACGTCGCGGATGCCCACCGTCATCGCTGCGGAAACGTTTTCACTGTCATGTAACAGGTTGTGACAGCGCCGACCCGTCTCCGCAAGGGGCGCGAAGCCTCCGGCAGGTCCGCCCAGTTGACAGACGTTGTGAAAACGTTTTCATTGGATGTAACAACGAGCCGGCGAACAGCCGGTCTCCGCCAACCGGGAGGAGAGCACGCCATGCTCGCGCCGACGCCGATCTTCACCCCCCGTCTCATGGTCCGCCTGGACGCCGCGCCCGCCTCGAAGGAGGCCGCGATCCGCGAGGCCGCCCAGCTCCTCACCGCCGCCGGCTGCATCGACGCGGCCTACGGGGAGAGCATGCTGACCCGCGAGGGCGTGTCGAACACCTATCTCGGCCACGGCGTCGTCATCCCGCACGGCATGGTCGACGACCGCCATCTGGTGCGCGAGAGCGGGCTCGCCGTGCTGCAGATCCCCGGCGGCATCGAGTGGCACGACGGCCAGAAGGCGCATCTCGTCGTCGCCATCGCGGCCCAGTCCGACACCCACATCACCGTGCTGCGCCGCCTCACCCGCCTGATCCAGGACGAGGCCCGGCTGGACGCCTTGCGCACCACGACCCGCGAGGCCGACATCGCCGCCGCCCTCTCGGAGGACGGCGCGGCGCCCGGGGCGGATGCTCCGGCCACCGACCTGCGCCAGCGCTTCGACTGGACCGTCGACTACCCGACCGGCCTCCATGCCCGCCCCGCCGCCCACTGGGTCGAGGTCGCCAAGACCTGCTCCGCCCGGATCCGGGTGCGCCACGGCGACCAGATGGCGGACGCCAAGAACCTCATCGCGCTCCTCCAGCTCGGCCTGCGCTGCGGCGACGCCGTGACCATCTCCGCCGAGGGCGACGACGAGGCCGGCGCGCTCGCCAAGATCTGCGCGGCGGTGACCTCGCTGAGCGCCGGCGAGAAGGCGGCGGCGCAGCGCGCGGCGGAGGCCGCGGCCCGGGCCGCCGCGCCGGTCGCGGGCTGGAACCCCGCCGACGCGCCCGCCACCGTGCCCGGCATCGGCGCGAGCCCCGGCATCGCCATCGGCCCGGTCCACGTGCTCACCGATTCCGCGGTCGCGGTGCCGGACGCGCCCGAGCCCCTGACCACCGGGGCCGACCGCCTGCACCGGGCCCTCCAGGCCACCGCAGGCCAGCTCGAAGCCCTCGCCGACGACACCGAGCGGCGCCTCGGCAAGGCGGATGCCGGCATCTTCCGCGCGCAGGGCGCGGTTCTCGCCGACACCGACCTCATCACCCTCGCCTGCCAGCGCATGGTGGAGGGCCACGGCGTCGCCTTCGCCTGGAACGCGGCGGTGGAGCAGCTCGCCGGGCAGCTCGCGGCGCTCGGCAACCCGGTGCTCGCCGCCCGCGCCGCGGACCTGCGCGACGTCGGCCGCCGGGTGCTCGCGCAGATCGACCCCGCCCTCAAGGGCGGCCACGACCTGCCCGACACCCCCTGCATCCTCGTCGCCCCCGACCTCGCGCCCTCCGACACCGCCGGCCTCGACCCCGAGCGGGTGATCGGTCTCGCGACCGCGCAAGGGGGGCCGACCTCCCACACCGCGATCCTGGCCCGGACGCTGGGCATCCCCGCCCTCGTGGCCGGCGGCGCCCAGCTCCTCGGGCTGCGGAACGGCACGACCGCGATCCTCGACGGCACCACGGGCCGCCTCTACCTCGATCCGAGCGCGGCCGACATCGCGGCGGCGGAGGCCTGGCGCGCCCGGCAGCGCGAGAAGGCCGAGATCGAGGCGCGGGAGCGGGCGCGCCCCGCCGAGACCCGCGACGGCCGCCGCATCGCCATCGGCGCCAACGTCAACAATCCCGAGCAGGTCCCCTTCGCCCTCGACCAGGGCGCCGAGGGCGTCGGCCTGATGCGCACCGAGTTCCTGTTCCTGGAGCGCGGCGACACCCCCTCCGAGGACGACCAGTACGAGACCTATTCGGGGATGCTCGCGGCGCTCGCCGGCCGGCCCCTCATCGTGCGGACGCTGGATATCGGCGGCGACAAGCAGGTGGCGCACCTGCGTCTGCCGAAAGAGGAGAACCCCTTCCTCGGCGTGCGCGGCGCCCGCCTCCTCCTGCGCCGGCCCGACCTTCTGGAGCCGCAGCTGCGCGCCCTCTACCGGGCGGCGCGCGACCACGTGCCGGCCGACGCCCCGCGGGGCAAGGAGGCGCCGCTCTCGATCATGATGCCGATGATCACCTCGGTCCCCGAGGTGCTGAAGCTCCGGGCCGTGGCCGAGCGGATCCGCGCCGAGATCGGCGCGCCGGAGGTGCCCCTCGGCATCATGATCGAGGTGCCCGCCGCCGCGATCCAGGCCGACGCGCTGGCCCGGCACTGCGACTTCTTCTCGATCGGCACCAACGACCTGACGCAGTACGCGCTCGCCATCGACCGGCAGAACACCGACCTCGCTCCAGAGGCCGATTCCCTGCATCCGGCGGTGCTGCGCCTGATCCACATGACCTGCGAGGGCGCCCGCCGCCACGGGCGCTTCGTGGGCGTCTGCGGCGGCATCGCGGGGGATCCCTTCGGGGCCTGCCTGCTCGCGGGGCTCGGGGTCGACGAGCTGTCGATGACCCCGCGGGACCTCGCGGGCGTCAAGGCGCGCCTGCGCGGCGCCGAGATGGGGGCGCTCCAGGCCCTGGCCCAGCGGGCCTGCGCGCAGGAGGACGCCATGGGCGTGCGCGCCCTCGACACTGCCGACGCGGCGGGAGCGTCCGCATGAGCGCCGTCCTCACCCTGACCCTCAACCCGGCGATCGACCAGACCGTCATCCTCGAGCGGCTGGTGCCCGGCAGCGTGCACCGGGCCCGCGCGGTGCGCTCGCATGCCGGCGGCAAGGGCGTGAACGTCGCCGCCTGCCTCGCCGACTGGGGCCTGCCCGTGGCCGCCGCGGGCCTGCTCGGCGCCGACAACGCCGCCCCGTTCGCGCAGCTCTTCGCGGCCAAGGGCATCGCCGATCTCTGCATCCGCGTGCCCGGCGAGACCCGGACCAACCTGAAGCTCCTGGAGGCGGGGGGCGGCGACACCACCGACATCAACCTGCCGGGCCTCCGGGCGAGCCCGGACCTCCTGGCCGATGCCGAGGCCGCCCTGTTCGACCGGGTAGAGGCCGGCACCCTCGCGGTGCTCGCCGGAAGCCTGCCGGGCGATCTTCCGCCGGAGACCTACCGCGACCTGACCCGGCGCCTCAAGGCGCGGGGCGCCCGCGCGGTGCTCGACGCCTCCGGCTCGGCCCTCGCCGCCGCCCTCGAAGCCCCCGCCGAGGTCCTGCCCTTCGCGATCAAGCCGAACCGGCACGAGTTGGAGGAATGGGCGGGCCGCCCGCTCCCGGCGCTCGGCGACGTCCTCGCCGCCGCCCGCGCCCTGCACGGCCGCGGCATCCCCGTGGTCGCCGTCTCCCTCGGGGCGGAGGGCGCGCTCTTCGTCGCCGAGGCCGGCGCCGTCCACGCCCGCCCGCCCGCGACGCGGGTCGCGAGCACGGTCGGCGCGGGCGACGCCCTGGTGGCCGGCCTCGTCGCCGGCCTGCACGAGGGGCTCGCCCTCGAGGACATCGCCCGCCGGGCGCTCGCCTTCGCGGCGGGCAAGCTCGCCCGCGAGGGCGCCAGCCTGCCCCCGCGGGCCGAGGTGGAGGCCATCGCCGCGACGGTGCGGGTGGAGCCTTTGCCGTAACCACCAGACCCGCTTCCCTCCCCCCTCCGATCTCGGGCCTGCCCGAGATCGGCTTACCTCTGCCCAAGTCGGGCAAGCCCGACTTGGGTTGGGGGAGGGTGGCCCCCGAAGGGGGTCGGGAGAGGGGAGCGACGATGCAGGATCTGCGCGTCATCGACGCTGCGCCTAGGCCGGAAGCCGGGCTCCCCTCTCCCGCCTCGCTCCGCTCGGTACCCTCCCCCGCTTCAGGGGGGAGGGAGAGCCCGCACCCTTCAGCCGACCTGAATGCCAAATCAACACAACGACACCGGAGGAGACCCATGACCCAGCTCGTGGCGGTCGTCGGAGGCGAGAGCCTCTCGACCCACGCCGTTCTCGCCTTCGAGGCCCTGCGCAAGGCCGCGGGCCGTCGCGATCAGGCGATCGCCCTCGAACTGCGCGGTGCGGGCGGCGGCACGCCGCTCCCCGAATCCGCCATCGCGCAAGCCCGCGCCGTGCTCCTCGTCGGCGCCGGCGATCTCGGCGAGGGCCGTTTCGGGGCGCTGGCCAAGGCGCGCGCCGCCATCGAGGAGGTGCTGACCGATGCGGGCGCGGTCCTCGACCGGGCGCTCGCGGGCGCGGCCGAGGCTCCCGGCGCCGCGGCGGCGGCGACGCCCAAGCGCATCGTCGCGATCACCTCCTGCCCCACCGGCATCGCCCACACCTTCATGGCGGCGGAGGGCATCCAGACGGCGGCCACGGCGCTCGGCCACGCCGTGCGCGTGGAGACGCAAGGCTCGGTCGGCGCCCGCGATCCCCTCACCGACGCGGAGATCGCGGCGGCCGACCTCGTGCTGATCGCCGCCGACAAGGGCGTCGACCGGGCGCGCTTCGCAGGGAAACGCGTCTACGCCACCAACACCAAGGCGGCGATCCGCGACGGCCGGGGCCTGATCGCCACCGCGCTCGCCGAGGCGCAGGTGCAGGCGGCGGACGGCGCGGCGGAAGGCCCCGCCCGCCCGGCGGCGGCCGAGCGGCAGGCCGGCGCCTACAAGCACCTGATGACCGGCGTCTCCTTCATGCTGCCCTTCGTGGTGGCGGGGGGCCTGCTCATCGCGCTCGCCTTCGCGGTGGGCGGCGTCGACGCCATGGCGCCGGGGAATGCCGGGACGCTCGGCTACGCGCTCGGCGAGATCGGCGCCAAGGCGGCCTTCGCGCTGATCGTGCCGGCGCTTGCCGGCTACATCGCCTATTCCATCGCCGACCGCCCCGGCATCGCGCCGGGCATGATCGGCGGCATGCTCGCCGCCAACCTCCAGGCGGGCTTCCTCGGCGGCATCGCGGCGGGCTTCATCGCCGGCTACACGGCCGCGTTCCTGAACAGGCACATCCGCCTGCACAAGAACCTGGAAGGGCTCAAACCCGTCCTGATCCTGCCGCTTCTCGCCACCGCGATCACCGGCCTCTTGATGATCTACGTGGTCGGCGTGCCGGTGGCGGCCGTGCTCGCCGCCCTCACCGGCTGGCTCAAGGGCATGCAGGGGGCGAGCGCCCTGGTGCTCGGCCTCGTGCTCGGCGGCATGATGGCCGTCGACATGGGCGGGCCGATCAACAAGGCCGCCTACGCCTCGGCCGCGGCTCTCCTCTCCTCCGGCGTCGATGCGCCGATGGCCGCGGTGATGCTCGGCGGCATGACCCCGCCGCTCGGCCTCGCGCTCGCCACCCGCCTCTTTCCCGCCCGCTTCACCGGGCCGGAGCGCGAGGCCGGGGGCGCCGCGGCCGTGCTCGGCGCCGCCTTCATCACCGAGGGGGCGATCCCCTTCGCCGCAGCCGACCCCTTGCGCGTCATCCCGGCCATGGTGGCGGGCTCGGCCGCGGCCGGCGCCCTGGCGCTCAGCCTCGGCGTGACCCTGAAGGTGCCCCATGGCGGCCTGTTCGTGCTGCCGATCCCGAACGCGGTGACGAACCTCACCGGGGCCGTCATCGCCCTGGTGGTGGGCACCCTGGTCACCGCCGTCGCGGTCGGCCTTCTCAAGAAGCGCGCGGCCTGAGCGCAGGAACGATTCTCATCGGCCCGGCGGGAGACCGGGCTTCCAGGACTCAAGAGGGGGGGACGGGACATGAAGGGGTTGGGAACGGTTCTTGCCGCGCTCTCGCTGTGCGCGGCGGCGGGCGCGGCAGGCGCACAGGGCGCGCCCCCGGAGGCGGCCCTCGGCATCGGTGTGCCGGCGACGGTCGCGGCCCCCGCGATCCGGCGCGCGGCGACGCGCCGGCCGCCGCCGCGCCCGGACGGGCAGGGCTTCGACGGGGCCGACAGCGCGGCGGGCGCCGCCGACACCCTCGGCCAGACGGCGACGCCCCCCACCCTGCCCGCGGGCACGTTCGATCTCGGCAACGGCCTCAGCCTGATCGCGAACTACACCGGCCAGGGCGCGATCAACCCGGTCGGCGGCATCCGCCAGGGTTCGGCCTGGGCGGGGCAAATCTTCCTCGGCATCGACGGCGATCTCGAGCGGCTCGCCGGCATCGCGGGCGGCTCCTTCCACGTGGCGGTGACGAACCGTCACGGCCGCAACCTCGCGGGCGATTTCATCGGCAACAACACCAGCGTGCAGGAGATCTTCGGCGGCGGGCAGACCACGCGCCTGACCCTGCTCTCCTACCAGCAGAAGCTCTTCGACAACCGCCTCGACATCGAGTTCGGCCGGCTGGTGGCGAACATCAACTTCCTGAACTCGCCGATCTACTGCAACTTCCAGACGAATTCCGCCTGCGGCAACCCGACCTTCGTCTTCAAGACCTCGAACTTCACCTTCTGGCCGGTGTCGAGCTGGGGCGCCCACGCCAAGGCCTGGCTCACCGACAAGGTCTTCATCCACGGCGGCGTCTACGAGGTGAACCCGCTGCACCAGCAGCCCGGCGACAACGGCCTCGATTTCTCGACCAAGGGCGCCACCGGCGCGGTGCTGCCGTTCGAGCTCGGCTATTCCACCACCTTCGCCAACGATCCCCTGCCCCGCAATTACGGCATCGGCGGCTGGTACGACGCCTCCGACTACGCCGACCCGGTGCGCGACGTCACCGGCCGCGCCGCCGTGCTCACCGGCCTCGGTCCCCAGACCCGGTTCGGCCGCTCGGGGGTCTATGCCCGCTTCGACCAGATGGTCTGGCGGCCCGACCCCACCGGCATCCAGGGCCTGACGCTCTTCGGCGTGGCCATGACCGGCACCTCCGGCCGGCTGATCGAGGATTACTTCCTCGAGATCGGGGCGCTCCAGACCGGCACCTTCGCCGGGCGGCCCTACGACACGGTGGGCTTCGTCATCAACACCCAGAAGTTCAGCCCCCTGGCGCTCTCGAACATCGCGCTCGCCCAGGCGAGCCTCGGCCTGAGCCGGACCCTGCCGACGCAGCAGGTGATGATGGAGCTGAATTACGGCATCCAGGTCACCCCCGCGATCCGGCTGACGCCGAACCTGCAATACATCATCAACCCCGACCAGACCCGCTTCCCCTTTCGGCCCAGGAACATCCCCGACGCCTTCGTGGTCGGCGCCAAGCTCTCCGTCGACCTGTTCACCCTGGCGGGCCTCGCCCGCGGGCCGGGAGCCCAGTGAGGCGCGCGACCGTCCACATTTTAATCCTTCCAGTGGCGAGGGGTCGCGCTTGATCCAGATCGGTCGCGCGCGATCTCCGCGGCATGAACGGCCCCGCCTCCGCCATCGACACCCTGGTCTGCCTCCACTTCCTCGGGGGCAGCGCCCGCACCTGGGACGCGGTCCGCGCCCGGCTCGGGGATCGTCTGCGCTGCCTCGCCCTCGATCTGCCGGGCTTCGGCGAGGCCGCCGCCGTGCCGGGCTACGCGGTGGCGGCGATGGCCGACCACGTCGCCGCCCGGATCCGCGCCGCCGCGCCGGGGCGCTTCGCGCTCGCCGGCCACAGCATGGGCGCCAAGGTCGCCCTGGCGCTCGCCCGCCGGGCCCAGGACGGTGATCCCGATCTCGCCGAGCTCGGTCGCCTCGTGCTGGTCGCCGGCTCGCCGCCCTCGCCCGAGCCGATCCCCGAGGAGCGCCGGGCGAAGATGCTGGCCTGGATCGACGCCGATCCCGGGACCCGCGCCCGCGAGGCCCGCGCCTTCATCCGCCAGAACGTCGGCGCGCCGCTCCCGCCCGAGGCAGAGGACGCAGCCGTCGCCGATGTCCTGCGCGCCGCGCCGGCCGCCTGGCGCGCCTGGCTCGAATCCGGCTCGGAGGAGGATTGGTGCGCGCGCGTCGGCGTTCTCCGCATCCCCGCCCTGGTGCTCGCCGGCTCGGAGGATGCCGATCTCGGTCCCGCGGGGCAGGCGGCGCTGACCCTGCCCCATCTGGCGCAGGCCCGCCTGGAGATCCTCGCCGGGGCCGGCCACCTCCTGCCGCTGGAGCGGCCCGACGCCGTGGCGGACCTGATCGCGGCGCATCTCGACGCCGCCGAGCCGCGTCCGCCAGCGGCACCCGCGATCCCGGCGGATTACGCCGCGCTGATCGCCTCGGACCGGGTCAACCCGCGCCTGCGCGCGGCCTTGGGCCAGCGCGCGGAGGCCGACGATCCGGCCTACGCGCCCTCCGCCCTCGATCCGGTGGAGCTCGCGCTTCTTCGCGCCGTCGTCGCCCGCGTGCTACCCGAGGCCGGCTTCGACATCGCCGCCCGCCTCGATGCCCGCCTCGCCTCCGGGGCCGGCGACGGCTGGCGCTTCGCCGCGCTGCCGCCGGACGCCGAGAGCTACCGCGTCGGCCTGCGCAGCCTCGATGCCGCGGCGCGCGCCTCCGGCGCCCCCTTCCTCGCCCGCGACGGGGCGGAGCAGGACGCGCTCCTGCGCGCGGCCCAGGCGGGCGAGCTCGCGGTGCCGGACATGAATGACCGGTCAGGGCTCGACGCCGAGCGGATGGTGCTGTGGTTCGAGGACCTGCGCGCCGACGCGGTGCGGAGCTATCTCGGCCACCCCGCCACGCTCGCGCGGATCGGCTTCTCCGGCATCGGCGCGGGCGGATCCGGCGCGGTGGATGACGACGGATTGGCGAAAGACCTGCCGGGCTTCGTCCGCACGGCCGGGCCGCCCGAATCCTGGGAACCGGAGGCGGCCCGATGAGGCTCGACGGGCAGCGCAGCTATTCCGAGACCGAGACCGTCGACGTCGTGGTGATCGGCACCGGGGCGGGCGGCGCCCCGGTCCTCGCCCGGCTCGCCGCGGCGGGGCTGAAGGTCGTGGCCCTGGAGGCCGGGCCGAACTTCGCGCCGGCCGCGTTCGCCTTCGACGAGACCCTTGCCGACGAGATCTACTGGACGGGGGAGCGGCTCAGCGGCGGCAGCACCCCGGAGGCGTTCGGGGCCAACAACAGCGGCACCGGCGTCGGCGGCTCGACCCTGCACTGGGGCGCCTTCGTCCCCCGGCCCGACCGGCGCGATCTGGCGCTGCGCACCGAGACCGGCGAGGGCTGCGACTGGCCGCTCACCTACGACGAACTGCTCCCCTATCTCGAGCGGGTCGAGGGCTTCGTCGGCGTCTCGGGGGCGGCCGATTATCCGTGGGATCCCGGCCGGCGCTACCCCCTGCCCCCGGTGCCGCGCAACGGGCCCGCCGAGATCATGGCGAGGGCCTGCGCGGCGCGCGGCGTCACGGCGACGGATGCGCCCGCCGCCGTGGTCTCGCGGGACTTCGCGCAGGATGACGGCCCGGCCCGCACCGCCTGCATCAATTGCGGCTACTGCCACCAGGGCTGCCGCACCGGCGCCAAGACCAGCATGGACGTGACCTACCTGCCGCTCGCCCTGCGGCACGGGGCCGAGATCCGGCCGGAGTGCACGGCCCACGGGCTGGAACGGGACGCGACCGGCCGCATCACGGCGGTGGTCTACCGCCGCGCGGGGCGCGAGCACAGCCAGCCCTGCGCCGCGGTCTTCCTCTGCGCCGGCGCCGTCGAGACGCCGCGCCTCCTCCTCGAACTCGGCCTCGCCAATTCCTCCGATCAGGTCGGGCGCAACTACATGGGCCACGTGGCGACCCAGGTCTGGGGCCGCTTCCCCGAGCCCGTGCGGATGAACCGGGGCTACCCTTCCTCCCTCATCACCGAGGACATGGTGCGGCCGCACGGTGCCGATTTCGCCGGCGGCTACCTCGTGCAGAGCCTCGGCGTGCTGCCCCTGACGCTGGCCAACGGGGTGGCCCGCGCCCGCGGCCTCTGGGGGCAAGCGCTCCACGAGCAACTCGACGCCTACAACCACCTCGCCGGCATCGGCATCAACGGCGAGACCCTGCCCTGCGACGCCAACCGCCTCGTGCTCGCCGACGAGACCGACGCGACGGGCCGGCGCAAGGCGCGGATCAGCTTCGGCTACGGCGAGAACGAGCGGCGCCTGAACGCGCACGCCACGGGCCTGATGCGCGACCTCTGGCAGGCGGCCGGGGCCAGCGACATCTGGGTGCTGGAGCGCGTCGCCCACACCATCGGCACCTGCCGCATGGGCCGCGACGGCGGGAGCGCCGTGGTCGACCCCTACGGCCGCAGCTTCGACATCGACAACCTCTGGATCAGCGACGGCTCGACCTTCCCGAGCTCGCTCGCGGCCAACCCGGCGCTGACCATCATGGCGCTGGCGCTGCGCAGCGCGGAGGCCTTCCTCAAGGGCCGGTAGCGCCCCGCAATGCGGCAAGGCCCTGCCGCTGCCGCCCCGCCCCGTCGAAATTGCCGGGGTCGAGCCACGCCTCCAGCCCGGCCCGCACCCGCGGCCATTCCCCATCGGTGATCGAGAACCACGCGGTGTCGCGCGAGCGGCCCTTCACCACGATGGCGTTGCGGAAGATGCCCTCGAAGGTGAAGCCGAGGCGGAGCGCCGCCGCGCGGGAGGGCGCGTTGAGGCTGTCGCATTTCCACTCGTAGCGCCGGTAGCCCAGCCCGAAGGCGCGGGCCATCATCAGGTGCATCGTCTCGGTCGCGGCGGGCCGGCGCATCAGGGCCGGTCCGAAATGGATGTGCCCGACCTCGATGACGCCGTTGCCCGGATCGATCCGGAGATAGGAGGCGACCCCCACCGCGCGCCCGCTCTCCCCGTCGCGGATCGCGAAGAAGAGCGGGTCGAGGCTTCCCGCCAGCCTGGCGAGGTCGGCGCGGTAGCGCTCCAGGCTGTCGGGCCGGTCGCTGAGGAGATAGGTCCAGCTGCGCTCGTCCGGGAAGGCGGTGAAGGCGGCGAAGAGCTCCTCCGCATGCGCCTCCGGATCGAGGGGCTCCAGGCGGCAGGTCCGGCCCTGCATCGGCGTGCGGGGCGGAAGCGGCCGCGGCGTCCAGTCCGGCACGGCGGCGCCGATGGGCTGGCCGTAGGCGTTGCGGCGCGGCGCCGTCATGCCTGGCTCCATCATGCCGGGCTCTGTCATGCTTGGCTCCCTCATGGCCGGCTCCGCGCCGCGACGAGGGCGGCGACCGCCTCGATGCCGGCCGCCTGCAACCCCGCGACCACGCCCGCGCGGTCGGCCTCCGGCCGGTTCTGGCTCATCTTCCACTTGCCCGTGATCTGCGTGACCGCGATCTCGACCCCGACGATGCCGCGGACCTGCGCGCCCACGAAGTCGGGGGGCGCGTCCGACACCGCCCAGGGCTCGGGGCGCGGCGCCTCCTGCAGGGCGGTGAGGTCGGCGATCTGTCGGCCGAGCCAGGCGGGGTCGTCCGTCACCCGCGGCCGGCCGCGGACCTGCACGGTGGCGTAGTTCCAGGTGGGCACGACCCGGCCCGTCTCCCGCTTCGTCGCGTACCAGCCCGGCGTCACGTAGGCCTCCGGTCCCTGGAAGGCGACGAGGCATTCGGCGACCGCCTCCAACTCGCGCCATTGCGGGTTGGCCCGGGCGAGATGGGCGCGCAGGCGGTCCGCCCCGTCGGGCCCGGTCTCGATCAGGAACGGCACCGGGTTCGCCATCAGCCCGCCGGGGCCGGCCGTGATCAGCAGGCCGAGGGGATGGGCGCGGATCAGCGCGTGCTGCACGGCGCGTTCTCCCTCGCGGAAAGGCGGCGGCTCGTACACGTCCCGGTCTCCTCCGTTCGATTGTCGGCACACGACTTGACGGGAAAGCGGTCCATCCGACAGGTCCATTTTCGAGAGAGCGACTGGACCGCTTCGTGTGATACGATCTCCGCTTGATCGAAGCGGGGCGCGTATCGGCCGAGCCCGCGCGGCGCCTGAGCGGAGCCCGGATCCGCCGTCCCGAAGGGATCAACCGGATCTGGTATGACAGGACCCCTTGGCCGTGCCGCCTCCCGGAGCCCGCTCGGGCCCCCTGCCCCTCGCCCTCGCCCTCGATCCGGCGCTCGCCGCGCCCCTCCACGTCCAGCTGCGGGACGCCCTGCGCGGCGCCATCCTTGAACGCCGGCTCGGGGCGGGCAGCCGCCTGCCCGCCTCGCGCACGCTCGCCGCCGATCTCGGCTGCGCCCGCGGCACGGTGCTGCTCGCTCTCGAACAGCTCGCGGCGGAGGGCTACCTCGTCGCGCGGGCGGGCTCGGGCACCCGCGTGGCGGCGGTCCTGCCGGAGGATCTCCATCCCCCGGCCGCCGCGCGGGCGGCGAAGGCGGCCCCGCCTCCGGTCCTGTCCCGGCGTGGGCGGGCGCTGGCCGCAGCCCCCTCGCGCACCTACCTCACCGGCCCCGAGGCGCCGGACGCCTTCGCGCTGGGCCGGCCGGCGCGGGAGGCCTTTCCCTTCGAGGTCTTCGCCAAGCTGATCCAGGCGGAGTGGCGGGCGGGGCCGGCGGGCGCCCCCCATCCCCTCGGGCTGCCGACCCTGCGCCGGGCGGTGGCGGCCTATCTCTCGGCCGGGCGCGGGGTGCCCTGCACGGAGGACGAGGTCATCCTCACCGGGGGCATCCGGCAGAGCCTGCGCCTGCTCGCCCGCGTGCTCCTCGATCCCGGCGAGGCGGCCTACGTGGAGGAGCCGGGCTATCCGGGCATCGCCGGGGCCCTGGCCGAGGCGGGCCTGCGCCCGATCCCGGTGCCCGTGGGGCCGGGCGGTCTCGCGGTGACCGGGGCGCGGGCCCTGGCCCCGGAGGCCCGGCTCGCCGTGGTCACCCCCGCCCACCACTATCCCCTCGGCCACGCCATGAGCCTGGAGAACCGCCTGGACCTCCTGGCCTGGGCGCGGTCCCGCGGCGGCTGGATCGTCGAGGACGATTACGACGGGGCCTACCGCTACGCCGGCCGGCCGCTCGCCCCCTTGCGCGCCCTCGATCGGGAGGGCCGGGTGATCTACGCGGGCAGCTTCTCGAAGGTGCTGCTGCCGGCCCTCCAGCTCGGCTACCTCGTCCTGCCGGAGGGTCTCGCCCGCCCGGTCCACCGGGCGCTGGCCGAGGCGGGGGCGGCGCCGGCCGGCCTCGGCCAGGGGGCGCTCGCCCGCTTCATCGAGGAGGGGCACCTCGCCGCCCATCTGCGCCGCACCCGCCGGCTCTACGCCCTGCGCCAGGAGGCGCTGCTCGCGGCGGCCGCCCGCCACGCCGACATCCTCGCGGTCGCGCCCCTGGAGGGCGGCATGCATCTCGTGGCCCGGCCCGGTCCCGCCTGGCACGGCGGTCTCGACGACCGGCGGGCGGTGGCGGCCTGCGCCGCCGCCGGCATCAGCGCGGTGGCGCTCTCGGCCTACCACGCCGCGCCGGACGGGGCGCCGGGCCTCCTCCTCGGCTACGCCGCCGTCCCGGAGCGGGCGATCGCCCCGGCGGTGGCGCGGATGGCCGAGGCCCTGCGGAACGCGCTCAGAACGCCTCCGGGCTGATCCGCACGGCGACGCCCTGCCCCGCCCGGATCTCGACCCGGCGCAGGCCGCCGTTCAGGCGCAGGCGCAGGCTCCGCTCGACCCGCCGCGCCGGGCCCCCGTCGAGGCGCACGGTGAAGGGCGCCTCCGCCGTGAGGCGCAGGCCCGTGGCGTCCCGGTAGGGTGCCAGCGGGATCTCGGTCCAGGACGGGCCCGCCTGGACCGTCCGCGGCCGGGGCGGTTCGGGGGACCGCGCCGCCCGCTCCGCCAGGATGCCGGCGCCGAGGCCGGCGAGGACGAGCAGGGCGAGCGCCGCGCGGTCGCGCCCAAGACGCCCAAGACGCCCGGGACGCCGGGGCCGCGGCCGCGCGGGCGGGGGATCGACCTGCGGCGCGACGCGCGGCCCGGCCGGCGGCTCGGGCGCGGCGGGGGGCTCCGGTGCCGGGGGTAACGGGGCGGGTTCCGGCTCCAAGTGGAACAGCAGGGGCGGTGCCGCGGCCGGTGCCGCGGCGGGCTCGGGCGCGGGCGGGGTCTGCGCGGCGCCGCAGAACGGGCAGAACGGCACGGGCAGGGCGAGCCCCGCGCCGCAGGCGGCGCAGGCCCGGCCGGGGCTGCCCGCGCCGGGCGGGCGGAGCGGATTCTCGTGCACGTCTTCGAGCAGGGCGGGCGGCTCCGGCGACGGCCCGTTCTGCGGATCGGAGCGGCCCGCGTCCAGGGCCCGCACGCGTCCGGTCCCGGCCCGTCCCCGTCAGAGCCGGGCGACGATGGCCCGCCGGTCGCCGGCCCGGCGGGTGAAGCCGGTGGCGTCGAGATGTTCGAGCAGGGGGATCGAGAACTTCCGGGAGATGCCGAGCGCCGCCCCGGCCTCGCGGGCGAGGAAGCCGGTCTCCGGCGTGCCCGCCCCCGGGAAGGCCGCCGCGAGGCGCGCGCGGGCGTCGCGGATCGCCTCCCGGTGGAACAGGACCGCCCGGCGCTGCACCCGGTCCACCGCCCGGATCACCGTGCCCGCGCCGATGAGGTAGGCCAGCGCCTCGCGGCGGCGGGCGTCGCGGCCCACCGCCTCCGCCTCGTCCGGGGGGGTGAGCCCGGCCTGCCGGAACACCGCCTCCAGGCGGCGCACGGCCTCGGTCTCGTTGCGGGCGGGATCGAACTCCGCCCGCCGGTAGAGGGCGCCCGCCTGCGCCACGGCGCCCGCGGCGACGAGGTCGCGCAGGGCCGCCGCCGCGATCGGCTCGCTGAGGTCGAGGGCGCGCACGATGCGCTCGGCGGCGAGCCCGTGCTCCATGGGGTGGTCGCGGTGGTGGCGCCCGAGCGTGGCGAGCAGGCTCTCGCGCAGGGCGGCGAAGGCGGGGGCGCCGAGGAAGCGGTCGCCGATCTCCCGCGCGCCCAGGGCGGCGAGGCGCGCGCGGGCCCCCTCGGGCGCGAGCCCGGCGAGGCGGGCGAGTTCGGGCAGGGTCCGGCCCGCCGCCCCCGCCTGGCCGAGCCGCAGGGCGAGCCCGTCGCCGGGATCGCCCTGCGCCAGGGCGGCGAGGTCGGCCAGCACCCGCGGATCGTTCCGGCGGCGGCGCCGGCTGTCGGGATCGAGCACCCGTCCCCCCGCCACGGTGATCGAGGGCGAATCGAGGCGCAGGATGAAGGGCTCCCGGGCCGGCACCGCCACCGCCTCCTCGGCGTGGAGCTGGGCCGGCGCGGTGGCGCCGGGCTCCAGGACGTCCCGGTCGAGCAGGCGCAGGCGGACGCCGACCTCGGTGGTGCCGAACAGGAGCCGGCAGGCGGCGCCGGAGGGCAGCGCGGCCTCCGCACTCGCCGCCGCGGTGAGGGTGACGTCGAGCCAGCGGGTCTCGGCGAGGAGGCCCGGGGCGCAGAGGGCCTGCCCGCGCCGCAGGTCGGCGAGCTCGACGCCCCGCAGCGCCACCGCCGTGCGCCGGCCGGGCTCGGCGCTCTCCACCGCCCGGCCGTGGATCTGCAGGCCGCGCACGCCCGCGACGGGGCCGCCGGGCACGATCGCCACGCTGTCGCCGACGGCGAGGCGGCCCCGGCGCAGGGTGCCCGTCACCACCGTGCCGAAGCCGGGCCGCGAGAACACCCGGTCCACCGGCAGGTAGGGGAAGCCGTCGTCGGCCCGCTCCGGGGGCCCCGCGAGCAGCCCCGCGAGCGCCGCCGCGAGGGCGGGGATGCCGGCCCCGGTGAGCGCCGAGGTGGCGACCACCCCTTCGGCCTCGATCCCGGCACGGGCGGCCACCGCCGCGAACTCTGCCCCCCGCTCCGCCGCCGCCTCGGCCGAGACCAGATCGGCCTTCGTGAGCGCGATCACGCCCCGGCGCACGCCGATCAGCCGGGCGATCTCCAGATGCTCCACGGTCTGCGGCTTGATGCCCTCGCGCGCGTCCACCGCCAGCAGCACCGCCCGCATCCCGGTGGCCCCCGAGACCATGGCGCGCACGAAGCGCTCGTGGCCGGGCAGGTCGACGAGGTCGATCTCGCCGGCCTCGGAGCGCAGCAGGGCGAAGCCCGGCACGATGGAGACGCCCCGCGCCCGCTCCTCCTTCAGCCGGTCCGTCTCGACGCCCGTGAGCGCCCGGACCAGGGCCGTCTTGCCGTGGTCCACATGCCCGATCACGCCGACAAGGAGGGTCTTCATCACCGCTGCCATCGATCCTGCGCGCGCCCGCGCGGCCCTTCCGTAACGGCCGGGGGGAATCGCGTCACGGGGCGTGCGGCGAGGTCCGGCGCGGAATGTATCGCGGGCAATAAGATTTTGGACTTATTGAGGCGGCGCTCGCCCGGGGTCGGCCTTGCGGTGATCCCTTCGCCGTCTCGCGCGTTGCGGTGCCATGCTGCGGCCTGTGCTATCCCGCGCGGCTGCGACGCGGGGTCTCAGGTCGGGCCGGTCGAAGAAACAGAGGACAAGGGCTGCATGAGCGCGCCGCGCGAGGTCGAGTTGAAGCTGGAATGCGGGGGGCCGGATCTCGCCGCCCTGGCGTCCCACCCCCTGCTCCAGGGTCACGAGGAGGGCGGGCGCGAGCCGGTGCTCATGGTCACCACCTATTTCGATACCCCCGACGGGGCCCTGCGCGCCGCCGGCCTGAGCCTGCGCGTGCGCCGCCGGGGCGACAGCTTCGTGCAGACCGTGAAGGCGGGCGAGGCCGGGGCCGGCCTGTTCGACCGGGCCGAGTGGGAATCCCCCGTGCAGGGCGAGACGCCGGAGGCCGAGGCCTATGCCGGCACGCCGGTGGCCGAGGTGCTCGCCGGGGCCGGCAAGCCGGCCCTGGAGCCCTTGTTCACCACCGTGGTGATGCGCTCCGAGCGCCGCGTCGCCTACGGCGCCTCGCGCATCGTGGCGACCCTGGACGAGGGCCGGGTCGAGAGCGGCCGGGGCGACACGCCCCTGTGCGAGCTCGAACTCGAACTCGCCGAGGGCACGTCCGCCGACCTCTTCGCCCTCGCCCAGGCGCTGGCCGAGACGGTGCCCCTGCGCATCGGCGTGCGCTCGAAGAGCGCGCGGGGCTTCGCCCTCCTCGACGAGGCCGGCACCGGCCCGAGCAAGGCCGAGCCCCTGCACCTGCCGGAGGATGCCACCGCGGGGGACGCCTTCCGCCTCGTCGCGCTGGCCTGCCTGCGCCACCTGCGCCTCAACGAGGAGGTGTTCCTGGCCCGCCGCCCCCCCGAGGCGCTGCACCAGATCCGGGTCTCCCTGCGCCGCCTGCGCTCGGCCCTCTCCCTGTTCAAGCCGATCCTGGAGGACGATCCGCGCGCCGCCGCCCTCGGCGCGGAGATCAAGCGCGTCACCGAGCCCTTCGGGCAGGCGCGCAACCTCGACGTCTTCCTCGGCACCACCCTGCCCGCCGAGATGGCGCGCCGGCCCGACGAGCCGGGGCTTGCCGGCCTGCGCGCCCGCCTCGAGGCCGAGCACGAGCGGGCCTACGCCGCCGTGCTCGACATCCTGGAGGCGCCGGAATGGCGGATCCTCCTCCTCGACCTCGTGGCCTGGCTCGATTCGGGGGCGTGGCGGGCGCTCCCCGCCGCCGCGGTGCCGGCCGAGGACTTCGCCTCCGAGACCCTGGACCGGTTCCGCGCCCGCGTGAAGAAGCGGGGGCGCCATCTCGACCGGCTCGATCCGGAGGAGCGGCACCGGGTGCGGATCGCGGCGAAGAAGCTGCGCTACGGGGCGGATTTCTTCGCCTCGCTCTACACCGGCAAGAAGGCGCGCAAGCGCCACAAGAGCTTCGCGGCCGCGCTCTCGGACCTGCAGGATCATCTGGGCGCCCTGAACGACCTCGCCACCGCCCACACGGTGATGGCCGACCTCGCCGGCGCGGACGGGGCGCGGACCGACGGCGCCACGGCCTTCGCGGCGGGCCTCACCGCCGCCGACAACGAGGCGCAGTCCGAGGATCTCCTCGCCAAGGCCGCGGAGGCGCACGAGGATCTGGTGGACGTGAAGCCCTTCTGGCGCTGAGCTCTAGAGCTCGATGCGGAAAAGTGGAATCCGGTTTTCCGACATCATCGTGCGACCACGAAGAGATGGAGCGTGCTGCCGTTTCCGTGAAAAAGCAGCATGCTCTAGGCCGCGGCGTCCGGGGACCGCGGGGCGTTCCCGGACAGGCGGCGGGCCGGTCCCCTGGGAGGGGGGCTCGGGGTCCGGCCCGCGATCCGCGCCGGTGCCGGGGTTGGAGCCGGCGCGGACGGGAGGCAGTGTGGCCGCCGCTGTTTTCCGGAATGTGTCGGCTCTCGACCCGGATCCGCCGAGCGCGGACAAGATGTCCGCCCTCCCCGTCTGGACAGGGGCGTTCCGGACCGGAAGAGTCCGCCGATCCCGCTCCGGCCGCCCGGGGCCCGGCCCGCAGGACCCATGATCATCCGCGACCTCTTCGGACATATCGCCCGGACCGTGACCGCCTATGCCGGCGATAAGGTCCTGATGCTGGCCGCCGTCTCCGCCGCGGCCAACGTGATGGTCGCCGACGGCGAGGTCGCCGGCGCGGAGTTCGAGACCGCCCTCCAGGGCCTGCGCGCCAACCCGATCCTGGAGAAGGGCTACGACACCCTGATGCTGGAGACCGAGCTCTACGACGGCATCGCCCGGGCCCGCACCCGGGCGGGGCGGGCCGAGAACCTGCGCCACGTGGCCCAGGCGGCCGAGCGCCCGGCCGACCAGCGCGAGAGCATCCTGCTGATCGCCGCCGATGTGGCCGACCACGAGGGCATCGACCACGTGGAGGCGACCGCGCTCGCCGAGATCGCGGCGGCACTCGACCTCGACCTGCACGCCCTGCTGCGCGCCTCGCCGGTGCGGCGCCCGCCCGAGCCCTGAACCCCCGCGGGCCCCCGGCATCGCGGTTGCCCGCGCCGGCCGGCTTCGGCCTATTGATGCATCGTTAAGGAGAGGACCCGACATCGTGACAGCAGAGACGGAGGCGGCCGGTCCCGGCGGGCGTGCCCATCCCGGCATCAGCCACAACCTGCGCATCGACGGGTCGCGCCTCTGGGCGACGATCCTGGAGACCGCCGCCTTCGGCGCGACGCCGGCGGGGGGCATCAACCGCCTGACCCTGTCCCCCGAGGACGGCGCGGTGCGCGACTGGTTCCGCACGGCCTGCGAGGCCGCGGGCCTCGAGGTGGGCGTGGACGAGCTCGGCACCCAGTTCGCCCTGCGCCGCGGACGCGACATGAGCCGGCCGCCAGTGGCCTTCGGCTCCCATCTCGACACCCAGCCCACGGGCGGCAAGTTCGACGGCATCCTCGGCGTGCTGGCCGGGCTCGAGGTGATGCGCAGCCTGAACGATGCGGGCCTGGAGACCGAGGCGCCCCTGCTGCTGATCAACTGGACCAACGAGGAGGGCTCGCGCTTCGCCCCCGCCATGATGGCCTCGGCGGCCTATGCGGGGGAATTCACCGCCGCCGAGATCCTGGCCAAGCGCGACGCCGCGGGCGTCAGCGTCGGCGAGGCCCTCGACGCCATCGGCTATCGCGGCACGGAGCCGGTGGGAGCACGCGCCATCGGCGCCTTCGTGGAGCTGCACATCGAGCAGGGCCCGATCCTGGAGGCCGAGGGCAGGACCATCGGCGTGGTCGAGGGCGGCCAGGGCATCGCGTGGTTCGACGGCACGGTGACGGGCTTCGAGAGCCATGCGGGCACCACGCCGATGCCGCGGCGCCGCGACGCCCTCCTCGGGCTGGCGGAACTGGCGCTCGCGGTGGAGGGGATCGCGCGGGCGCATAGCCCGAGCGCGGTGGCCACCATGGGCGAGGCGGTGATCGGCGCGCCCTCGCGCAACGTGGTGCCGGGGCAGGTGCGCTTCACCCTGGACATGCGCGATCCCGAATCCGCCACCCTCGACGCCATGGAGGCGGCCCTGCAGGAGGCCGCGGCCGGGATCGGCGCCCGCCGCAACCTCGCGATCGATCTGGAGCGGATCTGGCGCAAGGAGCCGGTGCCCTTCGACGCGGACCTCGTGGCCGCCGTGGACGCCGCCGCCGAGGCGCTCGGCCACGGCCGGCGCCGCATCGTCTCGGGGGCGGGCCACGACGCCTGCAACCTCGCGGGCAGGGTCCCGACCACGATGATCTTCGTGCCCTGCAAGGACGGCGTCAGCCACAACGAGTCGGAATCGGCCACCCCTGCCGATTGCGCGGCCGGCGCCGACGTCCTCCTGCACACCCTCCTCGCCCTGGCCGACGCCCCGCGCGCCTGAGGGGGGAACCGGGTTCCGGTTCAGGCCGGGAACCGCAGCACCGCCCGCGTGCCCGGCCCGTCCGCCTCGTAGGCGATCCGCGAGCGCAGGTTCGTGGCCATGGCCCGGATGATGCGCGAGCCGAGGCCGGTGCCCCGCGGCGCGCCCGTGCCGGTCCAGCCGATGCCGTCGTCGGCCACGCTGAGCACCAGGGAGCCGGCCCCGTCCGGCTGGATGTCCACCCGGATCTCCCCGGCACGGCCCGGGGGATAGGCGTACTTGTAGGCGTTGGTGACGAGTTCGGTGACGACAACGCCCAGCGACACCGCCTTGTCGGTGGCGAGCCGGACCGGCGTGGCCGTGAGGCGGATGGCGTGGTCGCGGCCCGCCGCCTTCATCGCGGCCTCCAACTCCTCCACGAGGCTCGCGAGATAGGCGTCGATCTCCACCGCCTCCACGTCCTGCGAGGTGTAGAGGCGGCGGTGGATGCCGGCGATGGCCGAGATGCGCGCCTGCATCTCCTCCAGCGCGCTCTTGGCGGCCGGGTCCGAGACCGCGTTCGTCTGCATGTGGGCGAGCGCGGCCACGAGGGCCAGCGAGTTGGCGACCCGGTGGTTGACCTCGCGCAGCAGGAGTTCCGCCCGGTCGCGGGCCGCGCGCACGTCGGCCTCCGCCCGCTCCTTGTCCCGCCGCAGGGCCTCCTGGCGGAGCGCCGTGTCGACCGCCTCGCCCAGGAGCTCGCGGAAATGGCCCTGCACGTCCTTCCAGACGTAGTCGACGGCGCCCGCCTTGAGGGCCGCCACCGCCACGCGGCTGTCCTCCGAGCCGGTCACGTAGATGACCGGCGGCGCCTCCGGCAGGGCCCGGATCGCCGGCAGGAGTTCGAGCCCGGTCTGGCCCGGCATGTGATGGTCGAGGGCGACCGCGTCGATGCCCCCTTGCGCGAGCCGCGCGAGGCCCGCCGCCCCGTCCGCCGCCACCTCGACCGCGTAGCCGCGCCCCGTCAGCGCCCGCTGCACGAGGCGCGCGAGGCCCGGATCGTCGTCCACGTAGAGGATGCGGCCCCGCGGAGGCGGGTCGGGCGGGGTGCTCACGGGTTCTCCGGCACCTGCATCACCGAGAAGAACAGGCCGAGCTGGCGGATGGCATGGGCGAAGCCCTCGTAGTTCACGGGCTTGGTGATGTAGACGTTGGCGCCGAGATCGTAGCAGCGCTGGATCTCGCGGGCATCGTCCGTGGTGGTGAGCACGACGACGGGCGAGCGCCGCGTGTACGGGTTGGCCTTGATCCTCTCCAGGATGTCGATGCCCGTCATGTCCGGCAGGTTGAGGTCGAGCAGGATCAGCAGGTGCCGCCGCGCGCTGGCAGCCCCGCTGCCGTCCGGCCCGAGCAGATAGGATAGCGCCTCGCCGCCGTTGCGGAAGGGCAGGATGTCGTTGTTGACGCCGGCCCGGCGGATGTTGCGCTCGATCAGCCGGGCATGGCCCTCGTCGTCCTCGATCATCACGATGCGGACGGGATGCATGGGCGTCCTCCTCTCACTCGGCCGCGTGGACGGCCGCCGGGGCGCTCCCCGCGGCGCCGTCGCGGGGCAGGGTCACGCTGAAGGTGGTGCCGCGCCCGGGCTCGGACGCGACCTCGATGCGTCCCCCCAGGGAGCGCACCAGGGCCCGGACATGGGCGAGGCCGATGCCCTCCCCCGGCCGATCCTGGGTGCCGGCGCGGCGGAACAGCTCGAAGATGCGGGCATGGTCCTGGGGGGCGATGCCGCGGCCGTTGTCGGCGACCGCGAAGCGCACGCGCCCGCCGGGCGCCGCCGCCCCCGTCACCGCGATCCGCCCGGGGCGGGCGGGGTCGAGGTATTTCAGGGCGTTGTCGATGAGGTTGCCGAAGATCTGCTCCACGGCGAGCCGGTCGGACACGATCTCCGGCAGGTCCGCCGCCACCGCCACCGCGGCGCCTGCGGCGTCGGCCTGGTGGCGCTGGGCGTCGGCGAGGCCCTGCACCAGCGCGCGCATGTCGAGGGATTCGGGCCGGAAGTTCCGCCGGCCCTCCCGCGACAGCTTGAGGATCGCGGCGATGAGCGCCTCCATCTTGGTGATGGCGGCGCGGATGAAGCCCAGGGCCTCGGCGACGTCGGCCTCGATCCGGGCCCCTTGCGGATGGCCCGAGAGCGCCGCGCGGATCTCCGCCTGCGTCGCCTCCAATTCGCTCGTGAAGCCCATCACGTTGACCAGCGGCGCCCGGAGGTCGTGGCTCACGATGTAGGCGTAGCGCTGGATCTCCTCGTTCGACTCGCGCAACTCGGCCTCCGCCGCGCGCTGCTCGGTGATGTCGGTGTGCACGCCCACCCATTCGTGGACGGTGCCGGCCTCGTCGATGAGGGGCACGGCGCGGATCGCGTAGGTCCGCCACGCCCCGTCCCGGGTGCGCACCCGGTGCTCGTGCACGAAGGTCCGGCGCTCGGCCACCGCCGCGTTCCAGGCGTCGATGCTCGGCTGCCGGTCCTCGGGATGCACCGCCTCGGCCCAGCCGAAGCCCTGGTACTCCGCGGGGCCCTGGCCGGTGATCGCGGCCCAGCCCGGCTGGGCGCCGTGCATCCGGCCCTCGGCGTCGTTGGTCCACATGATGCCGCGCACCGCCTGGACGGCGCCCTGGAAGCGCCGGCGCTCGTGCAGGATCGAGGTGAGGAGGCGGGCATTGTCGAGGGCGACCGCGGCCTGGGCGGCGAAGCCCGTGATCAGGCGCTCCTCGCGCGGGCCGAACCGCGCCGCCTCGGGATGCCCGAACAGCAGGGCGCCGAGGCCCTCGCCGGACCCGGAGACCACCGGCACGGCGAGGTAGCTGCGCACGGGCAGGTGGCCCTTCGGCATGCCCCCGTGCGAGCCGTAGCGGGGATCGCGCGTCACGTCGTCGGCGCGCACCACGCCCTCGGCGAGGAAGGTCGGGCTGAACAGGGCGGTGGAGCGGGGCATGCCGAACCGGGTGAAGGCCTCCCGCGGGGCCCCCGTGAGGCTGGCCAGGCGCCACTGGCCCTCGCCGCCCTCGCCCGGCACCCGCTCGAAGAAGGCCCCGTAGGCCGCCCCCGTCAGCCGGGTGGCGGCCTCGATCACGGTCTGCACGAGCCGGCCGACATCGTGCTCCGCCACCAGGGCCGGGCCCGCCCGGTTGAGCAGTTCCAGGCGGTTGGTCTCCTCCTGCAGGTCGAGGCGCGCGGCCTCCGAGCGGGCCTGAGCCCGGGCCTGGGCCAGGGCGGCGCCGGAGAGGAGCAGGGTCACGAGCCCGCCCGCGCCGAGGATGTAGGGCCAGGCCCGGCCGCCGGGGTCGCGGGCGAAGGCCGAGGTGGCCGAGGCGGTCAGGGTCCAGCTCCGGCCGGCCACGGTCAGGGTGCGCCGGCCGGCGAGGTCGGCCGGCGCCGCCTCAGCCGGGCCGGTCTCCGAGGCGTAGAGCAGCTCGGCGGCGACGGGCTCGGGCCCGTCGTGGATCCGGTAGGCGAGTTCGGGCTCGCCCCCCATCGCCCCCGCGACCGTGAGGCGGGGGAAGAAGTCCCCGCCCCGGAACGGGCTGTAGGCCCAGCCCACGAGTTCCGCGCGCCGCGCCGCCACCGTGTCGGGGATCGTCCGGCCCGCGTAGACCGGCATGTAGACGAGGAAGCCCTGCTGCTTGTCCGCGTCGATCTCCTGCACCAGCTCGACCCGCCCCGACAGGCTCGCCTCGCCGGTGTCGCGCGCCCGCTCCATCGCGGCGCGGCGGACGGGCTCCGAGAACATGTCGAAGCCCAGCGCCGCCCGGTTCCGGCGATCGAGGGGCTCCAGCATCGTGATCGCGCTCGGGTCCGGGCCCGACGGAAGCGGGCGCAGAGCGAACCCCGCGAGGCCCTGCGCCCGCAGGGCCGCCGCCAGGGCCTCGCCCTCCTCCGGGCGGAAGCGGCGCGCGAAGCCGATGCCGCGGGTGCCGGGATAGAACTCCGCGAGGCGCAGGCGGGTGACGTAGGCGGCGAAATCCGCCGGGGTCACCGGGGCGCCGTCCGCGCCGCGCGCCGCGTAGAGCCCCGCCGTGCCGCGCAGCAGGGCGATGTAGGTCTCCAGGCGCTCGCGGATGCGGTTCGTCTGCTGCACCACGAGGCGCTCGAAGCGCTCCCGGTCGCGCGTCCGGCTGGCGCCGTCGACCTGCACCGCCGCCCCCACGGTGGCCGCGAGCCCCGCGAGCAGCACCGCCGCCGGGAAGAGTAGGGAGGCCGCGCGCGGCGCCGGGGGCCGGTATGGGGCGAGGGGCGGAATCGGACGGGTCCAGCCTGAAGATCCTTGCGTCTCTCTGGCATCTTGCGCGCACGGACGCCAGCGGCCACGCCTCGACGGTGCGCGCTGCCGCCTCCGCGGCGCGGCGCGCTCCGGGTCGAACGGGGGAGATGGAATGGTGCCCGAGGATGGCGGAACCGGATCGGCGGCCCTCGCGCGGGCGGCGGCCTCCGCCCGGCGGCGGGCTGCCGCCTTCGCGGGCCCGGCTGGCAAGGACGCCCTGCCCTTCGCGCTGGTCGAGGCCTTCGACGCGCAGATCCGCGGCCATGTGGAGCGCGATCCCCGCATCGAGGACGAGCGCGACCGCGTGCTGATCGCCGCGGTGAAGCTCGCCGAGACGCCGCCCGGCGAGGCGGAGGCGGTGGAGGCGGCCCGCCGCCACCTCGAAGACGCCATCGACTACCTGGAGCAGGCGGTGCTGCGCTTCGGCGTGGTCAACCGGGCGGGCGCCCGGGCCGGCCTCGGCGCGGCGGGCATCCGGATCGGGGCGCCGCACCGCGCGTAGGGCCCGCACCGCGCGTAGGGCCCGCGGCGCGGCAAGGATTCGGGGAGCCGGCCCGGCCGCGGCGCGACCGGCTCAGGGCTCCTTGAAGCCGTATTCCGGCACGCCCTCCTCGTTGCCGTAGTACTTGTAGGGCAGGAACTTGCCCGAGAGGTTCATCTTCACCCGGTCGCCGCGGTTGTTCGGCTCGCGCTCCATGGTCATGTTGAAGTCGATCGCCGACATGATGCCGTCGCCGAACTCCTCCTGGATCAGCTCCTTCCAGGTGGTGCCGTAGACCATCACCAGTTCGTAGAAGCGGTAGATCAGCGGGTCGGTCGGCGGCATCTGGGGGATCGAGCCGCGATAGGGCGCCTCGTTGAGCATGCGCTCCTCGGCGGCCGAGAGGCCGAACAGGGCGGCGGCCTTGGCGGCCTGGGCCTTGGGCAGCTTCATCTGGCCCATGCAGGCGGCGGTGATCAGGATCGGCGAGATCCCCCCGATCTCCTCCTGGATGTGCTTCCAGCTCCAGCCCTTCTCGCGCTTGATGTCGAGGAGCTTCTCGGTGAGGTCTTCGCGCTTCATCGGGCCTCTCTGGCGATCGGCCGCGCCCTTCCGCCGGCCGGAACGGCAGCGCCCGGCGCAAGCGCCGTGCCAGAGGGCCGCCCCCTCCAAACAGGATCCACACCCTGCGGTTGTCGAGGCGAGCGCCCGGCCCCGCCCGGGAGCCCCCGAGACGCCTCGACAGGAAGCCTCGGGGAGACCGGCCTGGGTGCCCTCGCGCCGCGGCGCCGGGATGCGCGCCCCCGCCCAGGTCCGGCAGGACACCGCCGCTCCCTCGGCGGGCGGCAATGCGGGCCGTGCCGCAGGGGGGCGCCGACGGCGGCACCCGGTCGAGCCGGGACCCTACTGCGCGTCCGGGGCCGGGCGGGCCGCGGCCTCGGCCCGGTGGCGCGCCTGACGCCAGTCGGCGGGCTCCGAGAAGGTGCCCGCCCACAGGCCGCGCCGGGTCGCCCAGGCCCGGCGCTCCTGCGCCATGTAGGCCGGAGCTTGGGCTTGGCGGCGGTTGGCCAGGGCGTGGCCGTTGGCGGCCATCCAGGCCGCGAGATCCTCGCCCCCCGCGCGGCAGAGGGCGCTGAGGCGGCCCTGGGCGTCGGCGCCCCGGGGCTCGCAGGTGACGTCGGCCGTGCCGATGCGCTCGCGCAGGGCGTTGGCCGCCGTCTGGCCGCAGCGATAGCTCCGGCCGCGGGCGGTCTCGCAGGTCTGCGCCGCCTCCGGGGCGTCGATGCCGTAGAGGTCGATCCGCTTGCCCAGGAGCTCGATCGTGTCCCCGTCGATCACCGCGGCATGCCCCTTCAGGGGTTCGGCGGCCTGGGCCGGCAGGGCGAGGGCGGCGAGGAGCAGGAGGGCGGTCGGGCGCGGCATCGGGATCCCGTGTGGGGTGCGGTGAGGATCCGGAGCTTGGCACGCCAATTTGGCGAAATCGCGCAGCTCGACCGAATCGCGCGGCCGCAGGGGGATCCCGCCAACCGGCACGGAGCTTGCTGAGACGAGCCCGGCACCCAAGACCACCCGCACGGCGACCTGCAAGGTTGCCTGCAAGATCATTCGAGCCGGAGGAAGCGCCCGCCGAACGACAGGGAATGCCGCATGCTCTACGGTCTCTATTTCCTCACCTGCCTCGTGGACAATCCGGCCCATTGCGTGATGCGCGTCCACCGTTTCGACGAGACAGTGCAGACGCCGATGCACTGCATGCGCGTGGCCCAGCCGCAGATGGCGGCTTGGCAGAGCAGCCACGGGCGCTGGCGGGTGGCGCGCTTCCGCTGCGGCACGCCGCCCCGGGACGACGGCACCCGCATCTGAATACGAACCCCGCTTGATCGAAGCGGGGGTCGTCTCGACCGAGCCCGCGCGGCGCATGAGCGAAGCCCAGATCCGCCATCCCGAAGGGATCGATCGGATCGGGTATGAGGCGGCGCGATCTGCGGCCGATGCGCCCAGCTCCGTGGGGCGCGCCGGCCGCCGCGCAAGACTTCGTGCAAGACTTCGTGACGAGCCCCTTGATCGAGGCCGGCCGAACCCGATGTCGGTGGCGACAGAAACGGGGCCGGATCACGGATGTCTGAGGAGAACAGCGGCACGAACCGCGAGACGAACCGCGACATCGTCGCGCTCGTGGGGGACATCGTGTCGGCCTATGTCTCGAACAATCCCGTTCCGCCCGCCGAACTGCCCGCGCTGGTCGCGCGGGTGCATGCGGCCCTGGCCGGCCTGTCCGGCGCGGCGGCGCCGGAGCCCCGGCCCGAGGCGGCCGTCGAACTGCCGAGCCCCGGCCAGATCCGCCGCTCCTTCACCGAGCAGGGCATCGTCAGCTTCATCGACGGCAAGTCCTACAAGACCCTGAAGCGCCACCTGACCAAGCACGGGCTGACGCCGCAGAGCTACCGCCAGCGCTACGGCCTGCCCGCCGACTACCCGATGGTGGCCCCGGGCTACGCCGCCCAGCGCTCCGCCCTCGCCAAGGAGATCGGCCTCGGCCGCCCCGGCGCGCAGGCCGACCGGGCCGGACGGCGCGACGCGGCCTGATCTCGGATCGCGCTCCGATCCCGGATCGCGGAAGCCGAAAACCCGGACTTCCCCTCGTCCCGGCACTAGAGGCTGTTATGGACCTGTGTGGGGTTTATGCTCAGATGAGCGGGGATGAGCGATCCCCGCAAGCCGTATCCGTCTGACGTTTCCGATGCAGAATGGGCGCTGGTCGCGCCCTATCTGACGCTGCT
>CANEZL010000021.1 GCA_947444195.1 Methylobacteriaceae bacterium | reverse complement strand
GATGCGCGCAATCGTGTCCACGCCCTTCATCCCCCACCACCCGTCCGGTCGTCCCGGAGGGCAGTCTGCGAGAGCAAGCTTCAGGGGGTCAGAATTGGACGCCGATCCCCCGCATCAGGGGGTCAAAGTTGCACGCCGAAACACAGGCGGACGCGGAGGAGAGGGCGTATCAGGCCGCCATCGATGCGCCTCTGCGGGACCGTGCTGACTTGGTGGCCTTCTACGAGCACTTCTCCCAAGATGCTGAGGAAGGCGACATACTGGCGAAGGCGCTCGACGCCCTGGCCTTGGCCCTTCAAATCGGTAGCGAGGCCGAGGAAGAGTTCAAGACCGCGGCTGTGGCCTCGGAGGGTCGGCTATCACCGCGCCAAGCTGCCATCGAGCTACACGCGCTGGCGTTCCCGGAGGAGATGGCTGCTCTAACCCCGCTCCAGCGCGCCATGAAAGTTCACCGCGACGCACTCTCTGCCCTGGAGGCTGCCGGCCCATTCGACGGCGAGAACCCGGAGCTGGTGGCTCTGGACAACGCCGAGATGGACGCGATGGGAGCCTTGCTTGCCGCCCCGTACTCCACGCGGGCCGATGCCATTGCCCTGGTCTCGCACCTCCGCCCCTTCGTCGGGGAGAAGAAGCACCCGGTGCTCAAAGACATGGGCGAGGTCACCTGCGATGTGCTCGCCAAGGTGCTCGATGTCTGCTCCGCGGCCTTGGCCGGCGGTGACAGCTCGGCGGCACCTTGTCGGGGATGATGCGGCGGTGGAGGATGGGCCCGGGCTGCCCGAGCGCGGGTGGCCGCCACCTCGTGGGCGGACCTGATGCCTCACCCGGAATCGGCACCAAGCCGACCCTCCAACCACCTGATGCTGATCCTGCTGCTTGCGATCGGCGGGGCGGTCTACCAGTATGGCCAGCGCCAGCATGAAGTGGGCACGCTGTGCGCCGGCCTCTCCCCGCCGTTCCCCTACCTGAACCTGGAGCAACGGGCTGCCCATGAGGCGGCTCGGGCGGTCTGCAAAGGGTGGGCACCGAGGCATAAGCGGGTGGCGGCACAGCCCACCTGATGCCCGTCAGTATCGCTCGCCAACGTACTTGCCGGCGGCGTCGAAGCTCATGGACCGCTCATAACCGAAGGCGTTCCAGAACCGATCACAGACCGGCCGCAAGACCTCCTCATCGGTCTGCCGCGCATCCGTGATAACAGCCTCCGGCAGCAACAGCGCGTCGATCCTTTGCGGGCGCCGCCGATCGAAGGGCCGTCCCGATATCGCCAGGGAATGCGCCCGCACGCCGATGAGAGACAGGAACACGTAGAGCGGCAGATCCACACCCTTCTCGGCCAGCTTCTCACGGTAGCTTCTCAGCGCGGACAAAGCGGCCCACTCCACGGAGGAAGCGGGGATGAACCAGCCGTCCTGTCCCCGGCAGCCAGCCGTCGAGGCGCCCTCGATGATCCCGGACCGAAAGAGCAGGGCGTAACTATAGACCCCCTCCGGGTCCTGCTCCTGGCCTGAGAAGGTGGCGATGCCTTCCAGAGTGTGCCGAGCGTTCATGCCACTGCCCAAGAATCCGAGCGGGAATAGGAGGTCACGGTTGCGGTTGATCTCGATATCCCTCTCCGCCGCGAACGCCTCCAGCGGCACGACATGGAGGATGACCTTGGCGCCGCTCCTCAAACCTACTGGCCCTTCGCCAGCCTCGATGATGCCGAGCCGTTCATTCCTGAAGCGGCGGATGCTCTGGTGAAGGCCCTCGGTTGCCAGGAAGGCGGCCCGCAGCTCGCCCACGTCCATGGAGGTCTTCCCGGCATTGGTCCGGCCGTAGAAGTGCCCGTGGCCTCGGAAGGTCACCCGATGCGGTCCTAGGTAGCTTCGTGGCGCCCGGAGGATCAGGAGCCCCTTGCCGTCTGGTCCCGGCAGCCACCGCAGCTCTACGCGGGGCAGGCGCGGCTCCAGGCCGGTTCGCAGGATGCTCTCCAGGCGCAAGACCTCCGCGTCCGGGTCTGCTAGCTCGATGCCGGGCGCACCCGTAGCCTCGCCCTGAGCCTCCGTGAGGCCGAACACGATGTCACCGCCGGCCGTGTTGGCGAGGGCGGAAACGTCAGCCAAGAACTCCTTCTTATCATCATCCCTGCCGCCCACCGGGGCTTGCTTCAGGTCTAGCGTGCGGCCTTCGCGGAGACCGCCTGCCTCCACCATCGCCGCCACGTCGTTGAAGGTCAGCCCGTCGATAGGCTTCGGGAGCATGGCGCCACCTGTGCGGGGATGAGGCGAGGGAAGGAATGCTGCGCCGATCCTATGGGCAGCCGGAGCCCTACGCCACCCGGGCCAGGGCCCGCTTCACCGCCGTCGCCGTCCAGGCGCCACCGCGCGGCGTCTCGTGGCCCAGCTCGTTGAGCCGCTTAGCCAGGGCGTTCAGGCTATCCACGCCGTCCGCCTGAAGCCGCTCCAAGACCGGCAGCACGCCGAAAGCCTTGTGGTCGGCTTTGAGCTGCCGCACCGCCGTCGCCTTGGCCACGTCCTGCGCTGAGGGCGGCGCTGCTGGCCGGTAGCCGCGATCCCCGCCGAGCTGCTTCCCGCGGCGCTTGGCAGCCGCCAGGGCGGCCTTGGTGCGCTCGGAGATCATTTTGGCCTCGTGCTCGGCCACAGCGGCGAGGATGTGGACCGTGAGCCGGTTGGCCTTCGGGAAGTCCACCGCCTCGAACTCCACCCCGCTCTCCATCAGGTTCGAGATGAAGGCCACGTTGCGGGCCAGCCGGTCCAACTTGGCGATGAGGAGCGTGGCGCCGGTCCTGCGGCACCGCTCTATGGCAGCCAGGAGCTGAGGCCGATCCGACCGCTTGCCGCTCTCCACCTCCACGTAGGGCGGCTGGAGCAGGGTGTCTCCCGGTCGGAGGTGGGCTTGGATGGCGGTCTGCTGCGCCTCCAGGCCGAGCCCGGAGCGGCCCTGCTTGTCGGTGCTCACGCGGCAGTAGGCAACGTAGGTGGTCATGAGGGCGGCCCTCGGTGGCGCTCGCCTAAAGCTGAGTCCCCGATGAGCCTGTGTCAATACCCATCAACGTCCGTCGATGTGAAACGACATGGCGAGGGAAGGGCGGGGCTACCGTGAAGTGGTCCGGGGTCCGCCTCCCCGCCAGACCCGAAGGACCGCGCTGTCCGTCCTTCAGGTACGAAGGGACGGTGGTGCAAACCGGAAGGACCGGCCGCCGCATCCTTCCGCCCCCGCAAGGTCAGCATCCTGCCGGCCCGAAGCCGCGAGCCGGAGGAGGGAGAGCCCCAGCCTCGCCGCACCCTAGAGGGCCGCCGGGCCAGGCCATAGGGGGGAAACTCTGGTCCCGCGTGTCACGTATGGCCTGAGAAATGTGTGACCCCTCTGGTTAGTCGAGGCTTCAGCCACCTCAATCCTCGGCAGCTTCTCGATGGCCGCCGCCATGGCCCTCACCGTTACCTCGCCGTAGCGGTCGCCAGCCGTCCGCGGGGCATGCCCCTGGATCGCATCCACCACCCGGTCGCCCATCCCGGCCTCGATGCCCACCGTCTTGAAGCGGTGCCGCCAGCCATGGTTCGGGGCGACGTTCGGGTCGCTGACGATGGACCTGCCGAACTCCGAGAGGCGGTTCTTCACGCCCTGCAACGGGCCGAGCACATCGCCGTCCTTCGCGGGCCTCAGAAACAGGTGGCCTGGAGGCGCCTTCGCGACGAACTCCGGAAAACTCAGCTCGATGAGGTGCGAGTGCAGGACCACCTCGCGAGCCTCGTTGGTCTTCACCGTGCCCGCCTCGGGCGTGATCGTGATGAGCCAGTGCGGGCCCTCGCGCCGGAGGTCTTCCTTGCGGAGCTGCGCCAGCTCTCCCACCCGAGCGCCCGTATAGGCGGAGAGCCACGGCACCCACCGCTTGGCGGCAGCGGTTTGAGGGCGCTCGTTGCCGCCCGTATGCGCCAGGGCCGCGGTGAGGATCGCCCGAGCTTCTGCATCGGTGAAGCCCTTGGAGCGGACCTTGCGGGCCTTGCCGAGCCGCAGGCGCACCTCCTTGGCCGGATTGCTCGCCATTCTCCGGTTGGCCACAGCCCACTCGAAGATTGCCTTCAGGCCAGCCAAGTCGCTGTCCCGAACGGTCTTCGCTGTGAGCGCCTTGCCAGTCCGCGGGTTGATGGTGGTGAGCCGGTGGTCTTTGAACCCGAGCACATCATCCACCGTCACCCGGCCGGCATCATCGTGCTTCAGGTAGGCCACGAGGGCAGCCATCGTATTGCGATAGCTCTCGTGCGTGCTTGGCTTCAGGCCGGCGGCGCTGCGCTCGGCCCACCAGTCTGACACCAGGCTGGTGAGGGGGGTCTTCCCAGCATAGGGGGCGGTCTTTGTGGGCTCGGGCTTGGCGGGTGGCTGCCAGGCTGGGAAGCGGGCTGCCTTCGGGTCCGGGCTGTAATCTCCCTCAGCGTTGCGCTTCCGGTTCTCGAAGGCGTCCCGTAGCGCCCTGGCGAAGGTGTCGAGCAAGAGGGGGCGAGTGTGGGCATCGACGCTGGCAATACCGCGGCGGAGGAGAAGGCGGTCTACCAGCGGCCCGAAGTCCCGCTCCAGGTCGGCGGGCTCGCCGGACTCGGTGGCGGCATCAAGCCTCGCCACGGCTGCCTCGAAGCCCGCACGCTCTTCCTCCGGGGCGCTCCGGTCACGTACCCACCCTTGCGGCGTATGGGTGACGGAGGTGGTTCGATCCGCCCCGCCATCGGCCCAAGTCCGGTAGAGGTCGCCCGCAAGCGCCGTGGCTTGGCGGTGATCGAGATCAACCACTCGCCCCTTCCGCAGCGCCTCGAAGAAGGTTTCTACCGCTGCCGCGGCCTGCCCGTGCCGGGCCTTCGCCTCGCTCCGATCCTGCGTCCGCAGGGAGAACCGGATACTGGCCATCGTGGGCGTGATGGCGATGCGCAGCGTCTCGGAGCCGAGCGGCACGGTAAGCGTCCGGCCGACCGCGAGATGGCGCACGTCAGCGGGGATGCGCTGCGTGAACTGAGGGAAGGAGGAGTCGCTGCGCTTCAAGGGGCGTACGAGCCGAAACCGCATCTGTAGCACGCCGTTGTAGCACGGTCGGCTCAGCGCAACATCTTGTCCCGGCTTAAGTATCTGAGCTGGTGGCGAAGCTCAGTGAATTGGTGCCCAGGAAAGGACTCGAACCTTCACCTCTTGCGAGACTGGTACCTGAAACCAGCGCGTCTACCAATTCCGCCACCTGGGCAACCGTCCGTTTCCGGCGGTGTGGGGTGCGTGTATGGGGTCGGGCGGGCGGCGTCAATCGGGTTTTGGCGGGACCGGAGAGGGAAGGCGCGCTTTTTTCCGGATCGGGGCTTCAGCACTTCAGGATGGTGGCCGCGCCGAGGCCGGCGCGGGCGCAGGCGTTGCGGGTGTCGGCGACGAGGGGGGCGTTGGCCACCACCAGGGCGTAGTCGACGGCGTCGTGGTCGGTGACGATGAGGGCGGCGGCGCAGGCGCGCAGGCGATCGGGGGTGAGCGCCACCGAGGGGCGGCCGGCGAGGTCCGGATAGGCCCGGCTCGGCGGGATCTCGGGCACGAAGGGGTCGTGGTAGGTCACGCGGGCGCCGCGCGCCTCCAGCAGCGCGATCAGCTTCAGGGCCGGGCTCTCGCGCATGTCGTCGAGGTTGCGCTTGTAGGCGACGCCGATCATCAGGATCTCGGCACCCGAGAGCGGACGGCCGTGGCGCCGGTCGAGGGCCTCGGCGAGGCGCTCGACGACGTAGCGCGGCATCATGCGGTTCACCTCGCCCGCGAGCTCGATGAAGCGGGTGGCGACGTCGAACTCGCGCGCCTTCCAGGTCAGGTAGAACGGATCGATCGGGATGCAGTGGCCGCCGAGGCCCGGGCCCGGCTGGAAGGGCATGTAGCCGAACGGCTTGGTGGCGGCGGCCTCGATCACCTCCCAGACGTCGATGCCCATGGCGTCGTAGACGACCTTCAGCTCGTTCACGAGGGCGATGTTGACGGCGCGGAAGATGTTCTCGGTGAGCTTCACCGCCTCGGCCACCGCCGTGGAGGAGACCGGCACCGTGCGGGTCACGACGGCGCCGTAGAGGCGCTCGGCGAGGGCGAGGGCCGCCGCACCGTCGCCGCCCACCACCTTCGGCACGGTGCCGAGCGTGTGGGTGCGGTTGCCGGGGTCCTCCCGCTCGGGCGAGAAGGCGAGGAAGAAATCCGCGCCGCTGCGCAGGCCGGCGGCTTCGAGGATGGGTTTGAGCACCTCCACGGTGGTGCCGGGCCAGGTGGTCGATTCGAGCACGACGAGCTGGCCGGGCCGCAGCACCCGCGCGATGTCGGCCCCCGTGGCGCGGATGTAGGAGAGGTCCGGCTCGCGCTGGGGGGTCAGCGGCGTCGGCACGCAGATCAGGATCGCGTCGGGCAGGGCGAGCTCCGCCATGTCGGTGCTCGCGCGGAAGCGGCCGGTGGCGCGGGCCGCGCCCAGGGCCGCCGTGTCGAGATGGCCGATCACCGGCTCGCCCGCGTTGATGCGGGCCACGCGCTCCGGATTGATGTCGAAGCCGATCACCGGGAAGCCGGCGCCCACGGCGGCGAGCGCCAGGGGCAGGCCGACATAGCCGAGGCCGATCACGCCGATCGTGGCCGTGCGCTCCGTCAGGGCGCGGGCGAGGTCGTCCATGGGTCCGGTCTCAATGGTAGGGGTCGGCGGCGTCGCGCAGGCCGTCGCCCAGGAAGTTGAAGGCGAGCACGGTGACGAGCACCGGCACGACGGGGAGGAGCAGCCAGGGGTAGAGCTGGACGGCCGCGAGGTTCTGCGCCTCGTTGAGGAGCACGCCCCAGCTCGTCACCGGCGGGCGCAGGCCGAGCCCCAGGAAGGAGAGGGCGGTCTCGCCGAGGATCATGCCGGGGATCGCGAGCGTCGCCGAGGCGATGAGGTGGCTCATGAAGTTCGGGATCAGGTGGCGGGCGATCACGCGGGCGGGGGAGGCGCCCATCTGCTCGGCGGCGGCCACGAAATCCTCCTCGCGCAGCGCCAGGAGCTTGCCGCGCACGGCCCGCGCCAGCCCCGGCCAGTCGAGGAGGCCGAGGATCAGGGTGATGCCGAAGAAGACCCAGAGCGGGCTCCAGCTCGGCGGGAGCGCCGCCGAGAGGGCGAGCCAGAGCGGCAGTTCGGGCAGTGCCCGCACCAGCTCGATCAGGCGCTGCACGGCGGCATCGACCACGCCCCCGAAATAGCCGGCGAGCCCGCCGAAGAAGAGGCCGAGCGCGAAGGAGATGGCGACGCCCACGAGCCCGATGACGAGGGAGATGCGGGTGCCGTAGACGAGGCGCGAGAGGATGTCGCGCCCGAGCCGGTCGGTGCCGAGCAGGAACAGGGTGCCCCCCTCCGGCGGGCAGACGAGGTGATGCTCGCCCGGGATCAGGCCGAGCCAGTGATAGGCGTCGCCTCGGCAGAGGAAGCGCAAGGGGAGCGGCCGGCCCGTGTCGCTCACGTAGTCGCGCCGGAAGGTCTCGAGGTCGAGCTGCGCCCGGTAGGGGTAGACGAAGGGGCCGAGGAAGCGGCCCTCGTGGAAGAGGTGCACCCCCTGCGGCGGCGCGTGCAGGAAATCGCCGTTGCGCCGGGCCTGCCCGTAGGGCGCGAGCCATTCCACGAAGGGCACCGCGGCGTAGAGGGCGAGCAGGATCAGGCCAGAGACCGCGGCAAGGCGGTGCCGGAGGAAGCGGCGCAGGAACAGGCGCCGGGCCGAGACCGCCTCGCCCGTCCCCGCGACCGCCGCCTCCGGATCGAAGGGGGCCGGATCGACGAAGTGGCCGGCCCTCACCGGGCGCCCATCCGGATGCGCGGGTCGAGCCAGGCGAGGACGAGGTCCGAGACCAGCATGCCGAACACGGTCAGCGCCGCCACGAACATCAGGATGAAGCCCGCCATGAACTGGTCCTGGCTGCGCAGCGCCTCCAGCAGGAGCGGGCCGACGGTGGGCAGGCTCATCACCAGGGAGACGAGGACGGAGCCCGAGACGAGGTGCGGCAGCAGGTTGCCGATATCGGCCACGAAGGGGTTCAGGGACATCCGGAACGGGTATTTCAGCAGCGCCCGCATCGGCGGCAGGCCCTTGGCGCGCGCGGTGACGGTGTAGGGCTTGGCCAGTTCGTCCAGCAGGTTGGCGCGCATGCGCCGGATCATCGCCGCGGTGCCGCCGAGCCCGATCACCAGGGTCGGCACGACGAGATGGGCGAGCAGCGAGGCGATCTTGTCGCGGTCCCAGGGCCTGCCGGTGAAGCCGGCGTCGTAGAGCCCGCCGATGGAGAGGCCGAACCAGCGGTTGGCGTAGAACAGGAGGATGAGGGCGAGGAGGAAGCCCGGCACGGCGAGGCCCACATAGCCCAGCACCGTCACCACGGCGTCGCCGAGCGAATGGCGGTGCGTGGCGGAGTACAGGGCGATCGGGATCGCGACCACGTGGACGAAGACGAGGGCGGCGAGGTTGACCACGAGGGTCAGCCAGAGGGCGTCGCCCACCACCTCGGCCACCGGCCGGTCGTACTCGAAGGACCAGCCCCAGTCGCCCTGGAGCAGCCCGGAATAGCCCGCCGGGCCCGGCATCAGGCCGACCCACATCAGGTATTGCTGAAAGACCGGCCGGTCGAGGCCGTATTGCCGGATGAGGAGTTCCGCCTTGGCGATCGAAGCGGCCTCGCCGCCCGCGCGCAGCTCCATGATGCGGTTCGAGAGGAAGTCCCCCGGCGGCAGCTTGATCACGAAGAAGACCAGCGCCGAGATCGCCAGAAGCGTCAGGGCCACGGTGGCGAGGCGGCGCAGGAGGAGGACGATCATCGCGCCGCCGCGCTCCGCGCCGCCGCCTTGTCCCAGAAGATCTCGTCGAGGCGCTGGACGCCGATCATCGCGGTGGGGTCCCAGGAATAGAGGGCGCGGTCGGCCAAGTTGGCGAGGCCCGTGGCCGCCACCACCGGCTGCAGGGCGCCGGCCACGGTGCCGATGACCCACTGGTTCTCCGCGTGGTTGCGCAGCATCGTGCGCCAGATTGCGCCCTGCCGCTCGGGATCGGCGCCGGCGCGCCATTCCCGGTCGAGGGCGATCAGGGCCTCGACCTCGGGCACGTCGCAGGGCTCCCCCGCCGCCCCGCGGGTCTCGAGGTTCTGGCTCCAGCGCGGCCAGGCGTAGTGGTCGGGCTGGAAGGGGCTGAGCTCGGTCGGCGGCATGATCGCGGTGGGCACCGCGAGGTCGAGCCCCTGGGCGGCCACCATCACGGTGAGGCCGGCGACGGAACGGCGGCGCAGGTTCGTCCGCTCCTGCGGCTTCACCACGAGGCGCAGGCCCACCTCGCGCCAGAACTCGGCGATGAGGAGCAGCCCGTCGAGGACGAGGCCCGCCTCGCCGTCGCTCTCCACCACGATCTCGACGGGGCGCCCGTCCGGCATCAGGCGGATGCCGGACCCGTCCCGGCGGGCGAGACCCGCCGCGTCGAGGAGGCGCCCGGCCTCCGCCGGCTCGTAGGCCGCGTGGAGCGTGCGGAAGGCCGGCTCGTAGAGGGGGCTCTCGGGGATGATCGTGTCGTTGCCCTCGGTGCCGAGGCCGAAGAGCAGGGTGTTGTTGAGGGTGCGCCGGTCGATGGCCAGCGACAGCGCCCGGCGGTAGCGGACATCGCGGTTGAGTGCCCGCCAGCCGGGATCCTGCGTCGTCAGGTTGGGGTAGAGGGCGAGTTCGGAGCCCCGGGCCAGGGGCCAGAGATGGGTGCGGTAGCCGTGCGCCCGCTCGCCCTCCCGCAGGCTCGGGATGTCGTTCATGGCGAGTCCGCGGAACATCAGGTCGGCCTCGCCCGCGTTGGTCTTGGCGACGAGGAGGCCGGTGGAGGCCACGTCCATCAGGACGGCGTCGAGATAGGGCAGGCGCGTGCCCGCGGGATCGACCCGGTGATAATGCGGGTTGCGCGCGAAGACGAAGCGGGTGGCCGGGGCCCGCGTGCGCGGGCGCCAGGCCTGCAGCGTCGGGCAGTCGGGGTTGTTCAACTCGTAGTTGTCGTCGAGGCGGTTGTGCAGGGCGGCCCAGCCGCGCAGCTTCTGCGCCTTGGCGGCGGCGTCCGCGGCCTCGCGGCCGGCATAGCGGGGATGGAACGGCTTCAGGTAGTGGGCCGGGCGGTAGATCAGCGGGTCGCGCGGGGCGGCGAGCGCGGGCAGGAAGCGCGGGTTCGGCCGCTCCCAGGCGTAGACCACCGTGCGCGGATCCGGAAAGCTCACCGCGGGCGGGCGCCCGTCGACGAGGAGGAAATCGGGCGGGCCGCCGGGGCTGAGGTCGCGGTCGTTGGCGACGTCCTCCCAGTAGTAGCGGAAATCCTCCGCCGTGAAGGGCGCCCCGTCCGACCAGCGGTGGCCGGCGCGCAGGCGGAAGGTGAAGCGCCCGCCCGCGACCTCCACCGCCTCCAGCACGTCGGGCTTCAGAGCGAGGGCGGCGTCGTAGCCGACGAGGCGGGTGTAGCCGTAGACCGAGAGGTATCGCACGTCCCGCGCCTTCGCGATCAGGGTGCGGATGCTGCCGCCCGCCGTGCCGGTGCGGCGCCCGCGCGCGGCGAGGTCGACCACTGCGGTCGCGTCCGCCGGCTCCTCGGCCCGCCCCGTGCCGGGCAGCAGGGCCGCGCCGAGGCCGAGCAGGAGGGCGCGGCGGGAGACGCCGGAGACCGCCTCGCTCATGCCCCGCTCTCCGGGTGGAGCTGCACGTAGGTCAGCCGGGCGGGGGCGTAGCCCGTGGCCCGGTGCAGGTCGTCGAAGGCGTGGGCGCGGGCGATCAGCCGGGCGGCGCGGCGCAGGAGCGGGTCGGCGGCCGGCTGCTCGAAGATCCGGCCGTTGCGCTGCCAGCGGATCGGCTCGGGGGAGGCGCGCCTCTCCAGGACCATGGCGATGGTCGGGTGGGCCGGCCCGCCATGGGCGTGGATGCGGTGGGCGCAGGCGTCGTCGTCGAAGACGAGGCGGGTCAGGCCGCGCTCGCGCGCCTCCGCCACGCGGCGGGCCTGCGCCACGTGGTCGTCGAAGAAGGCCACCGTCCGGCGCGGATCGAGGCCGGACCAGTCGGCCGCCGACCAGTCGCGGTCGCAGTAGCGGGCGCGGGCGTCGCGGTAGCGCAGGCCCGAGAGGTCGGGGTCGTGGCAGAAGATCGCCGCCTCGGGGCGGGCCTGCCGGATCACCCAGGTGGTGAGGCCGCGGAACACCCCGGATTCGATGACGAAGTCCGGTTCCAGCACCCGCATCAGCACGAAGAGCTGGAGGGCGCCGTTGAAGCCGCTGCCGCCGCGCCGCTGCCGCACGGGCGCGTTGGGGATCAGCGCCCAGAACTCCGCGACGAGGGCGCTGAGGTCCGGCGGACCGGCGAGGCCGGCGGCCTCGAGATCGGCACCGAGCCGGGCCGTCGCCGCGTCGAGGAGGCGGTCCACCTCGGGCTGGGAGAGCGGCCGGTGCGCCCAGTCGGGCGTGGCCGGCACGAGGTCGTAGCCGAGCCGGTCGAAGAGCGGCCCGAGCAGGCGGCGGCGCAGGCGCTCCATCGGCACGGCCATCAGGCGGCCTGCCGGGTATCGGCCGCGCCGTGGCGGACGCGGTGGCCGGGGGCGATCTCCACCATCGCCCCCGCCTCCTCTGGGGCGAGGCGGTAGGGGGCCGGCCAGCAGGCGGGGTCCGAATGGTCGCCGGTGACGGCCGCGAAATCCAGGGGATGGTCGAGGCTCGGATCCGGCACCGCGGCGAGCAGCGCCCGGGTGTAGGGGTGGGCTGGCGCGCGGAACAGGGCGGCGCGGGGGGCTTCCTCAACGATGCGCCCGCGCGCCATCACGCTGATCGTGTCGGCCATGTAGTCGATCACCGCGAGGTTGTGGGAGACGATGAGGTAGCTGAGGCCGAGCGCGGCCTGGAGGTCTTTCAGCAGGTTCAGGATCTGCGCCTGGACCGAGACGTCCAGCGCCGAGACCGGCTCGTCGAGGACGAGGAGGCGCGGCTCCAGGGCCAGGGCGCGGGCGATGCCGATGCGCTGGCGCTGCCCGCCGGAGAAGGCGTGCGGGAAGCGCGCGAGGGCGTCGGCCTCCAGCCCCACCATCGCCAGGAGTTCGCGGGCCCGCGCGCGGCGCACCGCCCTGGGGATGCCGTGGATCTCCATGGGCTCGTGCAGGATCTGGCGCACGCTCATGCGCGGATCGAGCGAGCCGTAGGGGTCCTGGAAGACGAACTGCACCGCGCGGCGATAGGCGAAGAGGTTGCCGCCCGTCAGCGCCTGGACGTCCCGGGGGCCGCTGCCGCCGTCGAACAGGACGCGTCCGGAATCGGGCGCCAGCCCGCGCATGACGATCTTGGCGACTGTGGTCTTGCCCGAGCCCGATTCGCCGACGAGGCCGAGGGTGCGCCCGGCCGGCAGCGTCAGGGAGACGTCGGCGACGGCCCGGACGAGGCGCGGGGCCGCCCACAGGCCGCGGGCGGCGCGCAGGGTGAAGGTCTTCGAGACGCCCTGCACCTGCAGGATCGGCCCGGATCGCGGCGCGGGCGCGTGTCCCGCCGGGATCGCGGCGCGGGCCGGGCGGATCGGCGTCAGGCGCTCCCCCGGCGCCATGTCGAAGCGCGGCACCGCGTGCAGCAGCGCGCGCAGATAGGGGTGGCCGGGGGCGCGCAGCACCGCCGCGCGGGGGCCCGCCTCCACGAGGCGCCCGCGATAGAGCACGGCCACGTCGTCGGCCATGTTGGCGACCACGCCGAGATCGTGGGTGATGAGCAGGATGCCCATGCCGGTTTCGGCCTGGAGCCGTGCTAGAAGGGCCAGGATCTGGGCCTGGGTGGTCACGTCCAGCGCCGTGGTCGGCTCGTCGGCCACGAGCAGCGCCGGCTTCAGGATGATCGCCATGGCGATCATCGCGCGCTGGCGCAAGCCGCCGGACAGTTCGAACGGGTAGGTCCGCAGGGCCCGCGCGGGGTCCGGGAAGCCCACATGGGCCAGAGCCTCGCGGGTGCGGGCCTCGGCCTCGCGGGCGGAGGCGCCGGTATGGATGCGCAGGGCCTCGCCGATCTGATCGCCCACCGTGTGCAGGGGCGAGAGGCAGCTCATCGGCTCCTGGAAGATCATCGCGACGCGCTGCCCGCGCAGGCGGCGCATCTCGGCGCCGTCCGCGGGCAGGGCGGCGAGGTCCCGGCCCTCGAACAGGATCCGCCCGCCGGTGATCGCGGCGGCGCGCGGCAGGATGCGCAGGATCGCTTGCGCCGTCACCGACTTGCCGGAGCCGGATTCGCCGACCAGCGCCAGGGTGCGCCCGCGCGCCACGTCGAGGGAGAGGCCGTGCAGGACATCGAGAGAGCCGGCCTCGAACGGACCGGCCTCGGTGCGGAAGGCGACCCGGAGGTCGCGGATCGAGAGGAGCGGCGTCACGGAACCCTCGCGCCCTGACGGACAGTCGAGCACGGCGGGGCCTGCGCGTCCACCGGCCCCCGCGCGAACAGGTGTCGCGGGTCGGCGAACGTCACCGCCGGATGCCCGGCCAGCAGGGGGAGGAGGGCTTCGAGGAAGGACCAGAGCGCCGCGTCGTGGGCGAGGTGATGCGTGAGCAGGCCGACCGGCCCGCCCGCCTCCACCTGCCGGGCGAGGTCGGGGATCAGGGAGGCGAGGGGGCGCAGGGAGCGGGTGCCCCGCCAGTCTACCGGATCGAAGGTGGCGTCGTGGCGCACGAAGGTAGGGTCGTGGCGCACGAGGGCGGCGTCCGCGACGGCGCCGGGGGCGGCCGAGAGCCCGGCATATCCGAGGCCCGGCAGGTCCGCCGCGAGGTCCGGCGCGATCCGGTTCCAGGGAGGCACGAAGACCGGGAGCAGGCTTTCCTCGGGCAGGCCGGCGCGGGCGCGGGCCAGGGCCTCGCCCGCCTCGGCCCGCAGGAGGGCGCGGGCGCGGTGCGGGCCGAACTCGGCAGGCTTGGCGCCCGGCGGGGCGTGGTTCGCGTGGGCGAGGCCGTGCACGGCGAGCGCGATGCCCGCGCAGCCGGCGAGGCGCCGCCCGAGGGAAGCCTGCAGGCGCGCCGGGATCGCCGCCAGCATGAGGGGCACGCCCGCCGCGGCCGCGAGCGCCAGGAGCCGGTCGAGGGCCGGGCTCGCCGCGCAGGCGTCGTCGTCCCGCCACCAGACCGTGACGCGGCGCCCCAGCGCCGCCTGCCGGTCGAGGGCCTCGCGCAGGGCCGCGAGGTCCGGGCCGGTGGCCTTCCCGCCGCGGCCCGCCGCGGCCATCGCCTCCATCAGCGCCACGCTGCGGGCGGCGCCGTCGAGGCGGATGCCGTGGGCCGGCGGTTCGGGACCGGTCCGGACGGATTCGACGGCGGCGATCAGGGAAGCGGGATCGAGCGCGGCCTCGGGCAGGATCCGCGCGAGCCCGCGGGCGGCGAGGCGCTCGGCGCGCAGGCGCTGCTCGGTCTCGCGGCCCGCCTCGAAGGGCACCAGCACCGCCCGCGTCCCCGTGGCGAGGAGGTCCACCGCCGTGTTGTAGCCGCAGGCGCTGACCGAGACGGCGCTGCGCGCGAGAAGCGCCCGGTAATCCGGCCGGGCGCGCTCCAGCATGCCCGGGGCCAGCCCCGTCCGGAGGCGCCGGAACGCCGCCTCCGGCACGCCGCCGCCCGCCAGGATGCGCCAGCCGAGATCCGGCCGCTGCCGCGCCGCCGCGCAGGCGGTGGCCAGCAGGTCGAGCCCGGCGGCGCTCGAGCCCGCCGAGACCAGGGTGCCGGCCCGCGCCGCGGGCGCCGCGGCCGGCCCCTCGTCCACGTATCCGGTATAGCGCAGGCGCGCCGCGAGGCCGGCATCCACCGGCCAGGAGGCGTCGAGGGTTGCGAGGGCCGGGTCGCCGTGGACGAGGACGGCGTCGTAGAGGTCCGCCACCCGGGCATGGGCCTGCGCCACCCGCTCGGGCTTCCCCGGAGCGACGAGGATGTCGCGGACCGAGGCGAGGATCAGCGGGCGGGGCTCCCGGGCGCGGGCCGCCGCGACGAGGGCGAGGAACTCGTCGGCGAGGGCGCGCCGGCCGAAGGGAAAGAGCTCGGTGACGAGGATGTCGGGCGCGCTCGCCCGCAGGGCCTCGAGGAGGGTGTCCCGACGCCGCGCCAGGAGCGCGGGCGCAGCCTCCTCCCCCGCCGCGTCGCGCAGGTCCGAGAAGGCGGTGCCCCGCACGTGCAGCGGTTCGAGCTGGACGAGGCGCACCCCGTCGAGGCGCACCAGGGGCGCGGGCGCCCCGCCGCTCGCCAGTGTCACCGCGTGCCCCGCCGCCGCGAGCGCCCGGGCCAGGGCCGCCGCGCGCGTGAGATGGCCTGCGCCGAGGAGGTGGGTGACGGCGATCAGCACCCGCACGGGCAGGCCTCCGTCTCCGATACCGGCACGGGGGCGGGCGGCGCGAGCCCGGCGCTGGCGCCGAGGCGCCCGGCGATGAGCGCGATGCCCGCCTCCATCGCGAAGGCCCCGAGGAGGCGGGCGCGGGAAGCGGCGGCGAGGCGGCGGCGCAGGGCCGGGTCGCCGGCGAGCCGCGCCAGGGCGGCGGCGAGCCGGTCGGGGGCGCCCGGCGGGACGAGGACGCCGTGGGTGCCGTCGGCGATGAATTCCGGCGTGCCGGCGAAGGCGGTGGCGAGGATCGGCAGTTCCTGGCTCGCCGCCTCCATCAGCACGTTGGGCAGGCCGTCGCGGTCGCCCCCCGCGGCCTGCTTGGCGGGCAGCACGAAGAGGTCGGCCGCGCGCATGGCGGCGACGACCGCCGGCTGGGCCAGGGCGCCGTGGAAGGCGACGCGCTCGGAGAGGCCGAGGCCCGCCACCCGCGCTTCGATCTCGGCGCGCAGCTCGCCGCCGCCCACGAGGTCGAGGCGCCAGTGCAGGGCCGGGGGCAGGGCGGCCAGCGCCGCCAGCAGATCGTCGTGCCCCTTCTTGGCGACGAGCCGGCCGACGCAGAGGAGGCGCAGGGGATCGGCCGGGTCCCTGCCGTCGCGGGGCGGTCTCGGGGGCGGCGGGGCGGGGAAGCGGGTGAGGTCGAGCCCGTGATAGGCGAGCGCGACGCGCTCCGGATCCTCGGCTCGGGACGCCGCCGCCTCCGGCAGCAGGCTCCGGAGCCGGTGGAGCCCGTCGCGGGTGCAGGTCACGCCCCAGGCCGCGTCGCCGAGCTTCTCGGCGAGCTCCCAGTCCGGCGTGGTCCAGATGTCCTTGGCGTGGGCCGAGAAGCTCCACCGCCGCCCGCTCAGCAGGGCCGCGTAGCGGGCGACGCTCGCCGGGCTGTGCAGGAAATGGACGTGGAGATGCGCGGTCTCCGCCGGCAACTCGCGGGCGAGCACCAGGGCCTGCCCGAGGCGGCGCAGGCGCGCGGCGGTGGGATCGCGCGCGAGATCCCGTGCGAACACCGCCAGAAGGGGCAGGAAGCGCCGCCGGCGGATGGCCGCGGCGAGGCCGCACAGGACGCGGCCGGGATCGTCCCGCAGGTATTCGGGCAGGTAGGCCACCGGCGCGGCGATCCGCGCGTGCATCGGGTGGCGCGCCCCGTCGGTGGGCCGGCGGAGGGACCAGATCGCAAGGTCCAGGCCGCGCGCCTCGAGGGCCAGAAGCTCCTGCGCGATGAAGGTCTCGGACAGGCGCGGATAGCCCTTCACCACCACGGCGATGCGGGGCGCGGCGCTGCGGGGTGCGCTCACCGGGCCGCCGCGCGCAGGCGGGCGGGGGGCCGCGTACCGGCCAGGAGGTCCCGCACCCGGCCCGCGATGGCGTCGAGCCCGTCGAGGAGCCCGGGCACCACCATCCGCGACGGCTCGGGCTGCTCGGGGAGCGCGCGCAGGGCCGCGGCCATGCGCAGGGGCGCGGGATCCTCCGCATCGGTGAGCACGCGCACGAGGCCGAGGGCCTCGGCGGCGCGGGCGCGGATCTCCTGCTCCCGGCGCGGGGCGGTGCGCGGCACCAGCACGGCGCGCTTGTCGAAGGAGAGGATCTCGCAGAACGTGTTGTAGCCCCCCATGGCCACGAGGCCGGCCGCCCGCTGCATCAGGAGCTCGATCTCGCTGTCGAAGGTGATGGCCGAGAGCCGCCCCGGCAGGCGCGCGATCCGCGCCAGGAAGGCGGCCCGCGCCTCGGGGGCGAGGAAGGGGCCGAAGGCGATCAGCGCCGGGAGCGGTATGCCCGGATCCGCCTCGTAGGCCGCGATCACCCAGTCGATCAGCGCCGCCCCGTCGCCGCCGCCCCCCGGCGTGACCAGGAAGAAGGGCGATTCGGCGAGCGCCGGCCAGGGCCGGTTCGGGCGCGGCGCCGGCAGGTCCCGGCGCAGGTAGCCCGTATAGATCAGGCGCGCCTCGATCTCCGGGGCGAGGCCGAGCCCGGCGAGCGGCCGGTGGATGCGCGGCACGCCGTAGACCCAGACCTCGTCGTAGAGGCGGGCCAGCGCCGCCGCCGCCCCCTTGCGGTCCCATTCGGGCGCGAGGCGGGCGGGGTCGTCGAGGACGTCGCGCAGGCCGAGCACCAGCCGGGCGCCGGCGGCGGCCGCCTGTTCGAGGGCCGGCAGGATCTCCCCGTGGAAGCCCGTGGGCTCCTTGTCCACCAGCACGAGATGCGGACGGTAGGCCGCCGCGGTCCCGGCGATGATCGCGCTGCGCTCGGCCACCGTGTCGGCGAGGGGCCGCTCGGGATCGAGGCTCGCGTAGCTCCCGTCGGCCCGCTTGGTCACGGGGGGCAGCCGCACCGCCGAGACGCCGGGGGCGAAGCTGAAGCGGTCGGCCACCGGCGAGCCGGACACGATCACCGACCGGGCGCCCAGGGCCGCGGCCATGGCGTTGGCGATGGTGCGCGAGCGGCGCAGATGGCCGAGCCCGAACGTGTCGTGGCTGTAGATCAGGATGCGCGCGGGCTCGGGCGGACCGGCCGGGGCGGGTGACGGGCGCGATGCGATCAACGGGCCTTCTCCGCGAGCCGGAGTGCGGCCCCTGTTGGCACAACCTGGGCCGTTGCGCCACAGCCGGGGCGTGTCCTGCCTGTGCGCGGCACGCGCGCCGCGTGCCGGTTTCCGGTGATCGGGAGGCCCCGGCGGTGCGATAGAAGGGCTCGCGCGGATTCGCCGAGATCCAGGCTCCGCGCGGCCGTTTGCTGGGGACCCGATGCGCGAACTCGAACCGAAGCTGTTCGGCTACGTCTGGCGCCACTCGAAGCGCGACCAGGTGGCGATCTGCCTCGTCGTGCTCGCCTCGCTGCCCTTCTACTTCGCCTCCCTCGACCTGCCGCGGCGGATCGTCAACGACGCCATCACCGGCAAGGCCTTCGAGAAGGGCAACGCCACCGCCTCCTTCCTCGACATCACCCTGCACTGGCCGCGCTGGCTCGGCGGCGGCGAGACGCAGCTCTTCTCCGGCTTCGAGCTCGGGCGGTTCGAACTGCTGCTCGGCCTGTCGGGGCTGTTCCTCGCCCTCGTCCTCGTCAACGGCGCCTTCAAGTTCTGGATCAACCTGCAGAAGGGCATCCTCGGCGAGCGCATGCTGCGGCGCCTGCGCTTCCAGCTCTTCGCCCTGATGCTGCGCTTCACCCCCGAGGCGCAGGGCGAGGTGAAGGCCTCCGAGACCGCCACCATCATCCGCGACGAGGTCGAGCCCATCGGCTCCTTCATCGGCGACGCGTTCGTGGTGCCGGCCTTCCTCGGCACGCAGGCCGCCACGGCGCTGGCCTTCATCCTGATGCAGAACGTCTGGCTCGGCCTCGTGGCGGGCGGCATGGTCGGCGTGCAGATGGTGGTGATCCCGCGCCTGCGCCGGGAGATCATCCGGCTGAGCCGGCGCCGCCAGCTCGCCTCGCGCAACCTCGCCGGACGGGTCGGCGAGGTGCTCGAAGGGCTCGGCACGGTGACCGCGAACGGGACCGAGCGCTGGGAGCGGGCCGAGATCGGCGGCCGGCTGCACGGGCTCTACGACCTGCGCCTGCGCATCTACCGGCGCAAGTTCGCGGTCAAGTACCTGAACAACCTGCTCGCCCAGGTCACGCCGTTCCTGTTCTACGCGATCGGCGGCATGTTCGCGCTCCGCGGCCAGCTCGATATCGGCCAGCTCGTGGCGGTGCTCGCCGCCTATCGGGACCTGCCGCCGCCCCTCAAGGAACTGATCGACTGGGACCAGCAGCGCCTCGACGTGGAGGTGAAGTACGAGACCGTGGCCGCCCATTTCGCGCCGCACCGGCTGCGGCCCATGGACGGCGACGACGGGGGCACCCCGCCCCGTCTCGGCAGCCCCCTGGAGGCGTCGGCGCTGGGCCTGCGGGACGCCCGCGAGGGCCGCACCGTCACGCTCACCCCGTTCAGCGTCCCCCTGCCGGCGCGCCTCGCCGTCGTCTCGCCCGGGAGCGGGCTCGCCCGGCAGTTCGCCGCGACGCTCGCCGGCCGCGAGCGCCCGGACGGCGGCAGCCTGCGGGCGGGGGGGACCGATCTCCTGGGCCTGTCCGAGGCGGCGCGCGCCCGGCGCATCGGCTACGTGGACGCCGCGGCCACCCTGTTTCCCGGCTCGCTGCGCGACAACCTCGCCTACGGCCTGCGCTGGCGCCCGCAGCCGGGGGAGGGGCCCCCGCGCGGCCGACGCGCCGAGGCCCTGCGCACCGGCAACCCGGTGGAGGGCGTGGAGCAGAACTGGATCGACTACCGGGCGCTCGGGGTCGCCGACGCCGACGACCTCGACCGGCGCATGCTCCGCCTCCTCGGCCGGCTCGGCATGGAGGAGGATCTCTACCGGTTCGGCCTCTCCGCTCTCAGCTCCGTCACCCACGAGACGGAGGCCGGCCAGCGGATGATCCGGGCGCGGGCGCACCTGCGCGAGCATTTCGAGGCCGCCGGCCTCGACAAGCTCGTCATCCCCTTCGCGCGGGGCAGCTACAACGCGCAGGCGAGCGTGGCCGAGAACCTGCTCTTCGGCATCCCCGAGGATCCCGCCCTGCTCGGGCCGGCGCTCGCCGCGGACGCGCGCTTCCGCGAGGCCCTCGCCCGGGCGGATCTCCTCGACACGCTGACGGGGACGGGCGTGCAGATCGCCCGCACCCTCACGGAGATCTTCCGCGACCTGCCCCCCGGTCACCCGCTCCTGCGGCGCTTCTCCCTCGTCGATCCCGACGACCTGCCGGGGCTGGAGCGGCGCCTCGCCCTGATCCGGCAGGACGACCTGCCGGGGCGCGCCGACGTGCCGGCCTTCCTGGCGCTCGCCATGCCCTATGTCGAGCCGCGCCAGCGCCTCGGCCTGCTCACGCCGAGCCTGGAGGCCCGCATCGTCGGCGCGCGGGGCTTCGTGCAGGACGCGCTGGCCGGGCCGGACGGCTGCGGGATCGTCCCCTACGACGTCGCCCGGATCAACCCGCGCAGCTCCGTCCTCGACAACCTCCTGTTCGGCCGCATCGACGTGCAGCGGGTCCGCGGCGAGGCGGAGATCCGCGCCGAGGTCCGGGCGGTGGTGCGGGAGTTCGGCCTGGAGGACGGCATCCGCCGCCGCGGCCTCGACTATCAGGTGGGCAACCGCGGGCGCCTCCTCGACACCCGCCAGCAGGCCGCCGTGGTGGTCGCCCGCGCCCTGCTGCGCCGGCCGGAGATGCTGGTGGCCGCCGACTGGACCGCGCTGCGCGAGGCCGGCCTCGCCCCCGCCGTGGAGGCCCTTGTCGCCGAGATGCCCGGCACCAGCCTCGTCGCCGTCACGGCGAGCGAGGCCGAGGCGAAGGGCTTCCCGCTCCACCTCGTCGTCGCGGCCTCCGGCTCCGTGCGCCGGGTCGAGAGGCCGGCCTGATCCCGGCCGAGCCCTACGCCGCCGACGCGGTGATGCCGCCGGTGCCCAGATCGACGCCCGCCTGTTCGAGATAGGCGTGCGCCTCCTCCCGGCGCTCGAAGACGTGGGGGGCGAGGCCGCGCTTGCGCAGGGCCTCCTGCATCTTCAGGCGCAGGAAGGCGCTCGTCGCGTAGCGCGTCGTCGTCAGGTAGTGGTACGTGCAGAGATACTCGATCATCTCGGCATAGTCGTCGTAGAGGTTCTCGGGGATGCGGAACCCGTCGTGGTTCACCACCGAGTTCACCTTCTGCCCGGCCTTGAGGCAGGCGGTCTCCAGCACCTGGCGCAGGGCGTCGATGTCGCCGCGGCCGCGGACCTGCCAGCCCTCCAGGTTCACGAAGAGCAGGTTGCGCTCCTTGTCGTAGCTCACCCGCTCGGCGAGGTTGAGGTTCAGGAGGTCGGCGAGCAGCTCCATCGGCTCCTCGCGGAAGATGCGCAGGTCCATCGGGATCGGGTTCTCGATCACCGGCATGAAATCCATGTGGTTGAGGATGTCGCGGCCGATATCGATGCCGGGGGCCACCTCGATCAGTTCGAGGCCGCGCTGCGTCAGGTTGAAGACGCAGCGCTCCGTCACGTAGAGCACCGGCTGCGTCCGCTCCTGCGCGTAGGGGCCGCTGAAGGTGTTCTGCTCCACCTCCGCCACGAACTTGCGCGAGCGCCCCTCCTGCACGATGCGCAGGCGCCCCTCCTCGACGCGGGTGACGAGGCCGCCGCTCGTGAAGGTGCCGGCGAAGACCACCTTGCGGGCGTTCTGCGAGATGTTGATGAAGCCGCCGCAGCCGTTGAGGCGCCCGCCGAAGCGGCTGGTGTTCACGTTGCCGAAGCCGTCGCACTCGGCCATGCCGAGGCAGGTCATGTCGAGGCCGCCGCCGTCGTAGAAGTCGAACATCTGGTTCTGGTCGATGATCGCGTCGGCGTTGGTGGCCGCGCCGAAGCTCGACCCGGAGGCGAGCACGCCGCCCACCGCCCCGGCCTCCGTGGTCAGCGTGATGTAGGGGGTGACCTGCTCCTCGGCGGCCACCGACGAGATGCCCTCCGGCGCGCCGACGCCGAGATTGACCACGCCGTTCGGCGGCAGCTCGAAGGCGGCGCGGCGGGCGATGATCTTGCGCTCGGTGAGCGCCATCCGCTTGATGCCGGTGACCGGCACCCGGATCTCGCCGGCGAGCGCGGCGTCGTGCACCACGCCGTAGTTCATCCGGTGCATCTCGGGCTCGGCCACCACCACGCAGTCCACCAGCATGCCGGGCACGCGCACGTCCTTGGGACGGATCGAGCCCTGCTCGACGATCCGCTCCACCTGGGCGATGACGAGGCCGCCGTTGTTGCGCGCCGCCATGGCCTGGGCGAGGTTGTCGAGGGTCAGGGCCTCCTTGGCCACGCAGATGTTGCCCGACGGGTCGGCCGAGGTGCCGCGGATGAAGGCCACGTCGATCTTGGTGGCGGTGTAGAACAGCCACTCCTCGCCATCGAGCTCGACGAGCTTGACGATGTCGTCCTTCGTGACGGTGTTCACCTTCGCGCCGCCGTGGCGCGGATCGACATAGGTCTTGAGGCCCACCTTCGAGAAGAGGCCCGGCTGGCCGGCCGCGCAGGCCCGGTAGAGCTGCGAGATCACGCCCTGGGGCAGGTTGTAGCCGAGGATCCGGTTCTCCTGCGCGGCCTGGGCCACCTTCGGCATCCGCCCGAAATTGGCGGCGATCACCCGGCGCAGCAGGCCGTCGTGGTGAAGCCTTCCGGTGCCGAGCCCTTTGCTGTCGCCCGCGCCCGCGGTCATGATCAGGGTCAGGTCGCGGGGCGCGCCCGTCTCGACGAAGCGCGCCTCCAGCGCCGCGTGCAGCGATTCGGGGATGCAGCTCTGGACGAAGCCCGTCGTCGTCACGACGTCGCCGTCGCGGATCAGCGCGATCGCTTCCGCGGCGGTGATGACCTTGTTCTTCTTCATGGGCGTTGCGCTTCTCGTCCCTTGCCCCTGACCCGACGCCCCTCTTGGCGGGGGCTTTCGGGCGTTCGGGTCCGGCGCGAGGCGGGGCCGGGCCTTCCGGCCGGACCTCGCGGACGGTCCCGGTCCCGCCGGTTTCCACACCCGGAGGGACGGTTCTCGTGCCGGCGTGAGCGGACCGCCGAGGCAAATTATCTTCACCAACGCCGGCGCGGCAATCGAACTTTATTTGGCGGACCGTTCAATTTCCCTGACGTGCGGCCCTGTTCTCGACGAAATCAAGTATTTGGCATTCCAGATGCCTGAGGTGGGACGCGGGCGCGCGGGTCGCGGCCGGGCTGGCCTCGGCACGGGCTTGCGCGTAACGGTTGCAGCGCCGCCCTCCGGCGGATCCCTTCGCCGGAGGGCGGCCCCGCGCGGGGCCGCCCGGCCGGAGCCGGTGCCTCCGATCCCATGACAGCCTCGCCCCCGACCTCGTCCACCGCGCGCCTCATCGGCATCCTGATGGTGGCGGGCTTCGCCAGCACCTTCGCCCTGCGCTCCGTCGAGCCCCTGGTCGGCGTGCTGGCCCGCGACCTCGCGAGCGATCCGCACCGGGTCGCGCTCCTCTCCACCGCCTTCGCGCTGCCCTACGCGCTGATCCAGCCCGTGCTCGGGCCCGTGGGCGACGCGCTGGGCAAGGAGCGGGTGATGAGCACCTGCCTCGCCGTCCTCGCCGTGGCGCTCACCGCCTGCGCGGCGGCGCCCGGGATCGACGCGCTGTTCGGCCTGCGCATGCTGGCGGGGGCGGCCGCGGGCGGCGTGATCCCGCTGGCCCTCGCGATCCTCGGCGACCGCGTGGCGATCGCCGTGCGCCAGGTGGCCATCGGCCGCTTCCTCGTGGCGGTGATCCTCGGCCAGCTCACGGGCTCGACCTTCGCGGGCCTGATCGAGGGCGAGATCGGCTGGCGGGGCGTCTTCGCCATCACCGCCGGCATGGCCGCGCTCGGCTGCGCGGCGACCGTGTTCGGCTTCGACCGGGCCGACCGGCAGCCGATGCAGCGCCCCCGCTTCGGCGAGGCGCTGGTGCGCTACCGCGGCATCATCGCCAATCCGCGGGCGCGGGTGCTGTTCGCCGCCGTCTTCGTGGAGGCGATCGCGGTGTTCGGGGTCTTCCCGCACCTCGCGCCGCTGATCGAGGCGCGCGGGGAGGGCGGCGCCCGCGAGGCGGGGCTCGCGCTCGCGGGCTTCGCGGTGGGCGGGCTGATCTACGCGGCCCTCGTCGGCCATCTCGTGCGCCTGCTCGGGCTCGCGCGCATGCTCGCCGCGGGCGGGGCGATCTGCGCGGGCGCGCTCCTCGTCGTCGGCCTCGCCGGAACCTGGCAGGCCGATTGCGCCGCGCTGACCGCGATGGGGCTCGGCTTCTACATGCTGCACAACACCTTCCAGACGCAGGTCACCGAGGTGGCGCCCCACGCCCGCGCCTCCGCGGTGGCGCTCCACGCCTTCTCGTTCTTCTGCGGGCAGGCCCTCGGCGTCGCCGTGGTCGGCTTCGGCCTGAACAGCCTCGGCCAGTTCGGGGCGCTCGCCGCCTGCGGGCTCGCCATCCTCGGCCTGGGCCTCGCGACGGCGCACCTGCTCGGGCGCCCGACCCCCCTCAATGCAGCCGGAACTCCCCGCTGACGAGGCGAAGCTCGATCGGGCGGACCAGCCGGGCATGGGCCACCCGCACCGCGTGGACGGGACCGTCGAGGGAAGCCTGCCAGAAGGCGAGGAAGCGCCGCAGGGCGGGGAAGTCCGGGGCGAGGTCGTGCTGCTGCCAGACGAAGCTCTGCAGCAGGTGCGGATGATCGGGCAGATGGTAGAGGATCTCCGCGGTCGTCAGGCTGTAGCCCTCGAGCTGGCGGCGGAAATCTGGCGAGACGGTCATCCTCGAACCTCGCGCGGCTCCGGAGCACGATGCGGGACGGTGGAATCCGGTTCTCCGAACCCATCGTGCGGTTGCGGGGAGATGGGGCGTGCTGGCGCTTCCGCGGAAGCGCCAGCACGCCCCGGCGACGGCCAAGCTTGACCCGAAGCGGGGGAACGATCAAGGGTCCTCCGCAAAAAGATCATTCATTTCAAATTGTTAGCACTCGTTTGCCGGCGATGCTGCCAGGATCCGCCGCCGCGTCCGGGGCCGCCTCCTGTGCACAAGGGCGCCCGCGCGCGCTTCGGCGCCGCCGCCCCTCCGGTGCCGCCTATCGCGCGGGGCGAAAAGCCGACACTCTGGCGGCCATGCTTCAGGGAGTCGGGAACGTGGCGCGACGAGCCTTCCGGTCCGTCTTGGCGGCGCTCGCGGGCGCCGGACTCAGCGCGGCCCCGGCCGCCGCCGAGATCCAGATCCTGGCGGCCAAGATCACCGGGGGCGAGCTCTGGGTGCTCGGCTCCGCCGACGCCACCGACGCGGAGATCAGCCTCGACGAGCGCTTCCGCCAGCGCACGGACGGGCGCGGCAATTTCGAGTTCCGCCTCGTCCATCACCCGGCCACCTGCATCGTGACCCTGCGGGTCGGCGGCGAGAGCCGGCAGGCGGTGGTGGGGGAATGCGGCCAGCAGGGGCCCGCGGGGCCGCAGGGCGCGCCCGGCGCGACCGGACCGGCGGGTCCCCCCGGCGCGACGCCGAGCGTGACGACCCAGCAGCCGCTGCCGGGCCCGCCCGGTCCCCCCGGACAGCCGGGTCCCCGCGGCGAGGCCGGCCCCCGCGGCGAGCGGGGCGAGGCCGGACCGCCGGGACGCGACGGCGCGGTCGGTCCCGCCGGTCCGCCCGGTCCTCAGGGGCCGGCAGGCGCGCGGGGGGAGCCCGGTGCCCCCGGGGTTCCCGGCGCTTCCGGACCCGCGGGACCCGCAGGGGCCCCCGGCGAGGCGGGGCCGCCCGGTCCCGCCGGTCTTCCCGGCAAGCTCGGTCCCGCGGGGCCCCGGGGACCGGCCGGACCGGCCGGCCCGCGCGGTCCGGCCGGCGCCACGGTCACCCGTCCGGCTGCCCCGCCCGCCCGCGCGCCGCGGGCGCCGGACCCGCTGCCGATCCAGCCCGCGCCGGGCTCATCCACCGGGCTGCCCTACTGAGACGTCCAGGGGCTCCACCGTCTGGGTCTCCTCCGCCAGCCGGACGAGAACCTGGCGCAGCCAGCGGTGGGCCGGGTCGGCATCGTAGGAGGTGTGCCACGTCATCGAGATCGCCACCGGGGCGAGGTCGACCGGCACCGGGCTCACGGTGAGGCCGAGGGCGCCCGCGAAATAGGTGGCGAGCCGGGCGTGCATGGTCGTCACCACGGGCGCGGCGCGCACCAGGAAGGGCACGGCGAGGAAGCGCGGCGTCGTCACCGCGAGGGTCCGGCCGAGGCCGAGCTTGGCCAGGGCGTCGTCCACCACCCCGTGCGCGGTCTCCCGCAGGCTGGTGAGGACGTGGGGGAAGCGCAGGTAATCCTCCAGGGAGATCGGCGGCGCGAGCCCGACCTGCCCGGCATCGAACAGGCAGACGTAGCTGTCGCGGTAGAGCAGGCGCCGCTTGTGGTGCATCTGCCCGCCCGCCTCGAACAGGCCGATGGCGAGGTCGACGCGGTCGGCGTCGAGTTCCTCCACGATGCGGGTGTGGTCGACGCTGCGCAGGAGCAGGCGGATGCCCGGCGCCTCCGCCCGCAGATAGGCGAGGAGGCGCGGCCCGAGCAGCACCTCGGTGGAATCCGGCAGGCTGATCGTGAAGGTCCGCGTCTCCGTGGCGGGGTCGAAATGCGCGTCCCGGCGGATCAGCGCCTGGATCTGGCGCAGGGCCGCGCGCACGGGCTCCTCCAGGGCGAGGGCGCGCGGGGTCGGGCGCATGCCGTCGGGGGCGCGGGTGAGAAGCTCGTCCCCGAGCAGGCGCCTGAGCCGGCCGAGGCTCGAACTCATCGCCGATTGCCCGATGCCGATCCGGGCGGCGGCGCGGGTGACGCTGCGCTCGGTCAGGAGCGCGTCGAGGGCCACGAGCAGGTTGAGGTCGACGCCCGCGAGATCGACGTGGTCGATGGCCATCGGCGCTGCCTTCCCCCGCGATCCCCGCCCGCTGTCGCGGGCCCCGCCTACTACAGGGCCGAGCCGGAGGGCTACCGGGGCGGCGCGCCCGCGGGGCCCTTCCCCCGGCGGGATGCCGCACCATCCTGTCTCCTGTGGACGGGATCCGTGCCCTCGGGGTTCCGTGCTAAAGGTGGTGCGCAATCGAGCGGTGAGAGGAGACCGTGACAGTTTGAGCGACGCGCTGATCCCGTCCCCGTCCGGGGCGCCTGCTTCGGGAGGCGCGCCGGGCGGCGACGCCGAGTTCCTGGCCGGCGGCGGCACGATGGGCGCGCGGATGCGGGCCTACGACTGGTCCGCGACCCCCCTCGGGCCGCCGGAATCCTGGCCGCAGAGCCTGAAGACGGCGATCCGCATCGTCCTCACCTCGCGCTTCGCCATGTGGATGCTGTGGGGGCGCGACCTCACCTTCTTCTGCAACGACGCCTACCGGCCCACCCTGGGGGTGAAGGCGGACTGGGCGCTCGGCGCGCGCTCCGACCGGGTCTGGGAGGAGATCTGGGGCGATATCGGCCCGCGCATCAGGCAGGTCCTCGACGGGGGCGCCGCGACCTGGGACGAGGCCCTGCGCCTGTTCCTGGAGCGCAGCGGCTTTCCCGAGGAGACCTACCACACCTTCTCCTACTCGCCGCTCACCGACAATGCCGGCGCGGTCGCGGGCATGCTCTGCGTGGTCACGGAGGAGACCGAGCGCGTCGTGGGAGACCGCCGCCTGCGCCTCCTGAGCGGCCTGGGCGGCCGCCTCGCGCGGGCGCGCACCCACGCGGCCGTCTACGACGCGGTGGCCGCCAGCCGCGCCGAGGTGCCCCAGGACCTGCCGGCGGCCCTGATCTACCTGTTCGAGGGCGAGAGCCGCGCCGCGCGCCTCGTCCGCGCCTTCGGCCTGCCGCACGGCCATCCGGCCGCCCCCGAGGCGATCGTGCCCGGCGCGAGCGCCCCCTGGCCGCTCTGGGAGGCGGAAGCGGGCGCCGCCCGCGTCGCGGTCTGGCCGGCCCAGTTCGATCCCCCGGAGCATCCGGGCTGGACGCGGCCGATCCAGGCGGTCTTCCTGGCGCCGATCCTCGGGCAGGGCGAGGCGCGCGCGGCCGGGGTGCTGGTGGCCGCCCTGAACCCGCACCGGCCCCTCGATGCGGGGTATCGCGGCTTCGTCGAGTTGCTCGCCGGGCAGATCGCCGCGAGCCTCGCCAGCGCCGACGCCTACGAGGCCGAGCGCCGTCGCGCGGAGGCCCTGGCCGAGCTCGACCGCGCCCGCACGGTGTTCTTCTCCAACGTCAGCCACGAGTTCCGCACGCCGCTGACCCTGATGCTGAGCCCCCTCGAGGAGGTGCTGGCCAAGCCCGACAGCGTGCTGCCCGCCGACGAGCGCGCCCTCGTCACCGTCGCCCACCGCAACGGCCTGCGCCTGCTGCGCCTCGTCAACGCCCTGCTCGATTTCTCCCGCGTCGAGGCCGGCCGGGCGACCGCCCGCTTCGAGCCGACGGACCTCGCCCGCGTCACGGCGGAGCTTGCCGGCAATTTCCGCTCGCTCTGCGAGCAGGCCGGCCTCGAATTCGTGGTCGATTGCCCGGACCTGCCGGAGCCCGTCCACGTGGACCGGGACATGTGGGAGAAGGTGGTGCTCAACCTCCTCTCCAACGCCTTCAAGTTCACCTTCGCCGGCACCATCGCGGTCACCCTGCGCGCGCAGGGGGAGCAGGCGGTGCTCACGGTGGCCGATACCGGCATCGGCATCCCCGCCGAGGAGGTGCCGCGGCTGTTCGAGCGCTTCCACCGCGTGGAGGGCGCCCGCGGGCGCACCTTCGAGGGCAGCGGCATCGGCCTCGCCCTGGTGCAGGACCTGGTGCGGCTCCACCAGGGAACGATCACGGTGGCGAGCGAGCCGGACCGCGGCAGCAGCTTCCGCGTCGTCCTGCCCCTGGGACGCGACCACCTGCCCGCCGAGGCGCCCCCGGTCCGGCCCCTCGCCTCGACGGCGGTCCGGGCGGAGGCCTTCGTGGAGGAGGCACGGCGCTGGCTCGACGGGCCGGAGATGGCCGACGAGGCGGCCGACCTGCGCGACATGCTGCCCGCGACGCAGAGCTCCCGCCTCGCGCCGGAGGCGCCGCAGGGCCGCATCCTCATCGCCGACGACAACGCGGACATGCGCGAGCACCTGCGCCGCCTGATCGGCCGGGACGGCTACACCGTCGAGGTGGTTCCGGACGGGCAGGCCGCGCTCGCGGCCGCCGCCCGGACGCGCCCCGACCTCATCCTCACCGACGTGATGATGCCGCGCCTCGACGGGTTCGGCCTGCTCCAGGCGGTGCGTGCCGATCCGGCCCTGCGCGAGGTGCCGGTGATCGTCCTCTCGGCCCGGGCCGGCGACGAGGCGAAGGTGGAGGGGCTCGACGCGGGCGCCGACGACTACCTGACGAAGCCCTTCTCCGCCCGCGAGCTCCTGGCGCGGGTGGGCGCCAACCTGCAGCTCGCCCGGGTGCGGCGGGAGGCGTCCGACGCCCTGCGCAGCCTCAATGCCAGCCTCGAGAGCGAGGTGGCCGAGCGCACCGCCGAGCGCGACCGGGTCTGGCGCAATTCCCGCGATCTCCTCGCCGTGCTCGGGCAAGGTGGGACCTTCCGCGCGGTCAACCCGGCCTGGGCGGTGATCCTCGGCTTCGAGCCCGCGGACGTGGTCGGTCGCAGCTTCCTCGATTTCCTCTGGCCCGAGGACGCCGAGGCGAGCCGCGTCGCCCTCGACGGGGCCGCCTCCGGCCACGACCTCACCGGGTTCGAGAACCGCTACCGCCACCGCGACGGCAGCCCGCGCTGGATCTCCTGGCACACCTCGCGGGAGGGCGAACTCGTCTACGCCTACGGGCGCGAGGTCACCGCCGAGAGGTCCCAGGCCGAGGCCCTGCGGCAGGCAGAGGAGGCCCTGCGCCAGTCCCAGAAGCTCGAGGCGGTGGGCCAGCTCACCGGCGGCGTCGCGCACGATTTCAACAATCTGCTCACCATCATCCGCTCCTCCGTGGATTTCCTGCGCCGGCCCAACCTGCCGGACGCGCGCCGCCAGCGCTACCTGGAGGCGGTCTCGGACACGGTGGACCGGGCGGCCAAGCTCACGAGCCAGCTCCTCGCCTTCGCCCGCCGCCAGGCCCTGAAGCCCGAGACCTTCGAGGTCGGCGTGGTGCTGCGGGCGATCGCCGACATGATGGACACGGTGACGGGCACCCGGGTGCAGGTGCTCACCGAGCTGCCCGAGGCGCGCTGCTACATCCACGCGGATCTCAGCCAGTTCGAGACGGCCCTCGTGAACATGGCGGTCAACGCCCGCGACGCGATGGACGGGGAGGGCACCCTGGTCCTGCGCCTCGTCGCGGGCGGCCCGCTCCCCATGATCCGCGGGCATGCGGGCAGCGACGGCCCCTTCGTCGCGGTCTCCCTCGCCGACAGCGGTTCCGGCATCGCCCCCGAGGTGCTGGCGCGCATCTTCGAGCCGTTCTTCACCACGAAGGAGGTGGGCAAGGGCACCGGCCTCGGCCTCAGCCAGGTCTTCGGCTTCGCCAAGCAGTCGGGCGGCAACGTCGACGTCACCACCGAGCCCGGCCGCGGCACCACCTTCACCCTCTACCTGCCCGAGGTGACGCAGGAGGCGCCCGCGGCGGCCGAGGAGCCGGTGGAGCGGCCGGTCCCCGCCGGGGCGGGCCGCCGGGTGCTCGTGGTGGAGGACAACGTCGAGGTCGGGCGCTTCGCCACGCAGACCCTGGAGGATCTCGGCTACGTCACCACCTGGGCGGCCAACGCCGACGAGGCGCTCGCCCATCTGGACGCGGACGCGGCCGGGTTCGACGTGGTCTTCACCGACGTGGTGATGCCGCGCATGAACGGGATCGAGCTCGGCAAGGAGATCCGCCGCCGCCGGCCCGGCCTGCCGGTGGTGCTGGCCTCCGGCTACAGCCACGTCCTCGCCGAGGAGGGGCGCCACGGCTTCGAGCTCCTGCAGAAGCCCTATTCCGTGGACGAACTCTCGCGCATCCTGCGGCAGGTCACCCGGCCGGCCCCCCGGCGCCGGCCGCGCTGAACCCCGCGGTCAGGCCGCGAGCCGCAGGGCCGCCCGGGCCTCGGCGGGAGTGGCCGCGCGCCGGCCGTGGCGCTCCACCGCCGCCACCGCGAGGCCGACGAGTTCGGCGTTGCTCGCCGCGAGCCGATCCTTCGTCACGCGGATGTTGTCCTCCAGGCCCGTGCGCACCGCGTCCGCGCCGCGGGCGAGGGCCCAGTCCATCACCACCGCCTGGTTGCGGCCGATCCCCGCCGCCGTCCAGGTCGCCCCCGGGATCACCCGCCGCGTCTCGGCGAGCAGGATGTCGAGGAGCGTCTCGTCCGCCGGCATGGCGTTCTGCACGCCCAGCACGAACTGCACGTGGGGATGGGCATCGATCAGCCCCGCCTCGATCAGCCGCCTGGCCCCGTGGATGTGCGAGAGGTCGAAGATCTCGATCTCCGGGCGCACGCCGTTGCCCCGCATCTGCGCGGCGAGGTCGGCGACCAGGGTGGCGTGGTTCTCGTAGACGATGGAGGGAAAGTTCACCGAGCCCGTCGAGAGCGAGGCCATGTCGGGCCGGTGCCTCAGCGAGAGCCCCCGCTGGCTCGGATCGCGCCCGCGCCCGCCGGTGGAGAACTGCACGATCATGCCGGGGCAGTGCCGGCGCAGGCCCTCCTGCACGGCGGCGAACCGGTCCGGATCGGAGGAGGGGGTCTCGTCGTCGTTGCGCACGTGGATATGGGCGAGGGTCGCGCCCGCCTCGAAGGCCCGATGCGTGGACTCGATCTGCTCGGCGACCGAGATCGGCACCGCCGGGTTGTCCTTCTTGCGCGGGACCGAGCCGGTGATCGCGACGGCGACGACGACGGGGGACTGGGCCAAGGCGCTTCACTCCTGCTGGTAGCGGACCGCTCGGGGCGCCCGTTACCGGTGCAGAGATAGGCGCCGCGCCCGCGCGGGTCAGCCCGCCTCGGGCAAGGGAGGTGACACGCGGCTCGGCCGATCACTCGGCGGGCCGAGGGGGCGCCCGCCCCTCCCCACCCGGATCGGGCCTGCCCGATCTGGGTGAGCAAGGTGCGGATCTGTGCGGATCTCGGGCAAGCCCGAGATCCGGCGGGAGGAGGGGCCCGCTTGCGACCTTGGCGCTCGACTGGAGACGGCGTGACGGACATGAAGGAAGCCCCGGCTCGCGGAGCCGGGGCTTCCTCACACGTCGCGACCGATCACGCGCCCGCGGTGATCACTTGTCGACGATCTTGCCATCCGGACCGATTTTCACCTCCTGCGAGCGGTCGGCCAGCGCTACCGAGATCTCGTACTGCACCGCGTTGCCGTCGCGCTCCACCTCGGCCTCGTAGGCCTTGCCGCCGGCCGCGTGCTGCTCGGCCATCGCGATGGCGTCCTTCAGCGAGGTCTTGGCGTTCTGGAAGTCGGCGGTCTTCAGGCGGGTGAAGTAGCGCTCGATCGGCTGGTTCTCGCTCTTGAAGAGCGCGCCGGTATCGGCGTTGATGCCGTACTCCATCAGCTTGCCGTCCGGGTAGACCACCTTGATGCTGTAATGCGCCGGGTCCTTGCTGCCGGCCTTCTCGAAATCGGCGTCGATGGCGCGGCCCTTCTCGCCCTGGCTCTCGGCGGTCTGGATGGCCTGGGCGAGGTTCACCTTGGCGAGCTTGGCGGCCTCGAACTCCTTCATGTCCTTCGTCGCCTGCGCGGCGGAGGGCGCCGTGCCGGTAGCGGCGGGCGTCTCGGCGGCCGGGGTCTGCGCGAGGGCGAGGCCCGTCGACAGGGCGAGGATGCCGACGGTGGTGGCGAGGCGGTTCAGCATGGGCGGGGTTTCCGTTTGGCTGGAGGTGTTTCCGGACCCCTGCAACGTCACGGATGCGCGATTGGTTGCCGCGTCGAGGCAGGTCGCGTGGGGCAAGTTTTCCGGGCTGTCCGGGGGGCCTTCGGGCGGTCCCGAAACGGGACGGGACGCGCCCTGCGACGCGCCGCGCGGGCGGCCCCGCGCGCGTTGACTTGCCCGGCGGCCCGGTGCTCAAGTCGGGCCTGCATCCACCCTGGCGGAGACCGCTCCGACGCGGGGAGGAAGGCTCAGGGCCAGTAAAAGGCTCGGCGCAGGAGGAACGCGGGTGTCCGTGACGCAGTCTTCGCCGGTCGCGCCGATCGACGACACCAGCCTGACCGGCTTCTACCGCGCGATGAACGTGCCCGAGCGGCGGACGTTCTGGGCCTGTGCCTCGGGCTGGGCGCTCGATGGCATGGACTTCATGATCTATCCGCTCGTCATCGGAACGATCATCAAGCTGTGGAGCGTCGATGCCGGCACGGCGGGCCTCGCCGGCACCGTGACGCTGCTGGCCTCGGCGCTGGGCGGCTGGGGGGCCGGCTACCTCGCCGACCGGATCGGCCGGGTGCGGACGCTCCAGCTCACCATCGTCTGGTTCTCGTTCTTCTCCCTGGTCTGCGCCTTCGCGCAGAATTTCGAGCAGCTCCTTGTGGCGCGCGCGCTTCTCGGCATCGGCTTCGGCGGCGAGTGGGCGGCCGGCGCCGTCCTCATGGGCGAGACCATCCGCGCTCAGTACCGCGGCCGGGCCGTGGGCTCGGTGCAGTCGGGCTGGGCGGTGGGCTGGGGGCTCGCCGTGCTGGCCCAGGCGGCCCTGTTCTCGCTCCTGCCGCCGGAGCAGGCGTGGCGCGCCATGTTCGTGATCGGCGCGCTGCCGGCGCTTCTCGTGATCTATCTCCGCCTGTACGTGAAGGAGCCGGAACTCGCCGTGGAGGCCCGCGCCCAGGCCGCCGCTTCAGGCGACCGCCCCTCGATCCTGGAAATTTTCAAGGGCCCGATCCTCAGGACGACGATCCTGGCCTCCCTGGTCTCGACCGGGTGCCAGGGCGGCTACTACGCGGTGACCTTCTGGGTCCCGCACTTCCTGACCCACGAGCGGAAACTGTCCATCGTCGGCTCCACCGGCTATCTCGCGGCGCTGATCGTCGGGTCCTTCGTGGGCTATCTCGTGGGCGCGTGGTTCGCCGACCGCTACGGGCGCCGGAGCCTGTTCCTCACCTTCTCCCTCGGCGCGATGGCGATCGTGCTGGCCTACACCCAGCTGCCGCTCTCCAACGCCCTGCTCTGGGTGCTCGGCTTCCCCCTCGGCTTCTTCGCCTCCGGCTACTTCTCGGGCATGGGCGCCTTCCTGACCGAGCTGTTCCCGACCCGGCTGCGGGGCTCGGGGCAGGGCTTCTGCTACAATTTCGGCCGCGGCATCGGCGCGCTGTTCCCCTTCCTCGTCGGGGCCCTGTCGCAGAGCGCGGGGCTGGCCAACGCCATCTGCCTGTTCGCGGTCGCCGCCTATCTCGTCTTCTTCCTGGCCGCCTACGCCCTTCCCGAGACCCGCGGAAAGGTCCTGCACGCCGATGCCTGAGAACCCAGAGACGGCCCCCGCCTGCCCGGGGCCCGATCCGCAGCCGCGGGGCCCGGGCCGCTACCGGGTCCCGCCCGGGGCGGTGGACAGCCACGCCCACGTCATCGGGCTGCCCCCCGCCTATCCCTTCGTGGACGGGCGGAGCTACACGCCCCCCGAGGCGAGCCCCGCGCATTATCTCGCCATGCTCGATGCCACGGGCATGACCTACGGCGTCCTCGTGCAGGTGAGCGTGCACGGCACCGACAACCGCCTCCTCCTCGAGACCCTGGCGCTCGCCCCGCGGCGCCTGCGCGGCGTCGCGGTGGTCCCCCTCGGCCTGCCCGAGCGGGACCTCGTGGCCATGAGGGAGGCGGGCGTCACGGGCCTGCGCCTCAACGTCCTCTACGGGGGCGGCGTCGGCTTCGAGCAGCTCGGCGCCTACGCCGATCTCGCGCGGGACATGGGCTGGCACCTCCAGTTCCTGATCGGCGTCGACCAGATCCGCGCGCTCGGGCCCGAACTCGGCCGCCTGAAGGTGCCCTTCGTGGTCGATCACTGGGGGCATTTCCCGGTCTCGCGGGGCCTGGAGGATCCGGGCTTCCGGACCCTCGTCGGGCTCGTGCGCGACGGGGCCTGGGTCAAACTCTCGGGCGCCTACCGCAACAGCGTGACGGACGCGCCTTTCGCGGACACCATCCCCTTCGTGCGCCTGCTCCACGAGAGTGCCCCCGACCGCTGCGTCTGGGGCTCCGACTGGCCGCACGTGGCCCATTGGCGGCCGATGATGAATGTCGGCGACCTCCTCGACCTCCTCGTCGACTGGGTGCCCGATCCGGAGGCGCGCCGCCGGGTGCTGGTGGACAACGCCCACCGCCTCTACGGCTTTCCGGGGTAGGGCAGGGGGCGCTGCCGTGGGCGTGTGAACGTCGCCGTCATGCCAGGTTCGGGCTCGCGCGTTGCGCGCCCCGGACAGACGCCGTCGGGGTCGATCGAGCCTCCGATACGATCTCCGCTCGATCGAAGCGGGGAGCGTATCGGCCAAGCCCGCGCGGAGCCCAAATCCGCCATCCCGAAGGGATCAACCGGATCTGGTATGAGACCTGAAGCGCGGATCCTCTGTAAGCGATCGCGGCAACGCGCCGCTTCAACACCGGGGCCGATGGCGCTAGGGCACGGGTCCCGGCGCCCACGCGTCCGGACGATGAGCCAGTTCCAAGATCACCCGATGAGCCTGCCGCCCCTCCGCTCCGACGACGCGCCGCCGCTCTACGCCGCGGCCTGCGCGGAACTGACCCTGCGCGGGTTCGAGGGCGACCTGACCCTCAGCCCGGCCGACCGCACGGTCTTCGCCACCGACAACTCGATCTACCAGGTGGAGCCGGGCGCCATCGCCTTCCCGAGGACCCGCGACGACCTCGTCCGGATCGCCCGGCTCCTCGACGATCCGCGCTTCGACGGCCTCGTGCTCCGGCCGCGCGGGGGCGCCACCGGCACCAACGGCCAGTCGCTGGGCCACGGCCTCGTGGTCGACACCTCGCGGCACATGAACCGCATCCTGGCCATCGACCCCGCCAACCGAACCGTGCGCGTCGAGCCGGGGGTGGTGAAGGACCAGTTGAACGCGGCGCTGAAGCCGCACGGCCTGTTCTTCGCCCCGGAACTCTCGACCTCGAACCGCGCCACCATCGGCGGCATGATCTCGACCGACGCCTGCGGCCAGGGCTCCTGCCTCTACGGAAAGACCCGCGACCACGTCCTCGACCTCACCTGCGTCCTCACCGACGGCAGCGTCTGGACCGCCGAGCCCCTCGACGCGGCCGGCCTCGAGGCCGCCAAGGCGCTGCCCGGCCGGGTCGGCGCGATCCACCGCGCGGTGGACGCCCTCGTCGGCGAGAACGCCGCGCTGATCGCCGAGCGCTTCCCCAAGCTCAACCGCTGCCTCACCGGCTACGACCTCGCCCATGTCCGCGACGGCGCGGGCCGCTTCGACCTGAAGAGCCTGATCTGCGGGGCGGAGGGCACGCTGGCGCTCATCGCCGAGGCGCGGCTCAACGTGCTGCCGATCCCGAAGGCGGCGGTGCTGGTGGCGCTCTCCTACGTGGATTTCGACGCGGCCCTGCGGGACGCGCAAGCGCTTCTGCCCTTCGGCGCGGCCTCCGTGGAGACCATCGATTCCACGGTGCTGGGCCTTGCCCGGAAGGATCCGGACTGGGCCGGCGTCCAGGCCTTCTTCCCCGACGATCCCGCGGGCCGGCCCGTGGACGGCATCAACCTCGTGGAGTTCGTGGGCGACGACGCGGAGGCCGTCGAGGCCGCGGTCGCACGCCTCACCGAGGCGCTCTCTCGGGAGGCGAGCGCGACGCGCATCGGCTTCACCCTCGCCCGGGGTGCCGCCATCGAGCGGCTCTGGACCATGCGCAAGAAGGCGGTGGGCCTCCTCGGCGCGGCCAAGGGCGATGCGCGGCCGATCCCCTTCGTGGAGGACACCGCGGTGCCCCCGGAGCGGCTCGCCGACTTCATCGCCGAGTTCCGCGCCCTCCTCGACGGGCACGGCCTGCGCTACGGCATGTTCGGCCACGTGGATGCGGGCGTGCTGCACGTGCGCCCGGCCATCGACCTCAAGGACCCGGCCCAGGAGCCGCTGATCCGCACCGTCACCGAGGGCGTCGTCGCGCTGACGGCGAAGTACGGCGGCCTGCTCTGGGGCGAGCACGGCAAGGGCTTCCGCTCCGAGTTCGTACCCGCGGTGTTCGGGCCGCTGGTGCCGGTGCTCGAAGGGGTCAAGGCCGCCTTCGATCCCGGGGACCGGCTCAATCCGGGCAAGATCGCCTCGGCGCGGGGCGCCGCGCTCACCCCCATCGACGGTCCGGTCCGGCGCGGAGCCCTGGACCGCGCGATCCCGGCCCCCGTCCGCGCCGGCTTCGACGAGGCGCTCCACTGCAACGGCAACGGCGCCTGTTTCAGCTTCGACGCGGACGAGGCCATGTGCCCGTCCTGGAAGGCGACCCGGGAGCGGCGGCACTCGCCGAAGGGCCGCGCCTCGCTGATGCGCGAGTGGCTCAGGCGGGCGAGCGCGGAGGGGCTCGATCCGCAGGCGGCCCTGCGCGCGGAGCCGGCGGGCTGGCTCCCGGCGCTGGCGGCCTCGCTCCGCCCGCGCCGCCCCCGCGACCCGGACGACTTCTCCCACGCGGTGAAGGAGGCGATGGACGGCTGCCTCGCCTGCAAGTCCTGCACGGGCTCCTGCCCGATCAAGGTCGACGTGCCGAGCTTCCGCGCGAAGTTCCTGGCCCTCTACCACCAGCGCTACCCGCGGCCCCTCAAGGACCACGTCGTGGCGGCCCTCGAACCACTGCTGCCCCTGGCCGCCCGCGCGCCGCGCCTCGGCAACGCCGTTCTCTCGAATCCGGCCGTGCGCGGCCTCCTCGCCCGGCTCGGCCTCGTGGCGCTCCCGGCCCTGTCGCAGCCCCTGCGCCGGGCGCTCGGCGGGCTTGCCGTCGCGACGGCGAGCGCGGAAGCGCTCCGGGCCCTGCCGGAGGGCGAGCGCGCCCGCTCCGTCGTGGTGGTCCAGGACGCCTTCACCAGCCATTTCGAGGCGCCGCTGGTGGCCGACCTCTGCGCGCTGCTGACCGATCTCGGCTTCCGGCCCTGGCTCGCGCCCTACCGGCCGAACGGCAAGCCGGTCCATGTGCACGGCTTCCTGGCCCGCTTCCGCGTGATCGCCGCCGCCAATGCCCGGATGCTGCGGGCCCTGGAGGCGACCGGAGTGCCTCTGATCGGCGTCGACCCCTCAATGACGCTGACCTACCGCTCGGAATACGCCCAGGCGCTCGGGGCCGAGGCGGCGCCGAAGGTGCAGCTCGTCCAGGAGTTCCTGGCCGCGCGCCTCGACCGGATCGCCCCGCGCGCGGGCGCCCTGCCCCTGCGGATGTTGCCGCACTGCACCGAGCGCACCAACGCCCCCGCCGCGGTGAAGGACTGGCAGGCGCTGTTCGCCCATCTCGGGATCCGCCTCGACGTGCCCAATGCCGGCTGCTGCGGCATGGCCGGCACCTACGGCCACGAGACCGGGCACCGCGCGACCTCCGAGACCATCTACGGGCAGAGCTGGGCGCAGCGGGTGGCCGAGAGCCCGGCGGACGGCCTCGTGGCCACCGGCTATTCCTGCCGCTGCCAGGCCAAGCTCATCGACGGCGTGCGCCTGCGCCATCCGCTCCAGGCGCTGCTCGCCCATCTCCGCGGCCCCGCCGCGGCCACCCCCTGACACGGGAGACGACCCATGGCCCCCGCCACGATGACCTATGCCTGCGACCACGTGCACCTGCGCAGCCGCGACGCGGTGGCGGCGGCGCGCTTCTACGTGGAGACCTTCGGCGCGCGCGAGACGGGCCGGGTCGGCACCGATCCGGTGAGCCGCGTGGCGCTCGATCTCGGCGGCCTCACCCTGTTCATCGAGCAGGCGCCGGAGGGGATCGCCGAGGCCGCCGTGCCGCCCCATCGCGGCCTGGAGCATGTCGGCCTGCGCGTGGCCGATATCGATGCGGCCGTGGCCGACCTCGCCGCCCGGGGCATCGCCTTCGTCGCCCCCCTCACACAGGTGAACCCGCACCTGCGCACGGCCTTCCTCGACGGGCCGGACGGTGTGCGCATCGAAATCCTGGAGCGCAAGCCGGCCTGAAATCCCGGTGGACGGGATGTCCCGGTCCTCTGAACGATCCGCCCGCTCCCATCCTCGGCCTCATTCCGAGAACCTGTTTGAGTTCTTCCCAAAGCCTCAACTCATGCTTCGAGGTCCCTTGCCGGAGCGAGGGTCGCCTCAAGCTGAGGTCCACGACCGGACAGATCGATCAATCCTTCGAACGACCGCGTCAAACAGGCTCCGAGATTCGGACTCCAAAGCCCAGGGATGAGCCGGTGTCCTACCCATTGCCGCAGATCCAACCCGATCAGGGTCCCCCCGTCCACGAGACTTGCGAGGATGACGTAGAGCCTTGAACTGAGGACGAAAACAGGTGCCGAGGCGCGTCACCCCTCCGCCAGATCGAGGAGGTGGCGCCCGGCGCGGTCGTCGATCTCGATGATCCAGAGGTCGGAATCGAAGCGGATCTCGCGGGTGAGCCGCTCCTCCACGTCGAGGGGGCTCGCGCCCGAAAGGAGGGCGCTGAAGCGGCGCACGCCCGAATCCTCCGCCTCGAACAGGGCCTGGGGGGCGGGCCCGTAGAGGTCGGCGCTGCCGTCGAGGCGGTCCACCTTCACGAAGATCGCGCCCGCCTCCGCCGCGCCGCGCCGGCGCAGCACCGCCGGGATGTTCAGCCCGTTCAGGCGGCGCAGATGGGCGGAGACCACGAAATCGGAGCGCAGGCGCGGCATCGGCATCCTTCGGGCTGGGATCCGCCGGAGATGCCCGCGCGGGGCCGGGGATGCAATCGCGCACGCCGCCCGCGCGATGCGGATCGGTGCCGAAGGCGTCGGAGCACGGCGCGACGAGGCGGAAACCGGCTTTTCGGGATCATCGCGCGACCACGAGAGCGCGATGCGGGACCGTAGAATCCGGTTTTCCGGATTCGTCTTGCGACCATAGAGAGATGGAGCGTGCCGCCGCTTCCGTGGAACGACGGCGATCGAGGCCGGGGCCCGTCGCGGGAACCCTGGGACGTTCGCAGCACGCATCATGCGAGACGACATCACCGGGACGGAGCCGCCATGCGGGCGCGACGAGGCGCCGGGCTTCCTCGCCAACCGCGTCGCCCGCCTGTTCATCCGTGCCGTCGACCGCGATCTGGCGCCGCTGGGTCTCCCGGTGGCGCAACTCGCACCCCTGCTTCTGCTCGCCGAATAGGGGCCCCTGCTCCAGCGCGACCTCGTCCGCCGGTCCTCGAACCGGCAGCCCGCCATGGTCGCGACGCTCGCGCGCCTGGAGCGCTCCGGCCTGATCGCGCGGGGCCGGCATGATCGGGACGGGCGGGCGGTGCTGATCGCCCTGACCCCCGCCGGGCACGACGCGGTGCGGGCGGCCGGCTCCGCCCTCGCCGGAGGCAACGAGAGAGCGCTGGCGGGCTTCGCACCCGCCGAGCGGACCCTTGCCGTCGCGCTCCTTCAGCGGATGGCGTCCAACCTCGAGACATCGCGCTAGATGTATCACTGTTGATATATCTAGCGCCGGGCCTAGAGCACAATGCGAGAAAGTGGAATCCGGTTTTTCGGGATCATCGTGCGATCACAACAAGATAGAGCGTGCTGATGTTTCCGTGAAAAAGCAGCACGCTCTAGCGCATCGTCCCGAAAGGTGGTTGCCGGCTTTCGGAAAAAGACGATCTCAAATCAAAAGCCTAGCCCATCGTCCTGGATCCGATTTCCAGGACGATGGGCTAGATCCGCGGGAGATCCCCATCCAGCCCGGCAGGAAAGGCGCCATGGCCCATCGCATCCTCGTCACCGGCGCCAGCGTCGCCGGTGCCACGCTCGCGTGGTGGCTCGCCCGTCTCGGGCACGCGGTCACGGTGGTCGAGCGGGCGCCCGCCTTCCGGGACGGGGGCCAGAACATCGACGTGCGGGGCGTGGGCCGCGACGTGCTGCGCCGGATGGGGCTGGAGAAGCGCGCCCTCGAACAGGGCACGGGCGAGACCGGGACCGCATGGGTCGACGGACGCGGCCGGATCGTCGCGAAGTTCGTGACGGACGAGCTCGGCAGCGACGGGCCGACGGCGGAGATGGAGATCCTGCGCGGCGACCTCGCGCGGCTCCTCTTCGAGGCCGCGCAGGGCGAGGCCGGCTTCCGCTTCGGCGACAGCGTCCTGGAGATCGTGGAGGAGGGGGATGCCGCAACGGTCCGCTTCGCGAGCGGCCTCACGGAGCGCTACGACGCCGTCGTGGTCGCCGAGGGCGTCGGATCGGCCACGCGCGACCGCGTCTTTCCCGGCGAGAACGACCCGCGCTGGATGGACCTCACCATCGCCTATTTCACCATCCAGCGGATCGCGGGCGATGACCGGATGTGGCGCTGGTACAACGCCACGGGGGGCCGGAGCGTGTCGCTGCGCCCCGACCGCAAGGGCACGACGCGGGCGATGCTCTCCGTCCGGCAGCCGGGCGCGGGCGCGCAGGACTGGAGCGTCGACCGGCAGAAGGCCTTTCTCCGCGAGCGCTTCGCGGACGCCGGCTGGCAGGCCGAACGCGTCCTCGCCGGCCTGGACGCCACGCAGGACTTCTACTTCGACGTCCTGCGCCAGGTCCGGATGCCGCGCTGGTCGAAGGGCCGCGTCGCGCTGACCGGGGACGCCGCGTGGTGCGCGACCCCGCTCGCGGGGATCGGCACCACCCTCGCGATCACCGGGGCCTTCGTGCTCGCCCAGGAATTGTCGCGGACGTCCGACGTCGCGGACGCCTTCGCGCGCTACGAGCGGGCGATGCGTCCCATGGTCGAGGAGGGCCAGGGCGTACCGAAACTCGCGCCGAAACTCGCGAACCCGAAGAGTCGCCTGGGCATCCGCCTGCTCCACGGCGCCTTGCGCGTCGCCAGCAAGCCCGCCCTTCGCCGCGCGGCGGGCAGGCTCTTCTCACGGCCGCCCAAGGCGCCCGACCTCGCCGCCTACGACGGGGTGGCGCCGTAGAGCGGCCCGCGATCGCCCTCACCGCGAGGGGCGGAGCTTCGCGCATCAACCCTGCCGGTCCGAGCTCCGGGCGGCGAGCTCGCGCAGGGTCCGGCCGCCCGCCTCGCCCTTCACCGGGAGCTTGCGGTCGCGCTCGAACTTCTCCAGGGCGGCGCGGGTGCCGGGGCCCATCAGGCCGTCGGTCTTCAGGGGGCCGTAGCCGAGCTTGTTCAGGGCGCGCTGCGCCTGGAGCACCGCCGCGTCGGTCTTCTCGGTCTTCTCCGCCTTGGCCGCGGGCTTCGGCGTCACCGAGGCCGTGGTCTCCTCCTGGCGGATCAGCGCGGCGATCGGGTCGCGCGGGGGCTTCGCCGCTTCGGCGGCGCGGGCGGGCTCCGCGGCGGCGGGGTCCGGCGCCTTGGACGGGCGGGCCGCGTCCTGGCGGATCGCCACCTTCGGCAGGATCGGGGCCGGGTGGCGCCCGCTCTGGGAGCCGAGGGCGTTCACGCAGATGGCGGCGACCGCCCCGAGGATCGCGAGCGACCCGAGGATGCCGGCCGGGCGGGAGCGGCAGGTCCGCAGGAGCGCGCCGAGGACCCGCCGGCCGTCGAGGGCCGGCCGGGTCCGCCGGCCGGCCGGCGCGCGCGGGGCCGGCCGGACGGCGGCCTTGCGGGCGGGGCGTTCGTCGCGCGCGACGCTGATCTCGCGATACTCGGACATGCGCGGTTCCTTCAGGCGCTGCGCCGCATCGGCGCGGTCGCCTCGGCGGCGCGCTCGCCGCGCGAGGGGGCGGGCTCGAACAGGCCGAGGGGGAAGCGGACCACCGGGCCCTCCGTGGCGGCCCGGAGCGCCCGGCGGGGCGCCGTGGCGACGGGGGCGGGGGCGGCGGGCATCTCCGGCGAGCGACAGGCGGTGGGCAGGCTCACCGTCACGCAGGTGCCGACCTCGGGCTCGCTCTCGATGGCGATGGCGCCCCCGTGCAGTCCGACGAGGCCGCGCACCACGGAGAGGCCGAGGCCCGTCCCCTCGTGGGTGCGCCGGTAATCCCCGGTGCCGCCCTGGAAGAAGGGCGTGCCGAGATGGGGCAGGTCGACCTCGCGGATGCCCGCGCCCGTATCGGTCACGGAGATGTCGAGGCCCGTCGCCGTGCGGTGCAGGGCGATCTCGACGCGCCCGCCGCGGGGGGTGAACTTCACGGCGTTGGAGAGCAGGTTGATCAGGATCTGGCGGCAGGCGCGGGCGTCGGCCGCGATCTCGATGGGCTCCGGCCCGCAGGCCTGGACGAGGCTGATCCCCGCCGAGTCGGCGCGCAGCTTCATCAGGTCGCAGCAGGTGCGCACCAGGGCGCTCACGTCGATCGGCTCGGGGGCGTAGTCGAAATTGCCGCTCTGGATCCGGCTCATGTCGAGGAGGGTGTTCACCACGTCGAGGAGGTGCTGGCCCGAGGCGCCGATGATGCCGGCATATTCCCGGGCGCGCTCCGGCCCGAGCTGGACCGCGCCCTCGCCGGAGAGGACCTCCGAGAAGCCGATGATGGCGTTCAGCGGCGTGCGCAGCTCGTGGGTGACGTTGGCGAGGAAGCGGCTCTTGATGACGTTGGCGCGCTCGGCCTCCGCCCGCGCCCGCTCCAGCTCCTCCGCGTGGCGGCGGTGCTCGCTGACGTCGCGGGTGACGGCGACGACGCTCATGGTGCCGTTGGCCCCGCCCTCGATCCGGTGCGCGCGCATCTCCGCATGGATCAGCGGGGCGCCGTCGGTGCGGCCGGCGGCGGCGTCGATGTGGAGGCGCAGCTGCACCGTGGCCGGGCGTCCCTGGGCGGCCACGTCGCTGACCGCCTGCAGGAAGGCCGGCCGGTCGGCCACGTGGATGCGCTCCAGCAGGCCGTGCCCGCGCAGGCGCCCCGCCTCGACGCCGACGAACCGGGCGGCCGAGCCGCTCGCCTCGATCACGCGGCCGTTGGCGTCGTGCCAGGTCACGAGGTCGTCGATGGCCGCGAGCAGCATGCGGTCGCGGGCGGCGTTGTCCTGCATCCCCGTCTGCCAGAGGCGCTCGCTGCGCAGATGGCCGAGGAGCTGGGCCGCGACGTGCCCGATCGCCGTGATGACGAAGACCGGCATCGCCACGCTGGCGGAGATGTCGATGAGCGGCACCGTGGCGAGCCAGGGGCCGGTGCAGGCCAGGACCAGGGCGCCGAAGGCGGCAAGCCCCGCCGCGGCGACCGTGGCCCGGCGCGAGCCGGAGACCGCCGCCTCGAAGGGAACGGCCACCAGCCAGACCGCGGCGGCGGAGGCCGCGCCGCCGGTCATCCCGGCGAGGCACACGACGAGCCCGGTGAAGCCCGCCGAGGCCACCGCGTGGGCGAGCCAGAGGATCCCGGTCCGGGACAGGAGCACCGCGCCGAGCACCGGCAGGAGCAGGCTCGCCACCGCCATGACCTCGATGCCCGAGGGCACCCCGCGCCAGAGCAGATAGGGCGGCAGCAGCGCCATCATCACCGCGCCGGTGGCGAGTCGCGAGACCATGAAGCGCTCGTGGCGGGAGCGGCGGCGCGGATCCCCGAGCACCGAATCGTGCACGAGGCTCGCGAGGCGCGCGTCGATCAGCGAGGGCAGAACATCTTTGATACGCAAGACACAGCACCGCTACGCTCGGCCCGAGGCCGCCGTGCCTCCCGCCCGTTGGCGGAAGACGGCTCGAACGTCGCAGCGGCGGCTTAAACGAGTGTTGCGGGGGCCGGCCCATCGGCGGGGATGCTTTCCGCGAGGTAACCGCCTCCCGTCGCATCGCGGACGCCCGCGTTCACCATTCCGGAAGGTTTGCCCGGCCCGTTGACCGCCGCTTCAGTCTCTCCCGGCCAGGCTTCCGCCCGAACCCGGCGGAGTGTCCCCGATGGCCTTGTCCTTCCTGCTGCGCGCGAGCCTCGTGATCGGCACGCTCTCCTATCTCGCCGCGCAGGGCGGCGGGTCCGCCCCGCACCCCCCGGGCGAGGTCGCACCCAGGCTCTCCGCGGCCCTCGCCGACCCGGTGGCCGCGATCCCGCAGGGAACCCGCGAGCGGGTGGCCCGCGAGGCCCTCACCGAACTTGTGCGCCGGGCCGGCCAGACCGTGCCCGCGGTGGCCGGCCCGGCCTCCCGCGACACGCTGCTCGCCTCGGACCGGGCCCCGCCCTGGCGCGGGGGGCCTGATCTGGGAGCCGCCCGGTGATATGGAGCGGGCTCCCAGTCAGGTGCCCGCCCTTGCTCTCGCTCCTCCGTCTCGCGGCCGTGCTGCTGCTCGCGCCCGCCTCCGCCGTGGCCGCGGATCCGCGCCTGCTCCCGGCCGATCCGGTCCATGCCCGCAATCCCGGCTGCGCCCCGGTGCGGATCGCCATGCCGCCCGCGACCCACGCCCTGCCCGGCGGCGTGCTGCTCTCGCCGCGCCCGGCCGACATCCCGGTGGGGCAGGGGGACAGCGCGATCTGCTTCGCCTACGCCACCGCCGACATGATCTCCCAGCGGGTCGGCCGGTCCGTCTCGCCCCTGGACGTCGCCACCAAGTTCTACTTCGCCGATCCGGCCCGCCTCGAGACCCTGGGCGATCCCCGGATCGCCGCGCATCTGAAGGCCCACCCGGCCTACCGCGCGGACATCGCCTGGAGCCGCAACGCGGTGGACATCGCCCGCGAGCACAATCCCGCCCTGGAACCCTATTTCGACAAGCTGGAGGGGGGCGAGGAGGATTCGGCGGCGCTCCTGTACAACCTCGACGGCCTCTGCGACGAGCGCGACCTGCCCTCCCACGAGGGCTACGCGCATTTCACCCGCTTCCTCGCGCGCCAGCGCTTCGCCGCCCCGGTGCGGGCGCCGCGGATGTGCTTCCGCAGCACCGGCGCCACCGTGGACAAGCTGCGCAGCCGCCGGGCCGACGCGGTCAACGACGCGTGGCTGCGCGAGGTGGCGCGCCGCTGCCGGCGCCGGCCCGCCCCGGTGCCGCTGCTGCCGGTCTCCTTCCGGGTCGCCGCCAACCAGCTCGAATTCATGGATCTGCTGGAGGCCGGAACGCCGCCGAGCCGCCGGTCGGTCGACCGGATGCTGGCCATGGTGGACCACGCCCTCGACAACGGCCGCGCCCCCACTATCGGCTACAGCTGGTACATCCTCCAGGACCGCGACCCGAAGGACCCGGACCTCGCCGCCGACCATTCGAGCACGGTGGTGGCGCGGCGCCGGGCCGGCGGGAGCTGCCAGTACCGGGTTCAGGACAATACCGGCGAGTACTGCTCCCGGATGCGTCCCGGCATCCGGGAGCGCTGCGAGAACGGCCGGATCTGGCTCACCGAGGCCGAGCTGCGGGCGACGCTCTACAGCGTGATCTACCTGCGCTGAGCCCGCCGGATCAGGCCGAGAGGGCGAGGGGGCGCGTGCGCCGCGTGGCGCCCGCGGCGTCGCGCAGGGATTCCACCGCCTGCCGCGGGCCGTCCGCCGCGGAGGCGCGCCCGGCGCCGGGCAGGCGCACCAGCACGATCGTGCCCTGATTCGGCTCCGAGCGCAGGCGGACGGCGCCCCCGTGCAGCTCCGCCATGGAGCGCGAGATGGCGAGCCCCAGGCCCGAGCCCTTGTGGCTGCGGGTCATGTTGGTCTCCACCTGCACGAAGGGCTGGCCGAGACGCGGCAGGACCGATTTCGGGATGCCGATGCCGCTGTCCTCGACGAAGAGGTGGGTCCAGCCCGCTCCGGAGCGCCCGCGCACCACCACCCGGCCCTCGGGCGGGGTGAACTTCACGGCGTTCTGGAGGAGGTTCACCAGGATCTGGTTGAGGGCGCGCTCGTCGGCGAACACGGTGAGGTCGGGGGCGATGTCCACGGTCACGCTGAGGGATTTGGCCCGCGCCGCCTCGCCCACGAGCTTGAGGGCGCAGGACACCGCCGCCTCCGCCGCGATCGTGCGCGGGTGCAGGCTCACCCGATGCGCCTCGATCCGGGACATGTTCAGGATGTCGTCGATGACCGAGAGCAGGTAGTTGCCGCTCTCGCCGATGTCGCGGCAATACTCCGTGTAGCGCGGCGAGCCGAGGGGGCCGAACACCTCGTTCGCCATCACGTCGGCGAAGCCGAGGATGGCGTTGAGCGGCGTGCGCAGCTCGTGGCTCATGTTGGCGAGGAAATCGGATTTCGCCTGGTTCGCGCTCTCGGCCACGGCCTTCTGGTCGAGGTAGCGCTCGGCGAGGTCGGCGAGCTGCTGCGTCTGGAGTTCGAGCGTCCGGCGGGAGCGCTTGAGGTCCTTGACCGTCTCGATCAGCTCGCGCTCCGAGGCGACGAGCTGCTCCTGGTGGCGCTTGAGGTTGGTGATGTCGGTGCCGACCGAGACGTAGCCGCCGTCCTTGGTGCGCCGCTCGCTGATCTGGAGCCAGCGCCCGTCGGCGAGCTCGGCCTCGAAGGTGCGGGCGGTGGCCGCGCCGGTCTCCGGCATCTCGCGCCGGACCTGCGGGAGCACGCCGCGGCCCATCACCTCGGCGTAGCGCCGGCCCGGTTGCGCGTCCTCCGGGTTGAGGGCGTGCAGGTGGCGGAACTTGGAATTGCAGAGCACGAGGCGGTTCGTGGTGTCCCAGAGGACGAAGGCCTCCGAGATCGCCTCGACGGCGTCGCGCAGGCGCATGTCCGCGGTCGCCGTGCTCTCGGCCAGATGGCGCTGCTCGCTCACGTCGATGGCGATGCCGACGAGGTGGCTGCCGCCATCGGCGGTGTCGGGCACCACCTCGGCGCGGGTGCGCAGCCAGACATAGGCGCCGTCGGCCCCGCGCAGGCGGAAGACGTGGTCCACCAGGGTCTGGTTGGCGGCCAGGCCCCGCGCCAGGCTGTAGAGATCGCCGTCGTCGGGATGGACGAGGGCGTTGACCTCGCCGAAGGAGAGATACTCGTTCTCGCGCCGGTAGCCGAGCAGCGCGTACATCGAGTTCGACCAGTAGATGCGCCCGCGCGGGATGTCCCAGTCCCACAGGCCGCAGCCGCCGCGGCCCAGCGCGATGTCGAGGCGCTGGCGGATCTGCTCGCAGACCCGGTCCGCGGTCTCGGCCCGCCGGCTCTGGAGGCCGTAGGCGAGGCCGACGCCGACGATGACGAGGCCGGATGCGCCGATGAGCACGATCTGGTCGCGGGTGCGCGTCGCCCAGCCCTGGAGGAGGGGCTTCAGGGGCTGCACCACGGCCACGCGCCGGCCGTCGGGCAGGCGGTGCATGGCGGCGAGCATCGGCTCGCCGCCGAGGGGCGCGAGTTCGGCGGCGCCCGCCCGCTCGCCCAGGGTGGTGAGCGCCTCGGCCTCGCCGATGAGGTCGGCGAGGTTCGCGCTCCCCGGGGGCAGGGGGGGATGGGCCGCGAGCACCTGCTCGCCGGGGGAGATCAGCAGGAGGCGGCGCCCGCTGCCCACATGGGTGGCGAGGTCGCGCAGGTCTCCCTGGCTGTCCGGGCGCGTCGCCGCCACCGCGCGGAGGAAGCCCTCGATCTCGGTGGCGGCCGCGGCCACGATCTCGGCGCGCTGGGTGCGGATGTGCAGGGCCGCGATGCCGACGAGGCAGGCGAGGAAGGCGGCAAGCAGGGCGGGGATGGCGTAACGCAGACAGGCTTCGGCCCGCGCGAGGCGGGTATTCCGGGTCCGGGCGGGCCACTGGACGCCGAGGATCGTATCCGCACGCGCGGAGAAGGAAGCGGCAGCCGCCTCCGGCATGAGCGAACCTCACGGATGGAAAACTGGTGGAACAGGCGCCGAGGTTGCGCCCCGAATCTGCATACAATCATGCGCGGGGCGGGGGATGTTGTCCACGGGTTTCTCAGGCCGGGGCTTGACTTCGAGGGGCTGTTGTCGATCCGCACCGATTCGGAATTGCGCAATCTTTACAATTGGTTAACCGGCTTCAACGTCCGCGTGACGATGTCGGCCACGTCCCGCGAGAGACCGGGGATCGCCTTGATCCGGTTGAGCATTTCCGCGGCGCGCGCGGCCCGCGGATTTTTCAGCTTCCGCCAGGATCCGAAGGCGGTGAGGAGGCGTGCCGCGGCCTGCGGATTGGCGGGGTCGAGGGCGGCCACGGTGTCCGCCACCAGGGCGAAGCCCGCCCCGTCCGCCCGGGCGAACTGGGTCGGGTTGCCGAAGGCGAAGCTGCCGATCAGCGCGCGCACCCGGTTGGGGTTCGTGAGCGCGAAGGCCGGATGGGCCCGGAGCCGTTCCACGCGGGCGAGGGTCCCGGCTTCCGGGATGGTGGCCTGGAGCGCGAACCACTTGTCGAGGACGAGGGGCTCGTCGGCGTAGCGGGCGCCGAAGGCGTCGAAGGCCGCCTCGCGGGCCGGGCCCGGGATCCGGGCGAGGGTGCCGAGCGCGGCCAGCCGGTCGGTCATGTTGGTGGCCGTCTCGAACTGGGCCGTGGCCAGCGCCGTGCCGGTCTCCGGATCCCCCGCGGCGATGAGGTCGAGGGCGGCGTTGCGCAGGGCGCGCCGGCCGGCGGCCGCCGCGTCCGGGCTGTAGGGCGTGCCCGGCGCCTCGGCGAGGGCCGAGGCGAGGGCGGCGAGCCGCGCCTCCAGCGCCCGGCCGAGCGTGACGCGCAGGGCGTCCCGGCCCGCGTGGATCGCGTCGGGATCGACCTCCTCGGCCAGCGTGTTGGCGACCTCGTTCTCGCCGGGCAGGCTCAGCATCAGGGCGGCGAAGGCCGGGTCGCGCCCGGCCTCGGCGTCTAGGAAGAGGCCGAGGGCCTCGGCATAGGCCCGCGCGGAGCCGCCCCCGCGGATCAGGTCGAGGGCGATGCTCTGCCCGGCCTCCCAGCGGTTGAACGGGTCGGTATCGTGGGCGATGAGCACCAGCCGGTCGGCCTCGCTCAGGGGCCCGTCGAGGCGCACGGGCGCCGAGAACCCGCGCAGCAGCGAGGGCACCGGCGGGGCCTCGACCCCCGTGAAGCGGATGGCGGCCCGCGCCGTGTCGAGGACGTAGATCCCGTCGCGGACCTCCGGCGCGCTCGCCCCGGCGAGGGGCCCCGCCGGGCCGACGAGGCCGAGGGCCACCGGCACCACCAGGGGCGGCCCGTCGTCGAGGCTCTGGGCGAGGCGCAGGGTGCAGGTCCCCGTCTCCGCCTCGTAATCCGTCTCGAAGGCGAGGCGCGGGGTGCCGGGCCGGGCGTACCACTGGGCGAAGGCGGCGAGATCCCGCCCGCTCTCCGCGGCGAAGGCGGCGAGGAAGTCCTCCACGGTGGCCGCCCGCCCGTCGTTCTGCGCGAAGTAGCGGTCCATGCCGGCGCGGAAGAGGTCCGGGCCGAGCAGGGTACGCAGCATCCGCACGATCTCGGCGCCCTTCTCGTAGACGGTCGCCGTGTAGAAGTTGTTGATCTCGGCATAGGCGGCCGGCCGGACCGGATGGCGCAGCGGCCCCGCATCCTCCGGGAACTGGCGGGCGCGCAGCTGGCGCACCTCGCCGATGCGGTGCACGGCCCGCGAGCGCATGTCCGAGGAGAATTCCTGGTCGCGGAAGACGGTGAGGCCCTCCTTCAGGCAGAGCTGGAACCAGTCGCGGCAGGTGACGCGGTTGCCCGACCAGTTGTGGAAGTACTCGTGCGCGATGATCGCCTCGATCGCCGCGTAGTCCGCGTCGGTGGCGGTCTCGGCGGAGGCGAGCACGTACTTGTCGTTGAAGACGTTGAGGCCCTTGTTCTCCATCGCGCCCATGTTGAAGTCCGAGACGGCCACGACGTTGAACACGTCGAGGTCGTAGGCGCGGCCGAAGGCCTCCTCGTCCCAGCGCATGGAGCGGATCACCGCGTCGAGGGCGTAGGCCGCGCGCGGCGCCTTGCCGGGCTCCACGTGGACGGCGACCGCGACTTCCCGGCCCTCCATCGTGGTGAAGCGGGCGGCCACGTTGTCGAGCCGTCCCCCCACCAGGGCGAACAGGTAGGCGGGCTTCGGGTGGGGATCGTGCCAGACCGCGTAGTGCCGGCCCCCGCCGGCCACCTCGCCAGCCACCGCGCCGGCCTCCACGGGATTGCCGTTGCCGAGGAGCACCGGCGCCTCGTCGCGCTCCGCCTCGATGCGGGTGGTGTAGACCGAGAGCACGTCCGGCCGGTCGAGGAAGTAGGTGATGCGCCGGAACCCGTCCGCCTCGCACTGCGTGCAGTAGACCCCGCCCGAGCGGTAGAGACCCATCAGCTTGGTGTTGGCCGTGGGGTCGATCTCGGTGACGATGCTGAGCACGAAGGGCCGCTGCGGAGCCTCCGCGAGCACGAGGCCGGAGGGGCCGACGCTGTAGGCGTCCTCGGGAAGCGGGGCGCCGTCGAGGGCGAGCGCCACCAGGGCGAGGTCGTCCCCGTCGAGGCGTAAGGGGGCGCCCGCCGCGCCCTCGGGGTTCGGCCGCAGGGCGAGATCGGCGCTGACGCGGGTCTTCGTGGGGTGAAGCCGCACGTCGAGGGCCACGCGGTCGATCAGGTAGTCGCTCGGCCGGTAATCCGCGAGCAGGATCTGCGGGGGCGTCTCGGTGCGCATCGTCGCGAAATCTCCGCTCGCGCGGGGATCGGCCGCCCCGCCCCGCGCCTTGTAGGGCCGCCCGCGCCCCCTGTCGCCCACCCGGCTGCCCGCGTCGCCCACCGCCCGATTCGGCCGCTTGCTTGATTTCCCGGTCCGGATCGCGGAAAGGGGCTCACGGCAACGGGTTACCCGGGCACGGCCGGCGCTGTCGTCCGGTGGCACGGCTCACGGATCGAAAGCACGGACAAAGGCTCGGGCATGGCGAACGTCGTCGTGGTAGGCGCCCAGTGGGGCGACGAAGGCAAGGGCAAGATCGTCGACTGGCTCTCCGAGCAGGCCGACATCGTCGTCCGCTTCCAGGGCGGCCACAATGCCGGCCACACCCTCGTCATCGACGGCGTCACCTACAAGCTCGCGCTGCTGCCCTCGGGCGTCGTGCGCGGCGGCAAGCTCTCGGTGATCGGCAACGGCGTCGTGGTCGATCCCTGGCATCTCGTGGACGAGATCGCGCGCATCCAGGGGCAGGGCGTCGAGATCTCCCCGGCATCGCTCCGCATCGCCGACAACGCCACGCTGATCCTGCCCCTGCACCGCGAGCTCGACCATTTCCGCGAGACCACCAATGCCGGGCTCAAGATCGGCACGACGAAGCGCGGCATCGGCCCGGCCTACGAGGACAAGGTCGGCCGCCGGGCGATCCGCGTGGTCGATCTGGCCGATCCGGACGCGCTGCCGGCCAAGATCGAGCGCCTGCTGACCCACCACAACGCCCTGCGCCGGGGCCTGGGCATCGACGAGGTGGATGCGGCCGTGCTGCTGGCCGAGCTGAAGGCGATCGCGCCGACCATCCTGCCCTACGCCGCGCCCGTCTGGGCGCTCCTCGACGAGGAGCGGCGCCAGGGCAAGCGCATCCTGTTCGAGGGCGCCCAGGGCGCGCTCCTCGACGTGGACCACGGCACCTATCCCTTCGTCACCTCGTCCAACATCGTGGCCGCCCAGGCCGCGACGGGCTCCGGCCTCGGGCCCGGCGCCATCGGCTACGTGCTCGGCATCGCCAAGGCCTACACCACCCGCGTCGGCGAGGGCCCGTTCCCCACCGAGCTGTTCGACGAGATCGGCGAGACCATCGGCCGGAAGGGCCGCGAGTTCGGCGTCAACACGGGCCGCAAGCGCCGCTGCGGCTGGTTCGACGCCGTGCTGGTGCGCCAGACCGTGCGGACCTCGGGCATCCACGGCATCGCGCTGACCAAGCTCGACATCCTCGACGGCTTCGAATCGATCGAGATCTGCACCGGCTACCGCCTCGACGGGCAGGTGATCGACCACCTGCCGGCGAGCCAGGCGGCCCAGGCGCGGGTCGAGCCGATCTACGAGACCATGCCGGGCTGGTCGGAGACCACGGCGGGCGCCCGCTCCTTCGCGGAGCTGCCGGCCCAGGCGATCAAGTACGTGCGCCGGATCGAGGAGCTGATCGGCGCGCCGGTCAGCCTGCTCTCGACCTCGCCGGAGCGCGACGACACCATCCTCATGCACAACCCCTTCGAGGATTGAGACTCCGTCGGCCTCTGCCGGATGGCGGCGGAGGCCACGCGTGAAGGGGAGCGGACCGGGGCACGATGGCCGACTACTACCCGCTGCTGGCGCGCGCCCTCGACGCGCTGCCCGACCGTACGCCCGCCATGCGCCGGGCGGTCTACGAGCGGGCCCGCAACGCGCTGGTCACGCAGCTCCGCTCGATCGAGCCGCCCCTGTCCGAGGGGGACATCGACGTGGAGCGCCGGGCCCTCGACGCCGCCATCGCGCGGCTGGAGGCGACCTACGACGTCCCGGCCCCCGCCAACGACCCCGTCGAGGCCCCCGCGGAGCCGGAGCCGCCGGCCCCGGCTCCCCCCGCGCCCCTTCCGGCGGAGCAGCCGCCCCCGCCCGCCGAGGATTCACTGCCGGAGCCGGCCCCGCCGGAGGTCCCGGCGGAACCCCTTCCGCCGCCCCCGCCGCCGGCCCCCGAGCCGCAGGGGGCGCCCCGCGAGCCCGCGATCGCGATCACCCTGCCGCGGGCGGGGGCCCCGGAGCCGGTGGCGAGCCCGCCGCCCCCATCGCCCGAGCCCGAGCCGGCAGCGCCGGAAACCCCCGAGACGCCCGACCCGGCCCAGCGGGGCGAGGCCGCGGGGGCGCGCCAGCGCCCGCGCATCGACGTGGTGGCCCCGCGCGGGCGCTCGCGGCTCCTGCGCAACGCCTTCGTGGGCACCGTCCTGGTGGTGGTGATCGGCCTGATCGCCGTCTCGGCCTTCCTCCTGCGCGACAAGCCCGCCGAGATGCAGGCGGGGGGCGCGGACGGGAGCGGCCAGGCCGCCGAGAACGCCGACGCCAAGTTCGCCGACCGCGTCGGCGGCGAGCCGACCCCCGCCAATCCCGCCCCCGCCGCCCCCGCGCCGAGCGGTGGGCGCGCCGCCCCGTCCCCGGGGCAGCCCGACATCGCGGTGGCGCAGCGCGCGAGCCTCGCCGAGGAGACCGCGTCGGGCCAGGACGCCCAGCCCACCGTCGCCCAGGGCCGGGTGATCTGGCGCCTCGAATCGGTGAGCGGCGAGCAGGGCCAGCCCCTCGAGACCGCGGTGGTCGCCACCGTCACCGTGCCCGATGCGGGCCTGTCCCTGGTGATGACCCTGCAGCGCAACCTCGACGCGACGCTGCCGGCCTCCCACACCCTGAGCCTCGCCTTCACCTGGACCGGGCCCGAGGCCGCGCAACGCGCGGTGCAGGATGTCGGCCTCCTGCAGGCCAAGGACGAGGAGACGGCCCGTGGCTCGCCGGTGGCGGGCCTGCCCGTGCGGGTGCGCGACAACCTGTTCCTGATCGGCCTGTCGTCCCTGAAGAGCGACGTGGAGCGCAACACCGACCTGCTGCTCAACCGCAACTGGTTCGATCTCGGCCTGCGCTACGCCAACGGCAAGCGGGCCCTCGTCACCTTCGAGAAGGGCAACAGCGGCGCGCAGGTGCTCCAGCGCGCCTTCCAGCAATGGCGTTAGGGCCGTTCCCGATCGCGCTGCGATCGGTCCGCCGACCTGCGTTATCGCTCTTGCGTGCTCTCGCGCGCCGAACCGGCGTCCAGTTCGGCGCGCGAGAGCGCCCTCACGGGCGCCGGGTCTTTTCCCGCGCCCCGCTCCGTCAGGCGTTCGGCTGCGAGGCCTCGCGCACCGCGAGGTTGCGCTTGACCGCCTCCTGAACCTTCTCGAAGGCGCGCACCTCGATCTGGCGGACGCGCTCGCGCGAGACGCCGAACTCGCCGGAGAGATCCTCCAGGGTGATCGGGTCGTCGGCGAGCCGCCGCGCCTCGAAGATGCGCCGCTCGCGCGGGTTCAGCACCGAGAGCGCGTCGCGCAGGGCCGAGAGCCGGTTCTGGCCCTCCTGCTCGCGCACGAGCACGGTCTCCTGGCTCGGGCTCTGGTCCACGAGCCAGTCCTGCCACTCGCCCTCGCCCTCCTCGCGCAGGGGCGAGTTGAGGGAGCTGTCGCCGGACAGGCGCCGGTTCATGTCGATCACGTCCTGCTCGGGGACGCCGAGCCGGGTAGCGATCTGCTTGACCTGATCGGGCTTGAGGTCGCCCTCGTCGAGCGCCGAGATGCGGCTCTTGGCCTTGCGCAAATTGAAGAAGAGCTTCTTCTGGTTGGCCGTGGTGCCCATCTTCACGAGGGACCACGAGCGCAGGATGTATTCCTGGATCGCGGCCTTGATCCACCACATGGCGTAGGTGGCGAGCCGGAAGCCCTTGTCCGGATCGAAGCGCTTGACCGCCTGCATCAGGCCGACATTGCCCTCGGACACGACCTCGCCGATCGGCAGGCCGTAGCCGCGGTAGCCCATGGCGATCTTGGCGACGAGGCGCAGGTGCGAGGTCACCAGGCGGTGCGCGGCCTCGCGGTCGCCGGCGTCGCGCCAGGACTTGGCCAGGGTGAACTCCTCCGTCGGTTCCAGCATCGGGAACTTGCGGATCTCGTCGAGATAGCGCGACAGCCCACCTTCGTTGGCGAGCACGGGCAATGCGCCGGCCATGTGCATTCTCCTTGTGGTCCCCCTGCCGGGCGGACGCGTGGCCCGGTGGTCCGCTCCTTGAGCCTGCCCTCCGAATCCCCATCTCTACGCGGGAAGCCGTCGGGCCGGTAGCGGGTCCGAGACCCGAACGTCGTGAACAACGCGTGAGGGACGTAAGAGGTCTAACCTGCCACGAACGGTCGCGGCGGGAGGTGCTCCAGCGCACCTCGGACCAGCCTTGACAGTGGCAGGCCCGCCACGCCTCTCCCCTTCGCCGACGGGCCCGCGGCGGTTACCTGGCCAGCGCCCCGATGAGGCGGGCGAGGTCCGGCGGGGGCGGGCTCTCGAAGCGCAGGGGCTCCTCCGTCCGCGGATGGGCGAAGCCGAGCAGGCCCGCATGCAGCGCCTGCCGCCCCAGCTCGGCGAGCGCCGCGCGCGCCGCCTCGGACAGGCGCGTCGCCTTGGTCTTGAAGGCGCCGCCGTAGACGGAATCCCCCAGAAGCGGATGCCCGAGATGGGCGAGGTGCACGCGGATCTGATGGGTGCGCCCCGTCTCCAGGCGGCAGCGCACGAGGCTGGCCTCGCCGTAGCGCGCCTCCACGGCGTAGTGGGTGACGGCGTGCCGGCCCTCGCCGGGGCGGACCACGGCGATCTTCTCGCGGTTGTGCCGGCTGCGGGCGAGATCGGCGGTCACGGTGCCGCGGGCGGGTTCCGGGCTGCCCCAGGCCAGGGCGAGATAGGCCCGCTCCAGGGGGCCGCTGCGCCCGTGGTCGGCGAATTGCGCGGCGAGGCCGCGATGGGCCACGTCGTTCTTGGCCACCACCATCAGCCCGCTCGTATCCTTGTCGAGGCGGTGGACGATGCCGGGGCGGCGCACCCCGCCGATGCCGGACAGGCTGTCCCCGCAATGGGCGATCAGCGCGTTGACCAGGGTCCCCTCCTCGTGGCCGGGCGCCGGATGCACCACGAGGCCGGCCGGCTTGTCGACCACCACGAGATCCTCGTCCTCGTAGGCGACGACGAGCCCGATCGTCTCGGCCCGCGGCAGGGCCGGCACCGCCTCCGGCACCCGCAGGGCCAGCGCGCTGCCGGGCCCGACCTTCAGCGCGGGATCGCGCACGGCCACGCCGTCGCGCCGCACATGCCCCGCCCGCACCAGATCCTGCAGCCGCGCCCGCGAGAGATCGGGAAACAGCTGCGCCAGCACCCGGTCGAGCCGTCCCGGCGGCATCTCCGCGTCCACGACGACGCACCGCTCCACCCCGTCCGTCACTGCCTCCACCCGTTTCCTCCCGAGCCGGCTCGAAAAAGCTCAAAGCGGGGCTTGCTCCCCCGTGGAGGCGTCGCTATAGAACCCGGGCGCCGCAGGAAAGCTCCCTTCGTCTAGCGGTCTAGGACGTCGCCCTCTCACGGCGAAAACAGGGGTTCGAGTCCCCTAGGGAGCGCCATTTACCTTCAGTATTTGGCCCCAATCCAGCGAGTTCAAACCTTGCGGGCGCCGCTGCGAAGCGCATCAGATTTATGCGACCTCGGCGTATGGTCAGGCTCTATTATCGGATCGGCTGACGGGCTCGGGCCGAGATCTGCGTCACGGGCGGTTCGGGCCTTCGGCCCGATCCATCCGGTGCGAGGAACATTCGCGCTTTTCGAGCCTGCACCCGCCGCAGGTCACACGGTGGCGCATCGCTCCAGAGTCTCCGAGCCGAGCAGCGTGCGAGCGTTGGGCCCCCGCGCATCGTCCGTCCATCCCAGTGCGCCTCGCCCACGGCCGAACCGCGTGCACCGGGCTCCACCGCAACTCGCCGCCGACTTCCAAAGCCCTCCCTGCGCTTTCCTGCCCTTCGCGTGCGGGTGAGGGGTTGCGTGGGCCGGGCGCCAAAGCTATGACGCGCCAGCCCTTCGGGGCGTCGGAGCGTAGCGCAGCCCGGTTAGCGCACTAGTCTGGGGGACTAGGGGTCGGAGGTTCGAATCCTCTCGCTCCGACCATTTCACATCGGGCATCTCAAGCGGTTGCCGATCGCGCCTCCTCTATGCGCGGCACCGATTCATCGCCCCACCCCACTCCCCATATGGAACCGGAATGCCTCGGCGCCGAGCGTTCGCGCCCGAGCGCGTCATGCCGATGGCCCGCCGGTTCAGCGCTTCCTGCACGATGGAGCGGGATGCCGAGGGGATCGGCCACACTGCCGACGTATTCCGCCTGCTCTCCGCTGTGGAGTGCCGAGCTTGCGAGTCGCGCCGCGCGCCGGCAGGTTCGAGCTTGGCCGTTCGCGCGACGGAGGCGGGCTGTACAGCCGTCTCACCGGCCGCAAGGCATGGGAGTCCAGGGGCATGAGGATGGATGCTCGGCACGCCGACGGGATGGACGAGGACGCGCGGCTCGGGCAGCGGTCCGGACTCCTCGACCGCCGCTCGTTTCTGCTCGGCTCGGCCTTCGGCGTGGGCGCCCTCGGGCTCGGCGGCTGCGCGACCTCCGACGGGCTGATCCTCGCCGAGGCGGCCAAACTCTACGGACCGATGCCGGACGAGAAATTCCCGATTCCGGCCGTCGACGTCAGCAAGGTCAATCCGAAATACTATCGCCGGACGGTGCAGTACGCCTCCGCGGAGGCGCCGGGCACGATCATCGTCGATCCCAAGAACTACTACGTCTACCGCGTGGAGGGCGACGGTGCCGCCACCCGGTACGGCGCCAATGTCGGCCGCGACGGGTTCCTGTGGAACGGCGACGCCTATGTCGGCCGCAAGTCCGAATGGGCGACCTGGACGCCGCCCAAGGAGATGATCCGGCGCCAGCCCGAGACGGCCAAATATGCCCGCGGCATGCCGGGCGGCCTCGACAATCCCCTCGGCGCCCGCACCCTCCACCTCTACCAGAACGGCGCCTATACGCTCTACACGATCTACGCCAGCAGCGACGCCGAATCGATCGGCTCCGGCATCACCAGCGGCTGCGTCGGCCTGCTCAGCCAGGACATGATCCACCTCTACGCGCGGACGCCGGTCAAGACGAAGGTCGTCGTCCTCCCGGCATAGGGTGGTCGTCCGGAGACGCGGCCTGCCGGAGCGCGACAGGGATCGCGTGCGCGGCCGCGCCGCCGTCTGCCCGGGTCTGCCCGCGGACCGCGCCTGTCGTGGTGGAGGCGCATAGCGGTGTTCCGGAGCGCGGAACGCGACCCTGTGGAGGCGCGTCGCACCTCCGGATCTCCGTGCCGCGAGAGAACGCGTCCCGCCCCGCAGGCATGGATCAGCCCCGGCGCGTCCCTGCGAGGTGGTCGAGGAAGTTGCGCAGTTCCGTCAGCCGCCGCCCCTCGTCGGTGACCTGCTCGTCGAGGCCGAGGCGCCAGGCCAGATCGCGCCGGTCCGGTTCCCGGTGCAGTGCCTCGATCTCGGCGGCATAGGCCTCGACCGCGCCGCGGTCGCGGGCGAGCTCCGCCTCGACGAGCCCGTCCGCCTGCCGCCGCAGGGCGCCGGCCACCTCGTCGAGGCCGATCTCGGGGTGGTACTGGACGCCCCAGAACACGCCGCGCCCGTACCGGATCTCGGCGGCCTGCACCGTGGTCACCCCGTTCTCGGCGAGCAGCACGGCGCCGGGCGGCAGGGCCTCCACCTCGTCCGTGTGGATCGCGGGCGCGTCGTAGGCGGCGGGCCGGCCGGCGAGGAGGGGGTGGCCGCGGCCGGCCTCGGTCGGGGTGATGCGCCGGGCGAAGGCCGCCTCCGGATGCCGGGCGTTCGGGCGGACGCTGCCCCCCGCGGCCACGGTAGCGACCTGCAGGCCCGCGCACGAGCCGAAGGCGGGCGTGCCGGCCTCGAACACGGCCCCCATGAAGGCGACCGTGCGGCGGGTCTCCGGCGTCTCCGCGTAGAGGTGGAGCGGCGAGCCGGTGAAGAGCACCGCGTCGTAATCGGCGAGCGCGGCGCCGGCCGGGAGGGCCGCATCGGCATCGGCGGGAAACACCCGCTCGCAGGCGGCCCCGGGCGCGAGCCGCCGCAGCACGTCGCGGTAGGTCTCGCCGGACGAACGGCCGACGCTCGCGCGGCGCTTCTCCCGGACCTCCGGGGTTTCACTCTCGGCAACGAGCAGGCGCAGGGTCGGACGGCTTGAGGCCACGGTCTTCCTTCGTGGTGGTGACAGGCCGTACGCGGCGGGCCGAGCACGGCCCCGGGGGCGTGAACCCGGCATCAACGCCCGACGCGGGTCCGCGCGCGTGCGGCATGCTGCCCGGACGCCATCAGCGGCGTGGTGCTCCCACGGGAGATGAAGAATCCTGCCACGTTCAGGAACGCATCAGAACGCGTGCTGTGGGAGCCGCCTGCCGCGCAACGCCTGATCATCGGACTTGATTCGCATCCGATTCGACAACGCCGCACGCCGTCCGCCCGGGATACGGCGATCCACCCAGCGATTGGTCTTCTCCTCGCGCGACCCGCCATGATCCGAATGTGTGGCCTTGCTCTGAGACAGGCGCCGCGGAGGTCCCCTCGAGCCCAAACTCTTCTGCGACCCCGTTGCGCCGCGGAGGCCGTTCGGCTAATCACAGGGTGGCCCAGCACCCGTAGCTCAGCTGGATAGAGCGTTGCCCTCCGAAGGTCCCAGCCTCTGCTCTCCAGACTGCTAAGTGCCTCCTTCGAAATTAAGAACTTAGCTCGATGTCGATCGACGCTCACTGTGCCGGGAGCTCTCCGCGGCGCAATTGGGCCACATCCGCGAGCGGTTGGGTGTAGGAACCAGCAACCCGATCACGGTGCCCGGCCAGCGTATACGGACGTGGAGTTCGCGCGCGGCACATCCGGCTGTAGCCCCGACAGCATGGGTCGAGGGGTAGAGCGAAGTCCTAGAAGAATTGACTGTCCGGTAAGGGAGTGCCTTCTGCGCGCGCGGGCTTCTTGAAGCGATCCTTGGAAGGCCTCCTGGATGCTTCGCACGTCTACCCAACATGCACTGCGCATCCGTCAGGGATCACGTCCTGGCATAGATGCGGTCGAGCATCAATTGCCAGATCGCGAACAGCCTCTCTCGGGCTGCCGGCTCCTGAAGCAGTGACAGAGGAACGTAGGGTTCGCCATCCACCGCGCGTTCCCCGTAGTGCTGCCCGAAGGCCTGTTGGAGCGTCTCGAGCATCTCTCGACGCCCCTCGACATTGTCGAAGGGTGGGCTTCTCCTGACGTGTAGCCGGCACACTCGAACTGACCGAGGAACCGCACCCCCTCTCGGCCGCGTGTCTGAAAGACCACGAGGTCTTTGCCGTCGACGAGATGATCCCGGATCGCGCGATTGCCTCGCTCGAACACCATATCGCCGACTTGGCCTTCGCCGAAGTAGCGGAACACACCCTCCGATGACCAGCCGTCCGCATAGCCGTGCTGCTCGCCGCTCGAGCCGGTGAACACGATGATGACGGCATGCTTGCTAGGAGTGCAGATGCCGCCTTGCTGCTGACCGCCATAGACGGCGTGGATGTCCTGTCGTCGCTTATAGATCCGCTGTTCGTGGAAGGGTCCCCAGGGCATCAGCCATCCTCACGTTCGAGCTTGCTGGTCTGACGGCTCGGCACGCGACACTCGATCATTCGCGAACCGAGGAGAGGCGGTGCAAGAAGTGGCTCGACGCTTCCTCAAAAGCCTACGCGCCGAGCGTTAACTGCGACAGCGGCTGCAGTTTGGATCGAGCTGTCGATCACGATCGGCGAAACTGGACCAAGCTGCACGAGTGGCTGGCTGCATAGTCGCTATCGCCAGCCACTCAGCGCATCATGTGGAATTCCGAACGCTAGACCGGCGAAGATCCTTCTTCGATCGCTTTGGGCCACCTCTTGGCCTTGCGCTTGAAACTGCTCTCGCTGCCGATCCTGTAGACGGCCAGGGTTCCTGCTTCGTCGGCCAAGTAGGCATAATACCTGTTCCTGTGCTTGGCGATCCGAGATAAATGCCGACATGGAAAGCGTGCGCCATCCTGCCGACAGTATGCAGCTAGTGCACGGCGCATCATCTCTGTCTTCCAGGCATGCTCGTAGTCAACGAGCATAGCCCCTGTAATCCGCAGCAGCTTGTCCAGGCCATCAATCTCGAGACGCTTGGGTGTGTGATACATGACTTTCCTCCGGTGCTGCCCATCAGCGCATCTGCTTGGCCTGTTATAGCGGTCGAGGAGCGGCGTTTTACGGAGAAAAATCGGCGTGCGATCGAGCAGGCCAAAACGGACGCCGAGGCGCAGGCTCATCAGCGCGATCGTGAGGCCGACAGACAAATCGGACCCGACTGGCGATCCTGGAGCGGCTACATGCGAGGGCATGAAACATCATGCTCTCGCCTTTTCGTTCCTGCTCCTCGCCACGGCCGCCCATGCCGAGACCGAGGCCCCTGGCCCCTGGCCCCTACACGGTCAAGCAGGACCTCCCTGGCTGCCAGAGCGTCGCGGATTTCGACCGCATCATGCTGATGGTGCTCGACAAGAAGAACCCTCTGGAGCAGGCGCGAGGCAGGCGTGCCTTCGCCGAACTCGCGGAAGGACCGACCGTGCCGGCCACGGAAGGGCGTCGCTGCGTCATCATCCCCAAGGGAACCGTGGTCACGGTGCAGAAGCGGACCGGCGTCTATGACTGCGTGCGCTACAAGGGGCAGCCACCTGCCTACTACGAGCGCACCTGCATCTACACCAAGAGCGTAACCACGGCGCCGCTATCCGGACCCGCACAGACCGCGGACTGGTATTGGTATTGAGCCGGTCCAGAGAGCCTCGGCCCACCTGGTCCAGGCTCCCGCAGGCCACCGTCCGAATGAGACAGACTATGTCTCGTGGATGTCACCTGGATGTCCCCTCAAGCCTCAATGCGAACTATCGGGCATGAGACATATCGGGCCGCAAATGTCTCACCGATGTCCCATGGATGTCACCTGGATGTCCCATCAAAATCCAATGCGAACGCGATTTTGCGGAAAATGTCTCATCAGCCCCAGCTCACTCAGCGACCCGAATTTTCGGCCAAACCAACGATCAGCCCATAGAGAGACATGGACCCAGACACAGCGCTCTCAGGGTGAAATCGCATTAGAAGCTCACTGAGCGTCGGGAAGCATGAGAGAGTTCAGAGAGACGTCGCAAGAGAGAAACGCGCTCTGTGACGCTGTATGACGAAAGCAGAAAGCATCTACTCGATAGAGCGTGACGCACAGACACACGCATGAGCGCGCGAGCGTCATAGGGGAGCCCCAAAGAGACGACCCATAAAGCGTGCCTGCGTGTGTGAGTGCCAAGGGAGCACGTGCCTCCCGTAGAGAGCCGGATAGTTGGGAACGCAGTGGAAATACGGATCTACACGGCGCCTCTCGCCTGTCTCGCCCGCTCACAGCCGGTCTCCTTGGCGTCGCACTGAGCCAATAGCAGTCAGCGTGAGCGCGGCCTCCCGGAGCGTGAGAACTTGCTGATGGCTCCTCACTTCAGCTCCAGCTCTCGTGAGCCGCCGGAAGCCGTGAGCATCTAATTCCTCGTTCCTGATAAAGATATACCTCTATCTACCTGTATATACATTTACAGGAACGCGGACTTGGAGCCCCTCGGATGCCCGAGCGTCCGGTGACCCGTGGGCCAGGGGCAAGCGCCAGCGCGTCCGTCGGGGTTTTGCTTGCGCCGCCTCCGGCGGCGTCCTTCAGTGCAGCGCTCACGCACGAGGACCAGGGCCGCGATGGCGACGATCAGGAAGCTCCGGGGACGCTGGCAGGCAGCTGTCCGTCGCAAGGGCATGCAGCCACGCTCCAAGAGCTTCGACAGCAAGAGCGACGCGGAGCGTTGGGCTCGCAGCCTCGAGGCAGAGCTCGACCGCAATGGTGCGCTGCCCGACATGCGCCCGGCCGAGAGCATGACGCTCGCGCAGCTCCTGACGCGCTATCGGGACGAGGTATCGCCGACTAAGCGCAGTGCAGCGACCGAGATCGCACGCATCAACGGCATCCTACGTCGTCCTATTTGCCACCGCACGATGACGCTGCTCTCGACCGCTCACCTCGCTGCCTACCGCGACGAGCGTCTCAAAGCTGTGGCACCGGCGACGGTGATCCGTGAGCTGAACACGATCAGCCACGCCATCGACACCGCGCGCCGCGAGTGGGGCATCCACATCGCGACAAACCCTTGCAAACTCGTGCGCCGGCCCTCTCCGCCGAAGGGCCGCACGCGGCGCCTCGAAGGCAACGAGGAGCAGATTTTGCTCGCCGCCGCGGACAAGGGCCGGGTGCCCTACCTGCGCCCGCTGATCGAGCTTGCTGTCGAAACCGGGATGCGTCGGGGCGAACTCCTGAGCTTGCGCTGGGAGCACGTCGATCTCGAGCGGCATGTTGCACACCTGCCGCTCACGAAGAATGGGAGCAGCCGGGATGTGCCTCTGTCCAAGCGCGCCGTGGAGACGCTCAGGAGCCTCAGAACGGGCGAGAGCGCGACGGTGTTCACTGCTGCCCCGAATGCTGTGAGGCTTGCCTGGGAGCGCCTGAGGCGACGTGTGGGGCTCGAGGATCTGCACCTGCATGATCTGCGGCATGAGGCGGTGTCCCGACTCTTCGAGAGGGGCTTCAACGTCGTCGAAGTTGCTTCTATCTCGGGCACCGTGAGCTGCGCATGCTTCAGCGCTATACCCATCTCCGAGCTGCTGATCTCGCCGAGCGTCTTCGTTGAGCGCTGAGCATGCGCAAGGAGCGAAGTCCTAGAAGGATCCGGGGTCGACATGCCCAATGCCTTCTCCGTCCGCGAGATCCTCGATCCCATCCTTGGCAGGCGACATGGGCATTGGCAGATTATGCGAGCCAGGCGGTAGCGAGCGCTACGTATGCTCCAGCACTCTCTGCACCTACACGGTGCGGATCTCGTGGGCACCTTGCATGATGCCCAGGAAGCAGCATGTGACAAATGCCGTCGCCTTCAGCGCTCCGTCCCTGTCTTATGCCAGTGACATAGAAGCCCCCAAAAAATTTTGGAACAAAGGCAGAACGACGTGCTATGGTCTCTCGTGCCGGCCGAACCAGCCGACACGATATAGCGGATGTCGATCACGGCTTGGCGGAACATGACGCCGGCTTATGAGGTGCCGCACCGAACGGGTATCAGCTCACGCGCTCCCCTGCAGAGATGCAGGACGCCTTGAGCGGGTTGCTCCGGCAGTCAGTTCGACTGCGAATGCACAATCACAAGACGGAAGCTCTGCGTCGCCGCATCTTCCGCTCAGTGTGTCGTCGAAGGCTAGCGGCGCGCTGGGGCATCAGGTTCTCCTGATAACCGCGTGATCCGAAAGGATCGGGGATCGGAACCACCTGCTCGGTCAATGGACGCCACCGAGATGCAGCCTTGGTCGGCTGCTAGGTTCTTCGCCACTTCGACGGAAAGTCGATCTCGTTCTCCTCCACCACTGGCTCGACGAGGGGACTCGTCGTTCTCAGTTGTGGGGGAGAAAGTCTTCTCTGGAAAGCCAAGGAGAAGATCATCGATGACATACAGGCAGACTGAGCAGAGAGCGAAGGGCGAAGCCCGGAGCGAGCGCGAGAGGCTGCCCCGAGCCGAAGGCGAGGCAGACGCTGTTGCGGATTGTCGCTGTGACGCTCGGCTGATGACCGCACTCTATGCCATCGCGCTCCTGTTCAGCCCGTTGATGACCTCGAACAACCGGCTCGTCTCCGCGCCGTCAAAGACCTGCTCCGGCACCTGGGGCACCACGTCCGTGAAGGGGCTCTCGTAGAGCAGACCCGGCTTCGCTTCTCCGTGCATACGAGATTGCCTAAAGGTCTGCGATGCCTGCGCTTGTGCTGGCCTCATGCGCCTGCGTGTTCCGGACCCGCGCGGGCTCGAAGGGCCTCGTAAAGCTGAGCTGGTCCAAGCAACACCTCTCTCAGTCCCTCACGAACTTTCTGCGAGTCGAGTGCTTGCTTGCTGAGATTCGCGTGAGCCTCGAACGCATCGATGATCGCGTTCATCAACTCGGCCTTCAGAGTAGGTGAATTGTCAAATTGGGCCTTTGTATTGTTGGCAGCCTGCGTCACGAGAGTCTCGGACTCGAGCATTTTGTCCCGGAGCGTCGTGACGTAGCTCAACTGATCGCCGTCGGTCGTGTCGCCGCCGAAGAGATCATTCACGCGTGCGATGATCTCGGCGAGGAGGGCCTTCTCCTTCTCCTGCACCGAGCCCGACCCCATCCCGGTCATCGGCGCCAGCTTCGTCTCGTCGCGACCCAAGACATCGAGCCGACGCTGACCCTCGTTCTTGAGGCTGTGATGGGTCAGCGTCACCTTCGAGAGATCGACCCCTTCTCGCTCGCGCCCGAAGTCGAGCAGTGGCACCAGATGCTTATAGAACAGGAAGCGCTTCTCGACGGCCGTGTTCGCGTAGTCGAAGATCTGGGACAGGAAGCTGTAGGCGCTCTGGTAGGCGATCATGTCGCCCTTCAGCAGCAGAAGCGCGTCGAGCTCGTCCTTCGCCTCGCTGGCGCCGCTGTCGTCCTCCTGGTCCGTCGCCCGCTTGCGGCGCTCCTGTGCGGCCGTGAAGCGCTTGAGCAGCCGATCCGCCACCGGCGCGATCGCTGCGATCAGGTCGCCCTGCTTGGTCTTCGGGTTCATCGTGATGGCGGCGACGCGGTCGACCTCAAACTCGTCGTAGTGGCCGCTGGCGTCGAGCTTGGCCTTCAGGTCGAGAACGATATTCGGGTCGGTGACGCCCTCCAGCTCCGCCGTGTCGTAGTAGGTGCGGAACGCGGTCAGGATCTCCTCGGAGGAGTTCACGAAGTCGAGGACGTAGGTGGTGTCCTTGCCGGGATGGGCGCGGTTGAGGCGCGACAGCGTCTGGACCGCCTGAATCCCCGCAAGCCGGCGATCGACATACATCCCGCAGAGCCGAGGTTGGTCGAAGCCGGTCTGGAACTTGTTGGCAACGAGCAGCAGGTGGAAGTCGGCGCCTGCGAAGGCTTCGCGGATGTCACGCCCCTTGAGGCCAGGATTGAGCGCGGCGCTCGCCTCCGTGAGCGGCTCTTCGCTCGACTCCGCGTCGCTTACCTCCCCCGAGAACGCCACCAGCGTGCCGAGACCGTAGCCCTTCGATTTGATGTAGCCATCGATCGCGAGCTTCCAGCGCACTGCCTCCTTGCGGCTCCCGAGCACGACCATCGCCTTCGCCTTGCCCTGTAGCAGCGGCTGGACGTTCTCGCGGTAGTGCTCGACGACGATCTCGACCTTCTTGGCGATGTTGTAGGGGTGAAGCCGCACCCAGCGCATGATGCCCTTCAGGGCGGCACTGCGTTCGACCTCCTGCTGCTCCCAGTCCTGCCCGTCGTTCGCGAGGCGGAAGGCGAGCTTGTAGGGCGTGTAGTTCCGCAGCACGTCGAGGATGAAGCCCTCCTCGATCGCTTGGCGCATGCTGTAGACATGGAAGGCGCCCGGCAGGTTCGCGGGGCCAGCCGGCTGGTCAGGGTGCGGCCGGCGCCCGAACAGCTCGAGCGTCTTGGCCTTCGGTGTCGCGGTGAAGGCGACGTAGGTCACGTCGGTCTCGCCCGCGCGCGCCGCCATCTGCGCCGCGAGGATGTCCTCCGCGCTCATCTCACCGCCGTCCTGCAGGTCGGCGACCTCCTGCGGCGACAGCAACTGCTTGAGCTTCTTGGCGGCCTCGCCCGTCTGTGAGCTGTGCGCCTCGTCGGCGATTACAGCGAACCGTTTGCCTTCCGCCGCCGCGAGGTCTCTCACCGCGTCGAGCGCGAAGGGGAAGGTCTGGATGGTGCAGACGATGATCTTCTTGCCCTGCGCTAGCGCCTCGGCGAGCTGGCCGCTCTTGGCGCCGCCCTCGCTGCGGATCGTCGCCACGACGCCGGCCGTGCGCTCGAAGCCGAACAGCGCGTCCTGCAACTGGGAGTCGATGACGTTGCGATCGGATACGACGATCACCGTCGAGAACAGCTTCCGGTCTGCGGCGTCGTGCAGGTCGGCCAGGAAGTGCGCGGCCCAGGCAATCGAATTCGTCTTGCCGGAGCCGGCCGAGTGTTGGATCAGGTATCGGCCGCCCGGCCCCTCGGCCCGCACCGCCGCCGTAAGCGTCCGCGTAGCGTCGAGCTGGTGATAGCGCGGGAAGATTAGCCCGGTGATGGCGCGCTTTGCGTCGCCCTGGGCGACGAGGTAGCGGCCGAGGATCTCCAGCCAGCTCTCGCGCTCCAGCACCTCCTCCCAGAGATAGGCGGTGCGGTGCCCGTTCGGGTTCGTCGGATTGCCGGCCCCGCCATTGTCGCCCTTGTTGAACGGCAGAAATCGCGTCGCCGGGCCGGCGAGCTTCGTCGTCATGTGCACGTCGCTGTTGCTCACCGCGAAATGCACTAGCGCGCCGCCGGGGAACGACAGCAGCGGCTCCCGCGCCTGCCCCTTCGGCTGCGGCAGCCGGTCGAAGCGATACTGATCGATGGCGTCGGCGACCGATTGCGTGAAGTCAGTCTTGAGTTCGAGGGTCGCGACCGGCACGCCGTTCAGGAACAGCCCGACGTCGATCGCGTTCTCGTTGGCTGCGGAGTAGCGCAGCTGCCGCACGACGCGCAGGCGGTTCGCCCGATAGGCCGCGAGGATGTCCGGGTTCGTCCCGAAGGCCGGTCGGAACTGCGCGAGTGCGATGCGGCCCTTCACGCCGACCATATCGACGCCGTGGCGGATGATGTCGAGCGCGCCGCGGTCGTCGATCTGCTTGCGCACGCGGTCGAGCAGCGCCACCGCGGCGCCCGCGCCATGGCTGCGGCCGAGGGCCTCCCACGTTTTCGGCTGCGTCTGCTGCACCCACGCGATGAGATCAGCCGGGAACAGCGCGCGCTGACGATCGTAATGCGTGGCAGCGCCCGGCTCGTAGACCCAGCCCTGCGCCGCGAGATGCGCGCAGATCTCGTCCTCGAAGCTGATCTCCTTGTGCAGGCTCATGCGAACAGCCTGCCGGTCGAGGTCTTCGGGCCGGTCCCCGTCGGAATGAGATCGTGCCGGCGCATCCAGTCGAGCCAGATCTGCAACTCGTCGAGGCGAAACTTTTTGGCTTTCTCCGGATGCCACTCGGTCAAGACGGCGAGCTTGATCTCCATGTCCGCGGGCGTCTCGCCGTCGATCAGGGCGTCGTTCCACACGGCATAGAGTGTCGCTACCGCCTCGGCGCCCTTTGTGTCGATTGTGCCGATATCCTCGATCAACTTGTCGAACTTGGCGGCGCGATCACCGAGCAGCGCGGCGAGGTTTTGGCGGTGGGCGCCGCGACGATCTCCGAGCCGGTAGGCAACAGCCGAACCGGCGCCGTAGGGCTGTTCGACCCGGATACCAGCGAGCGAGCCAGCCTCGTGCTCCATCTCGTGGATCATCTCGCGGTCGAGCGGTCCTGCGGCTTCTCGGAGATAAGCGCCCTCAAGCTCGGCGATGCCGACGTGGGCCTCGGCGAGGTAGGCGATTTTCTGCAGCTTCACGCGGCCGAAAATCGCCTGATGCGCCGAGCGCTCGATGATCTCGGCGGCGATCAATCCGCGTGCACGAACTCGGTCGATGGGAAACAGGAGCACCTTGGCGGCGCCTCGCACGTCGATCTTGCCGGTGACCGCGGCTGAAATTAGGGCAGCGCGACGCTCTTTGAAAAGAGCTGACGCCAATTCAGCCTGTTTCATCAAATTATCGAACTTCTTTGTCTCGATTTCGAGATGACGAACGATGGCCAGCTGCTCCATACTTGGTGGAAGTCCGAGACGAAAGGCGGCAATATCAGGCATGTAGATTGTATTGTGTGTTGATCCATAGCGGATTCGCTTGAACTCGTCGGCCATGGCCTGAAAGACGAACCACAGAAACTCGTTGTTCAGACGCGGGCCACAAACCCAGTTCGCAAAGTCCTGCGTGGTCGCCATATCGACGCCCATAATTGCAGCGAAGCCCACTGATGCTGTTCGAGACAACATCACGGTCCCCTTGGGCAACAACCGAGCAGACGAATTGGCTAGCCCGAGCTCGCTCACCAATTCCGTTGTCTTGTAGATGAATTTTCGGCCTTCTTCGCGGATTTGCCAAATGTCGCCGAGCGTGAACCACGGGATCGTGCAGTCAGTCCACCAGTCGGGCTGAGAACGACTCGGCGTATGGCCGGACTCAAGCCGCGCAACGGAGCGGATCGGCAACGTGTCCCAGTGCGCCGGCACCTCACCGAGCCACTCGATGCCGCTTTCCTTCATTGGGACGTTGGGGTTTAAGCCCTTGGTGACCGCACGGGAGATGACGGCCTGCCGCTTCTCCTTCAGCAGCGCGATCAGGCGCTGCTGCTCTTCCACCAGCGCGTCAATCTTGGCCGTCTCGCGATCGAGAAAATCCATGATGTCAGACTGCTCCCGAGTCGGAGGCAGCGCGATGCGCATGTCCTTGAACTCGTCCCAGTAAAGACGCAGCCGAAAATCCGTCACCCCCTTTGAGCGTCGGCGCATTTCCTCGATCGCGCCTGAGGTTCTTAGCATCAGCTCTACTAAACTCGAAGGCACGCCATGTTTCGGCCTAGCAACAACGTAGGCCGGGCTAACCATTCCCGGCACCTTCACGGTGCCAAAGCCGCCTTGCCACGCCCTCATCATGTTGTAGACGAGATCGTTCGGCCGAACCTGTTTGTATTTCGAGCGATCGTCACTTCGAGCGATCTTGCGACTCTCGTCGTCCGACTCCACCTCATCGTCAGATACGCCGTTGTGGATCGACACGCTTAAGATCGGAAGGTCGACATGCCCCGGCTCGGCGAACTCGCGATAGAGTTCATTGATCCTGTGGACCGTCCAGTGCTCCGGAATATTACCGATCCATTCGACGCCACTGCCCTTGTAAGATTGATGTGCTGGGAAGCTCATGCTGCCAGTCCCTCGAGCATCGTCTTGATGCGCGTCGTGACGGCGTTGAGGTCGGCGTCGATTTCCGCGAGTGGCCGCGGCGGCTCGAACACGTAGAAGTGCCGCGTGAAGGGGATCTCGTAGCCCACCTTCGTCTTCTCATGGTCGATCCACGCGTTGGGCGCATGCGGCAGCACCTCGCGCTCGAAGTAGGCCTCGACCTCCTGATCGAGCGGCACGTTCTCGGTGTCCCGCAGGCTCGAATCCGCCTGTGGCTTGCCCTTCGCCTTGCCACGCTGGCCGAGCACCGGCTTGCCGGCGGCGTCGAGCAGTGGCCGCTCGACCGTGATGGTGCGATAGCCGAAGGCGCTGTTGGGGAAGATGCGGGAGAGCGGCGCGAGCTTGACCTTGCCGCCCTCGGGCGCCACGGGCTCCGTCTCGCCGTCGAGCACGAGCTCGCGGCCGACCTCCTTGCCAGCGGCGTCGAACAGCGTCGCGCGCCGCGCCCCGACGAACTGGCCGAACAGGCGCGTTACTATGGCGATGTGCTCGTCCGACATCTCCTTGCGCTTGGAACCGAGCGTCTTGCGCATCTTGCGCCAGAAGGAGCTGGCGTCGATCAGCTGGACCTTGCCGCAGCGCGCCTCGGGCTTCTTGTTGCTGAGGATCCAGACATAGGTCGAGATGCCGGTGTTGTAGAACATGTCCGTCGGCAGGGCGACGATCGCCTCGACCAGATCGTTCTCCAGCACGTAGCGGCGGATCTCGCTCTCGCCGCTGCCGGCGCCGCCCGTGAAAAGCGGGGAGCCGTTCAGCACGATGCCGAAGCGGCAGCCGCCCTCATTCCAGCGCCGCATCTTTGATAGCAGATGCATGAGGAACAGCAGCGAGCCGTCCGACACGCGAGGCAGACCGGGGCCGAAGCGTCCATCGAACCCCTTCTGCTCGTGCTCGGCGCGAACTTGCTTCTCGACCTTCTTCCACTCGACACCGAAGGGCGGGTTCGAGAGCATGTAGTCGAAGCGGCGCCCGGCATGACCGTCCTCGGACAGCGTGTTCCCCGGCGCGATGTTGGTGATGTCCTGCCCCTTGATGAGCATGTCCGCCTTGCAGATCGCGTAGGATTCCGGGTTCAGCTCCTGGCCGAACATGGTCAAGTGGCCGCGCGGATTGTGCTCGGCGAGATACTCACCTGCGATCGACAGCATGCCGCCGGTGCCGGCCGTCGGGTCGTAGATGGTGCGCACGATGCCGGGCTTGGTCAGCGCCTCGTCGTCCTCGACGAAGAGCAGATTGACCATAAGCCGGATGACCTCGCGCGGGGTGAAATGCTCACCAGCCGTCTCGTTCGAGATTTCTGCGAACTTGCGGATCAACTCCTCGAAGGCGAGTCCCATCGCGGCGTTGTCGACCTTCTCCGGGTGAAGATCGATACGCGTGAATTTCTCAGTCACCTGATAGAGCAGGCCAGTTTTGGCGAGCCGATCGATCTGAGTGTGGAAGTCGAGTTGCTCGAAGATGTCGCGCACCGCTGGCGAGAAGCCTTCGACGTAGCGGCTGAGGTTGGCGCGGATGTTGTCCTGATCGCCCATCAGCTTGGGCAGGTCGAGCGGATCGGCGTTGTAGAAGCCTTGCTTGGCCGCACGGAGCAAGAAGGGTTCTGGGTTGAAACCGAGCGCGCTCTTCGCCTTATGCTCGGCGAGCACCGAAGCCTTTGTAGGCTCAAGCACACAGTCAAGGCGCCGAAGCACCGTGAACGGCAGGATCACCCGGCCATACTCGGACTGCTTGTAGTCGCCGCGGAGCAGGTCCGCGACCGACCAAATGAATGACGCAAGCGCCTGATGGTTCACGAGCCGTCCTCCCTGATCGGCTGGTTCTGTCACGCGGCCGCGCTGAGCGGCAACGAGGAGCGCCCGCTGCCTGACGATTCCTGCCTGAGGTTGCCTGTAGGCGACACCAAGAGCAGTCTGATTTCGCTACCTCAAGGTAGCCGGGCCGCTGCCGAGTGCCCTACGCAAGAGGTCAACATGGCCGCAGCGCGGGTCTCAGGACGCCTGATCAAGCTCTTCATCACCGGCGACGATCCGCGCTCGCTGCGCACGGTCGAGCTCGACAACCGGTGGGGCATGGCCGTGATGGGCCGGCGCTCTTACTTCGAGAAGGCGCTCGCCCGCGAGGAACTCTCACGCTCCTGCATCTACCTGCTGATCCGCAGCAACGGCACCGATGACTTGCCGGAGGTCTATGTCGGCGAGAGCGACGATTTCGTTCAGCGCTACAAAGCGTCCCCTTTTCCGATCGCCTTCGACAGCTTCATTGTCTTCACCAACAAGGATGACAATCTGACCCGCGCCCACGTGAAGTGGCTGGAGCGCGAGGTCTGGGAGCTGCTCACCCGCAACGAGGGAAAGGTGCAGCTCGCCAACCGCGCGACGCCGACTGGCTCCAAGCTGCCCGAAGCTGAGACGGCGAGCATGGGCACCTTCCTCGACAACATGATCTACGTGCTGGAGGCGCTTGGCTTCGCATTCTTCGAAGATCCGGGCCACACCGCAACGGTGCCGCCTCAACCCGCTTCCGTCGCCTCGCGTCAGCCCCTGACTCAGAGCTTCTTCACGAGCGCCCAGCCGCGCAGCGACGGGCACAAGGCCTATCTGGACATGATCGGTGATGGTTATGTGTTGCGGGCAGACTCGCTGATCAACGCGAATCCGACCGACAGCCTGCCTGCCAACGTCCGCAAGCTGCGCGCGCAGCTCGTCACGGAGAACGCGCTCGTGCCGCAGGACGGCTGTCTGCGCCTGACGAAGGATCTCGCCTTCACCAGCCCCTCTCCGGCCTCCGCGCTGGTCAAGGGCCGTAGCTCAACGGGACACGGGGACTGGATCCGCATGGCGGACCGCAAGCGCCTCGGCGACGTGCTGCTCGAGCCGTGAGGTCGAGCGGAGCAAGATGGTTGAGCGCCTCCCAGCGACCAGACGTGTCACCCCCTGTCCGTGTCGTGCTTATGTCAGTCGCGGCACGCTCGTGGCATAGGCGCCTCAGCCCCAGCGCACGCCGCTCCGCATCCGCGGACACATTGCCGGCGCCTGAGCGGCCCCTCTGCCACCCCCTGGCGCGCTGTGCCGCGTAAAGATGAGAATTATGTCTACGCTATAGCCCTCTAAATCGGGCAGACATATTCCGTTGCAATCTGCTAATTTGAAGGCAGACGCAGGCACATACTGTTACCGTTTCGTCAGCATCCCATCAATTGCATCATTTCCTGAGTGCCAGCTTTTTGATCTGAACGCACTGTTCTCGCGCCACAAATTCAGTGCGTCGTTCCTCGGATGGCTGCATATAGAGGATATGTAGCGGCAGAAACTCGCTGGCCGCCTGTAATTCCCGCTTCAGCTTGCGAAACGCGTCGCCGGAGGGTCCGACGACTAAAATATCGATATCCGCGCCAATGCCGCGCAGGGTTGAACCAAACATATAGACCTCGAACTGTTCCAGAGAACCGCAATTGCTCAGCAGATGCGAGGCAATCTCACTGGCCGTCATCAGTCCGTTCTCAGACGTTCCCTCAGCTCTTCTCATTTCAAAACATCGCACCCAAGCTCATTTCCGGCCTCCATCGCTTCCGGCGACGGACTGCCGTTGGGGTTGATGTTCCAAACGATATCGACACGACCAAAGTCATCCCAGAGGCTGCGAACGGCGTTTGCGGTTGGCTCATAGTCGGCAATCATGCCGATCCTGAGGACGGTTCCGCTCCGGAGCGTAACCCGATAGACGCAGTGATACTCCCTCTTTACCTCCTGCACGCGACCATACTGTCGGAGCAAACGGTCAGAGAACAGGTAGGTTTTGTGTGGAGCCGTGTTCGCGTTCCCGTCGAGCGCGGCTGAAGTTAAGGTTCCAAAATTTCCCCAGCCTACGCTGCTTCCCTCAAGGAACTCGATTGCTTCACCGTGCCAAACGCAGGATTTCCGGTAACCGCACAGGAAATCCATTCTCGGATACTTTTCCCGGTAACTCGCCGCCGTTGCCGCGCAGATCTCATGCGCAGCTGATATCACGGCCAAGACGTCCGGCTGATCCTGAGCCCCAATTCGGATCAGCTCGCCCTCCACATGCTCTGCGGTCAACTGTGCCTGCTCTCCGATGTTGGCGAGCGCATAATTGACCTGCCAGCTCACGAGAATATGCCTTCCATTGCCGCGGGAAAGCGGATCGCGCGGCCGGCTACACCGCAGACATGTCGTTCTGCTAAGCCGCGCACATGTTCTTGATATTCTGCGAATGCCCGGCGTTCGTCATCAGTCGCGAGCCCCAAGTTCGCCTGAATGATCGCCTGAACGCGATAGTGATTCGGCAGAATAACGCTCCGCATTCGCTGGCTTCACGCCTCTGCGGCTTCGGCCTCCGGGTCATACTCGAAATTGGATCCATGCTCCGGGGCAAACTTCTCCCAGATGGCTTTGTTCTCGGCCATCACTCCAATAATGGCTGCTCTCACTTCGGCGCGCTTCTCATAGGGCCGAATACCTTGCTTTGCCGTCAGATTGGCGAGATGATTTTGTTTCCAGTTCAAGAGAATGTTGCGAGGGAAGCCGTCCGGATCTTTGTCAATCTTAGTGTGGCAGGTCGGACAAAGTAAGATTAAGTTTTCGAACGTGTCAGGGTCGAAGTTGCCTTCCGGTCGATCTTTATGGCGAGGCCCAGCCTCGCCATGCGGAATTACGTGGGCCATTTCACCGATGTGCTTGTCCCCACCCAATTCGACCGGGAACAGCGCCTCGAGACAATCCGGTTTCTGGCAATGACCTGATGCGTCGGAGAATAATCTCAGTCTTGTGCCTACTGGAATCGCCCTGCGCTCTGCCATCAAATGCCTCGGCTCGCCACCATGTCAAATATAAAATCAGCTGTATCACTGTTAGCTTTAAATCTCAGAGCAACTTCAGCGCTAGGAGAACCGTGTTAGCCGTCGTCGCACTCCTTGCAGGTGATTGCCACTTTGGTTATGCAAAAAAACATCCATGGACATCCGGTGCGTTCCCTCGCCTGTCTGGGCAATGAGACAGGATCCGCGCCTGTGGGTCCAATCCCAGCATCACTAGAGCCGTGCCCGCTCACGTAGCGACGGCCAAGTCGGTCTCGTAGCCGGCTGCGGTGAGGGCGTTGCGGCACTCCTCTGCGGTGAAGCAAGCCAAAGTCTGCCGGATGGCGTGCCAGAGATCAGGGACGGTGCGAGCCGCCGCGG
>CANEZL010000020.1 GCA_947444195.1 Methylobacteriaceae bacterium | reverse complement strand
TGGACGCTCTTGTTGATGCGCTTGTTCACCGCCGCGATCGTCGCCCAGGTCGCGGGCGTCAGGGCGATGCGGGCGGGCTCGGCCCGGTCCACCGCGCACTCCGCCGCGTAGCTCTGGCAGAACGTCACCCACGCCGCGATCGGCTTGGCTGAACCCAGAGGCGCGGCGCCCGCCTCGACGGCCGGCAGCGGCGGCACCGTCTCGGCGGCGGCGGCGGTGCCGAGGGCGGCGCACAGCGTGCCGAGGGCGAACCCGACCACCTTGAGAAACGACCCGCTGCGCATCGCGACCACCTCTGTTCGTGGGCCTACGATGCGGGTCCGCCCCCTCCGCCGCGCTGAAGCGGATCGATGCAATTTGATCGATTCGCCGCCACCGCCCGCTCCACGCGCGGCAGGACCAACCGCCGCCTTCGCCGATACCGCGGATCCGCGCGATCGCCTTCAGAAAGGGGAAACCCTGGGGCGCCGGCCGGAGCGGGCCGCCCTCTCACGGGGGCGGCCCGCTCAATCCTATTCTGGTCGCACGATAATTTCGGAGAACCGGATTCCACTGTTCCGCATCGCGCTCTAGGACACCGTTCCCGGAACGCGGGTCGAGCGCGAATTGAGCCGCCCCAGGCTCGCGGCGAGGTCCGCCGAGGCCTTCGAGACGGCCCCCGCGGCCTCGGCGAAGCCGCGCCCGTCGAGGGCCCGGGCGAGGTCTCCGAGGGCGGCCTCGAGCTCGCGGGTCATGACGTGCTCGCCGAGGCTCGACAGGGCGCGGCCGGACATGTCGGCGAGCCGCGCGGCGGTGGTCGGCCCCACATGGCCGAGGAGGATGGCGAGGGTCGCCACGGCCTCCGTGAGGGTCTGGGACTGGATCGATTCCGAGGCCACCACGATGATGGCCTCCAGGGCATCGGTGGCCGCGGTGGGGCCCGCATCCGGGTAGACGATGCAGGATCGCGCGTCCTCGGGCGGCGCGTCCTCGCCCGGGCTCCACTGCGCGATGATGTTGCGCAGGGCCTGGATCACCGACAGGCCCGGGCTGGGATTGGATTTCGCGGTGGAGACCGAGGTCCACGCGATCGTGGAGAGCTGGTGCAGCCCGTAGGCCGCGTCGCGCCCGAGGTCGCGCCCGTCGTCGAAGACCAGCGCTTCCAGGCCCTCCGCGGCGATGGCCTCCCGCGCCCGGTCGGCCAGGGCCGCGCCCGGCCTCGCATGGATCCGGAACAGGGGGTCGTGGACGGCGCGGTAGGTGCCGACCGCGACGTCGAACGCGATCTCGACGTCGCCCGCCGCCTCGGCCTCCACGGCCCGCGCGATGCGGGCATGGTCGAGGCCGACGACGTAGCCGCTCTCCCGGGCGCGCACGGTGGCGGCGGCGGGCCAGCCGGGCCGGGCGCTCCTGCGCGTCGCGGCGAGCAGCCGGAGATCCGCGGCGCGGGCTTCGAGGACCCGGCAATGGATGAACTGGATGATCTGCGCCGGCCGCATCTGATCGATGGTGTTGTAGATCATCACGATGATGAGGCACAGGGCCGAGGCGGTGAGCAGCAGGGCCAGGGTCGTCCCGAAGACGGGCCGGTGGAAATCGGTGCTGGTGACGAGGGTCATCAGCACGAACACGGACAGGCCGACGAAGTAGCCGAAGTAGAACTGGTTGGTGCGCCGGGCCATGAACTGGTCCGTGACCTGGGCCGTCAGGGCGGCCGAGCCCTGCTGCACGGCGAGGAGCAGCAGCGAGAAGGTGATGGAGGTGACGGTGATGATGCTGGAGGCCACCGTGGTCAGCAGGCTGCTCAGGGCGGCGCTGTCGCCGAGCAACGCGCCGAGCCAGCGGAAACCGTGGGGCGCCTGGCCCGCGGACCACGCGCGGTCGGCCAGATAGACCAGGGCGTTCAGCCCCACGAAGCCGAGCACGGTTGCGAGGGGCAGGGCGAGGAACTGCCGGAACGAGCGCCGGACGGCGCTGACGAAGCGGCTCGGGACCGACTTGATGGTCTGCATGCGCGGGGGTTCACCACGGGACGGACGGGCTCGGCCCGTCCTATGGCACACCCGGCCCGATCCGCCGCAACCCGGACGGCGTCCGGGTCCCGCGTCCGGCGGGCCTCAGAGCGTCATGCCGTCGTGGAAGCGCTCGGGGCTGATCGGCAGAAGGAACTGCACGCCGAAGCCGCCCTCGAAGTAGCGCACGAGGCGCCCGGGCGTGCGGCCCACGGTGACCGCGGAGCCCACCGGCGGCTGCGCGCTGGAGGCGATGGCCGCACCCGACATGGAGAAGTCGATGACGCGGGCCCCGATCTCGCGGCCGCTCTCCAGGCGAAGAATCACCTCGGCCGCCTTGGGGACGATGCGCTCGTGGCTGCGCGCCTCGCCGAGGCCGAGCAGCTCCCGGTTCGCGAGCCAGGTGAGCTGCGAGGCGATCTTCTCGCGCTTGCGCGAGGAGACCGCGAGGGTCGCCGCGAAGCCGCCCTCGGTGGAGCGCACGATGGTGCCCTCGATGCGGCCCATCTGCTCCAGATAGAGCACCACGCGCTCGCCGACCCGCCCCATTACGGCGCAGACGAGGCGCACGCCCCCCGGCGACATGTCCACGGTCTGGCAGGGGAATTCCCGGCGGTCGCTCAGCATCAGGCGGCCGAGGATGGCGACCCGCACCCGCTGGAAGCGGCGCTGGTCGTCGGCACGCACGGCACGGGTCAGACCGCGCTCCGGCCGGGCCGGCGCGACGATCGGTCGGGCACCGTCAGACATACCGGGGGGCGCTTGCATCCGGATCGCACTTCACGAGGATCGATGCTGATAATCCTAAGCCCGGCGACGTTACGAAAGCCTTTGCTCGACCTGGCGCAAATGAGGGAGACCGCGCGGCAATCCGATCAGGCCCGGCCGCCGAGATGGACGAGCAGATGGCCGCGGCGCACGGGGGCGAGGTCGTTGGCCGGCGGCGGGGGCAGGGCGCCGAGGGCGGCGGGCAGGTCCGCGGCCCCGTGCGCCGGACCGGACAGGATTCTCAGGGACGTGGTCTCGAGGCGCACCAGGGGGCGCAGGCCGATCCAGTGGGGCAGGTGCAGGGCGCTCAGGGTCCCGAGCATCCGCGCATGGGTCCGGCCGCGGTGGCGCAGGGGCAGGAGCAGCAGTTCGAGATCGAGGCTCTCCTCCGAGGCCGTGGTGCCGCGCAGGCCGACCACCACCCCCACCGTGTCGTTGGCCACGATCTCGACCACGCGCCACGCCTCGGCGTGGGGGGGGCCGGTCCAGGCGGGGGCCTCGGCGGGCTCCCACAGGCTGCCGAGGGGAAGCCCGCGCAGCTCGCGCCCGTAGAGGGCGCAGACGCGGGTGCCGGCGAGCCGCAGATGGGCGCTGCACCGCTCCATGTCGATCTCGAGGATCAGGCTGTCGGCGAGGAGGTGACGGATCTCGCCGGGCTCGACCTCGGCACGCTCCGGGGCGGCGCGCTCACCGCGCAGGCGGTCCCAATAGGCGTGGAGCAGGCGGCTCGTCGGATGCTTCATGGTGTCCCGGATCCGTACAGTGATCGGCCTTCCCGTCCCGGTCCGGGGCGGCCGCGGGGCCGGATCCGGATCGTCGACGGTGTCTGGGCGCCGATCCGCACACCCTATGCCCGGCGCCTCCCGGGCGCGCGGGTAACGCTTGGTTAAGGTTAACCGCGCTTCGCCGTTGCGCCGGGGAGCGGATTAAGAAAGGATTAGCCCGTTGGTGGAGCGGAGCCGCTCCGGCGGCATCGCCTCCCGGTTCGAGCGCCGTGGGGCGTTCCTGCGAGGTTGATGGAGTGTCGGGTCAGCGGACCCGCGCCGCCCAGGGTCCGGGCGGCGTTCCCGGCGGCCGGGAAGCGCTCCGCTTGGGGGAGGGCGCCCGCACGGGCGGCCCTCCCTTCTTTTTGATCGGCGCTCCCCCGTGCCGACGGCGGGGGATGCGCACGCGGCGGGGCTTGCCCTTCGGCGACGGGCACCGACATGGTGCCGCGATGGATGCCTCGCCCGACCTTCCGCGCAAGAGCCGCGTACCCATCTTCAACATGCCGGGCGTGGTCACCGCCTCGATCGCGCTCCTGCTCGCGATCCAGGCCCTGCGCGAGTTCGCGCTCTCGGACAGCGCCGACATCCGGCTCGTCCTCGATCTCGCCCTGATCCCGGCGCGCTGGACGGTCTGGCTCGATCCGGACCGGGCCGAGGCGGTGATCCGCGCGGCGGGCGCTGCGGGGGAGCCCGCCCTCGCCGCCGCCCGCGAGAGCTTCGCCCGCTACATCGTGGCCGAGCACGCCGCCGACCTCTGGACCTACGCCACCTACGCGCTGCTGCACGGCTCCTGGCCGCACGTGATCTTCAACGCGCTCTGGCTCGCGGCCTTCGGCGCGCCGGTGGCGCGCCGCTGCGGGGCCTGGCGCTACGGGCTGATCGCGCTCGCCGGCAGCGTGGCCGGCGCGATCCTGCACGTCGCCCTGGCGCCCCTCAGCACCACCCCCCTGGTCGGCGCCTCGGCGGGGGTCTCGGCCCTGATGGCGGCGGCCGCGCGCTTCGTGTTCCAGCCGCCCGCGGCGGCCCATGGGGGCCATCCCTGGCAATTGCCGCCGCGCCGCCGGCCGGAAACCCTGCCGGAACTGCTGCGCAACCGCACCGCGGTCACCTTCCTCGTGATCTGGCTCGCCACCAACATCGTGTTCGGCCTCGTCACGCTGCCCCTCGGCGCCGACATCTCGGCGATCGCCTGGGACGCGCATCTCGGCGGCTTCGTCGTGGGCTTCTTCCTCTTCCCCCTGCTCGATCCCCTGAGCCGCGGGCCGCGCTGAAGATCGGGCGAGGACCGGGCCCGGCAGGAGGCGGACGCACAGGGCCCATGCGCCCCGCGCTTGCCATCGCGGGACAAACGCCACACACTCGCCACCATTCATCGCAGGCGCCGGGAACCAACCCGGCCGATGAGACGCCAGACGCGCCGGTGGGCTGCCGGCGCCTTCCGTCCAGTCAGGGAGGACACATGACCGTCGCACGCATCCTCGCCGAGAAGGGCCACTCCGTCATCACGGTGAGCCCGGAGCGCACCCTGGAGGAAGCGATCCACCTGCTCGCCGCGAAGCGCATCGGCGCCCTCGTGGTCACGAACGCCGACGACACCGTGGCGGGCATCCTCTCCGAGCGCGACATCATGCGCGTGCTCGCCCGCCTCGGCGGGGGCGCCTTCGACGAGCCGGTCTCCGCCCACATGACGCGCGAGGTCACCACCTGCGGCCGGAGCGCTACCATCGAGGAGGTGATGCAGACCATGACGAGCGGGCGCTTCCGCCACATGCCCGTCTGCGAGGACGGGCGGCTCGCCGGCATGATCTCGATCGGCGACGTGGTGGCGCGCCGCATCGCCACCGTCGAGGCCGAGCATCAGGCCCTGCGGGACTACATCACCACCGCCTGAGGGCGCTGCGGAGCCGCGATCCGGTTGGTCGCCTGATCGTGCGTGAAGCAGGCGTCCCCCCGCCTCATCCTGCACCAACTCCACCCGGATCGGCCTTGCCCGATCCGGGCAAGCGAGGTGCGGATCTCGGGCAGGCCCGGGATCCGGGGGGAGGAGAGGCCCGCCCGCACCCTGAGGCGATCGCCTGTCACAGCATGGGACCCCGGGGGCGCCCGATCAGATCCGGGCGCTCGCCCCCTCCAGGGCCGCGCGGATGCGGGGGAGGGCGGCCCGGGCCGCGAGGCGGCCCTGCGCGATGCCCTCGGCCGCGCGGTGGAACTCGAACAGGCCCATCCCGGCGAGATCCGGGCCGATGCTCACGTCCGGGGGCTCCCGCTCCAGCCTGGACCGCGAGATCCGGTCCTGGGTGATGTTGAAGGCGTCGAACATCACCCGGGCGATGCCGGGGGCGGCCGGCTCGGGGGCGGGCACCCGGCGGCGGCGCATGCGCACCGCGCCGAGGAGGTTCCAGCGGCGGCGCGCCTCGACGGCGCCGGCCACCACCTGCTCCACGTCGTCCGCGGCGTCCTCCTCGCTCCCGTCGGGCTCGATCAGGCCGCCGCGGGCGCGCGGATCGCAGTTCAGGTTGACGCAGACCACGAGGTCGGCCCCCAGCGCCCGGGCGAGCGCCACCGGCACCGGGTTCACGAGGGTGCCGTCCATGAGGAGCCGCCCTTCGAGGCGCACCGGCGGGAAGATGCCGGGCAGGGCGTAGGAGGCCTGGACCGCCTCGACCAGGGGGCCGCGGCTGAGCCAGACCTCGTGCCCGGTGCCGAGTTCGGTCGCCACGCCCGCGAAGCGCACGGGCAGGTCCTCGATGCGGCGGTCGGCGAGATCCTGGACGAGGCGCCGGCGCAGGCGCGCGCCGCCGATGAGGCCGGACCCGGACAGGCGCAGGTCGAGGAGGCCCATCACCCGCCGCTTGGTGAGGCCCAGCGCGAAGGCTTCGAGCAGATCGAGCTTGCCCGCCGCGTAGCAGCCGCCCACCACGGCGCCGATGGAGCAGCCCGCCACCACGGCGGGGTAGAGGCCCGCCTCCTCCAGCGCCCGGATCACGCCGATATGCGCCCAGCCCCGCGCCGAGCCGCCGCCGAGGGCGAGCCCCAGCCGCGGCGCGGACGGCGCCGGCCGCCGCGGCTCGACGGCGCCGGGCCCGAACACCTCCGCCTCCCGCAAGGCCGCGACCCGGCTCACGGATCGGCCGGGGCGAGGACCGCGCGGCCGCTCGACGGATCGAGCCGCACCCCGCGGTAGAAGCAGGCGCGCCGGCCCGTGTGGCAGCAGCCGCCGTCGCCGCCGACCTCCACCCGGATCAGCACCGCGTCCTGGTCGCAATCGGTGCGCATCTCGACCACGCGCTGGATCTGGCCGGAGGTCGCGCCCTTGTGCCAGAGCGCGCCGCGGGAGCGCGACCAGTACCAGGCCTCGCCGGTCTCCAGGGTGCGCGCGAGCGATTCGGCGTTCATGTGGGCGAGCATCAGGACGCGCCCGTCCGCGGCGTCGACCGCGATGCAGGCGACGAGGCCGTTCGCGTCGAAGCGGGGCGTGAAGGCGTGGCCTTCCTCGACCTCGGCGCGGGAGCCGGGCGGATCGAAGGGGAGGGGTCCGGTCATGATCGGTCGGTGTGAGCCAGGGCGGTCGGCGGGTCCTGCGCCCTTATCTGGGGCGCGGACGGGCCGGCATCAGCCCCGGATGGGGAGATGGGCCTGCGCCTCGGCCGCGCGGCCCTCAGCCCTTGCCGCCGCGGACCAGGGTGAGGAAGCGGACCTGCTCGCTCGGATCGTCCTTGAAGACGCCGCGGAACTGGCTCGTCAGGGTGGAGACGCCCGCCTTCTGCACGCCGCGCATGGCCATGCAGAGATGCTCGGCCTCCACCAGCACGGCGACGCCGCGGGGTTTCAGGATGCTCTCGATCACGTCCGCGATCTGCGCCGTCATCGTCTCCTGCGTCTGCAGGCGGCGGGCGAAGGTGTCGACCACGCGGGCGAGCTTCGAGAGGCCGACCACGCCGCGGGTCGGGTAGTAGGCGATGTGGGCGAGCCCCATGAACGGCACCATGTGGTGCTCGCAATGGGAGTAGAAGGGGATGTCGCGCACCAGCACGATGTCGGAATAGCCCTCGACCTCCTCGAAGACCCGCTCCAGGAGCGCCTGGGCGTCCGTCTCGTAGCCGCCGAAGAGCTGGCCGTAGGCCTTGGCCACGCGGGCCGGCGTGTCGCGCAGGCCCTCGCGGTTCGGGTCGTCGCCCGCCCAGCGCAGCAGGGTGCGCACGGCGGCCTCGGCCTCCTCGCGGCTCGGCCGGCCGAGCGCGAGGCCCTCGGGCACCCGCGTGGCGGAGGCGGGCTCGGGGGCGATCTCGACGGCGTCCGGCGTGCGCGCGTTGTCGTTGCGCATCAGCGGCAGGCCCGCGGCATCGTCGGCCGTGCGGTAGGAAAGGGACTTGAGAGCGGCATCCATGGCATCCCCCGCCCGCGCCACACGGGACTTCATGGTCGTGCTGTCGGGTCTGGCGTACATCGGCGTCGGGCGTTCCGGGGTTCGGCGGCTCGCCGGTTTGGGCCAAGCCGATGCCCGGTACGGTCGCGCGTGCCCGGCCGTGGGCGCGACCCGGGTCGACGGGCCGCCTCCTCGCGAAGCGGCGTGATCCGGCCTATATCGTCGTTTCGGCGCCGTCGCGCAACGTGCCGCGCGTTGCACGGCGTGCGCGGCAGGTCCCCGGACGGGGGCCGGGGCTCCCCACGGACAAGCGCGATGCTCGACGACATCTACAACCGGCGCATCCTCGAACTCGCCGCCGACATCCCCCGGCTCGGCCGGCTGGAGCGGCCGGACGCCAGCGCCAGCGCCCATTCGCGCCTGTGCGGCTCCACCGTGACGGTGGACCTCGTGCTCGGGTCCGACGACCGGGTGGCGGATTTCGCCCACGAGGTGCGCGCCTGCGCGCTGGGCCAGGCCTCCTCCTCGCTGATGGCGCGCCACGTGGTCGGCGCCTCGGCCGACGAGCTGCGGGCCCTGCGCGAGACCATGCGGGCCATGCTGAAGGCGGGCGGGCCCGCCCCCGCGGGCCGCTGGGCGGAGCTTGCCGTGATGGAGCCCGTGCGCGATTTCAAGGCGCGCCACGCCTCGACGCTCCTCACCTTCGACGCGGTGGTCGAGGCCCTCGACCGGATCGCCGCCGCGCGCGAGGCCGCGTGAGGCGGCCGTGAGCGTCCCGCGGCGGGCGGCGCATCTCGCCATCCGGGGCTACCAGCTCACCCTGTCGAGCCTCGTCGGGCGCCAGTGCCGGCACTGGCCGAGCTGCTCCGCCTACACCGATGCGGCGATCCAGCGGCACGGGCTCTGGCCGGGGGGCTGGATGGGGCTCGCCCGGATCTGCCGCTGCGGGCCCTTCGGCACCCACGGCATCGACCTCGTGCCCGATCACCTGCCCGCGGGCGCGGCCTGGTACCGCCCCTGGGCCTACGGCCGCTGGCGCGGGACGCTCGCGCCGCCGCCCCTCTGCGAGGCGGTGGAGGAGGGCTGACGCGTTTCGCGCCGGGTCCGGCGGCGCCCGCGATTCCGCCGTGCGGCGATGCCGACCTTGCCAGCCTGCGGAAAAGCGCGCCACACTCGGCCTCCGGATCAAGGAATGCCCGAGCGCATGACATCAGGCTCAGCCGCCACCGCCCTCGACGAGGGCATCGTCGCCACCGCCGAGAGCTGCCTCGCCGCCGTGGGCGCCGCCCGCGAGGCGATCCACGGGGTGATCTTCGGGCAGGAGAAGGTCGTCGACCTCGCCCTGGTGACGATCCTGGCCGGCGGCCACGGCCTCCTCGTCGGCCTTCCCGGCCTCGCCAAGACCAAGCTCGTGGAGACGCTCGGCACCGTGCTCGGCCTCGACGCGCGCCGCGTCCAGTTCACCCCCGACCTGATGCCCTCCGACATCCTCGGCACCGAGATCCTCGACGAGGACGCCGAGCGCCGCCGCTCCTTCCGCTTCGTGCGCGGACCGGTCTTCACGCAGTTGCTGATGGCCGACGAGATCAACCGGGCGAGCCCGCGCACCCAGTCGGCCCTGCTCCAGGCCATGCAGGAGCACTTCGTCTCGGTGGCGGGCGAGCGGCACGACCTGCCGCGCCCCTTCCACGTCCTCGCCACCCAGAACCCCATCGAGCAGGAGGGCACCTACCCGCTGCCCGAGGCGCAGCTCGACCGCTTCCTCCTCGAGATCGACGTGGGCTATCCCGACCGGGCGGCCGAGCGGCGCATCCTCATCGAGACCACCGGCGTCGAGGAGGCGCGGCCGAGGGCGGTGATGGCCACCGAGCAATTGCTCACCGCCCAGCGCCTCGTGCGGCGCCTGCCCGTGGGCGAGGCGGTGGTGGAGGCGATCCTCGACCTCGTGCGCGCCGCCCGCCCCGACAGCGGTGACGCGATCGTGAAGGACAAGCTGATGTGGGGGCCGGGCCCCCGCGCCAGCCAGGCCCTGACCCTCGCCGTGCGCGCCCGTGCCCTGATCGAGGGCCGCATAGCCCCCTCGGTGGCCGACGTGAAGGCCCTGGCCGAGCCGGTGCTGAAGCACCGCATGGCGCTGAGCTACGCGGCGCGGGCGGACGGGGACACCGTCGAGGGCCTGATCGCCCGGCTCGCCGAGAGACTCTGACGCGTTGGTCGCGACCCGCGCCCTCGCCGCCGACGCGCGCAATCCCGGCCGCCAGACCCGCGAGGGTGCCGCCGCGCTCGCCGCGCGCATGCCCCGCCTCGTGCTGGAGGCGCGGCGGGTGTCGAGCCTGCTCGCCCACGGCCTGCACGGGCGCCGCCGGGCCGGACCGGGCGAGAGCTTCTGGCAGTTCCGCCCCTTCGTGACGGGGGAGGCCGCCGCCCGCATCGACTGGCGCCGCTCCGCCCGCGACGACCGGCTCTACGTGCGCGAGCGCGAGTGGGAGGCCGCCCACAACATCTGGCTCTGGATCGACCGCTCGGGCTCCATGGGCTTTTCCTCCGACCTCGCACAGGCCTCGAAGGTGGACCGGGCCCTGGTGCTCGGCCTCGCGCTGGCCGACGCCTTCGTGGAGGGCGGCGAGCGCGTGGGCCTCCTCGGCCTCACCCGGCCCACCGCCTCCCGCCGCATCGTCGAGCGGATGGCAGAGGCCCTGGTGGGCGACGAGGGCGGCCTCGGCGAGGACCTGCCGCCCCGCGCCGAGCCCGGACGCTTCGACGAGGCGATCCTCCTCAGCGACTTCCTCACCCCGCCGGAGCGGATCGCCGCCGCGGTGCGCGAGATCGCGGGGCGCGGCTGCCGCGGCCATCTCGTCGCGATCGCCGATCCGATCGAGGAGACCTTCCCCTTCGCGGGACAGGCCGTGCTGCACGATCCGGAGACGGGCCTCTCCCGCGACATCGGCGATGCCGGGTCCTGGGGCGAGGCCTACCGGGCGCGGATCGGGCGCCACCGGGCGGCGCTCGCGGAGATCGCCCGCGGCAGCGGCTGGACCCTGACGCTCCACCGCACGGACCGGCCGGCGAGCGAGGCGGCCTTGCGCCTCGCCACGCTGATCGCCGCCCGCGGGGCGGGCTGAGGAGGGCGCCCGGTGTTCGGATTGACCTTCGCCGCGCCGCTGGCGCTCGCCGCCCTCGTCGGCCTGCCGGCCCTGTGGTTCCTGCTGCGGGTGACGCCGCCGCGCCCGCGCCGCATCGCGTTCCCGCCCCTGAAGATCGTGGCGGACCTGCTGCCGCAGCGTCAGACCCCCGCGCGCACGCCGCCCTGGCTGCTGATCCTGCGGCTGCTCGCCGCCGCCGCCCTCATCCTCGCCGTCGCCGGCCCGGTCTGGAACCCGCAGGGGCTCGGGGCGGGGGGCGGGCGCAACGCGCTCCTCGTCCTCGTCGACAACGGCGCCAGCGCGGCCCACGACTGGCGGGCCCGGATGCGGGTGGCCACGGACACGGTCGCGGCGGCCTCCCGCGACGGGCGCCCCGTCGCCCTCGTCGGTCTCGCCGAGCCGAGTGCGGCGATCGAGGCGCGCACGCCCGCCGCCGCCCTGGAGCGCCTGCGCGCCCTGGCGCCGCGCCCGCACCTCGCCCAGCGCGCCGCGCATCTGCCCGCCATCGGCGCCTTCCTGGAGAAGAACGGGGGCGCCGGCCTCGTCTGGATCAGCGACGGGGTCGCGGGGGTGGAGACGGACGCCTTCACCGGCCCGCTGGCGGACCTCGCCGCCCGGTACGAGGCCGCACCGACCCTGCTGCGTGCGGACACGCCGCCGGCGCTGGCGCTCACCGGGAGCGAGGGCGCGGGCAAGCTCACGGCCCGGGTGCTCAGGGCCGCCCCGAACGGGCGCGAGCGCGGCACCGTGCGCGCCCTCGACCAGCGCGGCCTGCCGCTCGCCGAGCACGATTTCACCTTCGCCGCCGACGCCCTGGAGGCGGACGCGCCCCTCGATCTGCCGGTGGAGCTGCGCAACGGCATCAGCCGCCTGGAGGTGGCCGGCGAGCGCGCGGCCGGGGCCGTGGTGCTGATGGACGAGCGGGGGCGCCGCCGCCGCGTCGGCCTCGTCTTCGGCGGCACCAGCGATCAGGCCCAGCCGCTGCTGGCGCCCACCTACTACCTCGCCAAGGCGCTCCAGCCCTTCGCCGACGTGCAGGAGCCCCGCGGGGCCAAGGGCACGGCCGAATCGATCGGCCAGCTCCTCGACGCCCAGGTCTCGGTCCTCGTTCTCGCCGATGTGGGCGCCATGGACGAGCGCACCGCCGCCCGGGTGGAGAAGTTCGTGGACGCGGGCGGCCTGCTCCTGCGCTTCGCCGGCCCGCGCCTCGCCGCCGGCAACGACCCGCTGGTGCCGGTGCGCCTGCGCCGGGGCGGGCGCAACCTCGGCGGCACCCTGTCCTGGGACAGCCCGAGGACGCTGGCGCCCTTCGCCCCCGAGAGCCCCTTCGCCGGACTGGCCCCGCCCGCCGATATCGGCGTGCGCCGCCAGATCCTGGCCGAGCCCGACGGAGACCTGCCCGGCCGCACCTGGGCCTCCCTTCAGGACGGCACCCCCATCGTCACGGCCCAGACCCGCGGGCAGGGGAGGGTGGTGCTGTTCCACGTCACCGCCGACACCACGTGGTCGAACCTGCCGCTCTCAGGGCTGTTCATCGACATGCTGCGGCGCGTGGTGGCGCTCGCCGGCACCGCGGCGCCCCCCACGGATGGCGGCCCCCGCCCCCCCGCCGCGATCCTGGCGCCGCGGCTGGTCCTCGACGGGTTCGGCGCGCTCGGCTCGCCCCCTGCCTCGGCCAAGGCGGTGGCGGCCGATTACGGCGACCGGGCGAGCGCCGAGCATCCGCCGGGCTTCTACGGGCCGGCCGACGGCGGCATCGCCGTCAACGTGCTGCGGCCGGGCGACGGCCTGAAACCCCTCGACCTCGCCCGCTTCGGGGCCGCGCGGACGGGCACGCTCACCGGCGCCGAGACCCTCGACCTCAGACCCGCCCTCTTCACCTTCGCCCTGATGCTCCTCGCCCTCGACACCCTGGCGGGCCTGTGGCTCGGCGGCTTCCTCGCGGGGGGACTGGGACGGCTGCGCGGGCGCCCCGCCGCCCTGGCACTCGCGGCGCTCCTCGCCCTGCCGCTCCTGGCGCCCCGGCCCGCGGGCGCCCAGGAACCGCCGGCCAACCGCCCGAACGGCATCGAATCGGCCCTCGTCACCCGGCTCGCCTACGTGGTGACGGGGGATGCCGCCGTGGACGAGGCGAGCCGGGCCGGGCTCACCGGCCTCACCCAGATGCTCGCCGCGCGCACCGCCCTGGAGCCGGGCGAGCCCGCGGGCATCGATCCGGCCAAGGACGAGCTCGCCTTCTACCCCCTGATCTACTGGCCGATCGCCCCGGGCCGCCCGCAGCCGCCGGAGGCCGCCATCCGCCGCATCGACGCCTTCATGCGCAACGGCGGAACCGTGCTGTTCGACACCCGCGACGGCCTCACCGCCCGGCCCGGCGCCCCGCCGAGCCCGGAGGCGCTCTACCTGCGCCGGATGCTCGCCACCCTCGAAGTGCCGGAACTGGAGCCCGTGCCGCCCGACCACGTGCTCACCAAGGCGTTCTACCTCCTCGACAGCTTCCCCGGCCGCTACGCCAGCGGCGAGACCTGGGTCGAGGCGCTGCCGCCCGCGGGCGAGGGGGGCGAGCGCCGCCCGGCCCGGGCCGGCGACGGGGTCAGCCCGATCATCATCACCGGCAACGACCTCGCCGCCGCCTGGGCGATCGGCCGGCGCGGCGAGCCGCTCTACCCGGTCGTCGGCGGCGACCAGCGCCAGCGCGAGATGGCCTTCCGCGGCGGTGTGAACATCGTGATGTACACCCTCACAGGCAACTACAAGGCGGATCAGGTCCACGTGCCGGCGCTTTTGGAGCGGCTCGGACAATGATGAGCCTGGACGATCGCCGAAGCGCCGACGCTCTCCCTCCCCCCTTTGCGGGGGAGGGTGGCCCCCGAAGGGGGTCGGGAGAGGGGTGCGACGCTTCCGGAGGAGGCACGGTGCTCGGCACCGAGCCGACCCGCCTCAACGCCGTCACGCCTCATCTGCGCACCTTCGCCCGCGGCCAGCGGCGCACCATGCCGAATGCCGAAGCCTTGTTCTGGCAGCAGGTTCGCGGTGGACGCTTCCGTGGGCTCAAGTTCAAGCGGCAGGTTCCGATCACACCCTACATCGTCGACTTCCTCTGTGCCTCGTCGCGCCTCGTCGTCGAACTCGACGGTGCACCACACGAGACCGAAGCGCGCCGCAACCGGGACGCCGCGCGCGATGCGTGGCTGCAGGGGCAGGGCTTCGCCGTCCTCCGCTTTCCGAATGACCGGATTCTCGGCAACCTCAGCGCCGTTCTCGAAGAGGTCGGAGCCGCCATCGACGCACGTCGCGTTGGCGTCCCTAACCATGCTCATGCCGGCACCGTCGCACCCCTCTCCCGACCCCTGCTGACGCAGGGGCCACCCTCCCCCAACCCAAGTCGGGCCTGCCCGACTTGGGCAGAGCTCAGCCGATCTCGGGCAGGCCCGAGATCGGTGGGGGGAGGGACAGGAGGGCTGTTATGCTGAGCCTCAGCTTCACGCCGCTCCTGCCCTGGCCGGTGCTCGCCGGGCTCAGTGTCGTGGTCGCACTCCTCGGCATCCTCGCCGTCCTCGCCCGCGGGCGCCTCGGCCTGCTGCGGGTGCTGGTGCTCGCCCTGGTGCTCGCAGCGCTCGCCAACCCCGCCCTGGTGCGCGAGGACCGGGAGCCGGTGAAGGACGTGGCCGCGATCGTCGTCGACCGCTCCGGCTCGCAGGCCCTGGGCGACCGGCCGCAGATGACCGATCAGGTCAGGGCCGAGCTGCAGCGCCGCTTCGGCGCGCTCACCAGCATCGAGCCCCGCTTCATCGACGTGCCGGATTCCCGCGAGGGCGACGACGGCACCAAGCTGTTCACCGCCCTCGGCCAGGCGCTCGCCGACGTGCCGCCGGAGCGGCTGGCCGGCGTCGTCATGCTCACCGACGGCGTGGTCCACGACATCCCCGCCTCCATGGCGGCGCTCGGCCTGAAGGCGCCGCTCCACGTCCTCGTCACCGGGCATGCCGACGAGCGCGACCGCCAGATCAGGCTCCTGGAGGCCCCCCGCTTCGGCATCGTCGGGCGGGAGCTGACCATCCGCGCCGAGGTGATGGAGCGCGGCGGCACCGGCTCGGCGGTGATCACCGTGCGCCGCGACGGCGAGGAGATCGACCGGCGCACCGTGCCCACCGGCCGGCCCTTCCCGCTCACCACGCGGATCGAGCACGGCGGCCCGAACGTGGTCGAGATCGAGGTGGAGCCGCTGCCGGGGGAACTCACCACCGTCAACAACCGCGCGATCCTGCCCATCGAGGGCATCCGCGAGAAGCTGCGCGTGCTCCTCGTCTCGGGCGAGCCGCACCAGGGCGAGCGCACCTGGCGCAACCTCCTGAAGTCCGACGCCAACGTCGACCTCGTCCACTTCACCATCCTGCGCCCGCCGGAGAAGCAGGACGGCACGCCGATCTCGGAACTCTCGCTGATCGCCTTCCCCACGCGCGAGCTGTTCGTCCAGAAGATCAAGGACTTCGACCTGATCATCTTCGACCGCTACGCCAACCAGAGCGTGCTGCCGCAGGCCTATTTCGACAACATCGTCCGCTACGTGCGGGAGGGCGGGGCGCTCCTCATCGCGGCCGGTCCCGAATTCGCCGGTCCGGCGAGCCTCGCGCGCACCCGGCTCGCCGGCATCCTGCCGGGGGACCCGAGCGGCGCCGTGGTGGAGCGCGCCTACAAGGCGATGCCGACGGCGACCGGCCAGCGCCACCCGGTGACCCGGGCGCTGCCCGGCTGGCAGGCGGACAAGCCGCCGGCCTGGGGCGACTGGCTGCGCATCGTCTCCGCCCAGACCCGGGCCGGGGTCCAGCCGATCCTGTCGGGGGCCGACAACCTGCCGCTCCTGGCGCTGACGCGCGAGGACAAGGGACGGGTGGCGCTGCTGCTGTCCGACCATGCCTGGCTCTGGGCGCGGGGCTACCAGGAGGGCGGGCCCTATCTCGACCTGCTGCGCCGCCTCGCCCACTGGCTGATGAAGGAGCCGGCGCTGGAAGAGGAGGCGCTGCGCGCGCAGATGACCGGGCACGGCCGCGAGGTCCGGGTCGAGCGCCAGACCATGGCCGAGACCTCCGAGCCCGTCACGGTCACCGGCCCCACCGGGCGCGCGCGCACCCTGACCCTGTCGCCCGCCGAGCCCGGCCTGTTCACCGCCACCTTCGAGGCGGAGGAACTCGGGCTCCACACGCTCCGCGCGGGCAGCCTCGTCGCCTTCGTCAGCGTCGGCCCGACCAATCCGCGCGAGCTCGCCGACGTGTTCAGCGATACCGAGCGCCTGCGGCCGGTGGCGGAGGGCACGGGCGGCTCGGTGCGGCGCCTCGCCGAGGCCAGCGGCGTCCAGGTGCCGCGCCTCCAGAGCGTGCGCGGGGGCCGCCTCGCGGGCGCCGACTGGATCGGCTTCCGCCCGAGCGACAGCGCGGTCATCCGCGGGGTCGAGGTCTACCCCCTGGCGCTGGGCCTGTGGGCGCTCGCGGGCCTCGCGGCGGCGGTGCTGGCCATGTGGCTCGTGGAGGGGCGGCGCGGGCGGACGGCCTGAGCCCCCCGCGGCGGATCGAAGCTCGGCAATTTCCGTCACGGAAGGCGGGGGGCCTGCCTTGACTTCGGGCGACGGCCGGTCGCATTGCACAGTTTAGAACGATGATGCTCTGGTCCGGCCCGGCCGGTCACCCGGCCCGGCCGCGGCGGGCATCGCCGTCCCGACCCGACTCGCACGCTTTCGGAGTCCATCTTGGCGAACACGAGTGCCGCCGCGCCCGCCGGCGCAGCCCCACCCGAGGCGACCCGCCGCGACTTCCTGTTCCTCGCGACCGGCGCGGGCCTCGCCGTCGGCGCGGGCGCGGTGGCCTGGCCCTTCGTCGCATCCATGTCCCCGGACGCGGCCACCGTCGCGGCCGGCGCGCCGATCGAGGTCGACCTCGCGCCGATCTCGGACGGCCAGATCATCAACGTGTTCTGGCGCGGCAAGCTGATCTTCGTGCGCAAGCTCACGGAGAAGGAGGTCACCGACATGAAGGCGGTGCCCGTCTCCCAGCTCGCGGACCCCGCGGCCTTCGACAGCCGCGTCAAGAACGGCCACCAGCAATGGCTCGTGGTCTACGGCAACTGCACCCATCTCGGCTGCGTGCCGATCGGGCACTCGGGCAGTTTCGAGGGCTGGTCCTGCCCCTGCCACGGGTCCCAGTTCGACGCGGTCGGCCGCGTGCGCCGCGGCCCCGCCCCGACCAACCTGCCGCTCCCGCCCTACGCCTTCCAGTCCGATACCAAGATCCGGATCGGCGAGGAGGGCGGCAAGGCCGCGGCCTGACGTCGAGAAGAGGGCAGGAAATCCCCATGAGCGCTCACGCCTCCAACGCCTACGTCCCGAAGAGCCGCCTCGCCAAGTGGTTCGAGTCGCGCCTGCCGCTCGTCGGCCTGGTGCATTCCTCGTTCGTGGCCTACCCGGTGCCGCGCAACCTCAACTATTTCTGGACCTTCGGGGCGATCCTCTCCGCCTTCCTGGGCATCCAGATCATCACCGGCGTCTGGCTGGCGATGCACTACGAGCCCTCGGCCAAGGGCGCCTTCGACTCCGTCGAGCACATCATGCGCGACGTGAACTACGGCTGGCTCCTGCGCTACATGCACGCCAACGGCGCCTCGATGTTCTTCGTGGCCGTCTACGTGCACATCTTCCGGGCGCTCTACTACGGGTCCTACAAGGCCCCGCGCGAGGTGCTCTACATCCTCGGCGTCGTCATCTACCTCCTGATGATGGCCACGGCCTTCCTCGGCTACACCCTGCCGTGGGGCCAGATGAGCTTCTGGGGCGCCACCGTCATCACCAACATCCTCGCCGCGATCCCCGTGGTCGGCGACACCATCCAGAGCCTGCTCTGGGGCGGCTACTCGGTGGGCAACCCCACCGTGAACCGCTTCTTCTCCCTGCACTTCCTGCTGCCCTGGATGATCGCCGGCGTCGTCGTGCTCCACGTCTGGGCGCTGCACGTGACGGGTCAGAACAACCCCGCCGGCATCCCGATCAAGTCCTCCAAGGACGCGGTGCCCTTCACCCCCTACGCGACGGTGAAGGACGTGTTCGCCACCGTGGTGTTCATGATCCTCTTCGCGTGGTTCGTGTTCTATCAGCCGAACTACCTCGGCCACGCCGACAACTACGTCCCGGCCAACCCCGCCGTGACCCCGGCCCACATCGTGCCCGAATGGTACTTCCTGCCGTTCTACGCGATCCTGCGCGCGGTGCCGGACAAGCTCGGCGGCGTCATCCTGATGTTCTCGGCGGTGGTGATCCTGGCCTTCGCGCCCTGGCTCGACACCTCGCGGGTGCGCTCGGCCAACTACCGGCCGATCTACCGGCAGTTCTTCTGGGTGTTCGTGGCGGTCTGCTTCCTGCTCGGCTGGCTCGGCGCCAAGCCTCCGGAGGGCGGCTACGTCGTCGCCTCGCAGATCTGCACGGCCTACTACTTCGCCCACTTCCTGATCGTGATGCCGCTCTGCGGCCTCTACGAGACGCCCACCAAGCTCCCGGGCTCGATCCTGGAGAGCGTGACGGGACCCGGCAAGCAGGTGAGCGGGGCCGGCATGCCGGTCGGCGCCGCCGCCGCTCCGACCACGAAGGGCTGAGGGACGAGAGACAGATGCGCGCCAAAAGCCTCATCGCCGCAGCCCTCGCCGCGGCCCTGATCGGCCTGTCCCCGGCCTCCGCCGAGGACGGCCACGCCCCCAACCCGCCGCGCCAGCAATGGAGCTACGCGGGCGTGTTCGGCCGCTTCGACCAGGCGCAGCTCCAGCGCGGCTTCCAGGTCTACAAGGAAGTCTGCTCGGCCTGCCACTCCATGCGCCTCGTCTCCTTCCGCAACCTCGCGGAGGCGGGCGGGCCCGGCTACTCGGCCGCCCAGGTCAAGGCGCTCGCCGCGAGCTACCAGGTGAAGGACGGGCCGAACGACGCGGGCGACATGTTCGACCGGCCGGGCCGGCCGGCCGACCGGTTCCCGCCGCCCTTCCCGAACGACCAGGCCGCGGCGGCGGCCAACGGCGGCAAGGCGCCGCCGGACTTCTCGGTGCTGGCCAAGGCCCGCACCTACGAGCGCGGCTTCCCGTGGTTCATCTTCGACGCGATGCCCTTCGTCGGCTACTCGGAGCAGGGCGTCGACTACATCCACGCCCTGCTCGTCGGCTACGAGGACCCGCCCAAGGGCTTCGAGGTGCCGGACGGGGGCCACTACAACAAGTACTTCCCCGGCCACATCATCGCGATGCCCAAGCCCATCAGCGACGGGCAGGTGACCTACCCGAAGGACGCCAAGGGCAACCCGGTGGTGCCGGAGACGGTGGACCAGTACTCCAAGGACGTCTCCGCCTTCATGGCCTGGGCGGCCGAGCCGCACATGATGGCCCGCAAGGCCCTCGGCTTCCGGGTGATCCTGTTCCTGATCGTGCTCTCGGGCCTGCTCTACTACGTGAAGAAGAAGATCTGGGCCCGGGTCGGCGGCGAGGTGCACGGCCTCCAGCCGGAACTGCACAAGACCTACTGACCCCGCTCTCGCCGCGGCGCGAGAATGTGTTACGGGCCCCGCGCGGGCCCGTTTCGCGTTCTCGGACCCCGGGCCCCGGCGCGAACCGGCGCGCAGCGATGAGGACGACCAGATGACGGCAGCGGTGCTCGGCGTGATGGGCGGCTCGGGGGTCTACGACCTGCCGGGCCTGGAGGACGTGCGCGAGGAGCGGATCGCCTCGCCCTGGGGCGAGCCCTCGGACGCGCTGCGCATCGGCCGCATCGGCGAGACCAAGGTGGTGTTCCTGGCCCGCCACGGGCGCGGCCACCGCCTCTCGCCCGCCGGCATCGACTACCGCGCCAATATCGACGTGCTGAAGCGGGCCGGCGTCACCGACCTCGTCTCGCTCTCGGCCTGCGGCTCCTTCCGCGAGGAGCTCTATCCCGGCCTGTTCGTGCTGGTTGACCAGTTCGTGGACCGCACGCACGGGCGCCCGTCCTCGTTCTTCGGCAACGGCTGCGTCGCCCACGTCTCCATGGCCCATCCCGTTGGGCCCGCCCTGCAGCGGCGCATCGCGGCGGCGGCCGAGGCGGAGGCGATCGCGGTCCACCGCGGCGGCACCTATGTCTGCATGGAGGGGCCGCAATTCTCCTCGCTGGCGGAGTCGAGATCCTACAAGGCGCAAGGCTTCGACGTGATCGGCATGACCAACATGCCCGAGGCCAAGCTCGCCCGCGAGGCGGAGATCACCTACGCCACCATCGCCATGGTGACGGACTACGATTGCTGGCATCCCGGCCACGACGCCGTCGACGTGGCGGCGGTGGTGGCGGTCGCCCGCGCCAACGCCGACAAGGCGGCCCGCCTCGTGGCCCGCCTCGCCCGCGACTTCCCGGCGACCCGCGAGGACTGCCCCGCCGGCTCGCACCGGGCGCTGGAGGGCGCGATCATGACCGCGCCCGCAGCGCGCGATCCCGCCTTGACGGGCAAGCTCGACGCGGTGGCCGGCCGGGTGCTCGCGGGCTGAGGCGTCCCGCGGAACCCGGATCCGGGAGCGCGCAAAATCGAGCCCTGCGGCCCTGCCCGATTGCAACCGGATCGGGCAGGGCTCTAGAAGGCGAACCTCAAGACTTCCGGACCGGCGCCTGCCGGCTCCGCGGGACCGATAAAGCAAGACGGGCATGCGCAACGCCAGCATCAGCCGCAAGACCGCGGAGACCGACGTCTCCGTCGCGATCGACCTCGATGGGACCGGGCAGGCGCGCATCGCCACCGGCATCGGCTTCCTCGACCACATGCTGGAGCTGTTCGCCCGCCACGGCCTGTTCGATCTCGAGATCAAGGTCGACGGCGACCTGCACGTGGACCAGCACCACTCCGCCGAGGATTGCGGCATCGCCCTGGGCCAGGCCTTCGCCAGGGCGCTCGGCGACAAGCGCGGCATCGCGCGCTACGCCGACATCCACCTGCCCATGGACGAGACCCTGACGCGGGTCTGCATCGACATCTCGGGCCGGCCCTTCCTCGTGTTCCGCACGAGCTTCCGGGTGGAGAAGATCGGCCAGTTCGACACCGAGCTGGTGCGCGAGTGGTTCCAGGCCTTCGCCATGAATGCCGGGATCACCCTGCACGTGGAGACCTTCTACGGCGACAACGCCCACCACATCGCCGAGAGCTGCTTCAAGGGTCTGGCCCGCGCCTTGCGGAAGGCGGTGGCCGTCGATCCGCGCGAGGAGGGGCGCGTGCCCTCCACCAAGGGCTCGCTCTGAGGGGAGACACACCCGCGATGCGCACGCGCAGCTACACCCTCCACCTGCCCCCGGAGGCCACGCCCGGCCTCGCCCACGGGCTCGACCGCGCGCAGGTCGTGGCGGACGGCTTCTCCTGGACCGCCTTCGCCTTCACCGCGCTCTGGTTCCTCTTCCACCGGCTCTGGCTCGCCGCGCTGATCGTCGCCGCCGGCCTCGCCGCCCTGGTCCTGGCCGGGGCCGCCCTCGGCCTCGCGCCGGCCGCCGGCCTCGCCATCGCCCTGCTCGCGAGCCTGCTCGTGGGCCTCGAAGCGTCGAGCCTGCGCCGCTGGACGCTCGCCCGCCGCGGCTGGCCCGCCCGCGACGCGGTGATCGCGGGCAGCGAGGCCGAGGCCGAGGCCCGGGCCATCGCCCGCTGGCTCGATCCGCAGACCCTGGCCCCCGCCCCCCAGCGCCCGGCCTTCGCCCGCGAGCGCGAGCCGGTGATCGGCCTGTTCCCGACGCACGAGGGCGGTCGGTGAGCGAGCGCGTCGCGATCATCGATTACGGCTCGGGCAACCTGCACTCGGCCGCCAAGGCGTTCGAGCGGGCCGCCCGCGAGGCCGATCTCGACACGCGGATCCTGGTCACCGGCGATCCGGAGGCGGTCGCCGCCGCCGACCGGGTGGTGCTGCCGGGGGTCGGCGCCTTCGCCGATTGCCGCCGCGGCCTCGATGCCGTGCCCGGCATGGTGGAGGCGATGGCGCGGGCCGCCCTGGAGAAGGGCCGGCCCTTCCTCGGCATCTGCGTCGGCATGCAGCTCATGGGGAGCCGCGGCCTCGAGTACGAGACCACGGCGGGCCTCGGCTGGATCCCCGGCGATGTCGGCCCGATCCGCCCGGCCGACCCCGCCCTGAAGATCCCGCATATGGGCTGGAACACCCTGTCCGTGGACCGGCCGCACCCCCTGCTCGACGGCATCCCCACGGGGGAGGGCGGCCTGCACGCCTATTTCGTGCACAGCTACGCCCTGCGCGCCGACCGGCCGGGCGAGGTGGTGGCGCACGCCGATTACGGCGGCCCCGTCACCGCGATGGTGGCCCGCGACAACCTCGCGGGCACGCAGTTCCACCCCGAGAAGAGCCAGCGCCTCGGCCTCGCGCTCATCGCCAACTTCCTCCGCTGGCGGCCCTGACCCGGGCCGGCGGCCTCCCCGAAGGACAGATTCTCCCGTGATCCTCTACCCGGCCATCGATCTGAAGGAGGGGCACTGCGTCCGCCTCGTGCAGGGGGACATGGCGCAGGCCGTCGTGTTCAACGACGACCCGGCGGCGCAGGCGGCGATCTTCGAGGAGCAGGGCTTCCCCTGGCTGCACGTGGTCGATCTCGACGGCGCCTTCGCCGGCGCGCCGATGAACGCGGCGGCCGTGGACGCGGTGCTCGCCCGCGTCACGATCCCGGTGCAGCTCGGCGGCGGCGTGCGGGACATGAAGACCCTGGAGGCCTGGCTCGCCAAGGGCGTCGCCCGCGTCATCATCGGCACCGCCGCGGTGCGCGACCCCGCCTTCGTGCGCGAGGCCGCCCGGCTCCATCCGGGCAGGATCGCGGTGGGCATCGACGCCAAGGACGGGCGCGTCGCCGTGGAGGGCTGGGCCCAGACCTCCAGCATGACCGCCGAGGAGCTCGGACGCCGCTTCGAGGATGCCGGGGTCGCCGCGATCATCTACACCGACATCGCCCGCGACGGCATCCTGAAGGGGCTCAACGTGGAGATGACCCTGGCGCTCGCCGAGGCCGTGGAGATCCCCGTCATCGCCTCCGGGGGCCTCGCCTCCATCGAGGACGTGCACCGCCTGCTCCAGCCCGATTGCGCCCTGATCGCCGGGGCCATCACCGGCCGCGCCCTCTACGACGGGCGCATCGACCCGCGCGCGGCGCTCCGCGCCATCGCGGAGGCGCGCCGGGCCGGGGCGTGATAGGCTCTCCGGAGATGGGGTCAGGAGGCGCGCGATGAGCGGAAACGCGCGATGAGCGGAAACTCGCGATGAGCGCTGCGAAGGCGGCGGCCCGCCCGGACCCGGCCGGGACCGCCTACGAGGTCGATTTCTACACCTGGACCCAGGAGCAGGGCGCGCGCCTGCGGGCGGGCGACCTCGCGGGCCTCGACCTCGGGAACCTCGCCGAGGAGATCGAGAGCTTGGGCCGCAGCGAGTTCAACAGCCTCACGAGCGCGTGGCGCGTGATCCTGCTGCACATGCTGAAATGGGATCATCAGCCGGAGCGCCGGACGCGCGGCTGGGCCATCTCGATCCGCGTCCACCGGAACAACGGGGCGGATGTGCTCGCGGACAATCCGGGGCTCAAGGCCCGTCTCGGGGAAGCGCTCGAGCGGGCGTATCGAGGGGCCCGGCTCGAGGCCGCGAGCGAGACGGGCCTGCCCCTCAAGACCTTCCCGACAGAGTGCCCGTACACCCGCGAGGATCTGCTCGCGCGGCCCTTCCCGGCCGATCCCGACGACGCCACCGACTGAAGGCCCCGCGTGCTCAAGACCCGCATCATTCCCTGCCTCGACGTCAAGGACGGCCGCGTCGTCAAGGGCGTGAAGTTCCTCGAACTGCGCGACGCGGGCGATCCCGTCGAGGCGGCCAAGGCCTACGACGCGGCAGGCGCCGACGAGCTCTGCTTCCTCGACATCACCGCGAGCCACGAGGCCCGCGGCACGCTGCTGGACGTGGTGAGCCGCACGGCGGAGGCCTGCTTCATGCCGCTGACCGTCGGCGGCGGCGTGCGCGCGGTGGCGGACGTGCGCGCCCTGCTGCTCGCGGGTGCCGACAAGGTCGCGATCAACACGGCCGCGGTGAAGGATCCCGACCTCGTCGCCCAGGCCGCGGAGAAGTTCGGCGCGCAGTGCATCGTGGTGGCGATCGACGCCAAGCGCGTCTCGGGGGACGGCGAGCCCGCCCGCTGGGAGATCTTCACCCACGGGGGGCGCACCCCCACCGGGATCGACGCCGTGGCCTTCGCCCGCACCGTGGCCGCCAAGGGGGCGGGCGAGCTGCTGGTGACCTCCATGGACCGGGACGGCACCCGCTCCGGCTACGATCTCGCCCTGACGCGCACCATCGCCGACGCGGTGAACGTGCCGGTGATCGCCTCGGGCGGCGTCGGCGGCCTCGACGACCTCGTGGCGGGCGTGGCCCAGGGCGGCGCCAGCGCGGTGCTCGCCGCCTCGATCTTCCATTTCGGGGAAGCCAGCGTGGCCGAGGCTAAGGCCCACATGGCGGCGGCCGGCCTCGCCATGCGCCGCGACGGGTGAAGCCAGCCGCCCGGACCGGGCATCTCTCGCGAAACGCCCTTCGCATCGCCGCGGCCGGAGAAGGAACTCCCGGCGCCCGGCGTTTCGCGAGGCGGTCCTAATCCCTGCGGCATCGGTGCATAACCCCAAGGCCTGTGCCATCTGTCAGCGGCCCGGCTTGCCCGTCACCGGGTCATGTCGCAATTTCCCGCCGATCGCGGCGCCGTTGCGGGCTCCCCTGATGCACGGTGTTGCATGACCGAGTACACGTTGAACGATCTGGCCCAGCTGGTGGCGAGCCGGGCCGGCACCCCGCCCGATCAGTCCTACACGGCCAAGCTGCTCGCGGGCGGGCCGGCCAAGGCCGCCAAGAAGCTCGGCGAGGAGGCGGTGGAGGCCGCCATCGCCGCGGTGCAAGGCGACCGGGCCGGGCTGACCGCGGAGGCCGCCGACGTGCTCTACCACCTCGTGGTGCTGCTCCAGGCCGGCGGCGTGCCGCTCTCCGCGGTGATGGCCGAGCTGGAGCGCCGCACCGCGCAGAGCGGGCTCGCCGAGAAGGCCGCGAGGCGACACACATGAGCCTCGCGCCGGCACCGATCGGGGCTGAGGGCCAGGATCCGGTGACGGGGGAGGGGCCCGAGGGGCTCTCGCCCTACCGCCGCTTCAGCCGCGAGGAATGGGCGAGCCTGCGCGCCGACACGCCGCTAACGCTCTCGGCCGACGACCTCACCCGGCTGCAATCGATCAACGATCCGATCTCCGTCGAGGAGGTGGTGGCGATCTATCTGCCGCTCTCGCGCCTGCTCTCCCTCTACGTCGCGGCGACCCAGGGGCTGTTCAAGGCCACGCAGCGCTTCCTCCTGGCCGAGCGCGAGCGCAAGGGGCCCTACATCATCGGGCTCGCCGGCTCGGTGGCGGTGGGCAAGTCGACCACCGGGCGCATCCTCGCGGCGCTGCTGGCCCGCTGGCCGAACACGCCGAAGGTCGACCTCGTCACCACCGACGGATTCCTCCTGCCGAACGCGGAGCTCGCGGCGGGCGGCATCATGGAGCGCAAGGGCTTCCCCGAGAGCTACGACACGGCGGCCCTCCTGCGCTTCCTCCACGACGTGAAGGCCGGCCATCCGCGGGTGAGCGCGCCGCTCTACTCCCACCTCGTCTACGACCGGGTGCCCGGCGAGGAGCGGGTGGTGGAGAGCCCCGACATCCTGATCGTCGAGGGCCTGAACGTGCTCCAGCCGGCGCGCCTGCCGCGGGACGGCACGGCGATCCCCTTCGTCTCCGACTTCTTCGACTTCTCGATCTACCTCGACGGGCACGAGGACGACCTGCACCGCTGGTACGTCATGCGCTTCATGAAATTGCGCGAGACGGCCTTCCGCGATCCGCGCTCCTATTTCCGCAAATACGCCGAGGTGGACGAGGCCGAGGCGCTCGCCATCGCCGACCGGCTCTGGACCACGATCAACCTGCCGAACCTGCGCGAGAACATCCTGCCGACGCGCCAGCGCGCCGGGCTGATCCTGTCGAAGGGCGCGAGCCACCGGATCGAGAGCGTGGCCCTGCGGCGGCTGTGAGGTGCGCCGGGGCCCATCCGGATCAGCAACGTCTCCCCTGAGGGTTCGCCATGCCGATCGAGCCGGATTCCTCGGACGATGCCCGCGCGAAGCTCGTCGGGAACGAGCGGGCGAAGCTCTCGGCGACCTACATCAACGGTGTCGCGATCGCCGTGCTGGCGGTCGGCGGTCTGGCACCCCTGTTCGCCCAGCGGCCTCCGGGACCGGCCAATCCGTCCGCTATCGTCGCGACCGGGATCACGGCGTTCGTTTGTGTCGTCGTCAGCGCCGTCCTACATTGGACGGCACGGACCGTTCTGAGAGGCCTCCGGTGATGGACGCGCAGCACTATCTCCTGATCGGCTGGGCCTTCGGCGCGCTGGCGCTCGGTTTCGGCGTCGCTTGGTACGCCCGCCGCGCGCACTGATGCAGGCCCCGCAGGGCCGCCTCCGCGGGCGGGTCGGCACCTGAGGCCGCCGATCCTCACGCGAACGGAAATTCCGCCTCCGCGACGTAGGGGCCGCCGCCCGTGGATTCGCGCGCCGAGAACACCGTCACCGCGCGGGCCTCGAAGGTCAGGGGCTCGAACAGCCCGCCCTGGGCCACGTGCATCGCCACCGCCTCCGGGCTCGCCTCGCGCTTCAGGCGCGCCAGGGTCACGTGCGGCGTGAACTTGCGGCGCTCCGGCGGCACGCCGGCCCGGCGGACCAGACGCTCCTGCTCGGCCTGGAGGTCCATCAGGGCCGGGTCCTGCGCCACCGCGGCGAAGAGGGCGCGGGGCCGGTCGCCGCCGAAGACGCCGAGCCCGTCGAGCACGACGGTGATCGGATCGCGGGCGCGCATCTCGGTGAGCGCCTCCGCCACGTCCTCGGCCACGTCCGCGTCGATGTCGCCGAGGAAGCGCAGGGTGACGTGGTAATCGGCCGGCTCGATCCAGCGGGCCCCCGGCAGGCCGCCGCGATGGAGGGCGAGGCGCGCACCCGTCTCGGGCGGGACGGCGAGGGCGGTGAACAGGCGCGGCATCAGCGCGTCGGCGTGCCGAGCCGCCCGAGGAAGGTCTCGACCGTGGGCAGGATGCCGGCGACGATCGTCTCGACGCCCCGCGGGTTCGGGTGGAGGCCGTCGTCGAGGTTGAGCCCGCGCTCCCCCGCCACGCCCGCGAGGAAGAAGGGGTAGAGAACGAGCCCGTACTGGCGCGCGAGGTCGGGATAGATCGCGTCGAAGCGCGCCACGTAGTCGGGCCCGAGATTGGCCGAGGCCCGCATGCCGGCCAGCAGAACCGGGATGCCGCGCGCCTTCAGGCGGGAGACGATGCCGTCGAGCGCCTTCCTGGTCACCGCCGGGTCGGTGCCGCGCAGCATGTCGTTGGCGCCGAGTTCGAGGATGACGCCGTCCGTCCCGTCCGGCACCGACCAGTCGACCCGGTCGAGGCCGCCCGTCGTCGTATCCCCCGAGACCCCGGCATTGGCGACCTGCACCGCGCGGCCGCGCTTGGCCAGTTCCCGCTCCAGCACGGCGGGGAAGGCGGCCTCCGCGGGCAGGCGGTAGCCCGCGGTGAGGCTGTCGCCGAGGGCCACGAGCCGGAGCGGACGGCCGGATTCGGCATGGGCGGCAACAGGCATCAGCAGGACCAGGGCGAGGAGGAGAAGGGCGCGGGCGAATCCGTCGGCGCGCACCCGCCGCAGGAAGCCCCGGCGAATGAGACCTTGGCGTTTGGCCCCGCGCGGGCCCATATCCCGCCCGCATCCACCGCCCGTGCCGGATTCGCCGCGTGTCGCAGCGCACAGATCTCCCAGCAGCCGCACCCGAGCCTCGTCCGCCATGCCTTCCATCGCGCAAGAGATCGGCCTCCGCGTGACCCCAGACAAGGCCCCGTCCCCGAATGCCCCGGCCGTGAGCCTGGGCGCGATCGACCTCAGCCTCGGGCGCGGGGCGGCCCGCACGCACGTGCTGCGCGGCATCTCCCTCGACATCGCCCGGGGCGAGGCGGTCGGCCTCGTCGGGCCCTCGGGCTCCGGCAAGTCGACGCTGCTCATGGTGATGGCCGGGCTGGAGCGGCCGGATTCGGGCACGATCCGCATCGACGGCGCCGATCTCGGCGACCTCGACGAGGATGCGCTCGCCCGCTTCCGGGGCCGGCGCATCGGCATCGTGTTCCAGGCCTTCCACCTGGTGCCGACCATGACGGCGCTGGAGAACGTGGCCCTGCCCCTCGAACTCGCCGACCGGCCGGGGGCGCTGGAGCGGGCGCGGGCCGAACTCACCGCGGTCGGCCTCGGGCACCGGCTGCACCACTACCCGGCCCAGCTGTCGGGCGGCGAGCAGCAGCGGGTCGCCATCGCGCGGGCGATCGCCCCGGATCCCGCGATCCTGGTCGCCGACGAGCCCACCGGCAATCTCGACGAGGCCACGGGCCGGCAGATCGTCGACCTCCTGTTCGGGCTGAAGCGCGACCGCGGCGCCACCCTCGTCCTCGTCACCCACGATCCGGGCCTCGCCCGCCTCTGCGACCGGACCGTGCGCCTGCGCTCGGGCCAGATCGAGGCCGAGGCGCTCGCCTGATGCATGGGACCCTTCCCGCCGCCGGGCCGGCACCCCGCCCCTCCCGCCTGCCGCTCACCCTGCGCCTCGCCCTGCGGGAGCTGCGCGGGGGGTTGTCGGGCTTCGTCGTCTTCCTCGCCTGCATCGCGCTGGGCGTCGCGGCGATCGCGGGCGTCGCCTCGATCTCGCGCTCGCTCTCGGACGGCCTCGGCCGCGAGGGGCGGCGCATCCTGGGAGGCGACCTCAGCTACTACCTGATCAACCGGGAGGCGAGCGCGGAGGAGCGCGCGATCCTCGCCCGCGAAGGGCCGGTGGGCGTGGTCGCCACCCTGCGGGCCATGGCGGTGGCGGGCGAGGGGGCCACCCTCGTCGAACTGAAGGCGGTGGACGAGCGCTACCCGATGGCGGGCGCCCTCGTCACCGAGCCGCACCTCCCGCTGGGCGAGTTGCTGGCGAACCGCGACGGCGTGCCGGGGGCGGTGGCCGACCCGGCCCTGATGACCCGGCTCGACCTCAAGCCGGGCGATCGCCTGACCCTCGCCGGCCACCCCTTCCAGATCCGCGCCAGCCTCGTCTCGGAGCCCGACAAGATCGCGGGGGGCATCGGCTTCGGGCCGCGCCTCCTGATCGGTCAGGAGGCCTTGCGCACCACCGGCCTCGTCCAGCCGGGCAGCCTCAACCGCTGGAGCTATCGCATCGCGCTCCCCCGCGGCGCCGGGGATGCGGAGATCGACGGGGCGGCCGCGCGCATCGCCAAGGCCGCGCCGGAAGCGGGCTGGGAGGTGCGCACCCGCTCCAACGCCGATCCGCGCTTTGCCAAGAGCATCGAGCGCTTCACGCAGTTCCTGACGCTCGTCGGGCTCACCGCCCTCATCGTCGGCGGGGTCGGCGTGGCCAACGCCGTCCACGCCTTCGTGGAGCGCAAGCGCGGCGCCATCGCGACGCTGAAGAGCGTGGGCGCGCCGGGCTCGCAGGTGGTCGGGCTCTACCTGCTGCAGGTCATGCTGATCGCGGGCCTCGGCACGGGGCTCGGCCTCGTCCTCGGCGCGGGCCTGCCCTTCCTCATCGACGCCCTGTTCCACGAGGCCCTGCCGCTGCCCCTGAACCCGACGCTGGCGCCGGGGGAACTCGCCCTCGCCGCCGCCTACGGGCTGCTCACCGCCTTCGCCTTCGCGATCACGCCGCTCGGGCGCGCCCACGACGTGCCGGTCTCAGGCCTGTTCCGCGACACCGTCGATCCCTCGGCCCGCACGGCGCGCCCGCGCTACCGGCTGATGCTGGCGGCGGCCCTCCTCGCCCTCGTGGCGCTGGCGGTGGCCACCGCCTTCGACCGGCGGGTCGCCCTGGTCTTCATCGCGGCGGCCGGGCTCGCCTTCGGGCTCCTGCGCCTCGTGGCCTCGGGGCTGATGACCCTCGCCCGCCGGCTGCCCCACCCCCGCCGGGCCGCCCCGCGCATGGCGCTGGCCAATCTCCACCGGCCGGGGGCGCTCACCCCCACCGTGGTGCTGTCCCTCGGGCTCGGCGTCACGCTCCTCGTCACCTTGAGCCTCATCGACGCCAACGTGCGCCGCACCCTCAACGCCAGCCTGCCGGCGCGGGCCCCGAACCTGTTCTTCCTCGACATCCCCTCGGCGGACGCGACCCGCTTCCACGATTTCCTCGCGCAGGCCGCCCCCACGGGCAAGGTCGAGCGCGTGCCGATGATGCGCGGGCGCATCGTCGCCCTCGACGGGGTGGCCGCGGGCCGGATCCGGCCGCCGGAGGACGCGGCCTGGGTGCTCGACGGGGACCGCGGCATCACCTACGCCGACGACCTGCCCGACGGCTCGGTGCTCACCGCCGGCCGCTGGTGGAGCGCGGAGGAGGGGCGGCGCGCCCTGGTCTCCTTCGACGCGGACCTCGCGCGGCAACTCGGCCTCAGGGTCGGGGGCAACGTCACCGTGAACGTGCTCGGGCGCAACGTCACCGCCGAGATCGCCAACCTGCGCAAGGTCGAGTGGCGCAACCTCGGCATCAACTTCGTGATGGTGTTCTCCCCCGGCACCTTCCGGGGGGCGCCGCATTCCGACCTCGCCACCCTGACGCTCGCCGGCGGCACGGACGCGGCCGCCGAGAACCGCATCCTGCGCGACGTCGCCCACGCCTTCCCCTCCGTCACCAGCGTGCGGGTGAAGGACGCGCTGGAGGCGGTCGGCGCCCTCGTCGGCAAGCTGGTCCTGGCCATCCGCGGGGCGAGCGCGGTGGCCGTGCTGGCGAGCCTGCTGGTCCTGGCCGGCGCCGTCGCGGCCGGGCACGGGGCCCGGCTCTACGACGCGGTGGTGCTGAAGGTGCTGGGTGCCGGCCGCGGGCGGCTGCTCGCCGCCTACGGCCTGGAATACGGCGCGCTCGGGCTCGCCACCGCCGTGTTCGGGCTGGTGGCGGGGAGCCTCGCGGGCTGGGTGATCGTGACGCGGGTGATGCGGCTCGACTTCACCCTCGACCTCTCCGGCGCCCTGGTCGCGGCCGGCCTCGCGGTCCTGCTCGCGGTCGTCCTCGGCCTCGCGGGCACCTGGCGCATCCTCGGCCAGAAGCCGGCACCGTATCTGCGCGGGCCGTGAGCGTATATTCCATCGCGGCCGGGGCCGAAGCCCCTGGCCGCGGCGGCACCCGTGCCTACATTCGCCGGACCGACATAGTTAAAGGTCGGGTCGCCGGCGGGTGAAGGCTTTTTAATCCCGCCCGAATCAAACAAAAATGCGCCTCCAGCCCCCCGAAAACCGGCGCGGCAAGCTCGACCGGGCTCTTGTGTCTGGCCCTGCGACGCAACATATTCGGAGGCGAGGCGCTCTCCGGCGCCAGAGGCTTCGCGGAGCCTCTTCTGAAACCCGCTGAGAGAGCATCCTCAAGGGAACTCCCATGGCATTCGACAACAGCCCCTTCCGGTACGGCGCCGAGGCGCCGGGATACGCCGGCACGCAGGTCGACGTCGACCAGGGCCTGCGCAGCTTCATGCTCGGCGTCTACAACAACATGGTCGTCGGCCTCGGCATCTCGGGCCTCGTGGCGCTCGGCATCAACATGGCCGCCACGGCGACCACGGCCACGGGCAAGCTCGCGCTGACCCCGTTCGGCCAGACCCTCTACAACACCCCCCTCAAGTGGGTGCTGATGTTCGCGCCGCTGGTGTTCATCTTCGTCTTCTCGATGCGGATGGACCGGATGTCGGCCGCCTCCGCGCGGACGATGTTCTTCGCCTTCGCGGCGGTGATGGGCGCGTCCCTGTCGACGCTGCTCCTCGTCTTCACGGGCGCGAGCGTGGTGCGGGTGTTCTTCATCACCGCGGCGACCTTCGGCGGCCTGAGCCTCTACGGCTACACCACGAAGCGCAGCCTCTCGGGGATGGGCTCGTTCCTCATCATGGGTCTGATCGGCCTGATCATCGCCTCGCTGGTGAACCTGTTCCTGGCCTCCAGCGCCCTGTCCTTCGCGATCTCGGTGCTCGGCGTGCTGATCTTCGCGGGCCTCACCGCCTACGACACGCAGAAGCTGAAGGAGATGTATCTCTACAGCGGCTTCGACGCGGAGGGCGCGGCCAAGATGTCGGTGAACGGCGCCCTGACGCTGTACCTCGACTTCATCAACATGTTCCAGTTCCTGCTCTCGCTCATGGGCGACCGCCGCTGAGCCTGAGCTGACCGGACGAACGAGGAGGGCCCCGGCGGGAACGCCGGGGCCCTTCGCGTTTCCGGTGGCCGCGGATTCACCCGACCGTAGGGCCGCGCTCTTCCTGCCCCCTCTGCGGGCTACCGTGTCCGGACGTCTCGGGCAGCCATCTCCACGACCACCTTCCCCTCAGCGGGGGAGGGTGGCCCGCGTAAAGCGGATCGGGGGAGGAGAAACCGGCTTCCGGTCGAGGCTCATCGTCGATGCCGGGCCCTGTCCTGCATCGTCGCTCCCCTCTCCCGATCCTCGCTGACGCGAGGGCCACCCTTCCCCCATCCCGAGTCGGGCCTGCCCGACTTGGGCACTGGGAGCAGAACTCGGGCAAGCGCGAGTTCCATGGGGGAAGGAGAGGGCGCGGCCCCCTGCCTTGCGGAATCCTACGGCCTTTGCCGGAGAGACCGGCCCCTTAAGCCGAGGCGAGGGGCTTCGAGACGTCCTCCAGCGATTTGCCCTCGGCCGCGGTGCCCCAGATGCCGCCGGCCACGGCCGCGCCCAGCATCAGCACGGCGCCGAGGAGGTAGCCGCCGAACACGGCCTCGCGCGAGCCGGACTCGACGAGGGCCCCGAACAGGAGCGGGCCCGACACGCCGCCGATGCCGGTGCCGATGGCGTAGAAGGCCGCGATGGCGAGCGCCCGGATCTCCAGGGGGAAGGTCTCGGCCACGGTGAGGTAGGCCGAGCTCGCCGCCGCGGAGGCGAAGAAGAACACCACCATCCAGGCCGCGGTCTGTCCGGTGGGGCCGAGCGCCTCGATCTTGAACAGGTAGCCCGCGATCGCGAGCAGCACCGCCGAGATGCCGTAGGTGAAGGCGATCATCGGGCGGCGCCCCACCGTGTCGAACAGGCGCCCGAGCACCACCGGCCCGAGGAAGGAGCCCAGCGCGAAGGGCAGCAGGTACCAGCCCACATGGCCCCCCGGCACGCCGTAGAACCGCTCCAGCACCAGGGCGTAGGTGAAGAACAGGGCGTTGTAGAAGAAGGCTTGGCCGATCATCAGGCACAGGCCCACCAGGGTCTGCTGCCGGCTCGTCACGAACATCGCCTGCGCCACCTCGGAGAGCGGCGTGTGGTGGCGGACCTTCAGCTTGGTGTGCTTGCTGGTGTCCGGCGGGGGCAGGGTGACGCCGGCATCGGTGAAGCGCTTCTCGATCTCGGTGACCACCCGGTCGGCTTCCGCCGCGTAGCCGTGGGTGACGAGCCAGCGCGGGCTCTCGGGGATCCAGCGCCTGAGGAGCAGGATGGCGAGCCCGATGCCGCCGCCCACGAAGAAGGCGATGCGCCAGCCCCAGGCCGGGTCGATCACCTCCGGCCGCAGCAGCACGATGGCGAGGACGGAGCCGAGCGCCGCACCGATCCAGAACGAGCCGTTGATGACGAGGTTGGTCCAGCCGCGGGCGCGGGCCGGCACCAGTTCCTGGATGGTCGAGTTGATGGCGGTGTACTCGCCGCCGATGCCCGCCCCCGTGAGGAAGCGGAACAGGCAGAAGCTGTAGATGTCCCAGGACAGGCCCGTGGCCGCGGTGGCGCAGAGGTAGAGGGCCAGCGTGATGAAGAACAGCTTCTTGCGCCCGATCCGGTCCGTGAGCCAGCCGAAGCCCACCGCGCCCAGCACCGCGCCCACGAGGTAGGAGCTCGCCGCGAGCCCCACGTCGAACTCGCTGAAGGCCATGGGCGGCTGGCGCAGGGCCCCGACGAGGGAGCCGGCGAGCGTCACCTCCAGCCCGTCGAGCACCCAGGTGATGCCGAGCGCCACGATGACGAGGACATGGAAGCGGCCCCAGGGCAGCCGGTCGAGGCGGGCCGAGATGTCGGTGTCGATCACCGTGCCCTGCGCCGCCCGCTCCGGGACGACGCCCGCACCTTCGACCTGGCTCGACATGGCTGGCGTTTACCCTGACTCGGAACAGGTGTTGGGAAGTCCGTGCACGGCGTCTCCCCTGAGGAGAGCCTTCACCGGGCCTGCCTTCAACTAGGGCGTTCCTGCCGAATGCAGCCCCATGACGTCCGAAATTCTCCCGCCCGAAATTCCCAAGCGCCGTTCCCGCCGCGCCGGCCGGAACCTGTGGACGACGCTGGCGGCCCTCGCCGTGCTCGCCACCCCCGCCCGCGTGGCGGAGGGGAGCCCCGCCGAGCGGCCGCGCGTCACCCTCGGGGCCGAGGTCTGGCGCCTGCGCCCGGCGACCGCCGGGCCGGCGGCGGCCCCGCCCGATCCCCGCGGGCGCCCGGCGGTGGAGATCCCGGCCGAGCGCCGGAACGTGCGCATGGTCTACCCGGCGCTGACCGAGGCGCGCTGACGGGCGCCCCGGAGGGGCCCGTCAGTCGAGCTTGGCCAGGGCCTGCTCGATGTCGGCGATCAGGTCCTCGGCGTTCTCCAGGCCGATCGACAGGCGCACCGTCTCGGGGCCGACCTTGGCCGCGGCGCGCTCCTCGGGGCGGAGCTGGCGGTGCGTGGTCGAGGCGGGGTGGATCGCGAGCGACTTGATCTCGCCGATGTTGACGAGGTGCGAGACCAGTTCGAGCGCCATGATGAAGCGGATCGCCGCCGGCTCGCCGCCCTTCAGCGCGAAGGTGAAGATCGAGCCCGGCCCCTCCGGCACGTAGCGCCGGGCGAGGTCCTCGCCCTCCTGGCCGGGCAGGCCGGGATAGCTCACCCAGGCCACCTTCGGATGGTCCTTCAGGTAGGCGGCCACGGTCCTGGCATTGGCGCAGTGGCGGGCCATGCGCAGGGGCAGGGTCTCGATGCCGGTGAGCGTGAGGAAGGCGTTCATCGGCGAGAGGCCGGGCCCGAGGTCGCGCAGGCCGAACAGGCGGCAGGCCACGGCGAAGGGCGTGTCGGGGAAGCGCTCGCGCACCACCAAGCCCTCGTAGTCCGGCCAGGGCGCGTTGATGAGGTCGTAGCGGTCCTCGCGCGCCCAGTCGAAGCGGCCGGCATCGCAGATCACGCCGCCGATGGTCTGGCCGGAGCCGCCGAGGAACTTCGAGGTCGAGTGCACCACGATGTCGGCGCCGTGCTCGATGGGCCGGATCAGGGCGGGGGAGGCCAGGGTGTTGTCCACCACCAGCGGCAGGCCGTGGCGCCGGGCCACCGCCGCGATCCCTTCGAGGTCCATCACCGCCGCGCAGGGGTTCACGATCGATTCGCAGACGATCGCCCGCGTCCGCGGCGTGATCGCCGCCTCGAAATCCGCAGGGTCGAGCCCGCGGGCGAATTGCGGGTGCAGGTCGTAGCGCCCGTCGAGGCGCCGCATCAGGCCGAGCGAACCGCCGAACAGGCGCGGCGAGGCGACGTACGCCTCGCCCGAGCGCATCAGCGTCATCAGCACGAGCATCACCGCCGACTGGCCGGAGGAGACGGCGACCGCGGCCTTGGCGCCCTCCAGGGCCGCCACCCGGCGCTCCAGGGCGGCCACCGTCGGGTTCGAGCCGCGGGAATAGGAGAAGCCGGTGCGCCGCATGGCGAAGATGTCGGCGGCCTGCTCCGTCGAATCGAAGACGAAGCCGTTGGTGAAGTAGATCGGCTGCACCCGCGCGCCCGTGGCCGGGTCGGGGCTCGCGCCCGCATGGATCGCCTGGGTGGCGAAGCGGAGGGTCCTGTCGTCCGTCATCTCTCAAAACCTTCTGCGGGCGCGCCGGCCGGGCGCGCGCAGCACGCGTCGGGCCCCGCCGGGGCGACCCCCGTCGCCATCGGGGTCCCACTTTGCGGCAGCGGGCGCAAGGGCCGAGCCGCCCGCCGCAGCCCGGATTCAGGCCGCGCGGCGGATGAAGGCGCGCAGGGTCCGCACCAGGGTCGTGGGCTCGTAGGGCTTCGGGATGAAGCGGGCGCCGTCCGGCATGTCGTTGGGGCCCGGCGAGCCCATGCCGGAGACGACGAGGACGGGGATCGAGGGCCAGCGATGGGCCACGAGCCGGGCCAGCGCGAAGCCGTCCATGGATCCCTGCGGCATGTCGACGTCGGTCATCAGGATCCCGACATCGTCCCGGTTCTCCAGGACCTTGAGCGCCTTGTCGGCGTGGCTCGCCTCGAGCACCGTGAAGCCGGCATCGGCCAGCGTGTCGGAGGCCTCCATCAGCAGGAGACCGTCATCTTCCACCAGAAGGACGACGGGTTGCTCGGGAGGACTGTCGGACATCAGGCCTTGCGGATGCTCACTGCTGGGACGGCGAGGCGGGCCTATTCCCCGCGCCCCGCCCCGTCAAGGCGCGGCCGCCAGGGAGGCCATCGGCGCCTCCAGGGTGAACACGGCCCCGCCCGGCGGAAAGGTCAGGCTCGCCCGGCCGGCCGCGCCCTGGGCGAGGCTGCGCTCGATCAGGCGCGAGCCGAAGCCGGCGCGGGCCGGCGGCAGCACCGGCGGCCCGCCGCTCTCCTCCCAGCGGAAGCGGAACGCCTCCCCCTGCACCGCCCAGGTGATCGCCACCCGGCCGCCGGGCCGGGAGAGGGCGCCGTGCTTGGCCGCGTTGGTGCCGAGTTCGTGCAGCATCAGCGCCAGCGTCAAACCGAAGCGGGCGCACAGGGTGATCTCGGGCCCCGAGACCGCGAAGCGGTCCGCCTCGCCGCCCCCGTGGAGGGCGGCGGCCGTCGCCACGAGGTCGGCGAGGGCGGCGCTCTGCCACGTGCCCTGCAGCAGCACCTCGTGGGCGCGGGAGAGGGCGAGGAGCCGGGCCTCCAGGGATTCGCGCGCCGCCGCGAGGGTGCCGGCGCCGCGCAGGGTCTGCGCGCTGATCGCCTGGACCAGGGCGAGGGTGTTCTTCACCCGGTGGGCGAGTTCCTGCATCAGGAGGGTCTGGCGATCCTCGTTCTGCTTCGACTCGGTGATGTCGCGGGAGACGGCGAGGATGCGCTCGGGCCGGCCGTCGGCCCCGTCGATCGGCGTGACGGCGATGTCCCACCACGTGACGCCGGCGCCGTCGAGGCGGGCCTGGAACCGGCGCGGCCGGCCGGCCCGGGCATCCTCCAGCGCCGCCGCGACCGCGGCCCGGCTCTCGGGCGCCGCCCACAGGGCGGTCCAGGGCCGGCCGATCAGCGCCGCGGACCCTTCGACCTCGAAGACCGCGGGCGCGTTGGCGCTGACGGTGATCAGGCGCCCGTCGAGATCGAGCACCTTCACGCAATCCGTGGTGGTCCACAGGATGCGCCGGTTGAACTCCTCGCTGGCGCGCAGCTGGAGGTTCAGTTCCTCGGCATCGGCGAGCCGGGCGGCGCCGTCGGCGAGGTCCCGGCGGTGCAGGGCGTCGAGGGCCTCGGCCTCGGCGCGGCTCGCGCTGCGCTCGGCCGCGATGATCCGCCCCAGGCGGGCGTTGCGGGCGATCTCGGCATCGGCCTGGAGACTGGTCTGCGCGAGCAGGACGCGCAGGTGACGGTTCTCGCTCTCGAGGGAGGCGAGATGGCCGGCGAGGCCGCCCTCCTCCGGCAGGGTGATCACATCCATGGCAAGGCCCCCGAGCCTCGTCCCGGCCGTCCGCCGCGCGGACGCGCCGACACGCCCCTTCGAGAACGCGAGGGCCGGGAGGTTTTGGGAAAGGGCGCCAGGCGGCTTACGCCGCTTCTGATGTGCGCCCCGACCGCGCCACCGCGCTTCGAGGAGGTGGAATCAGGTTATCACGCCCCGGATGGCGCACAAGCAGATTGTCCGGGCGGAGACTGATTTCACGCGCGAGAGGGCGGGTGCTTTGTCAGCGGACCGGCCGCATCACTTGTTTCGTCCGAGCAGGACGAGCCAGCCGACGCCGAGGATGAAGACCATCATCCCGATGGTGACCACGACCGGCGTGCCGAGGTCGATCAGCCGGGGGGCGAGCTGGGTGGCGAAGGCCGCCACCACGAGGCCGACGGCCACCCGCGCCGCCGCCCGCTCGATGCCGCGGGTGACCTTGTCGAGGCCCTTCACCTCGATCTCGACGGTGACCTTGCCCTGCTTGAGCCGCACCAGCATCAGGTGGATGAGCGTCGGCAGTTCGGAGGCCGCGCCGTAGAGGCCGACGCCCAGCGCCTCGGCCTTGGCCTTGAGGCCGGTGAGGGAGAACTGCGTCTGCATGCTGGCCCGCACGGTGGGCCCGGCGGCGGCGAACAGGTCGAAGTTCGGGTCGAGATGGCGCATCACGCCGTCGGCGGTGACGAGACCCTTGAACAGGATCGCGAGGTCGGTGGGCATCGCGAGGTCGTTCTCGCGGGCCATGGTCATGAAGTCGGTGAGAACGAGGGCGAGGTTGAGCGGGATCGAGGAGTGGCTCTCGACGAAGGACTGGGCGGAGAGCTGGAGCTTGGTCATGTCCGGGTTGCTCGCCCCGGTCCAGTCGAGGAGCACGGCCATCAGCCCGTCCGCGTCCTGCTTCAGCATGGCGCCGATCAGCACGAGGAGCTGGTTGCGCCGCCGCTGCGAGAGGCGGCCGATGATGCCGAAATCGATGAAGCCGATGCGGTTGCCCGGCATCGCCAGCATGTTGCCGGGATGCGGATCGGCGTGGAACACGCCCTCGATCAGGGCCATGCGCAGGAAGGCGTCGGTGCCCTTCTGGGCGAGCAGCTTCTTGTCGATGCCCGCCGCGCGCAGGCGCGCCTCGTCGTTGGGCGGGATGCCGTCGATGAACTCCTGGACGAGCACGCGCTCGGAGCACCATTCCCAGTAGATCTTCGGGAAGACGATGTCGTCGCGCCCCTCGAAGATCTGCGCCAGCACCTCGCAGTTGCGCGCCTCGTTGAGGAGGTCGAGCTCGCCGTTCAGGCCCTCGGCCAGATGGCGCATCTGCTCGCGGGGCTGGTAGCGGGCCATGTCCGGCCACTCGGACTCGACGATGCGGGCGCCGTGCGCCATCAGGCGCAGGTCCGCCTCAATGATCTTGCGCAGGCCCGGCCGCAGCACCTTCACGATCACCGCCTCGCCCGTGTGCAGGCGCGCCTTGTAGACCTGGGCGATCGAGGCGGAGGCGATGGGCTCGATGTCGAACGCGGCGAAGATCTCCATGGGCGAGGCGCCCAGATCCTCCTCGAGCTGCGGGCGGATGATCTCCCACGGCACCGGGGAGACCTGGCTGTGGAGCTTCTCCAGCTCCTCGGTCCAGGCGGGCGAGAGCAGGTCGGGGCGGCTCGCCAGCACCTGCCCGAACTTGATGAAGGTCGGTCCCAGCGCCTCGATGGCTCGGCGCAGGCGCTCGGGCTCGGACAGGCGGGTGACGTCGACGCGGGGTTTGCGCCGGGGTAGCAGCGGCAGGTAGCGCAGGCCGAGCCGGTCCACGACGCGGTTCACGCCGAAGCCGATCAGGATCGAGGCGATCTCCGAGAGCCGCTGGCGGTCGCGGGCGGCAACGAAGGCAGTCTTCAGCATGAAGCGGGTCGATCCGTCCGGACGAGGGGGCGCCGCCCGGACAGCACGAGCATCGGGACTTTTTTAGGGTGAACCCGCGCCCGGGGGCGCGAGGCCGTCCCCTCAGCGACGCTCGTAGAGCAGGCGGGCGCGGATGGTGCCGTCCAGCGCCCGGATCTGCTCCAGGAGCGCCTCGGCGTCGGCACCGCAGGCATCCGTCTCCAACACCACGTAACCGACCTCGCCGTCGGTCTGGTAGAACTGGGCGGCGATGTTGACGCCCGAGCGCGCGAACACCTCGTTGAGGCGCCCCAGCATGCCCGGCAGGTTGCGCTGGACGTGGATGAAGCGCGTGCCCGTGGGGCGGGCCGGCAGCTGCACCTGCGGGAAGTTCACCGCGCCGATGGTCGAGCCGATGTCGGAGTAGTCGATGAGCTTGCGCGCGACCTCGGCCCCGATGCGCTCCTGCGCCTCCTCGGTCGAGCCGCCGATATGGGGGGTGAGGATCACGTTCGGCAGGCCCTGGAGGGGGGTGACGAAGCGCTCGCTGTTGGAGCCCGGCTCCTTCGGGAAGACGTCGACGGCCGCACCCGCCAGATGCCCGCTGGCGAGCGCCGCGGCCAGCGCGTCGAGATCGACAACGGTGCCGCGGGCGTTGTTGATGAGGTAGGCGCCGGGCTTCATCTGCGCGATCTCGGCCGCGCCGATCATGTTGGCGGTGGCGTCCGTCTCGGGGACGTGGAGCGAGACCACGTCGCTCTGGGCGAGGAGGTCGGCGAGGCTCTCGCTCGGCTCGGTGTTACCGTGGCGCAGCTTGTCCGTGTGGTCGTGGAAGATCACCCGCATGCCCATGGCCTCGGCGAGCGTCGAGAGCTGCGTGCCGATATTGCCGTAGCCGACGATGCCGAGCGTCTTGCCGCGCACCTCGACGGAGCCCGTGGCCGACTTGTCCCACTCGCCCGCATGCGCGCCCACCGAGCGGGGCACGATCCGGCGCAGGAGCATCACGATCTCGCCGATGACGAGCTCGGCCACCGAGCGCGTGTTGGAGAAGGGCGCGTTGAAGACCGGGATGCCCCGGTGGCGGGCCGCCCCCAGATCGACCTGGTTGGTGCCCACCGAGAAGCAGCCCACCGCCAGCAGCCGGTCGGCGGCGGCGAAGGCCGCCTCGTCGAGCTGGGTGCGCGAGCGGATGCCGAGGATGTGCACGCCCTTCAGCGCCTCGTGCAGGGCCTCGCGGTCCAGGGCTTTGGGCAGGCGCACGAGATTGGTGTAGCCGGCCGCCTGCATCAGCGCCACGGCGCTGTCGTTGATGCCTTCCAGGAGGAGGACCCGGATCTTGTCCTTGGCGAGGGACAGCTTCTCGGTGGGGAGTGCGGGGGCGACTTCGGGCAGGGAGGTCATCGACGGCGTCTCGAAGGCGGCGGCGCCGGCCCCGTCCGGGCTCGGCGGCGATTCGGGAAAGTCGGTGCAGCGATAGGAGCCGGCGCACCGCAACGCAACATCGCCGTCGCGGGCCAGCCCTGCGCCGCGCCCTGACGGCGGGACCCTCCTGCCGCGCGCCGCCCGGCCGGGAAGATCCTCCTCTTCGGAGGCGGGCGGGACCGCCCCCGCGCGGGGATCGCTTGCCCCGCGCTCCCGCTGGGGTCTACACGCCAGGGCGAGAGCGCCTCCACGGCCCGAGGAGACTTCCCGATGACCAACCGGCTGCCCGGCTTCAACACCCTGGCGATCCACGCGGGCGCGGCGCCGGACGCGACCACCGGCGCGCGCGCCACGCCGATCTACCAGACCACGAGCTTCGTGTTCGACGACGTGGACCACGCCGCCTCGCTGTTCGGGCTCCAGGCCTTCGGCAACATCTACACGCGGATCACCAACCCGACGAACGCCGTGCTGGAGGAGCGCATCGCGGCGCTCGAAGGCGGCACCGCCGCGGTCGCCGTCGCCTCGGGCCACGCGGCCGAGTTCCTGACCATGCACGCCCTGATGCAGCCGGGCGACCAGTTCGTGGCGGCGAACAAGCTCTACGGCGGCTCGATCAACCAGTTCAACCACTCCTACAAGAACTTCGGCTGGGAGGTGGCCTGGGCCGACACCGACGACCCGGCCTCCTTCGAGGCGGCGATCACCCCCCGCACCAAGGCGATCTTTTGTGAGTCGATCGCCAATCCCGGCGGCGTCATCACCGACATCGCCGCCCTCTCGGCGATCGCCAAGCGCCACAACGTCCCGCTCATCGTCGACAACACCATGGCGACGCCGTACCTGATCCGCCCCTTCGAGCACGGGGCCGACATCGTGGTGCACTCGGCCACCAAGTTCCTGGGCGGGCACGGCAACTCCATCGGCGGCCTCATCGTGGACGGCGGCTCGTTCAACTGGGCGAATGATCCGCGCTACCCGATGCTGAGCCAACCGCGCCCGGAATATTCCGGCATGGTGCTCGCCGAGACCTTCGGCAATTTCGGCTTCGCCATCGCCGTGCGGGTGCTGGGCCTGCGCGATCTCGGGCCGGCGCTCTCGCCCTTCAACGCCTTCCTGATCCTCAACGGCATCGAGACCCTGCCGTTGCGGATGCAGCGCCACTCGGACAACGCGCTGAAGGTGGCGGGCTTCCTGGCGCAGCACGAGGCCGTGTCCTGGGTGAGCTATCCGGGCCTGCCGAGCGACCGCTACCACCAGCTCGCGAAGCGCTACACGCCCAACGGCGCGGGCGCCGTGTTCACCTTCGGCCTGAAGGGCGGCTACGAGGCGGGCGTCAAGCTCGTCTCCGAACTGCAGCTCTTCTCGCATCTCGCCAATATCGGCGACACGCGCTCCCTGGTGATCCACCCGGCCTCGACCACCCACCGCCAGCTCACCGACGCGCAGAAATCCGCCGCGGGCGCCGGGCCGGAGGTGGTCCGCCTCTCCATCGGCCTGGAGGATCCCGACGACCTGATCGAGGATCTCGACGCGGCCCTGCGGGGCTGAGCCCCTGCGGCAAACGGGAGCGCGGCCGGATTCTTCGGCCGCGAATCAGGAACATGCGGTGACCCGCACGGTAGGCCCTCCGGCACCTCAGCGCCGATCCGGAGGGACTGATCCATGTTCATGAGGCTCGACCGTCTCCAGGCCGAACTGCCGCAGCCGAAAAGGCCCGATCCCAACGCAGCCGCCGCCCTTCAGGAACTGCTCGGCGGCAAGTACGGCGAGATGTCCACGCTCGGGAACTACATGTTCCAGAGCTTCAACTTCCGCAACAAGACCAAGCTGCGGCCGTTCTACAGCCTGGTGTCGAGCATCTTCACCGAGGAGCTCGGCCACGTCGAACTGGTGTCCAACGGCATCGCCATGCTCAACAACGGGCCGGGCGACGACACCGAGAACGTCGACATCGCCAAGGCGCCCTTCAACGACATGCAGGACATCCGCCTGGCCGGCGCCTTCCTCTCGAACGGCGGCGGCGCCACGCCGGTGAATTCGAACGCCCAGTCGTGGAACGTCGACATGGTGACGACCACGGGCAACCTGATCATCGACCTCCTGCACAATTTCCACCTCGAATGCGGCGCCCGCATCCACAAGCTGCGCGTCTACGAGACCCTGAAGGACCCGACCGGGCGCGAGGTCTGCGGCTACCTGCTGGTGCGCGGCTCGGTCCACGCCCACGCCTACGCCCTGGCGCTCAAGAAGCTCACCGGCGTCGAGATCGAGAAGATGCTCCCCACCCCGAACATCAACCTCGACAAGGTGCCGGAATCGCAGAAATACCTGCAGGAGGGCTCGCACCGGCGCCTCTACACCTTCGGCTCCCCCGACTACCCCGAGATGGCGGGCATCTGGTCGAACGACGAGGTGGCGCTGCCGGGCGATCCGCCGGGCAATCTCGAGATCGTGGACGGCCCGCCGGAGGGCGGCAAGATGGCCGAGCTCGACGGCAATTACGGCGCCTTCGCGCCGGACTACGCGCCCCAGGAGATCTTCGAGATCGCGAGCAAGCTCTACAAGAAGAGCCGCTGAACGAGGGCTCGCGCGGGCGGCGGACCGCCCGCGCGGCCGGTGTCATACCAGATCCGGTCGATCCCTTCGGGATGGCGGATCTGGGCTCCGCTCAGGCGCCGCGCGGGCTTGAACGATACGCTCCCCGCTTCGATCAGGCGGCGAGCGCGGGCTTGGCGTGGCGGGCGTAGAGGAATTCCAGCACCTCGGCCCGGCAATGGACGTAGGTCTGGTCCTCCACGAGGTCGAGGCGGCGGCGCGGCCGGGCGAGCGGCACGGGCAGGATCTCGCCGATCGTGGCGGAGGGCCCGTTCGTCATCATCACGATGCGGTCCGAGAGCAGCACCGCCTCGTCCACGTCGTGGGTGATCATGATGACGGTGTTCTTCAACCGCACCTGGATCTCCATGAGCTGGTCCTGGAGATGGGCGCGGGTGAGGGCGTCGAGCGCCCCGAAGGGCTCGTCCATGAGGAGCACCGTGGGCTCCATGGCCAGCGCCCGGGCGATGCCGACGCGCTGCTTCATGCCCCCCGAGATCTCGTTCGGGCGCTTGTCGGCGGCATGCGTCATGTTCACGAGGGCGAGGTTGTGCGCGACCCAGGCCGCGCGCTCGGCCCGCGACTTCTTGCCCGCCAGCACCTTGTCGACGGCGAGCGCCACGTTCTCGCGCACGGTGAGCCAGGGCAGGAGCGAGTGGTTCTGGAACACCACCGCCCGCTCGGGACCGGGGCCCGAGACCTCCTTGCCGTCGAGGAGCACCGCGCCGGTGGAGGCCTTGAGCAGCCCGGCGACGATGTTGAGCACCGTCGACTTGCCGCAGCCGGAATGCCCGATGATCGAGACGAACTCGCCCTTGGCGAGCTTGAGGTTCACGTCGCGGAGCACTTCCGTCGTCTTGCCGCCGCGGGTGAAGCTGATGCCGACCTGCGAGAGGTCGAGATGGGTCTGGGCCTTCATGCCGTCCTCCTTCAGGCCGCGCTGGTGCCGCGGGTGACGAGGCTGCCCGCCGCCGCCACCAGCCGGTCGAGGATGAAGCCGATCACGCCCACATAGACGAGGGCGACGATGATCTCGGAGATGTGCGACGAGTTCCAGGCGTCCCAGATGAAGAACCCGATGCCCACACCGCCGATCAGCATCTCGGCCGCCACGATGGCGAGCCAGGACAGGCCGACGCCGATCCGCAGGCCCGTGAAGATGTAGGGGGCGGCCGAGGGCAGCATGATCTTCCAGAAGAACTCGATCGGGTTCAGGCGGATCACCGCGGCGACGTTGCGGTAGTCCTGGGGGATGTTGCGGATGCCCACCGCCGTGTTGATGATGATCGGCCAGATCGAGGTGATGAAGATCACGAAGATCGCCGAGGGCTGCCCGTCGCGGAAGGCGGCGAGCGAGAGCGGCAGCCAGGCGAGCGGCGGGATCGTGCGCAGCACCTGGAAGATCGGGTCGAGGCCCCGCATCGCCCAGTCCGACTGGCCGACCAGCGTGCCCAGCATCACGCCCGCCACGACCGCGAGGGAGAAGCCGAGGGCCACGCGCTGAAGGCTCGCGGAGATGTGCCAGAACAGGCCCTTGTCGGTGCCGCCGTTGTCGAAGAACGGGTCCGAGATGATCGGCCAGGCGTCCGAGAGAACCCGCGAGGGCGGGGGCAGGCCGGCGGTCGGCCGCGAGCAGGCGACCTCCCAGAACAGCAGGAAGGCCGCGAGCACGACGAGGGGCGGGATCAGCCGCGCGGCCAGCGCCCCGAGGCCCTTGCCGGTGATGCGGGGCAGGCGACGGGCCTTCACGGCGGAGGCGTCGCGCGCCGCCGTGCCGAGGGAGACGGTACCGGAGGCCATCAGGCGATCCTCTTGATGCCGAGGCTGGCGAGGTAGGCGGAGGGATCGGCCGGGTCGAAGACCTTGCCGTCGAACATCGTCTCCTTGCCGCGCGACGTGGAAGCGGGAATGGCGGCGACGCCGAGCGCCTTGGCGGCGTCGCGCCAGAGGTCCTCGCGGTTCACCTTGTCGACGAGGGCCTTCGTGTCGGTGCCCGCGTCGAACTTGCCCCAGCGGATGTCCTCGGTGAGGAACCAGAGGTCGTGCGACTTGTACGGGTAGGAGGCGTTGTCGGCCCAGAATTTCATCGTGAAGGGGCTGTTCTCGACGACGCGGCCGGTGCCGTAATCGAACTTGCCCTTCATGCGGTCGACCACGTCGGCCACCGGCACGTTGATCCACTGGCGCTTGGCCACGATCCCCGCGAGTTCGTCGCGGTTCTCGGGGCGCTCGCACCATTGCTGGGCCTCCATCACCGCCATCAGCAGGGCCTTGGCCGCGTTCGGGTACTTGTCGACGAAGGCGGCGCGCAGGGCGAAGGCCTTCTCGGGATGATCCTTCCAGAGTTCGCCCGTGGTGAGCGCGGTGTAGCCGATGCCCTGGTTGATGAGCTGTGCGTTCCACGGCTCGCAGACGCAGAAGCAGTCCATCGTGCCGACCTTCATGTTCGCCACCATCTGGGCGGGCGGCACGACGATGGTCTCGATGTCCTTGTCGGGGTCGATGCCGCCGGCGGCGAGCCAGTAGCGGATCCAGAGATCGTGGGTGCCGCCGGGGAAGGTCATGGCGGCCTTCACGGCCTTGCCCGCAGCCTTCTTGGCCTCCAGGGCCGCCTTGAAGGGCTTGGTGTCGAGGCCGACCTTGTGGCCGATGTGCTCCCTGGCGACGGAGATGCACTGCCCGTTCAGGTTGAGCCGGGCGAGGATGTACATCGGCACGGGCACGTTGTTCTGCGTCACGCGGCCCGCCGAGATCAGGTAGGGCATCGGCGTGAGGATGTGGGCGCCGTCGATGCCGTTGCCCTCGGAGCCGAGAACGAGGTTGTCGCGGGTGGTGCCCCAGCTCGCCTGCTTCAGGACCTCGGTATCGGGCATGCCGTACTTGGCGAAGAGACCCTTCTCCTTGGCGACGAAGAGCGGGGCCGCGTCGGTGAGGGCGATGAAGCCGAGCTTGGCCCCCTTCACCTCCGGCCCCGTTCCCTGCGCGAAAGCGCCGCCGGGCAGCGCCAGCCGCGCCGCGGCGGTGAGCGTCAGGGCTGCGGCGGCGCCCCTGAGGACGCTGCGCCGGGTCTTCTCGCCGTTCTGCATCAGTGCCTGCCTTGATCCCGAGCCCTTGCCGACCGCCGGAACCGCCAGCGCGACACCGCGGGCGCGCCGGAGGGCGCGGAGCGGAAGATCGCGTCAGCGGCGCTGCTGGCGGGGAGCGGTGCCGTCGCCATTGACGGACACGGGTCCGTGAGCAGGTTCCGTGCCAAGGTCCGATCGGATCGGGGCAGGCCGGGAATCGGGGCGAACGGGCCGCGCGAGCCCATGCAGGGCCCGAGAAAGAGGCGCCCTGGCGCGGCAACAGGCAAATTTTCAACATGCCCTATCGTTGGGCAGTCGGGATCCGGGCAACAGAAAACCCGCGGCCGTGAGGCCGCGGGCTCCAAGACGTGGTGGTGCGCTCAGTAGTAGAAGCGGCGCGGGCCGTAGAAGCGACGCGGACCGTAGAACCGGCGCGGGCCGTAGAAGGGCCGGCGGTAGTACGGACGGCGGTAGAAATACGGGCGCGGCCGGTAATAGCGGCGGTAGTACGGACGGCGGTAGTAGAACTGGGCCTTCTCGACGGCGGCAGGTACGGCCTCCGCCTTCAGGGCGAGGCCCGGTCCGATCGGCGCGGCGGAAGCGCCTTGCGGCGTCGCGGCCGCGAAGCCCAGCACCAGCAGGGCGGCCAGCAGGAATTTCCTCAACACGGTCAAGGCTCCTTCTCGGGAGTTCGAGCGTAAGACGGCTCGGCGCCCTCGAAACGCTTCCCGGACGGAAAGCGTTGCGCGGCCGATTGCGGGGGCGTCAGGCGATCTTGGTGGTCATGTCCACGGTCGAGGCGGCGCCGCTCTGCTTCACCAGGGCGATCCCGTGCTCGCAATCCTCGCGTCGGGCATAGCCCTCCGCGGAGTCCGCGATCACGTTTCCGTTCTGCACCCGCAGGCGCCAGCGCCAGTGCCCTGCCGCGTCCCGATACAGTTCGAACCGCATGGCCCGCCGACGCCTCTCCCGTGCGACACGAGAGCCTCAGATGGCGCAGGGGTTCCGTTCGGCAAGCGGTGCGGAGAACGTAGACGCCGCCCCGGAGGCCGGGGCGGCGCCATGACGCTTCATCGGATCGGACGGAGGCTCAGGAGCGCGGGCCGCGGTCCAGCCAGCCGATGGCGCGGCCCTCGCCGCCGCCACCGCCGCCCTGCGGGCGGTTGCCACCGCGCCGCGGCGGCCGGCCGTCCCCGGCACGCTCGGGCCGGGGCGCGCCGGTGCGCTCGCCCTGGGGGCGGGCCTGACGCTGGGGCTGCGCCTGTCCGTCGCCGCGGCCATGGCCCTGCTGGGGGCGGCCCTGCTGGGGCCGACCCGACCGGTTCGCCTCGGCCGGGCGCCCGCCGGGACGCTGGCCGCTGCGCGGGGCGGGGCGGGCGCCCGGACGCGGACCGCGCTCGGGGCGGCGCTCCTCGGCCGCCGCGATCTCGGCGGCCTCGTTGCGGCTCGGGGGCACGAAGCCCTCGGGGAAGCCCACCACCGGCACCTTCTGGCGGGTCAGGCGCTCGATGTCGCGCAGGTAAGCCTTCTCCTCGTCGTTGCAGAAGGAGATGGCGAGCCCGTCCGCGCCGGCGCGGGCCGTGCGGCCGATGCGGTGCACGTAAGATTCGGGCACGTTCGGCAGGTCGAAGTTGACGACGTGGGTGACGCCCTCGACGTCGATGCCGCGGGCGGCGATGTCGGTGGCCACGAGAACCCGGCAGGAGCCGTCGCGGAAGGCGGCGAGCGCCCGCTCGCGCTGGGGCTGGCTCTTGTTGCCATGGATGGCGGCGCCCGCGATGCCGACCTTGTCGAGGCCGCGCACCACGCGGTCGGCGCCGTGCTTGGTCCGCGTGAAGACGAGCACCCGGTCGATGGCCGGGTCGCGCAGGATGTGCCCGAGCAGCGCCTGCTTGGCGCCGGTATGGGCGAAGATCACCTGCTGCTCCACGCGCTCGGCGGTGGTGGCCACCGGCGTCACCGCCACCTGCACCGGATCGGTGAGGTACTGGCTGGCGAGCCCGGCGATGTTCTTCGGCATGGTGGCCGAGAAGAACAGGCTCTGGCGCTTGGCGGGCAGCATCTTCACGATGCGCTTGAGGGCGTGGATGAAGCCGAGGTCGAGCATCTGGTCGGCCTCGTCGAGGACGAGGATCTCGACGCCGTCGAGGGTGAGCGCCCGGCGGTCGATGAGGTCGATGAGCCGGCCCGGCGTGGCGACGAGGATGTCGACGCCCGGGGCCAGCGCCCGCTCCTGGCGGCCGATGGTGACGCCGCCGAACACCACGGTGTTGGTGTAGGGCAGGTGGCGGCCGTAATCGGAGAACGAATCGGCGATCTGGTTGGCGAGCTCGCGGGTCGGCGAGAGCACCAGCACCCGGCAGCCCCGGCGCGGCGCGCGCCGGTCCGACAGGCTGAGGCGGTGCAGGATCGGCAGGGCGAAGGCGGCGGTCTTGCCGGTGCCGGTCTGGGCGATGCCGCAGAGGTCACGGCCGGTCATGGCCGGGGGAACCGCCTGCGCCTGGATCGGCGTGGGGGTGTGGTAGCCGGCCTCCTCGAGAGCCCGCAGGACGGGCTGGGCGAGGCCGAAATCGGTGAATTGGGTCAAGTTGGGTCTTCTCAGGCAGCAGGACCTGCGCCGACGGCTCGCCGTCTCGGGCGATGCACGGTGTGGGGGAGGTCCCGTGGCAGGAGGCTGCCCGCGTGATGGGGCGGCCCGGGTGCATGCACGAACGAAGAGGGGGGCCGGACCCTCCGAGCCGGCTTCATGAGCCCGGCCTCTCGGATCCGTCACGCAGCCCCCTCACGCGGACCCCTATGTCGGCCGCTGACGCTGCACTGCCGATATGCGGTTCCGCGGATGCGAAGTCAATGCATGGGCCGCCTGCGTCGAGACCATCCCTCGGCCTGCGGCCAGCCTACGCGCCCGCGTCGAAGCGGCTGCGGAAGAACACCTCGCGCCCGGCTCCATCGATCACCCGCACCGCCTCGGCCGGCACGCCCGCCCGCTGGGGCGCCCGGGCGCGGGCGAACAGGCGCAGCGCCCGCTCCTCGGCCGCGGAGAGATCCTCCACCCGCACCGAGGTGCGGGAGAGGATCGGATCGGGCTCGGATCCGAGGATCTCGATGTGGAAGGTCTCGCGCGGTTTCAAGCGATCCGTCGAAGGGTTGCGGCCGGAAGGGTTCCCGGCCCGGGCGGCATGAGATAGGCGCGGGGCATGAACCCGCTCAAGGCCGGCCTCATCGTCCTCATCTGCCTGATCCTGCTCTGGCTCGGGATCCGGATGACCCGCCGCGCCATCGATCTCGCCATCCGCGAGGGCTACGCGGCGGAGCGGCGGCGGGAGGAGCGGGAGCGGGAAGACAGGGAGCGCGCGGAGCGGGACGCGGCGGGGCGCTGACGCTCACGGCGATGCCGGCGCCGTGCCGTAGGCCTCCGCCATCCCCTCGATCGCGGCGAGCTTCTCCCGGAAGGCCGACCAGTCGTCGGCCGCGGCGATCGGCGCCCAGAGGGCCTCGACCTCCTCGATGAGGAGCGTGCAGGGCGCGCCCGCGAAATAGGTGTGGTCGAGGCGCGCCCCCGGCGCCGTCGTCAGCGGTTCGAGCGCCGCACGGACGGGGGCGAAGGCCTCGCCCGCGTAGAAGGCGGCGGCCGGGCTCGCCGCGGCGCGGGCCGCGCTGGCCTTGCCCCCGTACCAGTCGAAGAACACCCGCTCGAACGGCGCCCGGCTCTCGGCGAGGAAGCGCCAGAAGGCGGCCACGAAGGCGTCGGTCTCGAGGGTCCCGGCCGGCGCGAGGCCGAGGCGGGCGAAGAGGGCGCGCGCGAACGCCTCCTGCAGGGCGGGGCCGAACCCGTCGAGGGCGGCCTCAAGGCGCTCGCGGTCGCAGAGGGGCAGCAGGCAATCGGCCAGCCGGCACAGGTTCCAGAACAGGGCCTCGGGCTGGCGGCCGAAGCTGTAGAGCCCGGTCTGGTCGAAATAGGCCGCGGTGAAGTCCCGGTCGAAGTGGGGCAGGAAGCGCCAGGGCCCGTAATCGAAGCTCTCGCCGGTGACGTTGATGTTGTCGGTGTTGAGCACCCCGTGCACGAAGCCGGCCGCCGCCCATTGCGCACCCATCGCCGCGACCCGCCCCGTCACCGCGGCGAGGAAGGCGGCGGCGCGCTCGGCCACGTCGTCGCGCCAGACCTCGGGCATGTGGGTGCGGATGGCGTGGTCGAGGAGCCGCGCGATGTTGTGCGGCTCGCCCAGCGCCAGGAAGCGCTGGAAGCTGCCGATGCGGATATGCCCGTGGGAGAGCCGCACCAGCACCGCGGAGCGGGTGGGGGAGGGCTCGTCGCCGCGGATCAGCTCCTCGCCGGTCTCGATCAGGCTGAAGGATTTCGAGGTGTAGACCCCCTGCGCCTCCAGCATCGCGGTGGCGAGCACCTCGCGCACCCCGCCCTTCAGGGTGAGCCGCCCATCCGCCGTGCGCGACCACGGCGTCGTGCCGCTGCCCTTGGTGCCGAGATCGAGCAGGCGCCCGTCGTGCAGGTCGTGGAGCTGCGCGTAGAGGAAGCCGCGCCCGTCGCCGAGTTCCGGGTTGTACGAGCGGAACTGGTGGCCGTGGTAGCGCAGCGCCAGCGGCTCGGGAAAGCTGCCGGGCAGGGGCTCGAAGCGCCCGAACCGGGCGATCCAGGCTTCGTCCGAGAGATCGCCGAGCCCCACCCGCGCGGCCCAAGGCTGGTTGCGGTAGCGCAGGACCGTCTCGGGGAAGCGGGCCGGAGCCACCACGTCGTAGAAATCGGGACCGAGATCGGCATGGGCGGCGGAGGGGCGGGGTGCGGGCAAGGCGGTCTCTTCGGGAAACGTCCTGCCTGGGTAAAGCGCGGACGGGGCCGGATGTTGCGCGGGCAGGGGCCTCATACCTAATCCCGTTGATCGCTTCGGTGATTGAAGGGGCTCCTGTCCCCTCCCCCTTGCGGGGAGGGGTTCGGGGTGGGGGTGGTGCAGGATCGAGCGTCCCGGTGCCGTCTGAACCACCCCCACCTCCGGCTCCTCCCCGCAAGGGGGAGGAGAGGCTCGCCTGTAACCGAGGCGATTAACCAGAGACGGTGTCAGGCGATACCCTCAGGCGACACCCGGCGATTGACTCGCCCGCAGAAGCCCGCCGCAAGATCGCAGACGAAGTCGCCGAACAGGTCCAGTTCCAGCGCGTGGTGGTCGGGCAGCTCCACGGCACTGTTGGCGTATCCGAGCGCGGCGCAGAGTTGGGGACGCGCATCTGAAGGGACTCGAGGTCGGTCAGGTTCGCGGCGAGTTCAGCGGTATCGAGAGCGATCGGGGCGAACGCCCTCATCCCGAGACCGCCTGGGGCCCGCGCGCCCTGAGCCTACCCCGGAAACCCGCCCGTCTGCCGCAGGGCCTCGCCCGCCACCAGCGCCGCGGCCACCGCGACGTTGAGGGAGCGCAGGCCCGGCCGGATCGGCACCACCACGCGGGCCTCGGCGGCCGCGTGCACCGCCTCGGGAACGCCCGCCGATTCCCGTCCCATCAGCAGGCAATCGTCGGGCCGGAAGGCGAAATCCGTGTGGGGGAGGGCGCCGGCCGTGGTGGCGAGCACGAGGCGGATCCCGGCCGCGCGGCGCCACGCCTCGAAGGCGCTCCACGAGGCGTGCCGGGTGAGCGCCACGTGGTCGAGGTAGTCGAGGCCCGAGCGGCGCAGGTGCCGGTCCGAGACGTCGAAGCCCGCGGGCTCGATGATCTCGACGGCAAGGCCGAGGCAGGCGGCCATGCGCAGCAGCGTGCCGGTGTTCTGCGGGATGTCGGGCTGGTAGAGGGCGAGGCGGAGCATCGGGACGGGACCGCAGGGCTGCGTTGCGCAATGCGGCATCGCCTCCCGCTTGGCTCCGGGTCAAGGGCGCTTACCTAAGGGGTCCCTGCCGCCATCCCCGTGACGTGATGTTCCTCGACTGGCTCGAGCGCCGCATCGACCCGTTCGCGCCCTTCGACGAGGGGCGCATGCCGCCCAGGAGCGTGCTCGGCTTCGCGTGGTTCTACCTCCAGCCGATCCGCTGGGCGCTTGCCGCCCTCCTCGTGATCGCGGTGATCGCCGGCACGGTGGAGGCCTCGCTCTACCTCGTCATGCGCTGGTTCGTGGACGTGCTGGCGAGCGCCGACCGGGCCACCGTGCTGCAGGACCACGCGACGGGCATCGCGCTGGCGCTCGGCCTCGTGGCCGTGGTGCGCCCGGTCGCGATCTGGCTGCACGAACTGCTCTCGAACCAGCTCATCGTGCCGCAATCGACGAGCCAGATCCGCTGGCGGGCGCATCTCTACACGCTGGGCCACTCGCTCTCCTACTTCCAGGGGGACTTCGCCGGGCGGCTTGCCAACCGCGTCGTGCAGGTGGGCCCCGCCGTGCGCGAACTCGCCGTCGTGTTCATCGACACGCTGCTCTACGTGGCGATCTACGCCGTCACCGCCCTCGCGCTGTTCGGTTCGATCTCACTCTGGCTGGCGCTCCCCGTGGCCCTGTGGGTCCTGGCCTACGCCGCCCTCACCACGTGGTTCGTGCCGCGCGCCCGCCGGCTCTCGCACGCCACCGCCGACACCCGCTCCACCCTGATCGGCCGCATCGTCGACAGCTACACCAACATCCTCACCGTCAAGCTCTTCGCCCGCGACCGCGAGGAGCGCGCCGCCGTGCGCGACGCGGTCGACGTGCACACCCAGGCCTATCTGCGCCAGTTCCGGCTGGTGACGCTGACGACGACGGGCCTCGGCCTCCTCAACAGCACGCTCCTGGTGGCCACCGGCACCGCCTCCCTGCTGCTCTGGCAGCGCGGGGCGATGACCACCGGCGAGGCCTCGGCCGGGCTCGCCCTGGTGCTGCGCCTCATCGCCATGTCGGGCTGGGTGATGCAGACCGTGCGCGGCGTGTTCGAGAATGTCGGCGTGATCCAGGAGAGCATGCAGACGATCAGCCGGCCGCACGGCCTCGTCGACGCCCCCGGCGCGAACGCCCTCGCGGTCGCCGGCGGCGGCATCCGCTTCGAGGGCGTCGGCTTCCATTACGGGCGGGGCGACGCCACGGTGATCGAGGATCTCTCCCTCGCCATCCGCCCCGGCGAGAAGGTGGGGCTCGTGGGCGTCTCGGGGGCGGGCAAGAGCACCATCGCCTCGCTCCTGCTCAGGCTGCACGACCTGGAGAGCGGACGCATCCTCGTGGACGGGCAGGACATCGCCGGGGTCAGCCAGGAATCCCTGCGCGGCGCCATCGCCATGGTCAGCCAGGACACCTCGCTCCTGCACCGCTCCATCCGCGACAACATCGCCTACGGCCGGCCGGAGGCGTCCGACGCGGAGATCGTGCGCGCCGCCCGCCTCGCCCACGCGGACGCGTTCATCGAGGATCTCGTGGACCACAAGGGGCGGCGGGGCTACGACGCCCAGGTGGGCGAGCGCGGGGTGAAGCTCTCGGGGGGCCAGCGCCAGCGCATCGCCATCGCCCGCGTCATCCTGAAGGACGCGCCGATCCTGATCCTCGACGAGGCCACCTCGGCGCTGGACAGCGAGGTGGAGGCGGCGATCCAGGACGCCCTCGATACCCTGATGCAGGGCAAGACGGTGCTCGCCATCGCCCATCGCCTCTCGACCATCGCGGCGCTGGACCGCTTGATCGTGATCGACCGCGGCCGGATCGTGGAGGAGGGGACCCATGCCGAGCTCGTGGCCCGCGGCGGCCTCTATGCCCGGCTCTGGGCCCGCCAGTCCGGCGGCTTCCTCGCCGACCTGAAGCCCGAGGAGGCCGAGCCCGGTCCCGACCGGCCGGTCCGACACGTTTCCGACGCCTTGGACCGCTAGAAGCCCCCTCACCTGAGACCCCGCCGCGGCGCATCCGCGGCTTCCGACACCGCTCCAAGAGATCATCCATGCCGGCACTCGACCTCGCAGGGCTCCCTGCGCGGGACAGGGCCCCGTTCCAGCGCCCCTGGCTCCGGGAACTGCGCGCGACCCTCGCGCTCTCCGGGCCCCTCGTCCTCATCAACCTCGCCCAGCACGGCCTGATCCTGGCCGACGTGGTGATGCTCGGGCGCCTCGGCGCCGAGGCGCTCGCCGCCGCGACGCTGGCGCACGGGCTCTACTTCATCCTGTTCATCGGCGGCCTCGGGCTCACCAGCACCGTGGCGCCGCTCATCGCCGAGGCGCTCGGGCGCGATGCCGGCGACACGCATGCCGTGCGCCGCACGCTGCGGGCGGGCCTCTGGGCGGCGACCCTCGTCAGCGTGCCGGTGATGGCGGCCCTCTGGTTCACCGGGCCCCTGCTCGCCGTGATCGGCGAGCCGCCTGCGCTCGCCGAGGCGGCGGGCCGCTACATGCGCGTGCTGCAATGGGCGATGTGGCCGGCCCTGCTGTTCATGGCGCTCCGCGGCGCCCTCGCCGCCCTGCAGCGGCCGGGCTGGGCGCTCGCGGCGAGCCTCGCCGCGCTGCCCCTCAACGTGGCGCTCGGGCTCTGGCTCGCCTTCTCCGGCAGTTGGGGTCCCGTCCAGGGCCGCGGCCTCGGCATGGAGGGCGTCGGCATCGCCACCGTGATCTCGGCCGTGTTCAGCCTCGTCCTGCTCTGCGCCGTGGTGCTGCGCGATCCCCGCCTGAACCGTCACCGGCCCTTCCACCGGCTCTGGCGCTTCGACGGCCTGCTTCTCGGGCGCGTCTTCCGCCTCGGCCTGCCGATGGTGGCGACGGGGCTGGCCGAGGCCGGGCTGTTCGAGGCGGCGGCACTCGGCATGGGCCTGTTCGGGGCGAGCCAGCTCGCCGCGCACGCGGTGGCGATCCAGATCGCGGCCGTCTGCTTCATGGTGCCCAACGGCGTCGCCCAGGCCGCCACCGTGCGGGTCGGCCTCGCCTTCGGCCGGCGGGACGGGGCGGGGATGCGCCGGGCCGGCGCCGTGGCGCTGGGCCTCGCCTTCGCCTTCATGAGCCTGTGCGCCCTGGTCCAGCTCGCGCTGCCGGCCGCGCTGATCGGCCTGTTCCTCGATCTCGGCGATCCCGCCAACGCCCCCGTCCTGCCCATCGCCGTGGCCTTCATCGGCTTCGCGGCCCTGTTCGCCGTGGCCGACGGCGTGCAGTCGGTGGCCCTCGGCATGCTGCGCGGCCTGCAGGATACGCAGGTGCCGATGCTCGTGGCGGTGGCCGGCTACTGGGGCCTCGGCGTGCCGCTCGGCGCCTGGCTCGCCTGGGGCGCCGGCTACGAGGGCTACGGCATCTGGGCGGGCTTCTGCGCCGGCCTGTTCACGGTCGCGACCCTGCTGCTCCTGCGCTGGCGCCGGCAGGTCCGGGCCGGGTGATCCCGGGACCCGGGAGCGGTCCTCCTCGATCCGCCCGGCCGAACACGCTGTCGCCCACGAGGATCATGGCGCGGTCGATCTCGGGCGGGTCCTTCCGGCGCGCCGCAGGCGAAGAGCAGGCGCCGGCTGCCCCCGTCCGCGGCGGTCGGGGCGAGGGTGTGGCGATCGCGGGCGTCGTCGTTCGCGCGGCCGCGATGGTCGGCAAGGACGAAGCCGCTCCCCTCTCGCGTCCAGCGCCCGAACTGCTGGGCTCGGCGGCCCGCTCGGCGGCGAGGTCGACATCCTCCGGCGCCCCGCGCACCGCCAGGTGGAAGCAGCCGTCCCCGGCGATAGAGACGGGCGGGGTCGGCGACGCGGTGGCTATGGCCGGTGCCCTCCGCGGACGAGCACCGTGTGCGGCAGCGGCCGGGCGGCGGCCTCGCGCGGGATCTTGGGAATCACGCGAATGGAGATATCGCCCTGACCCGACATCCGAGCCTCCAATGATTCCGGAGAGCATCGCCCGGACGCATAGGGCGCAGGCGTCTTTATCCGGCTGAAGGAGCGATGCGTGCGCCGAAGAGGACAAACCCTTCACGCACAACCGACCGTGAATAGGCACTCGCCCCGAGGCTAATTCAGAGATCGATTGCGGGCCGACCGGTCCCGCGCCCGTCCCGAGGCCCGCTGGACCCCTCCGGCCGGAGAAAGAACTGGCCAAGGCGGATTTCTCTTCCTAATGTCGCAGTGCGAAACGTGACAGGGAAGCCGACGGAACATGGAGTCCGGAGCAGGAACCCGAATGGCCGCGGGCGCCCCGGCCCCGCGCGCGGCCCCCGTGACCTTCGACACGCGGCTCGGCGGCCTGACCTGGCTGGCCCTGAAGGGCTTCCTGCTCTCGCTCGTGACCTTCGGCATCTACCGCTTCTGGTACGTGACCAACCTGCGCCGGTTCTTCTGGAGCCGCACCGCGCTGGACGGCTCGCCGGCCGAGTATACCGGCACCGGCAAGGAGCTGTTCCTCGGCTTCCTCGTGGCGCTCGCGATCCTGGTGCCGATCTATCTCGGCCTGTTCGCGGTCTCGCTCCTCGCGCCCGCCATCGCCCCGTTCTCGGTGGTGGTCTCCTTCGTGTTCCTGTTCCTGCTCGGGCAGTTCGCGATCTTCCGCGGGCGCCGCTACCGGGCCATGCGCACCCTGTGGCGGGGCATCCGCCTCGGCCAGGACGGCTCGGCCCTCGCCTACGCGGCACGGGCGGGCGGCTGGTGGCTGCTCACCCTGTGGACCTTCGGGCTGGCCTTTCCGTTCATGCGGGCGAGCCTGGAGCGCTACCGCGTGAACCACACCCTGGTCGGCACGAGCCGGATGACCTCGACCGCGCGCGGGCGCAGCGTGCTCGGGCCCTGGCTGACCCTCTACGCGGTCGGGCTCGGGCCGCTGATCGCCCTCCTCGTCGCCCTCCTCGTCGCGGCGGATTTCTCCCTGCCCGACGACCTGCTGGTGCCCAAGCCCGGCGGCAAGCCGGGCGAGACGGTGTTCAACCCCGCCTATGCCGGCTCGAATATCGGCCTCATCGCCGAGCTCGGCGGCTACGTCGCCGCGGTCTGCGTCCCCGCGGCGCTGCTGCTGATCCCCTACTACCGCGCCCGCGAGACCCGCGCCTTCATGAACGCCGCGAGCCTCGGCACGGCCCGCCTCGTCTCGACCCTGCGGGCGCGGCAGTTCTACTGGCCCTACATCGTCTACATGCTGTCGGTGCTGGGCTTCCTGATCGTCCTCGGGGCCGTGGGCGCCCTGCTGGTCTTCGCCGCGCAGAGCGCGGGCGGGGTCAGCGTGGTGCACTGGGCCGTCATCCTCGTCTACCTCGTCGGCGGGCCGCTCTTCGCGGTGCTCTACGTCCGGGTGGTGCAGGCGCGGCTCTGGGCGGCGGTCGCGGCGAGCGCGGCGGTCGCCGATCCCGAGGCGCTGGAGGCGGTCGTCGCCTCGGCCCGCGGCGCCGGCAGCGGCCTGCAGGAGGGGCTCGCCGACGCCCTCGACGTCGGCGGCGCCCTCCAGATCGGCATCTGACGCTTGGTGTCCGAGCATCTCTCGACGGTCGAGGCGGCGGGCCGCTACTTCGACGGGCTCACGGCGCGGCCCCACGCCGTGAGCCTGCGCCTCGACGACCGCTTCCGGGTCACGGGCGCCGACATCCACCGGGACTGGAACCTCCTCGACCTGCGGGCGGGCGATTCGGTGCCGCCGCTCACGCGGGTCGGCCCCGCGGGCGCGGCCGACCGGGTCGAGTTCTCGGACGCGGCGCTCGCCGCGGCCCTCGCCGCACGCTGCCCGGACCTCCGGCGCCGGGAGGCGGCAGGGGGGACCCTGCGCCTCGTGCTCTGGTCCGTCGCGGCCGGCGTCTCGGTGCTGCTGGTGGCCGTGTTCGGTGTGCCGCGGATCGCGGGCCTGCTCGCCCCCCTCGTGCCGGACGCCGCGGAGGCCCGGCTCGGCGCCGTGGCCGAGCCGCAGGTCCTGCGCTTCCTCGGCAACCCGCCGGCCTGCACGGAGGCGGCGGGCCGCGCCGCCCTCGACCGCTTGGTCGCGCGCCTCGTCGCGGCGGCCCGGGGCGGGGACGGGGCCGCGGGGGCGCCGCCGGGCGCCATGCCCGGTGTCCTGCCCGGTGTCTTGCCCAGTGCCTTGCCAGGGGTCCTGCCCGCGGATCTGGCCGTGAGCGTGCGCCGGCACGGCATGGCCAACGCGCTGGCCCTGCCGGGCGCCCGGGTGATCCTGCTCTCGAGCCTGATCGCGCGGGCGGAATCGCCGGACGAGGCCGCCGCGGTGCTCGCGCACGAGCTCGGGCATGTCAGCCAGCGCGATCCCACCCGCTCGCTGATCCGCGCCTCGGGCAGCTCGTTCCTCCTGAGCCTCGTCCTCGGGGACCTCACCGGCTCCACCATCATCATCGCGCTCGGCGACGCGGTCCTGTCGGCCGGCTATAGCCGCGAGGCGGAGCGGGCGGCCGACGCCTACGCGGTCGGCCTGATGACCCGGGCGGGCGGCAACGGCGCGGCCCTCGCCGACATCCTGGAGCGCATCGCCAAGGACGAGGAGAAGAGCGACGACCAGAAGAGCGACGACGGGAAGGGCGCCGGCGAGGACCACGGCGGGAGCGGCAGGAGCGGCGGGCTCGACCTGCTGCGCAGCCACCCCTTCACCCGCGAGCGCGCCGCCACGATCCGCGCGCTCGCGGGCCCCGACGCCGCCGGACGGCAGATCCTGCCCGGGAACGAGTGGGCGGCCCTCAAGGGGATCTGCGGGAAGCGGCCCGAGGGGCCGGAGCCGAAGCCGTGACGCCGGACCCCGCAGCCAGGGCGGTCGCAGCGGGCGGCGGGACAGCATTCGGTTGACGCGTCCGCACGGTCGGATAGAAAACCTGCGGCCGATCGAGACACGGCCTCAGTTGCGTCCAATCCTTCCCATGTCGGGACGGGCTTTCGACGGGCATCTCGTCTGCGCAGGCGCCGGGCAATCCTTCGCCCGCCGCGCCGCTTACGGACCGCACCGCCGTCGATCGCCCGGCGCTTCAGGAGGCCATCATTTCCGAGGCTACGATTCCGCACGCACCCTCGCGTCCGCGCGCCCTGGCGGGCCTCGTCGCGGCCACCGTGCTGCTGCCGCTGGCGATCCTGCTGATGGGCCTCTGGGAGCGGGAGCGCGGGGCCGAGGACTGGGCCGCGTTCGCGGCCGAGCGGGACCGCCTCGCCGCGGTCGTCGCCGATCTCGAGGCCCGCGCGCCGCGGGACGGGCGGCCGGATTTCCGCCTGCAGTTCCGCCACGGCGGCCAGAACTACGGCGGTCCCTACGCCGTGGTGAAGGCCCGCGAGGCCCGGGACGAGGCCGGAACGCTCGCCGCGGTGATGGCGTGGCGCCGCCTGCTGCCGCCGGTGGCGATCGCGGGGGGCGCCGTCGCGGCGGGGCTCTCGCTGCTCGTGCTGCTGGCCGGCGCCGGGCTCGGCGGCCTGGGGCGCGGCTCGCGCGACACCCTGGTGCGCGGCTTCTCGCTGGTGCGGCGGCTGCTCCCGGCCGTCCTCTCCGTCCAGATCCTGGCGGCGACCGCGGGCTTCGTCGCCGTGGCCGCCTTCGAGGCGGGAATCCTCGTCCAGGGGGGCCTCACCGGCGGCGGCATGAAGCTCATGGGCTTCGCCGTCGTCGCGGTCGGGGCCACCGTCCTCGCCGCGGGGGGCGCGCTGCTGGGCCTGCGCCGGGCCCTCGACGCCTTCGAGCCCGATCCCCTGCCGATCCTCGGCCGCCGGATCTCGCCCGCGGAGGCGCCGGGCCTGTGGCGGCTGACCGAGGGGCTCGCCGAGCGGATGGGCGCGCTCAAGCCCGAGGCGCTGGTCGTCGGCCTGACCGAGGGCTTCTTCGTCACCGCGGGCCCGGCCGTGCTGGAGCCCGGCGGCGCCCGGCTCGCGGGCCGCATCCTCTACGTGCCGCTGCCCCATCTCGCCCTGATGCGCGGCGACGAGACGGCGGCGATCATCGCCCACGAACTCGCCCACTACGCGGGGGGCGACACCGCCTACAGCCAGCGCTTCCTGCCGATCTACGCGGGGGTCGGGCGCTCCCTCGACGCGGTGGCCGAGCGGGAGGGCGGGGCGCTCGGCCTGCTCGGGCCCTCCCTGCGCCTCGGCCTCTTCGTGATGGAGCGCTTCCACCTCGCCGTGCGCCACTGGAGCCGGGTGCGCGAGTTCGCGGCGGACGCGGCCGGCGCCGGGGTGACCTCGCCGGCCGCCTCGGCCCGGGCGCTCCTGCGCTACGGCGCGGTCGGCCCGCGCATCGCCGAGACCCTGGAGGCGGCGGCCGGCGCCCCGGACGCGGCCCCGCCGGACCTCGTGGCGGCGGTGCTCGCACGCGCGGCGACGGACGGCCTCGCCGATCCGGCAGCCCATCTGGAAGAGGGGCAGGCCCACCCCACCGACACCCATCCGCCGACCCGGGAGCGCGTCGCCGCCCTCGGGCAGGCGATCGACGGGGAGCTGCTCGCCGCGGCGGGCGCCGCGCCGCCGCCCCACGCCCTCGGGCAGCTCGCCGCCTATTTCGCCGATCCCGCCGCCCTGTGCCGGACGGCGACGCAGGACTTCCTCGGCGCGGTCAACGCCCGGGAGGCGGCCCTGCGCGCCCATCTGGAGGCGGCGGCCGCGGAGGTCGGCACCGAGGCGCAGGTGCTGCACGCCAATCACCGTCCCCGCGGGCTCGTGCTGGCGGTGGCCGGCAGCCTCTTCGCCGCGGCGGCCCTCGCGATCGCCCTCCTCGGGATCCCGAAGATCTCCGCCCACGAGGCCCGGGTCGTCCTCGCGGTGGCGCTCGTGCTGGCCGCGCTCCTCGGTGGGGCGGGCGCCGTCATCCTGCGGCGGGGTGATCCGGTCTCCCTGGTCCTGAGCCCGGAGGGATTGCGGGCCCCCGGCCTCGACCGCACGATCCCCTGGGACGCCGTGGCCGACCTCGACATGACGTCCGGCCAGGGCGCGATGGCGACCCGCCTGCTGCTGCCGCCCGGGGCGTCCTGGCCGGAGCGCGTCCGCGGCGGCCGCAACGTGAAGCTCGATCCGAAGCGCCGGATCGTCACCGTCACGGTGGGCCTGCCGAGGGGCATGAAGCCGCAGGATTTCGCGGACCTGATCGGCCGCTACCGGGCGGCGCACCAGGCCCGGCTGATCCTGGCCGAGGCCGCCCGCACCCGCTCCCCCGAAGCCCGGCCCGTCTGAGGATCCGATGCGCACATCCCCCAAGACCGCCGAGGCCTCGGTCCAGCCCGCCGAACCGCTGCGCCTGCCGCCCCATCAGATAGGCTGGATGGGCGCCTTCTGGATCCTGTTCGGGGTGACGCTCTTCGCCGGCATGCTGGCGGCGAGCGCCCTCTACACGGCGCCCGCCCTGATCTCGGACTGGCAGGTCCGCGGCACCGCGCAGCCCGTCCCCGCCGCGCGGATGCGCGAGGGGAAATGCAGCGCCAAGATCGTCATCCACATCTGCGACGCGACGCTGAGCCTGCGCACCCCCGGCGGCACCGTGGAGCGCCGGGTGAACTACGTCTTCACCGGCCTGCAGGCGGGGGACTACAAGGTCGGTGTGATGGCCGACCCGGCCCGCCCCGACCTCGTCACCACCGATCTCGGCCTCGACCGGCTCTGGAACCGGACGATCACCCTCGTGGTGATCGCCGGCGCACTGGCGGCTGCCATCTACGGGGCGCTGCTCTCGCTCATTCGGAACCGGCGCGCCACCGGGTGAGGCGCGCGTGCGGCCGCGGATCTCGCCGCGGCGGGGCCCTGACCGTCCGGGCTGCGATCCGCCCGGACCGGACCATCGGCCCCGAGAGCCGACGGCGACCTTTCGGGACGATGCTCGGAGAGGCGACTGGCGAGCCGGTCCGGTCGTCTCGCGGGATCGATCCGGCCTGTCCCATCCACGGCTTCGTCCCGAGGCGCCGGAGCGACGCGGAGGCCTCGAAGGATGCGGTAAACTTCTGGAAAATCACACCGAACCCGTTCCGACGCGCTCGAGAAACCTGCCTCGCTCGCAATCATCTCACGAAATAACTCCATGCCTTGCGAAGATCCGGTCAGAAATCCCGCTGGACGCGGGCGCGCACCTGGAACACGTCCTCGAAGGTCTTGGTGAAGACGGGGTTCTGGAGATTGTTCACGTAGGCCGCGGTCTGGCCCGGATAGGCGCTGAGATCGAGCACCCGGCCGCTCTGCAGCCCGTAGCGGTGGTACATGCCCTCGACGCCGATATCGAGATCCTTGACCGGCGACCAGATCAGGTTGAGGCCGGCGGCGAACTTGTAGGTGTCGCGCAGGATCTGGCTCAGGGCGAAGAAGCGGGTGCCGGGGGTTCCGGGGCCGGTCGCCGTGAGGCCGTAGAACTGACCTTGAGCGGCCCGGCTGCCGGGCGCGAAGCTGAGTTCGCCGTAGGAGGCGAAGAAGGCCGATCTCCACTGGGCCGACCAGTAGTGGAGATACGATCCGACGATCGTGAAGCTGTTCGACAGTTCGAGCCTGTTCGTGAACGGATTCAGCACCGCATCGTTCAGGAAGGGCGCGAACGCGGCCCCCTGGATCGTGGACGGATTGGTGGCGTAGGACCCCGTATACGAGGAGTAACCCGCATACATCTGCGCGCCCTCGCTGTAGGACCCCTGCAGGTAGAACGCGTCCCCCGGGGCGATCATCGGTAGGTTCACCTTGATGCCGGCCTGCACCGCCCATCCGTACTCGGACGCCGTCCGGCCCACCGTGCGCAGGTTGGTGTTGCTCAGCGCGCTGCCGAGATTGGTGCCGACGAAGGTTCCCAGCGCGCTGGAGCCGGTGTTCAACTCGTGGACCGCGGCCGACAATTGCGCGGAGCCCCAGGTCTGGTCGTAGCGGACCACGCCGACGAAATCGGGCATCCTGTTGCGCTGGACGACGTCGACGAAACCCAGGCCGGACGGCTCCCCGAGGGCCGTGTAACCCACGAAGAGCGGCGTCAGGGCGTTCGTCTGAGCGAATGCGAGGGCGGTGGAGCTTCCGAGGGCCGTCGCCTGCGCGACCGCCTGCGACGAGTAGATCGGCGACCGCCGGAAGCTCGGATCTTCCATCGAGAGCGTCGCGGACCATCCGTTGCCGAGCACGGCCGTGTAGGCCGCCAGATTGGTCGATCCGACGTTGGAATTGGTTGTCGTCTGGATGAACTCGTAATCGTGGGCGTAGAAGTCGTAGTAGGACGAGGCCCGGCCGGCGGTCAGGCCCGCGAACTGGATGAAGGCCTTGTCGGTGCTGAGGAACTGCGCCACGCGGCCGTAGCCGTCGACGCCGGTCGCCGCGATGGTGTTGCCGATCCGAATGCCGGTTGCCGAGTGCATCGAGGGGAAGCCGGTACGGCTCCCCGCCTCCAGCCGGAGAAACGCCCGCAGGGTTCCGTAGGCGGTCTGCGTGCGGGCATCCAGGTTGATGCGCGCCTGCGTGCGGTACCCGAACGTATCGCCCGTGCCTGTGCCGGTTCCTCCGGGAACCCTGTTCTTCGGGGCCTGATGGCCGAACTCGAAACGGGCCCGTCCCGACAGGCGAAGGCACGTATCCGTGCCCGGAATGTAGAAGAAGCCGGCACCGTAGGCGTTGCACACGCGCACGTACTCCACCGGCTCCGCCTTCCTCACCGGAAGATCCGCGGCCCAGGCCGGGCCGAGGCCCGAGGCGAGGCACGTCGTCGACGCGAGCAGCAGATTCCTACGGTACATCTTGCCCCCCTACGGACCGAATGATTGTTTTTGAGTAGAGCGCGCTCGAAGGGGGCCGCGCTGAAGTCGAGGCGCCGCCCTGAGCCTGGAGAGGAGAGGTAGATTTTCTCCGCATCCAAATCAATCTTGATGGAAGATGTTTATCTTCAGTCTGTTGATAAGTTGCCTAAATACGACAGTTTATTGCGCGACATGCAATCAGTCTTGCGTATGGCGCATCAGCAGACGACGTTCGATCGCGGGACAACGCTGGCGGAGACGGGGTCCGCGCGCACGGCCCAACCCCGGCCCGCGGATCGTGCGGCCCCCGTGGTCGCGCAAGGGGTGCACCGGCCATGGCCGCGCGAACCGGCCGCTCCACCCGTGCCGGAACGTCCCCGGCGGACCTCACCGCGCCCGGCCGTTGTTTCGGCATTGTCCTCCCCCGGGAGCCGGCGGCCACCTGTCGGGACGATGCTCGAAGCCTCGACGCGAGACCGGCCGCGAAGCCCTCACGCCGCCCGGGTCTCGCGCCCGCGGATGACGGGCTTCCCCTCGCAGGCGAGATGGGCGTGGCCGCACTGCTTCAGGGCGAGCAAGCGCCCCTGGGCGATGAACAGCCTCAGGCTGGCGATCTTCTCCTCCGCGTGATGGCGGAACTCGAACCGCGGCAGGCTCGCGTGGGAGCGCTCCATGGCTCTGTAGGCTTCCTCGGCGGCCTTCAGCTTCAACTGCGCTTGGTTCAGTTCGAGGGACATGGTTGCCTTCCTTCTCGCGAGCGCGGACGATCCGGGCTCGATCTCGATGCCGGCCCTCCTGGCCGGCATGGTCTCGTCTCCGCGGCCGACCCGCAGGCAGGCCGGCGGCAGGGATCGCCGGCCCGCGCGGGCAGCCGCGCGGGCCGGTCGACGTCCGCGCATGGCCGCTCAACCGGGATCCGGGCTCGGCGCACCGAGCATTCGGGGTCTATGGGGTGCGATCCTTCGCGGTATCGAGGTCCTGGATCGAGGTCCATTCCGCATGCAGAAGCTCGTGGAACTTCTGCGCCGCGGGGGAAAGATTGTAGTTCCGGCGCCGGATCAGGCCCATGGTTCTCGTGAGCGTGGGCGACACGAGGGGCCGCGACACGAGCATCGCGTGCGGTCCGCTCGGCACGGCCATCTTCGGCAGCGCGGCGATGCCCAGCCCGGCCTCGACGAGGCCCAGGGAGGTGGACAGGTGCTGGACCTCGTAGGCCCATTTCGGCCGCCACTCGCGGTTGGCCAGGCCCAGGTCGAGGATCATCCGATTTCCGCTCTGGCGGCCCACCGTGATGAACGGGTAGGGGCGGAGCTGGTCCCATTCCACCGTCTGGAGGGCCGCCAGTTCGTGATCCCTGCGACAGGCCAGGACGAAGGGATCGTCCATCAGCGGCTCGAAGATGATGTCCGGTTCCTGCGCGCCGAGCATGTTGAGCCCGAGCTCGGCATCCCCGTTCAGGACGCTCTGCAGCACCGCGTTCGCGCCCTCGTCGATGATGCGCACGCGGATCTTGGGATACTGGGCGTTGAACGACCGGATGGCGGCCGGAAGGAAGTAGTAGGCCGCCGTCGGCACGCAGGCGATGTTGAGCTGCCCCGAGCGGCGCTCGGCGATCTCGCCCACCGACATCATGGCCGATTCGAGATCCGCGATGACGGCCTGGACCTTCGGGAGGAAGGCCCGCCCGACCGTCGTCAGCTCGACGCGACGCGTGGTCCTGGTGAGCAGCGCGATCCCGAGGGTGTCCTCGAGCTTCTGCACCCGGCGGGTCAGGGCGGATTGCGATATGTTGAGCTGCTGGGCGGCCTCGTGAAAGGCGCCCAGCTCAGCCACGAGGATGAACGCCCGCAGATCGGCAACGTCGACGTTGTGGTTCATCGCGACCTTCGTGCTGTCCTGTGCTCCCGGCCTCTCATCGACAGGGATCCTGCCGGTGATCGCGGGCGCGTGATCCGGGGGCTTGCCCGCGCCCCGCGAACGTCCCGGTTCCGCGCCTTGCGGCCGGGATGCCCGCGGGAGGCACCGAACCGGCAGATGTGCCAAATTTACGCCCTCCGGGACACCCGGCCCTGATCGGGGTCCCTGCGGCCCCGGGCCTTGCGGGCGCGTGCAGGACCGATCTCCGCCCCGGCCGGGATCGCTTCTGGAGCGTGCTGCTTTTTCACGGAAACATCAGCACGCTCTATCTTGTTGTGATCGCACGATGATCCCGAAAAACCGGGTTCCACTTTTTCGCATCGTGCTCTAGCGCATCGTCCTGGATCCGGTTTCCAAGACGATGCGCTAGGCCGCCCGAGCATGATCGAGGGTGTGGGCGCTCCCCCAGACGGATTCGGGCACGTACACCGTCCCCTCCATGATCTTCCGCGCGGTCCGGACCAGGGCGGCGCGCCTGATCACGGGGCTCTCAAGGCTGCCGGCCAGTTCGAACTCGGTGGCGATCGTGCCGGAGGGATGTTCGATGACGATGCGCCGGCGCGGGCCGGCGGGAAGATCCGCGACGCCGTCGGCGACGGAGCCCGGCAATCCGCAGGCTGCCGACAGGCAGAGCGCGCCCGTGACGGCGTGAGCGGCGTGGCAGGAATCGGGGACGAAGTAGCGCGACGTGATGGTCCCGCCCGCGCGCGGAGGCGCGACGAGGCAGAACTTCGGCACGACCTTGCCGGTGACGTCGCCCATGCCCATGCGCCGGGCGGCCGCGACCCGGACGGTCTCGATGCGTGCCAGCAGGTCGCGGTCCGCGTTGAGCTCCTCCCGCGACTCGCTGCCCGACTTCCCGAAGTCACGGGCGCGGGCGATCACCATCGGGGTCGCCAGATCGACGCAGGAGACCTCGATCCCCTCGATCGTGTCGCGCACGCTGCCGGTGGGAAGGAGGAGGCCGGTCTTCGAGCCGACGGCCTGAACGAAGTTCAGCGCGATCGGAGCATGGTGTCCCGGCACGCCGTCGATCGTGGCCTCGCCGTCGATCGAGATGCTGCGCCCAGGGGTCTGCACGGTGACGTGGACGATCGAGCCGGTATTCACGTTGAAGACCCGCACCACGGTCTCGCCGTCCTCGGCCGCCACGAGGCCGCGCTCGATCGAGAAGGGGCCGACGGCGGCCAGCATGTTGCCGCAGTTCGGTGCAGTATCGACCTCGGACGTCTCGATCCGCACCTGCGCGAAGAGGTAGTCCACGTCGGCATCGGGCCGCGGTGATCTCGAAACGATCGCGACTTTGCTGGTCAGCGAGTCCGCGCCCCCGAGACCATCGATCTGCCGACGGTCCGGCGAACCCATGACGGCGAGGAGGACGGCATCGCGCCGGGCAGGATCGGTGGGCAGATCCTCCGCGAAGAAGAACGGCCCCTTAGACGTCCCGCCACGCATGTAAACGCATGGAATGCCAACTTGCGGCATCTTGGCCTCCCGAGAGATTTATTCTGGAGGCAGTTACAGAGATCACCTTTCGCCTGTAAAATGCAAAATTTACAACCTTTATTGCGTCAGACAAAATTATAGCCCCCTTGGACCCGACCTCCCCTCGAGCCGCCGTTCCAGTAAAACCGATGTTCGTTCAGAGACTTGAACATCAGATCTGGCCCAGCGGACGGATCGCCGACGCGCCGCGGGAAGGCCGGCATCGCCTCTCGCGGCGTCGCACGCAACAATCTTTGAGAATTTTGCATTTATTTTCCGGACTTGCCTGGCCTACAGACCTCAACACGCCCAAGCGCCAAGAAAAGATGCGCTTGTAGAAAGTCGAGCGCGGTCACACCGCACCTTCAGTGCGTGATGTTGGATCGAACACTGAAATCCAGGGAGGTTGAGAATGGCAAGCTTCAGCGCTGCGGCCGCGCACGATTCCGCGAATCCGCCGAAACGGAAGAAATTCTATCACCAGCTCTACGTGCAGGTCCTCGTCGGCCTCTGCCTCGGCATCCTGGTCGGGCTGATCTGGCCGACCTTCGGCGCGAACCTGAAGGTGCTCGGCGACGCCTTCATCCGGATCGTCAAGATGATGATCGCCCCGATCGTCTTCTGCACGATCGTGCTCGGCATCACGAGCGTCAGCGAGCAGGTCGGCGTCGGCAAGACCCTGGCCAAGGCCATGGGCCTCTTCTACGCCCTCACCATCATCGCCCTGCTCACCGGCCTGGTGGCGGTCTCGCTGCTCAAGCCCGGCGTCGGGATGAACATCGACCCGGCGACCCTCGACAAGGGCGTGATCGCGCAATACGCGAAGTCGGCGTCGAACATGGGGTTCATCCCCTTCTTCCTGCACATCATCCCGCACACCTTCTTCGGCGCCTTCGTCGAGGGTGAGGTGCTGCCGGTCCTGTTCCTGGCGATCGTGGTCGGCTTCGGCATCTCGAAGGCCGGCGAGCCCGCCCGCCCGATCGTCCGGGCTCTCGAATCCTTCTCCCACGTCCTCTTCTCGACCTTCAACATCCTGATGCGCTTCGCGCCGATCGGTGCGTTCGGTGCGATGGCCTTCACGATCGGGAAGTACGGCATCCAGGCCATCGGCTCGCTCGGCTTCCTCATGGCGACGTTCTACGTGGCCTGCGGCTTCTTCGTCTTCGTCGTTCTCGGCCTGCTCGCCCGGATGCATGGCTTCAGCCTGTGGAAGCTCCTGCGCTACATCCGTGAGGAGGTCCTGATCGTCCTCGGCACGTCCTCCACCGAGCCGGTCCTGCCCAGGCTGCTCGTCAAGCTGCAGAAGCTCGGCTGCGAGAAGGGCGTCGTCGGACTGGTTCTCCCGGCGGGCTACTCGTTCAACCTCGACGGGACGGCCGTGTACCTCACCCTGGCGACCCTGTTCCTCGCCCAGGCGATGAACATCGACCTCACCTTCTGGCAGATCGCCGGCCTCCTCGGCCTCATGCTCCTGACCTCGAAGGGCGCCGCCGGCGTGACCGGCAGCGGGTTCGTCGCCCTCGTCGCGACGCTCACCGTGCTCCCCGACATTCCGGTGGTCGGCATCGCCATCCTGGTCGGCATCGACCGCTTCATGTCCGAGGCCCGCGCCCTGACCAGCCTGTGCAGCAACGCGGTGGCGGTGGTGGTCGTCGCGATCTGGGAAGGGGCCTGCGACCGCGAGGTGCTCGACGCCGAACTCAACCGCGGCGCGCCCCCCGCCCGCGAGTTCGGCGGCACGCCGCTGGTGGCCCTCGCCGAGGTCCGTCCCTGACCTGCCGCTCCCGCGGTGCGGCGGACCATCCGGCCGCCGCACCGCGGGACGATCAGGATCCCTTCCGGCAACGAGGTCTCGAGCGCTTCCACGGATCGTGGAGGCGCTCTCTCTGTTCAGGGAAGCCCAACCGTTTTACGCGGCACCGGCGTCCACTTCGGCGGAGAGCGCTCTAGCGAACACCCCGAAGCCGGCCGCTCTCGCTCCCGCGGACGTGCCAGGGGCGGCGGGTGGACACGGTCAGGATCTTCCGCTGGAGCATCGTCCCGAACGATCGACGTCGCGCGGGCGGCCTTTCGAGAGCGCGGTCGCGCCGCAGGCCGCTCGAGCCGGCCGGTCGGCACCCGGAGCGGACATCGCTCGCTGATCGCGCGCCGCGGGAAGCCGGCCTTCCGTCGGCCACGCATGCGAGACGGCCCATCGCAGCAAGCGGCCGGGCGAGCCGATGCCCGGTAACGCCGCCTTGCGCCGAGGCTGGCAGGCCGCGGGTGCAGGCCATCAACGGAAAACGGCCGATCCGCGCTCTGCGTGCGGATCGGCCGGCTCGGGACGGGCAGCGCTCAAGAACGGTCCGGCTGGACCGCGGGTCGTCACCGTCCCGCGGGTTCCAGGCCGCTCGCGGTCACGGCGGGGACGGCCTTCGCCGAGGCGAGATAGTCGATGAGGGCCCGGGCGGCGTCCTGGTGCCGGCTGGTCGCGACGATGCCGGCGGAGAAGACCGTTTCCCGCTGCACCTCGGCGGGGATCGGCCCGAGCAGATCGATCCCGTGAACGGGCTTGAGTTCGCTGATCTGCTGGAAGCCGAGATCCGCCTCGCCGCGGGCGACCACTTCGCCCACCGGCTCGGCCGGCACCATGCGGGCCTTGTGGGCCATCTCGTCCGCGATGCCCAGCCGCTTGAACAGCTCGGACTGGATGTAGACGCCGCTCGCGCTGTCGGAATAGACCACGGCCCGCGCATCGAGCAGGGCCTTCCGGAGACCGTCGACGGTGCCGATGTCGGGGCGCGGTGCCCCCTGCCGCACGGCGGCGCCGATCAGCGAGCGGGCCACGGCGCGCCGGCTGTCGGGCACGACCTTGCCCTGCTCGGCGAGATCGTCGAGCGCGTAGCCGACCATGATTACGACGTCGATCGGCTCGTTGCGTCCGAGCCGCTGGGGGACGGCGTTCGCGGTGGTCCCCATGGACGGCCCCCAGGACGAGACCAGCGTGTTGCCGGTCTCGCGCTCGAAGGCCGGCCCGAGGGCGCGGTAGGCGGCCGCGAAGCCGCCGGAACTCACGACGTGGAGTTCCACCGCCTGCGCCGAGACGGCGGTCAGGATCGATAGGGCGGCGGCACCGAGGATCGCCGCGCGTCGCCGGCTCGCGTGAAGGGCCATGGGGGAACTCCGGACATGGAAAGGCCGGGGGCGGTCGCCCCCGGCAACGGTTCGGGCAAGGGATTCAGGCAAGAGATTCAGGCAAGGGGTTCAGGCGGGGGTGCCGAGGGGGGCGGGTTGGGCGGCCCGCCGGTAGATCAGCAGGGTGGCGATCACGCCGCAGGCTCCGCCGAAGGCCATCCACAGGCCGGGCGCCGCGCGGTTGCCCGTCGTCTCGATCAGCCAGGTGGAGACGAGGGGGGTGAAGCCGCCGAGGAGCGCGGTCGCCAGCGAGTAGGCGAGGGAGAAGCCGGCCGTGCGCACGTTCGCCGGGACGACCTCCGTCAGCGCCACCACCATCGCGCCGTTGTAGCTGCCGTAGAGGAACGAGAGCCAGAGCAGCGCGATCAGCATGTTGCCGAAGCTCGCGTTGGCCACCAGCCAGACCAGGACCGGGTAGGCGGTCAGCAGGGTGAGCGCCGAGAAGATGAGCAGGATCGGCTTGCGCCCGACCCGGTCGGAGACCGCGCCCATCACCGGCAGCCAGAACAGGTTCGACAGGGCGGTGCAGAAGGTGACCAGCAGGCTGTCGGTATCGGACAGCTTGAGCACGCTCTTGCCGAAGGTCGGGGTGTAGACGGTGATCGTGTAGAACGAGATCGTCGTCATGCCGACGAGGAGCATGCCGAGGAGCACGATCTGCCAGTTGCGCGCGAGCGAGCCGAAGACCTCGTTCATGGAAGGCCGGTGCTTGCGCTTCAGGAACTCCTCGGTCTCCTCCAGCGAGCGCCGGATGTAGAACAGGAACGGTACGATGGCGCAGCCGATGAAGAAGGGGATCCGCCAGCCCCAGTCGTGCATCGCGGCGGGCATCAGCGCCTGGTTGAGCACGTAGCCGATCACCGCCGCGAACATGACGGCGACCTGCTGACTGCCGGACTGCCAGGAGACGTAGAAGCCCTTGTTGCCGGGCGTCGCCATCTCGGCGAGGTACACGGACACGCCGCCGAGTTCGACGCCGGCCGAGAAGCCCTGCAGCAGGCGCCCGATCAGGACCAGGAACGGCGCCAGCAGGCCGATCGTCCCGTAGCCGGGGACGAAGGCGATCAGGATCGTGCCGGCGGCCATGATGCCGAGCGTGACGATCAGGCCCTTGCGGCGGCCGATGCTGTCGACATAGGCCCCGAGGAAGATCGCCCCGAGCGGGCGCATCAGAAAGCCTGCCCCGAAGGTCATGAACGTCAGCATCAGGGATGCGAACTCGTTGCCGACGGGAAAGAAGGTCTTCGAGATGTATGTGGCGTAGAAACCGAACAGAAAGAAGTCGAACATCTCCAGGAAATTGCCGCTGGTCACGCGAAGAACCGTGGCAATCTTGGAGCGCGACGGGTTGTGGTCTATCACGGCTGCCTCCCTCAGGCGCTCAAGCGGCTGCGACCGCAGAGGGGGAGCGTCGGCTCGACGGTGGCAAGGGCCGCTCGCGGCGACCCGGCCGCGGCCGCAGTCCGATCCTCCCGTTATCGGCGCCGATCCTGCGGCGCTCGCGGCGGGTATAGGGGCCGCAACCTGTCACGAAGCTGTCACGGCCCGAGGCCGCGGAACCGGCCGCTCACCGGCCCTCCATCGCGCGGCGCCACTGCCGCAGCATGCGGGCGCGCCTGATCTGATCGAGGTTGGCGAGGAGTTCGGGCCCGACGGAGACCGGCCGGAGCGCGGCCGCGGCCGCGGCGGTGACCGGATCGTCCGCCCGTCGCGCGTCCGGGCGGGCGGGGGTGAGCGAGCGCGCGGCGAGGCGGGACTGCCCCTCCAGCGACAGCATGTAATCGAGGAAGAGGCGGGCGGCGGCGGGATGGCGCGCATCCTTCGGAACGAACGCGATCCGCGAGACGAGCAGGGTGTAATCGCTCGGCAGAACGACGCCGATCATCGGATCCTGCCTCGCGCGCTCGAGGGCGTAAGCGCCGAACACGCCGTAGGCGAGGAGGGTCTCGCCGGCCGAGATCCGGTCCAGCATCGTCTCGGTGGTGGTGTAGAGCTTGACGCCCACCTGCCCGAGCGCGGCGACGAGATCCCAGGTGCGCCGGGTGAGCGCGATATCCTGCGCGAGGATGAGGGATCCCACGCCGCTGCGCTCCGGATCGTAGGCGGCGACCTTGCCCTTCCACGCCTCGGGCCGCTCGGTCAGGGTTCGGATCAGGTCGGCCCGGCTGTGGGGCACGCGCTCGGGCGCGAGCAGCGCCTTGTTGTAGGCGATCGCGATCGGCTCCGCCGTGATGCCGTAGGCCTCGTTCCGCCACACCGCCCAGTTCGGCAGAGCCGGGGCCTCGGGCGAGACGTAGCGGGCGGCGTAGCCGTCGTTCACGAGCTTGATCTGGAGATCCATGGCCGAACTCCAGACGATGTCGGCCGTGCCCTTCCCGGCTACGGCCTCCTCCACGAAGCTGTCGTAGAGGCGCGAGGAATTCATCTTGGTGTAGGAGACGGTCACGCCCGGATGCGCGCGGCGGAAACCGGCCAGGAGATCGACGACCTCCGCCTCGTCGGTCGTGCCGCGGACGACCACGACGGCTTCGCCGGCGGGGATCGCGGCGCTCTTCCGCTCGGGCTCCGGCGCCAGCTCGCCCTGGGCCTGGGCCGGCGTGAAGCCGACCGCCGCGAGCAGGAGAATGACGGCGGCCACGCGCGATCTCACGGTCGTCTCCCTGTCGCCTGCCCGCCGGCACCTGCGCACGGAACGTGCAGAGGATCGGCGGGAATGCTAGGGCCGTTCCCGCGCGCGTTGCAATCGTCCACGGCCCTAAGTTATTGTTCTTTCGCGCTCTCTTGCGCCGAACCGGTATCCTTCGGCGGAGAGCGCTCCAGGGGAAGGTTCGCCGCCCCGGCCGAGCCGATCCGTCACGGGAGGAGCATGCGCGTTCTTGTCGTCGAGGATGACGCCGCCCTGGCACGCGGACTGGTCCTCGCCCTGAGGCAGGGCGGCTACGCGGTCGATCACGAGCCGGACGGGGTGGACGCGGCGCGGCTCGCTGCGAGCGAACCCTACAGCCTCGTCGTGCTCGATCTCGGATTGCCGGGCCTGCCGGGGTTCGAGGTGCTGAAGACCCTGCGCGCCGCCGGATCGACGGTGCCCGTGATGGTCCTGACCGCGCGCGACGCCATCGCGGACCGGGTCCGCGGCCTCGATCTCGGAGCGGACGATTACCTCCTGAAGCCCTTCGACCTCGCCGAGTTCGAGGCCCGCGTGCGGGCCCTGGTCCGCCGGGGACAGGCCGTGCCGAACCCGGTCCTGCAGTGCGGTGCCCTGGTTCTCGACCGCGCGACGGCGACGGTCACCCTCGACGGGGTGCCGGTGGCCTTGCGGCGCCGGGAGCTCGCCGTCCTCACCGTCCTGATGGCGAAGGCCGGCAAGCCCGTGCCGAAGGAGCGCCTCAGCGCCGAGATCTTCGGCTTCGACGAGCCGGTCGCCCCCAACGCCCTCGAACTGTACGTCGCCCGCCTCCGCAAGAAATTGCAGCCCAACGGCCCGGAGATCCGGACCATCCGCGGTCTCGGCTACCTGCTGATGCCCGTGTGAGCGCGCCCCGCACGCCCTCGCTGCGACGGCGCCTGTTGATCCGCATGCTGCTGCCGGCGCTGGCGCTCGCCGTGCTGCTCGGCTCCATCGGGGCGCTCGTCATCCGGAACGTCGTGGAGACGACCCACGACCGCCTGCTCGACGGATCGGTCCTCGCCATCGCCGAGCGGCTGACGGTGGAGGACGGCGAGGTCTCCGTCGACCTGCCGCGCGTCGCCCTCGGCATGCTCGAGAGCCAGGCGCAGGATCGGATCTACTACAGCGTCACCTATCTGGGTGCGCTGGTGACCGGCTACCGCGACCTCCCGATCGCGGACGTCAGCGACCTGACGCCCGGCGTCACCGCCCATCGCGACGGCATCGTGCGCGGAGCGAGCGTGAGGATCGCCGCACAGGCGAGGCGGGTCTACGGCAAGCCGAGCCCGGTCCTCGTCCAGGTCGCCGAGACGCGCGAGGCGCGCCAGACCCTGGAGCGGCACCTGCTGGCCGGGCTGGCCTTCGCCGAACTCGGCTTGCTCGGGCTGATCGGAACGCTGTCGTGGTACAGCATCCGCAGCGGCCTCAGGCCGCTCACGCGCCTGAGCGACGAGATCAGCCGCCGGGCCGTCCCGGTCGCGATCAACCTGCAACCCCTCGCGGTCGACGGGGTGCCCCGCGAGGCGATGGCTCCGGTCCTGGCCCTGAACACGCTGCTCCAGCGTCTGGAGCAGTCGATCGCGGGCGAGCGCACCTTCACCTCCGATGCCTCCCATCAGTTGCGGACGCCGCTCGCCGTGCTCAGGATGCATGTGGAGCTCCTCCGCCGGACCGATCCGGGGGATCCGGCCCACGGCGCGGCGATCGACGACATCGACGGCGCCGTGCGGCGGCTGGAGCGGCTCATGTCGCAGCTGATCGCACTCGCCCGCGCGGACGAGGGCTCCGGGAAGCGGCCGGGTTCCGTCGCGACCTCCGACCTGAACGAGGTCGCGGCCCGCGTGGTCGCCGAACAGGTCGCTCACGCCCTGTCGCGCGGAACCGAGATCGTGCTCGATCGCCCCGACGGCCCGGTGCCCGTCGTCGGCGACCCGTTCATCGTCGGCGAGATCGTGACGAACCTCGTGGACAATGCGATCCGCTACAACCGCGCGCAGGGGACGACCACCGTCCGGGTCAGGCGGACCGGCTCCGGCGCCTGCGTGGCGGTGGAAGACGAAGGGCCGGGCATTCCGCCGGAGGAGCGGGAGAAGGTCTTCGAGCGGTTCTACCGCATCGCCTCCCGGAACGGCCCCGAAGGCAGCGGACTCGGCCTCGCCATCGTCCGGACGCTGGCCGACCGCGTCGGCGGAGCCGTCACGCTCACCGCACCGGCAGATCACGCGGGACTGGTGGCGCAGGCCAATTTCCGCACGCCCTGAGCGTTCCCGAAAGCCCGTTCGCGCGTAGAGATCGGTCCACATTGGCGTGATGGGCAGGATCGACGACAGATCTTCCGCTTGGCGGCGCGGATGTCGCCCATGGGGAGACTGCGCAGGCGTTCGTAGCGGGGAAGGCGGCACCGCGCGCGCCGTCCGCGCGGACGGCTCAGCGAAACCATCGATATTCGGATCGGCTCATTACTAGGCGGCTGGGGGACCTGGATACGGGACCCCAGAATTTCCGCCCGAAAACCTGAGTTTCGGCAGACGGTTAGCCTCGCCGCCGCCACAGGATGTGTAGCAGCCGGGTGTGCGACGCCAAGGAAGATCGATGGCGCCGGCTCGTCCACATTGGCACACGGACAAGCTTCCGCTGTCGAGCGTCCCGGCCCCCTGCCGTCGATGACCTGCCCGCCTCAAGCCGTCATCTCCGTGAGGAGGGTTACGCAGGTACACCCACGGGAAGGCGAGCGCGTCCTCGGCCGTCGCCTCGCCCGCGCCCCGATCAGCACTGCGAGCTTGAGGGCGAGGTCCGCGCGCGCCTCCACCGGGGTGAGCATCAGGTCAGTGGTCGCCGTGCTCAAGTTCTCGGTCGTGCGTGCCTCGCGTGCCTGCGCCGCGTCGAGGCCAGCCACATTGGCCGCGCGCGCAAACGTCGCCTGCCGGCGGTGCAACGCGGTGACCAGTTGGCGCGAGGCTGGGCCGGGGCCAAGACGGCGAGTGATGGTGGCGTTGTCGGCCGCGTAGCTTGGCGGGCTGCCGCCTTCCGGCAGGGGGGACGCGGGGGTAGCCGTGCGCAGCGACTACCGCCTCCTCAATCCGGCCGAGAACGGTCAGCGCGACCTCGACCCGAGGGCGCGCGTGACCCGTGTCGGGTCGCCCCGCGTCGAGTCCATGGCGGCGGCGGGGCGGAGCGCGTCGAGGACGCGGCGAGAGACGGGGGGCGCGGTACTCATGCCGCGCGCGTCTGGACTTCACGTTGGTGGTGCCCGTACGTGTCCGGGGCGGTGGGGGTGCCGCGGGGGCGCTCCCCTGACCCTGTATCCCCGGTGCCGCCTGGCCGCTCGATTGCAGTCCAGCACGGTAAGGCGGTGCGGTCGCCGACATCACGCATCAGTGCCCCGATGCCTTGTCGACTGCCGTTCGCGGCACGAGGCACCCGTTAGAGCGGGCGCCCTCGGGGTCTCAGCGGTCCGGGTGCTCGCTAGCGAGGAAGTCGAAGTCGCAGCCCTCGGGCGCCTGCGTGACGGTCTGTCGGTAGAGGGCCTTGTAGCCGCGCTTCGGCGCGGGCGGCGGCTGGAATCCGGCCATGCGCCGGGCGATCTCGTCCGGCTCGACCAGCAGGTCCACGCGCTT
>CANEZL010000019.1 GCA_947444195.1 Methylobacteriaceae bacterium | reverse complement strand
GCTCTCCCCCGTCGTCATCGACCCGAAGAAGGCGGTCATCGCCCTCAAATGGGCCGTGCGCGAGATGGAGGAGCGCTACAAGAAGATGTCCAAGATCGCCGTGCGCAACATCGACGGCTACAACGCCCGGATGAAGGAGGCCCGCGAGCGCGGCGAGACCATCACCCGCACGGTGCAGACGGGCTTCGACCGCCACACCGGCGAGGCGGTGTACGAGGACGAGGCGATGGACCTGTCGCCGTTGCCCTACATCGTGATCGTGGTGGACGAGATGGCCGACCTGATGATGGTGGCCGGCAAGGACATCGAGGGTGCGATCCAGCGCCTCGCCCAGATGGCGCGGGCGGCCGGCATCCACCTGATCATGGCCACGCAGCGCCCCTCGGTGGATGTCATCACCGGCACGATCAAGGCGAACTTCCCGACCCGCATCTCCTTCCAGGTGACGAGCAAGATCGACTCGCGGACCATTCTCGGCGAGATGGGCGCTGAGCAGCTGCTGGGTCAGGGCGACATGCTGTTCATGGCGGGCGGCGGGCGCACGACGCGGGTGCACGGGCCGTTCTGCTCGGACTCGGAAGTCGAGAGCGTGGTGGCCCACCTGAAGCGCCAGGGAAGGCCCGCCTATCTCGACGCCGTCACCGCCGACGACCCGGCGGAGGAGGCCGCGCCGGCCAAGGGCTCCCGCGCCGCCAAGGCCGCGGTGCCGGAGGAGCGCGAGGAGGACCCGCCCGTCTTCGACGTGGGCGCCTTCGTGGCGGCCACCGGCGGCGAGGCGGGGGGCGACCTCTACGAGCAGGCGGTGCAGGTGGTGCTGCGGGACCAGAAGGCCTCGACGAGCTACATCCAGCGCCGTCTCCAGATCGGCTACAACCGGGCCGCCTCGATCATGGAGCGGATGGAGATCGAGGGCATCGTCGGGCCCGCCAACCACGCGGGCAAGCGCGAGATCCTGGTCGATACCGGGCCGCACGTCTCCGCCGGCATGGGCGTCGCCCTCTACGACGACGAGTGACGGACCGATGCCGGGCTCGTCCCCGGCGTCGCATCTTCGCCACAGGGCCGGGCTCTAAGCGAGCCCTGCCCCGCATGCCCGGACCGGCGGCGCCCGTTCCCCGGTGCGCCCGGACCCTGAGGAGACCGCCCCACGATGACCGGCCGCCGCACCAGCCCCGTCGCAGGTTCGCTCCTCGTCCTCGCCGCGTGGCTCGCCCCCGTGGCGCCGGCCGAGGCGCAGGTCGGCGCCTTCCTCGACAACCTGTTCGGCGGCCGCAAGGAGCAGCCGGCCCCGGCGGCCGAGCCCGAGCCGGAGCCCGCCTCCCCCGCCGCCGCGGCCCCGAAGAAGCCCGCGCCGAAGCCCCAGAAGGAGGCCAAGGAGCCCAAGGAAGCCAAACCCGGCAACGAGAAGACCGGCAGCATCAAGGGCGCCCCCAAGGCGGCGGACAAGGCCGCCGAGAAGCCGGCGGAGAAGCCCGATGCCCGCGTCGCCGCGGTGGGGGCGCCTGCCGCCGTGACGCAGAGCCTGGAACAAGCCGATCCGGCGACCGTGCTCGCCCAGGCCAACGCCTATTTCAACGGCCTGTCGACGCTGACCGGCAACTTCATGCAGATCGCCGCGGACGGGCGCCGGATCGGCGGCAGGCTCACCATCGCCAAGCCCGGCCGCCTGCGCTTCGACTACGACCAGCCCTCGCCCCTCGAAGTGGTGGCCGACGGCACCTCCGTGGCGGTGCGCGACCGCAAGCTCGCCACCCAGGACGTCTACTTCATCGCCCAGACGCCCTTGAAATTCCTGCTGCGCGAGAAGATCGACCTCGCCCGCGACCTCAGCGTGACCGAGGTGACGAACGAGCCCGGCGGCATCCGCATCGGCCTGGAGGACCGCGCCACCCTCGGCGGCACCTCGAAGATCCAGCTCTATTTCGACCCCGAGATGAAGACCCTGGCGCAGTGGCGGATCACCGATCCGCAGGGCTACCTCACCACGGTGCAGCTCTCGAACCTGCAGAAGGGCAAGCCCGTGGACGGGACCCTGTTCTTCATCAATTACGGCCGCGCCGAGGACAAGGCGATGGCCGAGCGCATCAAGCAGTCGCGCAACCCCTGATCCGATCTCCGCTCGATCGAGGCGGGGGTCGTATCGACCGAGCCCGCGCGGCGCGAGCCCACGCGGCGCAGGAGCGAAGCCCGGATCCGCCGTCCCGAAGGGATCGATCGGATCCGGTATGAGCCGCCGGGCTCAGGCCGCCTGCCCGCCGAGCGCCTGCTGGATCGCCCGCTCGGTGCCGTCCATGAAGGCCTCCGTGGGCAGGCCGGCCCCGAGGGGGGCGAGGTAGCGCACCATCACCGTGCCCGCCCGCATCCGCGAGCCGCTCGGCCAGTACAGCCCCGAATCGACCGCCACCGGCAGCACGGAGAGGCCGAGGCGGTTGTAGAGCAGCTCGACCCCGCGCTTGAACTGGACCGGCGCGCCGAAGGCGCTGCGCGTCCCCTCCGGGAAGATCAGGATCGAGCGCCCCTGCGCCACCGCGGCCCGGCTCTCGTCGATCATCGTGCGCAGGGCCTGGGTGCCGTTGGCCCGGTCGATGATGATCATGGGCGAGCGGCGCAGGAACCAGCCCACCACCGGGATCGAGACGAGCTCGCGCTTGGCGATGATCGCCACGTCCGGCACCAGGATGAGGAAGGCCAGCGTCTCCCAGGCCGACTGGTGGTTGGCCACGATCAGGCAGGGCTCGGCCGGGATGCGCTCGCGGCCCTCCTCGGCGTAGCGCAGCCCCACGATGCGCGCGAGGCCGAACAGGATGCCGCGCGCCCACAGGCGGGTCGCCGCCCGGATCGGGCGGGCGGGGGCGCCGAGGGCCGCGAGCACCGCGAGCGGCGCGAGGAACAGCGCGGTCCACACGGCCCAGTAGGCGTTGAAGGTGGCGGAACGGACGAAGGTCACGGGCGCTGGCCTCGAACGGGATGCGGAGCGCGCCCATAGCCGCTTTGTCCGCTCCCTGCACGGCAATTCGCGCGCGACCCCCCGGTGCCGCTTCCGCGCAACGGCGGGACCGCGGGAAATCGGCTATCCCTGGCCCCTCGTGTCGGGAGCCCGCCTTGCGCCTCACTGTCTCCACCTGGAACATCAACTCGGTGCGCCTGCGCATCGATTCCGTGCTGCGCTTCCTCTCCGAGGCCAAGCCGGACGTGCTCTGCCTGCAGGAGACCAAGTGCCCGGACGAGCTCTTCCCGCTGCGAGCGCTCAAGGGCTCGGGCTACGAGCACGCGGTGTTCGCCGGGCAGAAGGGCTATAACGGCGTCGCCATCCTCTCGCGCTTCCCCCTCCTCGATCCGGCGGTGATGGGCTTCTGCGAGCGGGCGGACGCGCGCCACATCTCGGCGGTGCTCGGGCGCGAGGCGGGGCCGGCGGCGGGGATCGTGCTGCACGATTTCTACGTGCCGGCCGGCGGCGACGTGCCCGACCGGGGGCTCAACCCGAAATTCGCGCACAAGCTCGACTTCCTGGCGGAACTCCGCGCCTGGGGCGGGCGGCGGGTCTCCGGGCCGGCGATCCTCGTGGGCGACCTCAACGTGGCGCCCCTGGAGCACGACGTCTGGTCGCACAGGCAGCTCCTCGACGTGGTGAGCCACACCCCCGTCGAGACCGAGGCCCTGGAGACCCTGCGGGCTGAGGCCGGCTGGATCGACACGGCGCGGCTCCTCACCCCGGAGCCGGAGAAGATCTACACGTGGTGGAGCTACCGCTCGCCGAACTGGGAGCTCGCCAACAAGGGGCGCCGCCTCGACCACGCCTGGGTCTCCCCCGACCTCGCCGGCACGGTGCGCGCCGTCACCGTCTCCCGCGAGACGCGGGGCTGGGAGCGCCCCTCCGACCACGTGCCGGTGACCCTCGCCCTGGAGTTGTGACCCGGCCTGGAACGGAAGGCGGGGAGCCGCATTGGCCCGGCAACCCAACCGTTGAGAGAGGCCCCATGCGCAAGATCCTGCTCGCCTTCCTGCTCCCGCGCGTCGTCTCGTGGCTGCGCCGCCGCTACGGCGGCGCCCCGAACCACCGCACCCGCCCCTACTGATTCCCGGTCCCGTCCCGAGAGCCGACTGTCATACCAGATCCGCTTGATCCCTTCGGGATGGCGGATCTGGGCTCCGCTCAGGCGCCGCGCGGGCTTGGCCGATACGATCTCCGCTTCGATCAAGCGGAGATCGTATCAGAAGGCGCTCGGGGCATCGTCCCGCGAACCGACCCGCGCGGCGCGGGGCCTCAGCGCTTGGCCTTCCCCGTCTCCTTCGCCGGTTCCGCCGCGCGGCCCGGCTTCTCCGGCGGCAGGGCGACGCTTCCGCTCGCGGTCCACTGGCAGATGCTGGTGCTGCGCAGGCTCAGGCAATCGTAGCTCCGTCCGTCGAGGACGACGTGGTCGGCGCGCCCCGTGACGCCGTCCCGCTCCAGCCGCGCGCAGCCGAGATGGTCCGCCTTCGGGTCGGCCAGGACCGCCGCCGCCGCGACCGCGTCCCGCGCCTGCCGCATCAGGATGCGGTAGTTGGCGAGCGAGGCGCAGGCGATCGCCGGCGGAGCCTCGCTCCGCGGTGCCTTCGGTGCCGGATCCGCCAGCACGGGGCCGGCGAGGAGGAGCGGGGCGAGGAGCAGGGCGTGGGGGGGCGTGCGGGGCATGGGGCATCCTACCACGCCGCGGCCCCGCGTTGCGGCCCCGCGAAGCCCGGTGCTATAGCGCGGCGGATTTCTTGCTACGCCCCGCGGGGGCCATCTTCAGGGACAGCATGTCGGTCGACGCACAGACGGTCCGCCGCATCGCGCATCTGGCGCGCATCGCGGTCTCCGAGGAGGAGGTCGGCCCGCTCCAGGGCGAGCTGAACGCCATCCTCGCCTTCGTGGAGCAGCTCGGCGCCGTCGACGTGGAGGGCGTCGAGCCGATGACCTCGGTGACGCCGATGGCCATGAAGAAGCGCGAGGACGCGGTGACCGACGGGGGACGCGCCCGGGAGATCGTGGCCAACGCCCCCGAGACCGAGGACCACTACTTCCTCGTCCCGAAGGTGATCGAGTAGGCCGACCGGCCGGCCCGGCCCCGGACCGAGCATCCTGCCTGAGCGCCCGGCTTCCCTCCGGGCTGGCCCGCCCGCGGGCGTGAGGACCAAGGACACGTGAGCGAACTCAACGAACTCACCCTCGCCGAGGCGCGCGACGGGCTCCGGGCCAGGACCTTCTCGGCCCGCGAGCTGACGCAGGCGCATATCGCCGCCGTCGAGAAGGCGCGCGCGCTCAACGCCTTCATCCTGGAGACGCCGGAGCGGGCGCTCGCCCAGGCCGAGGTCTCGGACGCCAAGATCGCCGCCGGCGAGGGCCGGCCCCTCGAGGGCCTGCCGCTCGGCATCAAGGACCTGTTCTGCACCCACGGGGTCACCACCACCGCCGCCTCGAAGATCCTCGGGGGCTTCGAGCCGCACTACGAATCCGCCGTCACCGCCAATCTCTGGCGCGACGGCGCGGTGATGCTGGGCAAGCTCAACCTCGACGAGTTCGCCATGGGCTCGTCCAACGAGACCAGCGCCTTCGGCGACGTGGTCTCGCCCTGGCGGCGGCAGGTGGACGGCGTCGTCTCCGAGGCGAGGATCGTCCCCGGCGGCTCCTCGGGCGGCTCGGCGGCGGCGGTGGCCGCCCGCCTCTGCCTGGGCGCCACGGCCACCGATACCGGCGGCTCGATCCGCCAGCCCGCCGCCTTCACCGGCACGGTGGGCATCAAGCCGACCTACGGGCGCTGCTCGCGCTGGGGCACGGTGGCCTTCGCCTCCTCCCTCGACCAGGCCGGGCCGATCGCCCGCACGGTGCGCGACTGCGCGATCCTGCTCGGCTCCATGGCGGGGCCGGACGCCCGCGACACCACCTGCGCCGACCTGCCCGTGCCCGATTTCGAGGCCGCAATCTCCCGCGGCGTGAAGGGGCTCACCATCGGCATCCCGAAGGAATATCGGGTCGAGGGCATGCCGGCCGAGATCCAGCGACTCTGGGACCAGGGCGCGGACTGGCTGCGCGCGGCCGGCGCGACGATCCGGGAGATCTCGCTGCCCAACACCCGGCACGCGCTGCCCGCCTACTACATCGTGGCCCCGGCCGAGGCCTCCTCGAACCTCGCCCGCTACGACGGCGTGCGCTACGGCCTGCGCGTGCCGGCCGGCGACATCGTGGGCCTGTACGAGAAGACCCGCGCGGCGGGCTTCGGCCGCGAGGTGCGCCGCCGCATCATGATCGGCACCTACGTGCTCTCGGCGGGCTACTACGACGCCTACTACGTGCGCGCCCAGAAGATCCGCACCCTGATCAAGCGCGACTTCGAGGCGGCCTACGCGGACGGCGTCGACGCCATCCTGACGCCCGCCACCCCGTCGTCGGCCTTCGGCATCGGCGAGATGGCCTCGGCCGACCCCGTGGAGATGTACCTCAACGACGTGTTCACCGTGACCGTGAACATGGCCGGGCTCCCGGGCATCGCGGTGCCGGCGGGCCTCGACGGCCAGGGCCTGCCGCTCGGCCTCCAGCTCATCGGCCGGCCCTTCGACGAGGAGACCCTGTTCGCGGCGGCGCAGACGATCGAGGACGCGGCCGGGCGGATGACGCTGCCGAAGCCCTGGTGGGCATGACCGTCCCCTTCTATCCCTGGACCGTCTGGATCTGGGCGGCCTTCGACCCGGTCCTGATCGCGCTCGCGCTCTGGCTCGGCTGGACGGCGAGCCAGTTCGGCAAGGTCTTCATCGCGGCCATCATCGCGCTGGCGGTGTCGGTGCTGACGTCCTGGGCGATCGGGGCGCTCGGGATCCCCTGGCCGGCCCCGGTCAGCCATGACGGGCCGACCTTCTTCCCCGTGCGGACGATCGCGGCCCTCCTCTGGGCGATCCTCGGCTTCTCGGCCCGCCGCGCGCTCCGGGGCCGCGCTTGACCGGCGCGGGACGCGCCTCCTAACTGACCCGAAGACCGGCTCTCGCCCAGGCGGGTGATCGAGCCCCTCCCGAAGACCGGACGGCCATGAACGCACCCGTGAACCCGAAGAAGCTGATCAAGGGCGGCCTGCACGACTGGGAGGTCGTGATCGGCATGGAGATCCACGCCCAGGTCACCAGCCGCTCGAAGCTGTTCTCCGGCGCCTCCACCGCCTTCGGCGCCGAGCCGAACGACAACGTCTCCCTGGTCGACGCGGCGATGCCCGGCATGCTGCCCGTCATCAACGCCGAATGCGTCGCCCAGGCCGTGCGCACCGGCCTGGGGCTCAAGGCGCAGATCAACCTGCGCTCGGTCTTCGACCGGAAGAACTACTTCTACCCGGACCTGCCGCAGGGCTACCAGATCTCCCAGTACAAGGACCCCATCGTCGGCGCGGGCGAGGTGCTGGTCGATCTGCCCGACGGCGAGGCGATCACGGTGGGCATCGAGCGCCTGCATCTCGAGCAGGATGCGGGCAAGTCCCTGCACGACCAGGCGCCGAACCTCAGCTTCGTCGACCTCAACCGCTCGGGCGTCGCCTTGATGGAGATCGTCTCGCGCCCCGATCTGCGCTCGTCGGAGGAGGCCAAGGCCTACGTGACGAAGCTGCGCACCATCCTGCGCTATCTCGGCACCTGCGACGGCGACATGGAGAAGGGCAGTCTCCGCGCCGACGTCAACGTCTCCGTGCGCCGCCCCGGCGATCCGCTCGGCACCCGCTGCGAGATCAAGAACGTCAACTCGATCCGCTTCATCGGCCAGGCCATCGAGACCGAGGCCAGGCGCCAGATCGCGATCATCGAGGACGGCGGCAGCATCTCCCAGGAGACGCGCCTGTTCGACCCGGGCAAGGGCGAGACGCGCTCCATGCGCTCGAAGGAGGAGGCGCACGACTACCGCTACTTCCCCGATCCCGACCTGCTGCCGCTCGAATTCGACCAGGCCTACGTGGACGGGCTCGCCGCCGGCCTGCCGGAACTGCCGGACGCCAAGAAGGCCCGCTTCGTCGCCGATTTCGGCCTCAGCGCCTACGATGCCGGCGTGCTGGTCGCCGAGCGGTCCTCCGCCGACTACTACGAGGCGGTGGCCCGGGGCCGCGACGGGAAGGCCGCGGCCAACTGGGTGATCAACGAGCTGTTCGGGCGCCTGAACAAGGAGGGCCTGAACATCGAGGCGAGCCCGGTCTCGGCCGGCCAACTGGGCAGCATCATCGACCTCATCGGCGCGGGCACGATCTCGGGCAAGATCGCCAAGGACCTGTTCGAGATCGTCTGGAGCGAGGGCGGCGACCCGCACGCGGTGGTCGAGGCCCGCGGCATGAAACAGGTGACCGATACCGGTGCCATCGAGACGGCGGTGGACCAGATCATCGCCCAGAACCCGGACAAGGTCGCCCAGGCCAAGGAGAAGCCGACGCTGCTCGGCTGGTTCGTCGGCCAGACCATGAAGGCCACCGGCGGCAAGGCCAACCCGGCCGCGGTCAACGCGCTGCTGAAGGCGAAGCTCGGGATCGAGTAGGCTGCCAGCCCTGCGGGGGTGAAGGCCTGTCGGTCTGCGGATCCGCTCGGGGTGGTTCGGCTCCTCGTCGAAAGGGCCGGGCCTCTTCTCCCGAGCAGGCTGCCGTATCCACACATCTCGGGCGGTCGTCCCCGCGCTCTCCCTCCCCCCTCTGCGGGGGAGGGTGCCGAGCGCAGCGAGGCGGGAGAGGGGAGCCCGGCTGCCGAGAGAGGCCCGGCGTCGATGCCGCGCGGGGTCCTGCACCGTCGCACCCCTCTCCCGACCCCTGCCGACGCAGGGGCCACCCTCCCCCGCAGAGGGGGGAGGGAGAGCGCGGAGACGCCTGCGCCTGTCCATGTGTCGCCCGAGAGCGGACATGGGTTCGGCCCGCACGCAGCCTGCAGGGCTGTCGGCGAGCGCTCGGCACCTTCGCGATGGTCGGTAATCCCTGGTTCCACTGATAGAACCGCGCCGGAGACGGCTCGAGATGGGGCATTTCGCGTGTTCGAAGTCGTGCCGTACGGCCGCTTCTGCGCCCCTGGAGTCGTCTCCGCCGGGTTGTCCGCGTTGAAGTGCCGCTAGGCTTCCGGCCGGACCGGTCCGGAAGTGATCGAGGCGGCGTGCTGCTGGGGTGGAGTCATTCCTGTCTCCTTCAGCCTCGACCGCAAGTCTTCGTGGCGGACATCGCGTCCGAGACGAGGGCTTGCGGCCCGATGTGCTTCCCTTCGCGAAGCACCCGTGGAGAGTGTGCCTGTATTCGTCCGGCGTCAACCCGGAAAATGCGCCGGCTCCCGGTCTCGTGTCCGGGTTCGATCATCGCCGCGCGGTATCCGAGCGGCATCAGGCACTTGGCTCCGCCCCGCCCTCAGGGGCCGCCGGTGAGGGCGCGGCGCAGGCGGGCGAGCCAGCCCGGTTCCGGCCCCCGGCCCCCGTTCACCACCACGGTCGCGGTCATGCCCGCCACCAGCGGCACGTTCTCGGGCACCTGCTCGATGCGGATGCGCACGGGCACGCGCTGGGCGAGGCGCACCCAGGTATAGACCGGGTCGACATTGGGCAGGCCCTGCGTGCTCGGCGCGGCGTTGGCGGTGGCGATGCCGAGCGTGATGCTCTCCACCCGCCCGCGCAGCGGCGCGTCGAAGCCCATCAGGGCCATCTCGGCCGGGTCGTCCACCTTGATGCCGGCGAGCTTGGTCTCCTCGAAATAGCCGTCGACCCAGAAGGAATCGGTGTCGATCACCCGGACGTTGACGGTCCCGGTCTGCGCGTAGTCGCCGGTGCGCAGGAGCAGGTTGGTGACGCGCCCGTTCACGGGGGCACGCACCTCCGTGCGCTTGAGGTTGGTCCGGGCCTGCGAGAGCTGCGCCTTGGCCGTCTCCAGGGCGGCCTCGGCGATCTTGGCCGTGCCGGCATATTGCTGCTTCTCCTCCACCGAGGTCGACACGGTGGAGAGCGCCTGACGGCGGGCCGATTGCGCGTTCTTCACCTGGAGGTCGGCCTCGCGGTTCTTCACCTCGGCCTCGGCCTGGGCGACCGCCACCTCGAAGTCGAACGGGTCGATCACGTAGAGCACGTCGCCCTGCTTCACCGGCTGGTTGTCGCCGACCTTGAGGGCGACGATCTGGCCGGAGACCTGCGGCGCGACCCCGGCCACCTGCACGCGCACCCGCCCGTCGCGGGTCCAGGGGGCGACGACGTAGTAGCGCCAGACGATCGCCGCCGCGCCGAGCGCCAGCAGCAGGATCAGCCCGGTGGCGGCGAGCCGCAGGAGCCGCGCCGTGCGCCGCCGCCGCCGGGCGCGGGCGAACGCGCGGTCCTCCTCAAGGGCCTGCGCCTCCGCTGGGGCTCGGGTGTCGTCCGGCTCGGGCATCACAGCATCACGATGAGGAGGGCGAGGAGGCAGACATAGATCCCCGCCTCGGCGAGCGGCGGATTGGCGACGTAGCGGCCGAACCGGAGCCGGCTGAACAGCCGGCGCAGCACGAGCAGGATCGCGAAGGCGGCGAGCGCGTAGGCGACGAAGGGGGAGACGAAGACCCCGCCGATCTGGATGTCCGTGTGCATCGGCGGATCCTCAGAACGGCGCCACGGCGAGGCGGCGCAGGAAGCGCCGGTGCCGGCCGGCGACGCGGGCGGCGGTGGCGAGGTCGGTGGCGGCCTGGGCCGCCCGCAGGCGGATCGGGCGCGCCTCCCCGGCCGCCGCGCGCACGAGGTCGCGCGCGGCCGCTTCCAGGCGCCCGGGATGGCCCACCGCCAGGGCCGCCCGGGCGCGGGCGACCACCGGGCGCAGGGGCTCGGCCTCCCGCAGCAGCGGCATCTGCGCGTGGGCGCGGGCGGCCGCCGCCTCGATCTGGGCCAGGGCGAAGGCGTGGCCGAGGGCGGCGCGGCGGGCGGCCCCGCTGCCGGAACCGTAGCCGGAGAACTGGAACAGGCGGTCGGCATTGAGGCTGGTGCGCGTGGTGGCGTCGCCCCCGTCGCCGGCCAGGGCCTCGGCGAGGTCGCGCCGGGCCGAATCGAGGGCGAAGGCCCGGTGCCGGGCGCGGCCCACCGGCAGGACGAGGCGCACGGCGAGGTAGAGGAGCACGGCGGCCACCACCACGAGCAGCCAGTTCAGCAGGAAGGTCTCGGGATCGTAGCCCTGCGGGTTCGAGGGCGCCATCAGCACGGGGAAGAAGACCAGGGTGATGAAGCCCACCGTGAAGGTGGACGGGTTGAGCGAGAGCAGGCAGCCCAGGAAGACGGGGGGCGCCATGGCGATCACGAGCAGGGGAAAGCCCTGGTAGCCGTCGAGGAAGCCGAACAGCACGATGCCGGCGATGAGGCCGGCGAGGGGCATCCCCATCAGCACGCCCAGCGCGAACTTGCGCGGGTCCGGCGTCACCGAGGAGAGCGCGCAGGTGGCGGCGACCTGGACCAGGGCGAAGGAGGCCTGCGGCAGGCCCGCGAGCACGAACACGCCCGCGCTGATGCCGAAGGCGATGACCACCCGCAGGGCGCCGCGCAGGGCCACGGGGAAGTCCCGGTGGGTGGGCAGGGCCACGTCCCGCCGCGGCCGTTGCCCTTCGCCGAGCGCCCGCATGCCGTCCGCGGCGAAGGCGGCGGCCTCCACGAAATCGAGGGCGCGCTGGAGGAGAGCCACCTCGTCGACGGGGCGCGTGCCGTCCCGGACCGCCCCGTCCACGAGATCGCGCAGGCGGGCGGCCCGGGCGTCGAGGGCTGCCGGATCGGTGCCGATATCCCCCTCCGCGCGGTCCCGCGACGCGACCGCGCGGCAGAGGGCGAGGGCCTCGGCGGCGGCCGGGCCCGGTGCGGGGAGTCGGGCGGCGGCCCGGGCCACCACGCGGGCGGCGGCCACCATGGCGTAGAGGGCGGCGATGGCGCTGCGGGCGCCCGCCGCCCGGTTCGGCCCGTCGTCGAGTTCGCCCGCGATGGCGCCGGCATCGGCCCGCATCGGCGCGATCCGGCCGATCAGCCCGGCCGCGCGGAGATCGCCGGGGTCGCCCTCCGCGAAGGCGGCGCGGGCGAAATCCCGCACGGCCGCGTGGGCCTCGGCGAGCTGCGGGCGCAGCGCGCTCCACGTGCTCGGCGAGGCGAGCGCGTCGTTGACGAAGGTGATGACGACGACGGCGACCGTGATGGCGGCGAGCCGCCCCACCGCGGCGTCGAAGCCGTTGGCCGGCGAATCGAGATGGGCGATGGCGATGATGGCCACCGTGTAGCCCGAGAGCATGGCCCCGTAGGCGCGGGTGTCCTGGAGGTACTGCGCCACGAACACGCACAGCCCCAGCCAGACCGCGAAGGCCACGAGCATCGCCACCCGGTCCTGTCCGAACAGGGCGATGAACACGAGCGCCACGGCGCCGCCGACCAGGGTGCCGAGCAGGCGGTAGGCGGCCTTGGAGATCGCCTGGCCGCGCTTGGGCTGGGCGAGGATCGCGACGCCGGTGGCGGCCGAGGAGGCGCTGTCGAGCTGGAGCCAGAAGGCGATGTAGAGCGCCACCGTCATCGCGATCCAGATGCGCAGGGCGAAGGCCCAGGCGGCGGGCTTCGGGAGCCGGCCGTCGATCCAGGCCAGGAGCCGGTCGAGGCGCGATTCGCCGGGCAGCGCCGTCTCAGCCATCGCGCGGCGCCGGCGCCGCGCGCGCCGGCCCCTGCGCGTGGCGCAGCCCCTGCGCGTGGCGCAGCCCCTGCGCGTCGGGCGGTCCCTGCGCGGCGATCCGCGCCTGCCACATGCAGAGCAGCGGGGTGAGGACGAGTTCGACCACCAGGGCCCCGAGCATGGTCAGCGAGGGGATGCCGGTGAGGTAGAGGCCGAGGAGCCGGGCGAGGCCCCCCAGCACCACCACGAGGGTGAGGAAGCGGAACAGCCCCGCCTTGCCCTCGATCCCCGGCACGCAGGTCCAGAACAGCACGCCGATCCCGGTGAGCAGGCCCGACAGGTAGCGGAAATGGCTGTCGATGGAGACGTTGGCGACCCCGGGCGCGAGCCCGTTCACGCCGAACAGGACCCCGTAGAGGCCGGCCGCGACGGGCAGCGCCGCGACGATCGCCACCACGCGCTGAAGCGCCCGCCGCTCGTTCATCCGCCCTCGTCCCCAAGCCCGGCCGGGCACAGCCCTGTGGCCCCGCGGGGCACGGCCCCGACGCCCGCCGGGCAAACCCTCGAGGCCCGGATCGGTTGCGGGCCGCCTCAGGCTTTGTCGTTGCCCTTCAGGCGCTTGTTGCACTTGCTCCAGAACTGCGGCCATTTCGGCCCCTGCGCGGTCTTCTGCGCGTCGGTGAGGCCGCGCCACTCGGTGCCGCACTGCTTCTGCCGGGCGCGGGCCGCGGCCTGGCCGGCGCTCGGCGCCTTCTCGGCGGCCGCGGACTCCTTGGCGGGCTCCTTCACCGGATCCCGGGCGAGGGCCGGGGTTGCGAGGAGCGGCAGGGCCAGGGCGGCGGCGGCGATCAGGCGGTTGAGCATCGTGCGATCCGAACTTCGAGCCGCCGCCCGAGTCGGCGGCCGGCGGGCGCCATCACAGCGGCAATGCCGGGCGGCGGCAAGGCCTCGGCCGGCGCTGCCAACAGGCGCGCGGGCGCGATCGCGCGCCTGTCCGCTTGAGAGGGCCGGCCGTTCCGGGCTAGCGTGGCGGTGCGGCCGGGATTCCGGCGACCCCCGGATCCGGCCGCGCCGACGACCTTGCAGACGAACCGCCCTCCTCCACATCCTTGAGGAATCGGCCCGCGGCGCGGGCGGATCAGCCGGAGCCTCCCGCCATGGCCGCCGTTCAGGCTAAGCCCATCGACGTCCACACCTGGAGCACGCCCAACGGCTGGAAGATCCCGATCATGCTGGAGGAATGCGGCCTGCCCTACCGGGTGGTGCCCGTGAACATCGGCAAGGGCGAGCAGACGGCGCCCGAGTTCCTGAAGATCTCGCCCAACAACAAGATCCCGGCCATCGTCGACCACGACGGGCCGGGGGGTGAGCCGATCACGGTGTTCGAGTCGGGTGCGATCCTGCAATATCTCGGGCGCAAGACCGGCTGCCTCTATCCGGAGGATGCCCGCGCGCGGGTCGCCGTGGACGAGTGGCTGTTCTGGCAGGTCGGTGGCTTCGGGCCGATGCTCGGCCAGACCCACCACTTCAAGATCTACGCCCCCGAGAAGATCCCCTACGCCATCGACCGGTTCGAGGCCGAGGCGCGCCGCCTCTACGGTGTCCTCGACGGGCGGCTCGCGAGCCGCGACTACGTGGCGGGCGACTACTCCATCGCCGACATCGCCATCGCCCCTTGGGCGAAGTTCCACGGCAAGCAGGGCATCGACCTCTCCGGGTTCGCCAACGTGCGCCGCTGGCTCGACGCGGTGCTCGCCCGCCCCGCCGTGCAGCGGGGGCTGGCCGCGGTCTGATTGCGGGGTTCCGAGGGGATCATCCCCTCGGCGGGGCGCCGGGGCAGAGCCCCGGCATCTTCCAGGGCTCTGCCCTGGACCCGCCAAAGGGATGATCCCTTTGGAAAGCCGGGATCAGCGCTGCTTCGCGTAGCGCTTGAGCGCCCGCTCGCGGCGCAGGCGCGACAGGCGCTCGATCCAGAAGATGCCCTCGAGCTGGTCGATCTCGTGCTGGAGGCAGGCGGCGCGGAAGCCCTCCGCCGTCTCCTCGCGCTCCGCCCCGTCGAGGTCGCGGTAGCGCACCCGGACGCGGCTCGCGCGGGCCACCGTCTCCGAGACGCCGGGCATCGACACGCTGCCCTCGCGCCCCTCCGCCTGCTCCGCGGAGGCCTCGACGATCTCCGGGTTGCAGTAGAGGGCGGCCGGGCCGCCGGGCTCGGGCCGCAGCGCCACGAGGCGTAAGGGAACGCCGAGATGGGCCGCGGTGAGGCCGGCGGCCATCGCGGCGTCGAGGGTGTCGGTGAGGTCCTGCGCCAGCGCCCGCAGATCCGCGTCGAAGGCCTGCACCGGCGCGCAGGGCCGGCGCAGGCGCGGGTCGGGATAGCGGACGAGGGGCCTCGCCGGCACGGGCCGCCTCAGCGCACCAGGGCGAGAGAGGCGCCGGACTTGGTCAACGCCCCGTCGAGGGCGCCGCCGCCCTGCCGCAGGCGGGCCGCCACCGTGCCGCCGGCCTGGTAGAGGTAGACCTCGCCGTCGCGGTAATCCCAGGCCGAGACCTTGGCGAGCTCCTTGTTGGCGCAGCCCCCGGCCGAGGCCTTGTAGAGGTCGAGCGCGGGCGTGCTCGACAGGGTGACCTTGCAACTCGCGCCCGTGGCGTCCTTGGCGTCCCAGCTGCCGACCACCGCGGAGCGCCCGCTCGCCACCACGGGCGGCGGGGCCGGGGGCGGCGCCACCGGCTCGGCGACGACGTTCGAGGCGGGCGGCGCGACGGCGGCGACCTGGCTGCCGGGGACGGGCGGCGCCTCGGGCGCGGCCGTGGCGCCGGGGGGCGGGGCGAGGGGGGCGGAGCTCACCGCCCCCGAGGGGATCGCCGGCACGGGCGCGTCGAGGGCGGCCTGGGGCGCCGGGGCGCGGGTGCGCGGGCCGTCCAGGCGCTGCGAGGCGCAGGCGCCGAGGCTGACGGCGAGCACGAGCGCGAAGGATGTCGACAGGTACTGGCGCGGCATCGACCTCAGACCCCGAAAATCGGCGCCGGCGGGTTGGCGTGCGGCGCGCCCGCCTGCCTCACCACCAAATGCGATGGTCGCAAGGCGGCGACCCGCGTGAGGCCGGACGAAGCGGGGATCGGCCGGGCTTTTCCTCCCGGTGTGGCGGTGGCGCCGCACTCCGCCGGCCGTTCTCCGACGGGTCGGTTCTCCGTGGGAGCCGCATGTCTTCGATATTCGATCTGGAAAAAGTACAGAACATCGCGCTTGCAAAGATGTTCGTATCAGCTTCAAAGCATCTCGGCTGACTGTGCCATTGTCTTGGAGCAAGGAAAACGATGATTGGAGGAATTCGAAAGTCTTACGCAACGATGTGCGGAGCCGTCCTGCTGGCGCAGGTCGCCGGATTCGCGCCGGCCGGTGCGGCCGAGGTCGTCGTGAAGACGCTCAACAGCGGTCCCGGCGGGGCGATGGTCTTCGATCCGGCCTTCGTGAAGCTCGATCCCGGCGACAGCATCAAGCTGGTCTCGACCGACAAGGGGCACAACATCGAGACGATCAGGGGCATGGCGCCGGAAGGCGCCCCCGTCATCAAGACCGTGGTCGGCAGGGACGAGACGATCACCTTCGACAAGCCGGGCATCTACGGCTTCAAGTGCTCGCCCCACTACCTGATGGGCATGGTCGCCCTGGTGGTGGTCGGCGACGAACGCGGCAACCTCGAACAGGCCAAGGCGGTCCAGCACGGCAAGCTCGCCCAGAAGCGCTTCGATCCGCTCTTCGCGCAGGTCCAGTGACGGAAGCGGCCGGGACGTCGCCGTCCCGGCCGTTGCCAACGCGCGTCTTCGCGCCGGATCATACGCGGTCGGTCGATCGCTCCGGTGGGCGGAGGAGCCTCTGTCCCCTCCCCCTTGCGGCAGGGTGATCGCGTTCGGCGATCAGGTCCTCTCCGCCGTCATTCCGGATCGCTCGAAGAGCGAGTCCGGACCCGCAGGGGCGCGCGGAGCGTGCAATCCAGGGACACCGCACGGCCCAACCTACCGCTTCGGTGTGCATGGATCCCGGGCTCCGCTGCGCGGCCCCGGGATGACCGCGCGGTGCCAAACGCGATGCCCCGTCCTTGCGAGGAGGCGTTCGGGGCGGGGGTGGTGCGGAAGGCACCATCGGCGATCCCATCCTGCACCACCCCACCTCCGGCTCCTCCCCGCAAGGGGGAGGAGAGGTCCGTCGGGTCAGACCTCGCGCTCGACCATCATCTTCTTGATCTCGGCGATGGCTTTCGCCGGGTTCAGGCTCTTCGGGCAGGTGTTGGCGCAGTTCATGATCGTGTGGCAGCGGTAGAGCCGGAACGGGTCGTGCAGGCTGTCGAGCCGGTCGCCGGTGTTCTCGTCGCGCGAGTCGATCAGCCAGCGATAGGCCTGCAGGAGCGCGGCGGGACCCAGGAAGCGGTCGCCGTTCCACCAGTAGCTCGGGCAACTCGTGGTGCAGCAGGCGCAGAGGATGCACTCGTAGAGGCCGTCGAGGCGGGCGCGGTCCTCCGGGGTCTGGCGCCACTCCTTCTCGGGGGCGGGCGTCTCGGTCTGGAGCCAGGGCTCGATCGCCGCGTGCTGGGCGAAGAAGTTCGTCAGGTCCGGCACCAGATCCTTCAGCACCGGCATGTGCGGCAGCGGGTAGATCCGGATCGCGCCGTCCTTGTCCTTGCGGGTGAGGATCGGCAGGGCGTTGTCGGGGCTCTTGCACTCGTCGATGCCCATCGTGCAGGCGAGCGTGTTCTGCCCCTCGATGTTCATGGCGCAGGAGCCGCAGATGCCCTCGCGGCAGGAGCGGCGGAAGACCAGCGTCGAATCGACCGTGTTCTTGATCCACAGAAGCGCGTCGAGCACCATCGGCCCGCAATCGTCGCGGTCGACCTGGTAGGTGTCGATGCGCGGATTGGCGCCGTCGTCCGGGTTCCAGCGGTAGACGCGGAAGGTCTGCAGGTTCTTCGCCCCGGCCGGTGCCGGCCAGGACTTGCCCTCGCGGACCTGCGAGTTCTTGGGAAGTGCGAACTGAGCCATAGCGATCTCGTCAGCAAGAATGGGAAACCGTCAGACCGACTTGATCGCCGGCATCAGGTCGTTGTTGTCTTCAATGCGCAGCATCCGCATGTCGCTCACGGACGGCTTGAACCAGGCGAAGCTGCGCGTCAGATCCTGGACGGCGAGGACGCAGGTGACGGCATCGACCGTGTCGTTGCCGAAATAGACGCTGCCCTGCTGACGGGAGAACCCGAATCTTCCCAAGGCCTTCTCGATGTCCGAGTAGGCGTTCTGCCAGGACTTGTTGTGATAGGTCTGCTCAAGCATTTTCACGTCGAGATCGAAGGCGATTGCGTACACGACCGGCGGCCTTCCGCGAGAGTGACTGTTGTGCCCGATCCGTGCGCGTGACGACATCTTCGGGGCTCAGGACGATTGCGCGGCGTACCGCTTGGCTTCGAGGATGTCCGCCCGCTCCAGATACGGGTAGCCGGCCAGCAGTTCGTCGATCGTTGTCCCGCCGCCCAACTCACCGAGGATCATGCCGACGGTCACGCGCATCCCGCGGATGCAGGGCTTGCCGCCCATCACCGCAGGATCGACCGTGATCCTCGGGAAATCCTCGACGCTCCGCGTCATCGGGTCGGCCTCCGGGAGGGATGACGGGCAGGGCCCGTCATCCGGCTTGCCTCAGTACACGCGCGCCTTCGGCTCGATGTACTGGATCTCGTTCGACATCGTGTAGGTGTGGACCGGGCGGTAATCGATGTTCACCCGGTGGTTCACCTCGTCGAGCCAGGAGAGGGTGTGCTTCATCCACTCCCGGTCGTCGCGGTCCGGGAAGTCCTCGCGGGCGTGGGCGCCGCGCGATTCCGGACGGTTGGCCGCCGATTCCATCGTCACCACCGCCTGGCCGATCAGGTTGTCGAACTCCAGGGTCTCGAGGAGGTCGGTGTTCCAGATGAGCGAGCGGTCGGTGATCTTGATGTCGGCAGCCGCGGTCCAGACCTTGTGGATCAGGCCCTTGCCCTCCTCCAGCACCTCGCCGGTGCGGAAGACGGCGCAGTTGTTCTGCATGGTCTTCTGCATCTCGAGGCGCAGCTCGGCGGTCGAGGTCGAGCCGTCGGCGTAGCGGAAGCGGTCGAGGCGGGCGAGCGCCTTGTCGGTGGCCTCCTTGGGCGCGTCGGGCACGCGACCGTTGGCCTCCACGATGTCGGCGCAGCGCAGGCCCGCCGCGCGGCCGAACACCACGAGGTCGATGAGCGAGTTCGAGCCGAGGCGGTTGGCCCCGTGCACCGAGACGCAGGCCGCCTCGCCGATCGCCATCAGGCCGGGCACCACGGTGTCGGGGTTGCCGTCCCGGAGCGTCAGCACCTCGCCATGATAGTTCGTGGGGATGCCGCCCATATTGTAGTGCACGGTGGGCAGGACCGGGATCGGCTCCTTGGTGACGTCCACGCCCGCGAAGATCTTGGCGCTCTCCGAGATGCCCGGCAGGCGCTCGTGGAGGATCTTCGGGTCGAGGTGGTCGAGGTGCAGGAAGATGTGGTCCTTGTTCTTGCCCACGCCCCGGCCGGCGCGGATCTCCATGGTCATGGAGCGCGAGACCACGTCGCGGGAGGCAAGGTCCTTGGCCGACGGCGCGTAGCGCTCCATGAAGCGCTCGCCCTCGGAATTCGTCAGGTAGCCGCCCTCGCCGCGCGCGCCCTCGGTGATCAGGCAGCCCGCGCCGTAGATGCCGGTGGGGTGGAACTGCACGAACTCCATGTCCTGGAGCGGGAGCCCCGCGCGCAGCACCATGCCGCCGCCGTCGCCGGTGCAGGTGTGCGCCGAGGTCGCCGAGAAATAGGCGCGCCCGTAGCCGCCGGTGGCGAGGATGACCATCTGGGCGCGGAAGCGGTGGATCTCGCCGGTGGCCTGGTCCATGGCGATGACGCCGCGGCAGCGCCCGTCCTCGTCCATGATCAGGTCGAGGGCGAAATACTCGATGAAGAAGTTCGTCTGGTTCTTCACCGCCTGCCCGTAGAGGGTGTGGAGCATGGCGTGCCCCGTGCGGTCGGCCGCCGCGCAGGTGCGCTGGGCGGTGCCCTTGCCGTAATCGGTGGTCATGCCGCCGAAGGGCCGCTGGTAGATCTTGCCCTCGGCCGTGCGCGAGAACGGCACGCCCCAGTGCTCCAGCTCGTACACGGCGGCGGGGGCGTTGCGCACGAGGTACTCGATGGCGTCCTGGTCGCCGAGCCAGTCCGACCCCTTCACGGTGTCGTACATGTGCCAGCGCCAGTCGTCGGGGCCCATGTTGCCGAGCGACGCCGAGATGCCGCCCTGCGCCGCCACCGTGTGCGAGCGGGTCGGGAACACCTTGGTGATGCAGGCGGTGCGCAGGCCCGCCTGGGAGCAGCCGACGGTGGCGCGGAGCCCCGCGCCGCCGGCACCCACGACGACGACGTCGAAGGTATGGTCGTTGATGGTGTAGGCGGGGCGGGTGCCGTTGGCGGCCATGGCGGAGACTCCTCTGTGCCCGGTCAGACGAGGCGGCCGAGCCCCACGCGCAGGATCGCGTAGAGGCAGGCCACGGCGACGACGACCGCGTAGAAGGTGTTGGCGAACAAGGCCGCGAAGCGCAGCGCCTTGTCGTGGACGTAGTCCTCGATGACGACCTGCATGCCGCTGCGCATGTGGATCGTCACCGACAGGACGGCGAGGATCAGGACGATGGCCACGAGGGGGTGGGCCATCAGCGCCACCGCCTCCGGATAGGGCCGGCCGGCCATCATCGCGACGATGACGACGAAGCCGATCATCAGGGGGGCGTTGGCCGCCGCCGTGACGCGCTGGAGCCACCAGTGGTCGGCCCCGTGCCCGGAGGCGCCGAGGCCGCGCACGCGGGCGCGCGGGGTGCGGATGGAGAGGTTGGTGTCCTGGCGGTTGTCGGCCATCGTGCCCTCCGTCAGCGCAGCGTCAGGGCGAGCGCCCAGATCACGAGGGTGAGCGCCACGGAGCCGATCAGGGTGCCCCGCGACAGGTTCATCCGCGTCGTGCGGTCGAGGCCGACGCCGAAATCCCACACGAAGTGGCGCAGGCCCCCCAGCATGTGGTGCATCAGGATCCAGGTATAGCCGAACAGCACGATCCGGCCGATCCAGGAGCCGAAGAACCACGCGACCCAGGCATAGGCGGCGGGGCCCGAGGCCAGCGCCACCAGCCAGATCGCGACCAGCGCCGTGCCGCCGTAGAGGGCGGTGCCGGTGACACGGTGGAACACCGACATCGCCATGGTCCAGGTCCAGCGGTAGATCTGGAGGTGCGGCGAGAGAGGTTGGGCCACGGTCGGCCGGGCGGTCGGTGCCATCGTATCGGGCCTCGCAGTTGCGAACTGAAGCGTCTCTAAACTGGTAGGGCTAGTGCGCCGAGGGGCCAGCCGCAATGCGGCATGAGCGATCGGCGGATCTGTCACGCCTTCCCCGGCGGTCGCGGATCCTCATGGCAGCTGCCCCAGGATGCGCCACCACACGAGGTTGAGCGGCACCGCAACGAGCAATGATGCGGCGCCGAAGGCGAGGGTCAGCCGCGTGGCGTCCCGCAGGGAGACGCCGCCGAGTTCCCGCGCCAGCACGATCGGCGGCGCCTGGTAGGGGAAAAAGATGGTGGCGTAGCCCGCCACCTGCAGCATCACCACGGTCATGGCCGCGAGCCCGCTCGCCTGCGCCATCTCGCCCGCGAGCGCCGTGTAGAGGGCGGGCGCGCCGTTGGCGGTGACGAGCAGGGTGAGCAGGGTGGCGATGCCGGTGAGCACGCCGACATTGCGCAGGGTCGCGCCGGGCTCCAGGGGGGCCAGCGCCAGGAGCGCGTGGCCGAGGCGGGCGCCCAGCCCGGTCTCGGTGACCAGGGCGACGAGGCCGAGCAGCGCGGCGATGTAGAAGCAGGTGCGCAGGGAGATCTGGCCGAAGGCGTCGGCTCCCACCACGCCGACCCGCGGCATCAGGCACAGGGTCGCAGCGGCCAAGCCCACCCAGGCGGGCTGGATGCCGTGCAGCCCGTCCGTCATCCACAGGGCGAGCGTCAGGGCGAGGATCACCGCGAGCCGCCGCTCCGCCCCGGTGGGCGGCGGCAGGGGCTCGGGGATGGCGCCTGCCGCGGCGAGCCGGTCGGGGAACAGGCGCACGATGAGCAGGGTGAGCAGCACGCCCTTCACCCCCGCCAGCACCGGCGCGTGCAGCCAGAGATAGGGCATGTAGGTGAGGTGCAGGCCGAGGAGCTGCTCGGCGGTGCCGGCCATGACGAGGTTCGGCACGTTGGCGGGCAGGATCGCCGCCGACAGGATCGGCGTCGCCACCCCCACCGCCAGGACGGCGCCGCTGCGGCCGGGCCGGCCGGGGCCGAGGCCGAAGGCGTCGCAGAGCGCCAGCGTCACCGGCACCATCAGGGCGATCCGCCCGAGATTGGACGGCATCACGAAGGCGAGGGCGAAGCTGAAGGCGACGAGGCCGCCGACGAGGTGCGGATAGGACCGGCCGAGGCGCCCCGAGAGACCGCGCGCGAGGCGGCGGCCCAGCCCCGTGCGGGTCATCGCCTGCCCCACCACCATGCCGGAGAGGACGAGCCAGAAGGCCGAGGTGGTAAAGCCCGTGAACACGGTGTTCGCGCTGCCGAGCTTCAGCAGCATGGCGAGGGCGAAGAACAGCAGCGCGGTGACGATCTCGGGGATGAGGGCGGTCGCCCAGAAGCCCATGCAGAGCACGAGGAGGGCGCCGGTCGCCCAGATGGCCGCCTCCCCCGTCATGTCGCTGCCTCCCCGCGGGATCTCCGGCCGCTACCGGACCGTTCAGGGCCGGCATTCTTCCGCAGGTTTGGAACGGTTCGCAATTCGGCACTCGTTGACCGATCCTTCGTAAACGGCGAAGGATTGGCATGCCAGGACGCGGCGCGCGCGGAGGGACATGGCCGTGAACCGGATCGCCGGGCTTCGCTGGCGGAGGAGGGGCGGGACCCGCGCCGGCCCCTGCCCGGACCTGTGCAGAGACCCTTGCCCCCGGCACGACCCTCGCCCCCGCCCGAACGCTTCGGTGGCGTGAGCATGCGCTTCGACCTCGTGGATCTCTCCCTGTTCCGGCACGTGGTGGAGGCCGGCTCGATCACGCACGGGGCGGGCCGGGCGCATCTCGCCCTCGCCGCCGCCTCGACGCGCATCCGCGCCATGGAGGACTCGCTCGGCGCCGCGCTCCTCACCCGCACCCGCCTCGGCGTCACCCCGACGCCTGCGGGCCGCGCGCTGCTCGACCATGCTCGCGGGGTGCTCGCCGCGGTGGAGCGGATGCAGACCGAGATGTCGACCTTCTCCGGCGGCACGGTCGGGCAGATCCGCGTGGTGGCCAACACCAACGCGCTCGCCGAATTCCTGCCCGAGGCGCTCTCGGCCTATCTCGCCGCCCATCCCGGGGTCAGCGTCGACATCGACGAGCACACGTCGGACGAGATCGTCGGGCTGGTGGCGGAGGGGGCGGCCGATCTCGGCATCCTGTCCGGCACCGTCGATACGGGGGGCTTGCAGACCTTTCCCTTCCGGGAGGACCGCTTCGTGGTGGTGGCCGGCATGGGCCACCCCGTGGCGGGCCGGGAGGCCGTCGCCTTCGCGGAGGTCCTGGAGCACGATCTCGTCGGCCTCGACCGGGCGAGCGCCATCACCCGGTTCCTGGCCGAGCGCGCCGGCCGCGCCGGCCGCCCCATGCGGCTGCGGGTGCAATTGCGCGGCTTCGATGCGGTCTGCCGGCTGGCCGATGCCCGCGTCGGCCTCGGCATCGTGCCCGAGAGCACGGCGCGCCGCGCGGCGCGGGGCCTCGACATCGCCGTGGTGCCCCTCACCGACCCTTGGGCGCGGCGCGACCTCACCCTCTGCCTGCGGGATCTGGCGGCGCTTCCCCCCTTCGCGCAGGCCTTCGTGGCGCATCTGCGCGCCTCGGCGTGAATTTGACTGGCTGATACCGTCTGGTGTCGAAGCTTAGCAGGCCATCAGAGTGTGAGTGAGCGAATGGTAGTCGGTGAATGGCCCGCGTCGTCTGCATCAATAGTTTGTGAGCGGAACAAAATTAAACCGTGCGCCAATCGCTTGGTAGCAGCGATCAACAACCTCCACTATGTCGCTCATTATCTTCTCTAATTGACGGTCATAGAGCATTAGATCCAGTTCGCCAGCATGGACAAAGGCATTGCGTCCTTCAATCAAGTCTTCAATTCGGTCGTAGAGGGTTACTTTGCGGCTCCTAAAAGGCTTACGCATAGTCGCTGCCAGATCAAGGCCAGTATCCAGTAAGCGAAAATTTTCGCCGATTATGCTGGGTCGCTGAAACGAGAAGCATTCAGATATCGCTTGCTCTAGTGTCTTGCCGTCGATTGCAATCTGTTCAAGATGGTTATGGCTAAGTCGAGCCCTTTTCAGTACCTGATCCCGCTTTGCGACGTACTTCAAAATCACCGCGAAAGTGGAACGAAAATAGTCTTCCCAAACCGCAATAATAAACGGAACAAGCAAATTATTGGAAAGAAGACGAGGGTTCATCTCATCAATAAAAATAAATCCCGAAGGCTGCTCCCGAGCTATCATCCCATCTAACTTCCTTGACTGTATATATATCTGCGATTTCATAATCGCATTATTGAAGCGCCAGCGCGCGAGATAACACCCTGAAACCAAGGGGGACGGTGGCGGCTCGTCCGGCCGCCAATATCGGTTTCGCCCACCATCGGTTTCGAAACGTCCACCAAACAAGTCGCGCATCAGTTTGATGGTTTTATTCTGATGAACCAAATCCCAATAACTTCGTGAAACGGTTGACCTAGTGTCGATAAAAATCCGACCTTTTTCATTATATGCTTGAAGCTCGACGCCATACCACGAACGATAATCAGTCCCGTCGTACCAATGATAGCTGCCTACCATGTTTGGTACGCGTAAATCATTGCGCAGGCGTCGGTACCCCAACAGATCGACGATCTGGAGAACTCTTTCGATGTTCGTTCCGGCTGGTAGCTCATTCCGCGAAGTGTAGCTCATCCGCTGATAATAATCTTAACGGATACCGGCTGTCACCTCATACGCGACAGCCCATTAACGGTTATCCGACAGTTCCAGGGTCGGGGTTAGGGAAGCTGTCGATCGATCCTGAACGTCGCGAATTGGGCGAAAGCAGCTTGTGTCGGAATGGCACCAAGCGACCGCAATCCACCCGACGCGGACGTTCGAGAAAAAGCTAAGCGCCTGATCTCGACCCAGCGATCCACCCGTGGGCAGCCGGGCACGGATGGCGTAGCCTCGCTCCCGCGATCGTGAGCCGCGGAGAGAGACAGGCATGATCACCACGGTGGATGCGTGCGCGCCGCGCCGGGGGGCGGCCCTCCTCCTCGAGGTGCTGCGCTCGGAGGGGGTGCGCTACATCTTCGGCAATCCGGGCACCACCGAGCTGCCCCTCATCGACGCGCTCACCGAGACGCCGGACATCGCCTATATCCTGGCGCTCCAGGAGGCGAGCGCCGTGGCCATGGCCGACGGCTACGCGCAAGCGGCGCGCCGGCCGGCCTTCCTCAACCTGCACACGGCGGGCGGCCTCGGGCACGGCTTCGGCAACCTCATCAACTCGCACGTCTCGGGCACGCCGCTGGTGGTCACGGCGGGCCAGCAGGATTCCCGGCACGCCATCACCGACCCGCTCCTGTTCGGCGACCTCGTCGCCATCGCCGCGCCGGTGGTGAAATGGGCCCGCGAGGTGACGAGCGCCGACCAGTTGCCGGTGCTGCTCCGGCGCGCCTTCCACGATTGCGGGGCGGCGCCCTCCGGCCTGGTCTTCCTCTCCCTGCCCATGGACGTGATGGAGGCGATGACCGCGGCGCCCGCGGGCGCGGTCTCGACCATCGACCACCGGGCGGTGGCGGGCTCCCTCGACACCCTCGCCGAGCGGCTCGCGGGCGTCGCGCCGGGCCGCCTCGCCCTGATCGCGGGGGACGAGGTCGATTCGAGCGATGCCTCGGCCCAGGCGGTGGCGCTCGCCGACGCGCTCGGCGCCCCCGTCTACGGCTCCTCCTGGCCGGCCCACATCCCCTTCCCCACCGCGCACCCGCTCTGGGCCGGCAACCTGCCGACCCGGGCGGACGCCATCGCCGAGACGCTCGGCGCCTACGACGCGGTCTTCGCGCTCGGCGGCAAGTCGCTGATCACCGTGCTCTACACGGAGGGCTCGGCGGTGCCGGCCGGCACGCGGGTGTTCCAGCTCTCGGCGGACGTGCGCGATCTCGGGCGCACCTACACCACCGAACTCTCGATGGTCGGCGACATCCGCGCCTCCCTCGACGTGCTCCTGCCCCTGCTCGCGGCGCGCCTCGCCCCGCGGGGCGAGACCTATGCAAGCCTGCGCGAGGCGGCGGCCGGCGCGCGCGCCGAGCGCCGGGCCCGGCTCGCCGCGGCGGCGGAGGCCGCCTTCGCCGATCCGGTGATCGCGCCGCTCGTGGCCGCCCGGGAGGTCGCCCGCGCGGTCGGCCACGTCACGCCCATCGTGGACGAGGCGCCCGCGACGCTGACCCACCTGCGCACCTTCCTCGACAGCCCCAACACCCACCAGTACGCGGCCATGCGCGGCGGCGTGCTCGGCTGGGGCATGCCGGCGGCGGTGGGGTATTCCCTGGGGATCGACCGGGCGCCGGTGGTCTGCGTGGTGGGGGACGGGGCGGCCCTGTACTCGCCCCAGGCCCTGTGGACCGCGGCGCACGAGGGGCTGCCGGTGACCTTCGTGGTCATCAACAACGCCGAGTACAACATCCTCAAGCGCTTCATGAAGAGCCAGACGCACTACGCCTCGGTGCGCGCCAACCGCTTCATCGCCATGGACCTCACCGATCCGCGGATCGACTTCCCGGCGCTCGCCGCCTCGATGGGCGTGCCCGCCCGCCGCATCACCCGGGCCGGCGACATCGCGCCCGCCATCGAGGCCGGCATCCGCTCCGGCGCGCCGAACCTCGTGGAGGTGGTGGTGCGGGCGACCGACGAGGTGCGCTGAGGCTTCAGGCCGGCTCTCGATGAGACGGGGTGTCAGACGCCCGTCACGGTGTCGACCAGCAGCTTCACGTTCAGCACCACGATCAGCCCGGCGATCGCCCAGGACAGCCATTTGAGCCAGGCCGGCACCACCAGGGCGCCCATCTTGGCCGGGTCCGAGACGAAGCGCACCAGGGGGATGACCGCGAAGGGAAGCTGCATCGACAGCACCACCTGGCTCAGGACGAGGAGCTTGGCGGTGCCGGCATCCCCGTAGAGGGCGGTGACGACCACGACCGGCACGATGGCGATGCCGCGGGTGACGAGGCGGCGCGCCCAGTTCGGCAGGCGCAGGCGCAGGAAGCCCTCCATCACGATCTGTCCGGCGAGCGTCGCCGTCACCGTGGAGTTGAGGCCCGAGGCGAGCAGCGCCACCGCGAACAGGGTGGAGGCGATGCCGACGCCGAGCAGCGGCGAGAGCAGCTCGTAGGCCTGCTCGATCTCGGAGACGTCCGTGCGCCCGCTCGCGTGGAACACGGAGGCCGCCAGGATCAGGATCGCCGCGTTGACGAACAGCGCCAGCATCAGGGCGATGGTGGAGTCGGTGACGGCGAAGCGGAGCGCCGCCCGCCGCCCGGCCGGATCGCGCGGATAGGCCCGGGTCTGCACGATCGCCGAGTGCAGGTAGAGGTTGTGCGGCATCACCGTGGCGCCGATGATGCCGATGGCGATGTAGAGGGCGGCCGGGTTCGTCACGATCTCGGGCGAGGGCACGAAGCCGCCGAGCACCGCCTGGATCGGCGGCGCGGCGAGCGCGATCTGCACGGCGAAGCAGGCGAAGATCACGGTGAGGAGCCCGATCACGAAGGCCTCCAGCGCCCGGAAGCCCCGCCGCAGCAGGAGGAGCACCACCAGCACGTCGAGGGCTGTGATGACCGCGCCCATCACGAGCGGGATGCCGAACAGGAGCTTCAGGGCGATCGCGGTGCCGATCACCTCGGCGAGATCGCAGGCGATGATCGCCGCCTCGCAGGCGAGCCAGAGCAGGAAGCCCACGGGCCGGGAATAGGCGTCGCGGCAGGCCTGGGCGAGGTCGCGGCCGGTGGCGATGCCGAGCCGGGCGGCCAGCGCCTGCAGCACGATCGCCATCAGGTTCGAGATCAGGATGACCGCGAGCAGGGTGTAGCCGAACTGGGCGCCGCCCGCGATGTCGGTGGCCCAGTTGCCGGGGTCCATGTAGCCCACCGCCACCATGTAGCCGGGGCCGAGGAAGCCGAGGAAGCGGCGCAGCCAGGAACCCTGCGCGTGCACCGCCACGCTGCCGTTGAGGGCGCCGAGGCTCGGCTCGTCCCGGTCCCGGCCGCTGCGCCAGCCGGTGTCGCGGATCATCAGGTTCACGGGCGTCGGTTCCGGTGCGGAGGGTGCGGTGCACCCAAAACATAGCCTGAGCTATAACGGTTGTGAACGGCTAAATCGCTCGCCCCGCGCGGCCGATCGTCGGGGGCGGGGGCTCCCTGGGCGGGGATGCCTGCGCTAGAAGGGCGGTCCGATTCCCCTGTCCCGAGGTGCCCCGTCCGATGCCGGCTCGCCGTCCGATCGCCGCCGAAGACCCCCTCGTCGACCCGGAGGTCCATGTCGCGAGCTTCCGGCAGGCCCGGGAGGCCCGGCGCTCGGAACTGGCCGAGGATTACGTGGAGCTGATCGCCGACCTGATCGGCGACGGGGGCGAGGCGCGCCAGGTCGACATCGCCGCGCGCCTCGGCGTGGCGCAGCCGACGGTGGCCAAGATGCTCAAGCGCCTGTCCGAGGACGGGCTGGTGCAGCAGCGGCCCTATCGCGGGGTCTTCCTCACCGAGGCCGGCCGCATCCTCGCCGATCAGGCGCGCGAGCGACACCGCGTCGTCGAGCGCTTCCTCTGCGCCCTGGGGGTGAGCGCGGAGACCGCCCGGCGCGACGCGGAGGGCATCGAGCACCACGTGAGCGGCGAGACCCTGGAGGCGTTCCGGCGCTTCGCCGAGGGCCGGGGTGGGGCCTAGGGCATCGTCCCGAAAGGTGGTTGCCGGCTCTCGGGACGACGCGCCGGCGCCCCCTGCCCTACCGCGCCAGGGCGAGGGCCGGCTCCGCGAGGGGCCCGTTCCCCTCGTCCTCCGGGATCACGTCGACCTCCACCCGCAGCCGCTGCGGCCCCGAGCCGGAGACGATGCCGTCGATGGGGGCGACGTCCCCGTAGTCGCGCCCGCGGGCGACCACGATGTGGTCGTCCTGCACCGGCGCCGCGTTGGTGGGGTCGAGCCCCATCCAGCCCTGCCCGCACCAGACCGCGACCCAGGCGTGGCTCGCATCGGCCCCGCGCAGGCGCGGGCGGCCGGGGGGCGGGGTGGTGCGCAGGTAGCCGCTGACATAGGCCGCGGGCAGGCCGAGGCCGCGCAGCCCCGCGATCATCACGTGGGCGAAGTCCTGGCAGACGCCGGCGCGCAGGGCGAAGGCCTCGCTCACCGGGGTGTGGACGGTGGTGGCGCGGGCGTCGAACCGGAAATCGGCGCGGATCCGGTGCATCAGGTCGAGGGCGCCCCCGTAGGCGCTGCGGCCGGGAGGAAAGCTCGCCCGCGCGTAGTCGGCGATCTCGGGGACGAGGGGCACCCGCGCGCTCGGGAACAGGAAATGGACCGGCGCGTCGGGCCCCAGGGCGCGGCCGGCCACCACCGCGGCGCGCACCGCCTCCCAGTCCGGGCCGGATTCGGGGGGCGGCGGCGGGGGCCGGGCGACCTCGACCCGGGAGAGGGCCTCGACGCTGAACTCGGTATGGGGCGCGTCGAGGGTGAGGCCGAGGGTCTCGATCCCGAAATAATCGCGCCGGGTCACGGCGGAGGCCGGGCTCGGCGTGACCGTGACCGTGCTCGACAGCACGGTCTGCCCCTCCCCCGTCTGCGGCTTCAGGCGCAGGGAGCAGCGGGCGAAGCGCACGGGCCGGCCGTAGCGGTAGGCGGTGCGGTGGCGCAGCGTGTAGATCACCCGAGCCCCGCGAGTTTTTCCGAGCGCATGGCTTCCGGGCCGCGGGGAAAGTACCGGCCGGCGATCGAGTCGGCCAGCCGCTCCAATTCGCTCTCGATGCGGGTCATGCCGACCGCGTCGAGGTCGGCGGCCTCGCTGCTGCGGAACTCCGCGACGATGCGCGCGGCGAGGCGGCATTGCGGCTCGGGCAGCCCGTCCGCCGACAGGGCCGGGAGCTCGGCGAGGTGGCGGGCCACCGCCTCCACCTGGAAGGCGATGGAGCGGGGATTGTAGGGATCGAGCAGGACGAGGTCGCGCACGGCGTCGAGGGCGACGCCCTCCAGGTAGCGGGCGCCGTAGCTGATCTGCGAGTCGCACAGGGCCAGCATCACGCCGAGGCTCTCGGGGTCGGCCTCGTCGTGGGCGAAGGCCAGGGCGAAGTCGCAGGTGTTGATCGCCCGCTCGATGCGGCGGCCGAGATCCACGAAGTGCCAGCCCGCCGCCCGGTTCAGGTTCTCGTGGGCGAGGCCCGAGAGCGCCGAGAGGTGGCTCAGCGCCCGCTCGGCCCGGCCGAGCAGCTGCGATTCGGTGAAGCCGCGCCCCGGATCGAGGGCGAGCAGGTCCGCGAGGTCGGCGAGCACCCGCCAAGCCTCGCCCGAGAGCCGGTTGCGCAGGGTGGCGGCGTTGCGCCGGGCCGCCTCGATATGGGCGCGGGCCGCGCCGCGCAGGTCGCGCCCGCTCAGCGCCTCCTGGGCGAGGGACGCGGTGGGCAGGTCGGCCGCGCGCGCCGCCCCCCAGTCGGTGAGCAGGCTGCGGATGCGCGCGGCGGTCGGCGCGTGCGTGCCGCCCCGGATGTCGGTGGCCACCGCGTCGCCGACGCTGCGCAGATGGGCGACGACGAGGCGGATCACGCTCTCCGCCCGCTCGATGTAGCGGCCGAACCAGAACAGGCCGTCGGCGGCCCGCGAGGGCAGGTGCCCGGCGATCCGGCGCACCCGCGGCGGGCGCGACTGCACGAGGCCGCGGGTCTCCACCGGCGTCTCGGAGAGGATCCAGACGTCGGCCGCCCGGATGCCGAGGCGCATCTCGCCGGGATCGAGATGCTCCCCCTCCGAGACCCGGCAGAAGCCGCCGGGCATCACCTGCCAGCCGGCTTCCGTGCGCGCGGCGAAGACCCGCAGCACGAAGGGCCGCGGCACGAGGCGCAGGCCCTCCGGGCCGCGCTCCCAGCCCGGCATGGTCGAGAGGGGGCCGAGCGCCTGCGCCACGTAGTCGAAGGGCCGGTCGTGCAGGGCCGCGATGGCCCGGGCCCGCTCGGCGGCGAGCGCCTGGGGGCCGAGGATCGCGTCGCGTCCCGCCCCCCGCCGCGCGGTGGCCGCGGGCCGCAGGGTGAAGGCGTCGAGGTCGTCGCGCACCCGGGCGAGCGCGTCGGGATCGCCGCACCACAGGGTCTCGGGGCCGGCGAGCTTCAGGTCCTCCCCGCGCAGGCGCCGGGCGATGCCCGGCAGGTAGGCGGCGAGCGCCCCCGATTCCACGAGGCCCGCCCCCGGCATGTTGGCCATCACGAGGCTGCCGTTGCGCAGGGCCTCCAGGATGCCGGGCACGCCGAGGCGCGAGGCCGGGTTGAGTTCGAGGGGGTCGAGATAGTCGGCGTCGATCCGGCGCCAGAGGGCGTCGGCCCGCTTCAGCCCGGAGACGGTGCGCACGTGCAGGCGCCCGTCCCGCATCACGAGGTCGTCGCCCTCCACGAGGAGCAGGCCGAGATAGCGGGCGAGCGCGGCCTGCTCCACGTAAGTGCTGCTGTAGGGGCCCGAGGTCAGCAGGCAGATGCGCGGGTCCGCGCGCTCCGAGCCCGCCGCGAGGCCCTCCCGGAAGGCCTGGAAGAAGGCGGGCAGCCGCTCGACGCGCAGCTCCTCGAAGAAGTCCGGGAAGGCGCGGGCCAGCACCATCCGGTTCTCCAGAACCCAGCCGAGGCCGGAGGGCGCCTGGGTCCGGTCGGCCAGCACCTGCCAGCGTCCATCGGGGCCCCGCCCGATATCGGCGGCGTAGAGGCGGAGGTAGCGCCCCCCGGGCGGCGGGACGCCGTGGAGGGGGCGCAGGAACTCGGGCGAGCCGGCCACCACGGCGGCCGGCAGGTGGCCCTCGGCCACCAGGGTGGCCGGCCCGTAGAGGTCGGCGAGGATCGCCTCCATCAGCGCGGCGCGCTGGACGAGGCCCGCGCTCAGCGCCCGCCACTCGGCGGCCTCGATGACGAGGGGCAGCGAGCCGAGCGGCCAGGCATGCTCGCGCTGGTCGCCGTAGACCCGGAAGGAGATGCCGGCATCGCGGATGTGCCGCTCCGCCGAGACGAACCGGGCCATCATCTCCGCCTCGCCCAGCGCCCCGAGCCGCGCGAGGAGGCGCGGCCAGGCGCCGCGCGGGGACCCGTCGGGGGCGCGGTACTCGTCGGGCCGGCCGTCCTGCGGCCGGTATCCGGCGGTCCAGCGGGCGAGCTGCTCCCCGCCCTCCGCGTCCCCGAGGCTCCCCTGCGGCGTCATTGCGGTGCGGGCGTGCGCAGGTCGAGGGTCAGCGGGAACTCGGGGTTCGTCTCCTCGCGCGGCATCGCCACCTGGCCCGGCGTGTGGCCGTGCGGCTGGAAGCGGGCGAGGCGGCGCCCCTCGGCCTCGTAGGCGTTGACCGGATGGGTCTCGTAGTTGCGACCGCCCGGATGGGCCACGTGGTAGCGGCAGCCGCCCAGCGAGCGCCCGCTCCAGCCGTCGAGGATGTCGAAGGTCAGGGGCGAGTGGGCGGGGATCGTCGGGTGCAGGGATGAGGCCGGCTGCCACGCCTTGAAGCGCAGGGCCGCCACGGCCTCGCCCGCCGTGCCGGTCGCGGTCATCGGCAGGCGCCGGCCGTTGCACGCGATCACGTGCCGGCCCGGCACGAAGCCGTTCACCTTCACCTGCAGGCGCTCGACGGAGCTGTCGACGAAGCGCACGGTCCCCCCGCTCGTTCCCTCCTCGCCGAGCACGTGCCACGGCTCCAGCGCCTGCCGCAGTTCGAGCTGCACGCCCGCATGCTCCACCTGCCCGAAGACGGGGAAGCGGAACAGCTGCTGCGCCTCGAAGGCGACGGGGTCGAAAGCGTAGCCGGCCCGGGCCAGATCATCCAGCACGCCGCGGAAATCGGCCCCGAGGAAATGCGGCAGCATGAAGCGATCGTGCAGCCCCGTGCCCCAGCGGACACAGGCCCCCTCCTGCGGCTCGCGCCAGAACCACGCGATCAGCGCGCGCAGCAGCAATTGCTGGGCGAGGCTCATGCGCGCGTCCGGCGGCATCTCGAAGGCCCGGAACTCCACGAGGCCGAGGCGCCCCGTCGGGCCGTCGGGCGAGTAGAGCTTGTCGATGCAGATCTCGGCCCGGTGGGTGTTGCCGGTGACGTCCACGAGGATGTTGCGGAAGATCCGGTCCACGAGCCAGCGCGGGATGTTGGGCGCGTCCGGCGCCGGCACCTGGTGGAGGGCGATCTCCAGTTCGTAGAGCCCGTCGTGGCGCGCCTCGTCCATGCGCGGGGCCTGGCTCGTCGGGCCGATATAGAGGCCCGAGAACAGGTACGAGAGGGAGGGGTGGCGCTGCCAGTAGAGCACGAGGCTCTTCAGCAGGTCGGGCCGGCGCAGGAAGGGCGAATCGTCGGGCGTGGCCCCGCCCACCACCACGTGGTTGCCGCCCCCCGTGCCGGTGTGGCGGCCGTCCGTCATGAACTTCTCGGCCCCGAGCCGGGTCTGGCGCGCCTCCGCGTAGAGGCCCGTGGTGATGTCCACCGCTTCGCGCCAGGAGGCGGCGGGGTGCACGTTGACCTCGATCACGCCGGGATCGGGGGTGACCTTGATCACGCTGAGGCGCGGGTCGTAGGGGGGCTCGTAGCCCTCGATGTGGATCGGCTGCCGGCAGGCGGCGGCCGCCGCCTCGAGATGGCCCACGAGTTCGAGGTACTCCTCCGCCCGCTGGAGCGGGGGCATGAACACCCGCAGCACCCCGTCGCGGGGCTCGACGGTGAGCGCGGTGCGCACCGCCACCCCCGCGGGGCCGGCCCCGTCCCGCGCCCGCGCCGCGTCCGCCCCCTCCGGCAGGTCGCCGCGCGCCTCCAGCGGGTCCTGCGGCTGGTAGTAGGGGTAGCTCTCCGGCGGCACGTGGGGGAGCTGGGCCAGCGGCAGCCGGAAACCCGCCGGGGAATCGCCCGGCACCAGGAAGGTGTTGCCCCGGCGGAAGCTCCAGGCCTCGGAGATCCAGGCGCGGTCGTCGTCGCCCCCCACGGCCAGGCTCGCCAGCGGCAGCACGTAGGCGGCGGGCTCGCCGAAGCCGCGCCGGAAGGCGCGGGCGATGCGGGCATCGTACTCCACCGAGCCGCTCTCGGCACGGATCGGGGTGACGTTGACGGGCAGGCGCGCCTGCTCCTTCTCCCAGTACTCCGCGTCCTCGAAGGCCGGCAGCACGTAGGCGCCGAGCGACAGCCGCTCGGCCAGCGCCTCGATCAGGCCGCGGGCCTGCGCGATGGTGGCGTCGGTGCCCCCCTCCGGCGCGATCAGCCCGGGATCGCGCCAGACCGGCTTGCCGTCCCGGCGCCAGTACAGGCCGAAGGCCCAGCGCGGCAGGCTCTCGCCCGGATACCACTTGCCCTGGCCGTAATGCAGGAAGCCGCCGGCCCCGAAGCGGTCGCGCAGGCGCCGGATCAGTTCATCGGCGCGGGCGCGCTTGGTCGGGCCCACCGCGGCGGTGTTCCACTCGGGCGATTCGAAGTCGTCCACGCAGACGAAGGTGGGCTCGCCGCCCATGGTCAGGCGCACGTCCTGGGCGGCGAGGTCGGCGTCGACCTGCGCGCCGAGCCGGTCCATCCCGGTCCAGACGTCGTCCGAGAACGGCTTGGTGATGCGCGCGGTCTCGGCCACGCGGGTCACGCCCATGTCGAAGCCGAACGTGGTCTCGGCGGGCTCGGCGAGCCCCGAGATCGGCGCCGCGCTGCGGTAGTGCGGGGTCGAGGCGAGCGGGATGTGGCCCTCGCCGCAGAGGAGCCCGGAGGTGGCGTCGAGGCCGACCCAGCCGGCGCCCGGCAGGTAGGCCTCGGCCCAGGCGTGCAGGTCCGTGAAGTCGGTCTTGGTGCCCTCCGGCCCGTCCACCGCCGTGGTGTCGGGCACGAGCTGGATCAGGTAGCCGGAGGTGAAGCGGGCCGCGAGCCCGAGCCGGCGCAGGATCTGCACCAGGAGCCAGGCCGAATCGCGGCAGGAACCGCTCTTCAGGGTCAGCGTCTCGGCGGCGGTCTGGACGCCGGGCTCCATGCGCACGCCGTAGGCGATCTCCCCGGCGACCAGCCGGTTGAGGGCCACGAGGAAGAGCACGGTGTTGCTCTCGTGCCCCGTCCTCTCGGGGATTTCCGCCAGGAAGGCGTCGAGCTCGGGGCCCCGCGCCTCGTCCAGGGCGAGGTAGGGGGCGAGCTCGCTCCTCAGGTCCCCCGCGTAGGCGAAGGGCATCGTCTGCGCGTAATCCTCGACGAAGAAGTCGAACGGGTTGATCACCGCCATCTCGGCGGTGAGGTCGACCTCGATCTTCAGCTCCTGCGTCTTCTCCGGGAAGACGAGGCGGGCGAGCCAGTTGCCGTTCGGGTCCTGCTGCCAGTTCAGGAAATGGTTCTCCGGCGTCACCTTCAGGGCGTAGGCGGGGATCTTCACCCGCGCGTGCGGCGCCGGCCTGAGGCGGACCACCTGCGGACCGAGGCTGATCGGCCGGTCGTAGCGGTAATGGGTGACGTGGTGCAGGGCGGCTTTGATCGACACGGTCACTCTCGTCTGAAGGTCGGATGCCGACGCCGTGGGCCGCAGGGCGCGGTTGGCCTCCGGGCCATATGGGGCACAGCGGGGCTGCCAAGCAATTTCCATGCGGCCCGGTCCGTGCATGTTCTGGTGGCCGGCTCTGGAAATCGGGAACTTTGGCGGCCAAGCCCGTTTTGAGGCCAGCGAGGGGTGCCGCGCCGCGGACCGCCCCGCGCGGTCGGGTCCCGCATCGTCTCAGGTCCGGCTCGGTACGTGCCCATGAAGATCTTCCAGTGCCAGGCCTGCGACCAGCCCGTGACCTTCGAGGCCACCGCCTGCGAGAGCTGCGCGCGCAGGCTCGGCTACGTCTGCGACCGCCACGAGGTCTCCGCCCTGGAGCCCGTGGGCGTCTCCGCCCATCCGGGCTCGGCGGGGGTGCCCGTCCATCACGCCTACGCGCATCCGGGCCGGCGCTACCGCTTCTGCGCCAACGCCGCCCACGGCGCCTGCAACTGGCTGGTGCCCGACGAGCAGCCCGACATCTTCTGCACCACCTGCCGCCACAACCGGGTGGTGCCCGACCTCACGATCCCCTGGAACCTCACCCGCTGGCGCCAGGTGGAGGCCGCCAAGCACCGGCTGTTCTACTCGCTGCTGCGCCTCGAACTGCCGCTGGCGACGCGGGCGCAGTACACGGACGGCCTCGCCTTCGACTTCCTGGTCGACCCGTCCGAGACCTATGTGGGCGGTCCCCCGGTGATGACGGGGCATCTCAACGGCCTCATCACCCTGAACATCGCCGAGGCCGACGACGTGGAGCGCGAGCGTCGCCGGACCCTGTTCGGCGAGCATTACCGCACCCTGCTCGGCCACTTCCGGCACGAGATCGGGCATTATTTCTGGTACCTGCTCGTGATGAACGGGCCGAACCTCGCCCGCTTCCGGGACCTGTTCGGGGACGAGAGCCTGGACTACGCGGGCGCGCTCCAGAACCACTACGCCCGCGGCGGCCCCGCGGACTGGGAGGAGGCCTACGTCTCCCCCTACGCCACCAGCCACCCCTGGGAGGATTTCGCCGAGACCTTCGCGCACTACCTGCACATCGTCGACACGGTGGAGACCGCCTCGACCTTCGAGCTGCACCTGCGCCCGCGCCTGCGCCGCGGGCCGAGCGTGCCGGTGGTGATCGACTTCGACCCCTACCGCGCGGCCGATCTCGACCGGCTGGTCGAGGCGTGGATGCCGCTCACCTACGCCATCAACTCGCTCTCCAACAGCATGGGCCAGAACGCGCTCTATCCCTTCAGCCTGACCCCGGCGGTGATCGCCAAGCTCGCCTTCGTGCACGAGCTGATCTACGGGGTGCGCAGCGACGTGCCGATCCAGGGCGGCGACGAGACCGGGCTCGACATCCTGAAGGCGGTGATCGCGGGCCTGCGCCAGAAGGTGGCCGCGCCGACGGCGTGAGGAACCTGTGCCGACGATCCTCTCCGGATCGCCCCCTCGGCAGGACGTTCTTCGCGGTTGCGGCCCGAGAACGTTCCTGCCCTTTCATGGAAGCGGCCCGGCCGGCGGGCTAATCTGAGGTGCTTGTCCGCCGCAAACCCCCGAGCCGATGCCCGAATCCGCCGCACGCCCCGATTCCCACCAGAAGCTCCCGGTCGCCGTGATCGGGGCGGGCTTCAGCGGCACCGTGGCCGCGATCCAGCTCCTGGCGCATCTGCCGCCGGACTACCCGGTGCTGCTCTGCGAGCGGGCGGAGCGGTTCGGACGCGGGCGCGCCTACGACACCGGCAATCCGGACCACCTGCTCAACGTGCGCGCGGCCAACATGAGCGCCTTCCCGGACCGGCCGGGACACTTCGAGGACTGGCTCGCCGGGGCCGAGCCGGACGCGGGCGTGCGGCGGACGCCGGCCGGCACCTTCGCGGCACGCGGCCTCTACGGGCGCTATCTCGGGGAACTGCTCGCCGGGGCCGTGACGGCGGGGGGCGTGCCGCGCCTGCACCTCGTCAACGAGGCGATCACGGACGCGCGGCCCGGCCCCGGCGGCCTGGTTCTGACCAGCGAGGGCGGGCGGCGCCACGCCGTGGCCGGCGCGGTCCTGGCCATGGGCAACCTCGCCGCCCCCGGCGGGCTGGAGAGCCGCCACCGCGTCGATCCCTGGCGGCCCGAGGGCCTGGGGCGCCTGCACCCGCACCGGCCCGTCCTCGTGGTGGGCACCGGGCTCAGCATGGTCGACGCCGTCCTGACCCTGCGCCGCCAGGGCTTCTCGGGCCAGGTGGTGGCGCTCTCCCGGCGCGGCCTCGTCCCCGCGGTGCACGCCCCGGCGGGGACGTGGCCCCGGCCGGATCTCGCCCCCGAGGCCGCCTCGCTGACCCGGCTCCTCGCCGGGATCCGCCGGGAGGTCGCCGCGGCGGAGGCGGCGGGCGTCGGCTGGCACGGGGTGATCGACGCCCTGCGCCCGGCCACCGACGCCCTGTGGCTGCGCCTGCCGCCGCCCGAGCGGGCACGCTTCCTGCGCCATCTGCGCCCGTACTGGGACGTGCACCGGCACCGGGCCGCGCCGCCCGCGGGCGCGGCCATCGCCGCCGAGATCGCCGAGGGATCCCTCGTGGTGCGGGCGGCCCGCCTCCTCGGGATCGAGGACCGGCCGGACGAGGCCCGCGTCACCCTCCGCCCCCGCGGCGGCGCGGCGGCGGAGGTGCTCGACGTCCAGTGCATCCTCGATGCCCGCGGCGTCGGGCAGATCGCCGGGACCGGGGATCCCCTGCTGCGCGGGCTGTTCGACCGCGGGCTCGCCCGGCCCGGCCCCTTCGGCATCGGGCTCGATGTCGGTGCCGACCTCGCCGTGCGCGGCGATGGCTCCGCCCGCCTCTGGACCCTCGGGCCCCTGGCGCGCGGGGCTTTGTGGGAGAGCGTCGCCGTGCCCGACATCCGCAACCAGGCCGCGGCGCTGGCGCGGATCGTGGCCGCGGCGCTGCGGCCGCAGCCGGTCCCCGCCTACGCCGCGGTCCGCCCCGTGAAGGCCGCGTGCCCGGCAATCAGCGACCCCGACAGGGCCTCCGCGATGAGCCCCCGGGTCTCCTCCACCCCGTAGAGGGCGACGAAGGAGCCGAAGCGGGGCCCGCGCGCCTCGCCGAACAGCACGTTGTAGATCGTGGTGAACCACGCCTGCGACACGCCGGGCCGCCCGTCCGGGCTCTTGGCCTTGCCGGAGAGGTCGGGGAAGTGGCGCCGGCCCACCTCGTAGACCGCCGCCTGCAGGGCCTCGGCGTCCGTCGAGCCGGGGTGCTCGGCGAGCGTCGCGGAGAGATCCTCCAGGGCCGCCCGCTCCTCCGGCGTCGGCGCCCGGTAGGTCTTGGCCGGGCGCACGAAGTCCCGGAAATAGGCGAGGGCGTGCCCGACCAGCCGGTCGAGATAGGGGTGGGTGTCGGGGCCCGTGCCCGGCGCGTAGCGGCGGATGAAGCCCCAGAGCACTCCCTTGTCCTCGGTGTTGGCCACCGCGGCGAGGTTGAGCAGCATCGCGAAGTTGACCGCGCCGCCCTCGATCCTCTCCGGCGCGCGCGGGGCGCCCGCATGGATGTGCCAGACGGGGTTGCCGAGCCGCAGCTTGGCGTCCTGGGCGCCGTAGCGCTCGGAGAAGTTCAGGTACTCGTCCACGTGGCGCGGGATCACGTCGAAGAACAGGCGCTTGGCCTCGCGGGGCTTGTTGTACATGAACAGCGCGAGCGAATCCGGCGTGCCGTAGGCGAGCCACGCGTCGATGGTCAGGCCGTTGCCCTTCGACTTCGAGATCTTCTGGCCGCTCTCGTCGAGGAAGAGCTCGTAGTTGAACCCCTCCGGCGGCTCGGCCCCGAGCGCCCGGGCGATCTGGCCCGACAGCTTGACCGAGTCGATCAGGTCCTTGCCCGCCATCTCGTAGTCGACGCCGAGGGCCACCCAGCGCATGGCCCAGTCGGGCTTCCACTGGAGCTTGGCGTGTCCGCCGGTGACCGGCGTCTCGTAGGTCTCGCCCGAGGCGGGATCGCGCCAGACCAGGATGCCCCGGGCGGCGTCCACGCGGTCGATCGGCACCTGCATCACGTGGCCGGTCACGGGGTGGATCGGCAGGAAGGGCGAGTAGCTCGCCGAGCGCTCGGCGCGCAGCGAGGGCAGCATGATGTCCATCACCGCCTGGTAGCGCTCGGCCACCCGCATCAGCGTCGCGTCGAACACGCCCGAGCGGTAGCACGCGGTCGCCGAGCGGAACTCGTAGTCGAAGCCGAAGGCGTCGAGGAAGCGGCGCAACTCCGCGTTGTTGTGCGCGCCGAAGCTGTCGTGGGTGCCGAAGGGATCGGGCACCCGCGTCAGCGGCAGGTTGAGGGCCTGGGCTAGCATCTCGCGGTTCGGCACGTTGTCCGGCACCTTGCGCAGGCCGTCCATGTCGTCCGAGAAGGCGATGAGGCGGGTGGGCACCGCGTCCTTCGTCAGGACCCGGAAGGCGTGGCGCACCATGGAGGTGCGGGCCACCTCCCCGAAGGTGCCGATATGCGGCAGGCCGGACGGCCCGTAGCCGGTCTCGAACAGCACCTCGTCCTTGGGCTTGCGCTCGAGCCGCGCCACCAGCTTGCGGGCCTCCTCGAAGGGCCAGGCGGCGGCGTGGGCGGCGGCCTCGATCAGGTCGGGGTCGAGGTGGAGCGGGGCGGACATGGGAACACGCTTGGAAATCCGGCGGGCGCGGCCCGCCTCTGGTCTCTCAGGCGTCCCTCACTATGGGCCCCGGGCGGGAGGGTCAACGCGGGCGGCCCGGGCGCCCGCTCAGAACGGGCTCACCGGGAAGAAGCGCAGGTAGAGTTCCGTGTACTTGCCGTCGTCCCAGACCCGCTGGAGGGCGTCGTCCAGCGCCCGGTTGAGGGCCGCGTCCTCGGTGCGGGTGACGAAGCCGATGCCCTCGCCGAAATAGCGGTTCTCCAGGTAGTCGCCGCCGACGAGCGCGCAGCAGCCGCCCGCCTCCTGGCCGCCCACCCAGAGGGCGAGGTTGAGCCCGTCGGCGAACAGGTAATCCGTCTCGCCGCGCCTGAGCGCCCCTTCCGCGGCGGCGAGGTCGGTGAAGTCCTTCGAGACGGCCTTGGGAAAGAACGCCTTCACGTAGGCCGCGTGGGCGCTGCCGGCCACGACACCCACCGTCCTGCCCGCGAGCGCGGGGACCGAGGGGGCGGGCAGGCCGCGGTCGTTGCGGGCGGCGAAGCGCGCGGGCCAGCGGAAATAGGGCCGCGTCGCCAGGAAGTTCGCCCGCAGGGCCGGCGTCAGCGGGATCGCGGCGGCCACCACGTCCCCCTGCTGGCTGCCCAGGGCGTCGAGGAGGGTGTCGAACCGGCGCGCCTGCACCGTGCAGGTGATGGCGAGGCGCTCGCACACCGCGCGGGCGAGCTCCACCGAGAAGCCGGTGGGGCTCCCGTCGGGCCCCGCGAAGTGCAGGGGCGGGAACTCGTCGTCGGTGAGGAAGCGGACGGCCCGGCCAGTCTGCGGCGCCTCCACCCGCTCGCCCCGCGCGCGCGGGTTCCAGAAGTTCGGCACCCGCACCGTGGGCCCCGCGGAAATCTCGGCCTCTACAGGGGCGGGCAGGAGGGCGAAGAGCAGGGCGGCTGCGAGAAGAATTCTGCTGTTTACAGTCATGCCCGGCGTCTCTTGACGGATCAACAGTCCTGGTATCCGCTGGAGCGGACGGGGCGGCGCGGGCCCGAAGGGCTCCGCGCGGGGCCTCCGCGTTTCCCGAGAGCCGGGAGCCACCCTTCGGGACGATGCTCTAGCACGTTCCGGGATCGACGGGAGCGGGCCTCACGTGTCGTTCCTGCGGCTCAAGCCGGATGCCGACGCCCTCGCCCTGCCGGCCGAGATCGCCTTCCTGCTGCCCGAGGGCGTGCCGGTCGCCGATCTCGCCCGCGCGGCGGCGCTCGCGCGGGCGGCCGGCACCGACGCGGCGACCGCCCTGCTCCAGGCCGGCCTGATGGGCGAGGAGCCCTATTACCGCGCCCTCGCCCGCGCCCTCGGCGCCCCCTTCCTCGACGGGGCGATCCCGCTCGGGCCGGGCCTGCGCTTTCCCGACAGCCTCGTCATCGGCATGGCGCCCCTGCGCACGGGCGGCCCCGCCCCTTGCGTGATGGCGCCCCGCGGCCGGCAGATCGCCGAACTTCTCTCCGGCCGCAGCGTGCGGGGCGGGCCGGCCATCACCACGCCGACCCGCCTGCGCGCTGGCGTCTTCGCGGCGCGCGCGGCCGAGATCGCCGCCTACGCCGCCGACAACCTCGAGCACCACGCCCCCGCCTGGGCCTTCGGCCGGGGGACGGCCAACCGCTGGCTGCTCTTCCTCGGCCTCGTGCTCACCACCCTCGCCTGCCTGTTCCTCGCCCTGGCCCCCGGGCGCCGCGCTCGCGGTGACGGTGCTGCTCCAGCTCTTCCTCCTGGCGATGACGGGCTTCCGGATCGCCGCCCTGTTCACGCCCGCGGAGGAGACCGCCCCGCCCCCGCCCCTGCCCGACCACGCCCTGCCGACCTACACCGTCCTCGTCGCCCTCTACCGGGAGGCGGCGGTGATCGACCGGATCGTCCCGGCCCTGGCGCGCCTCGACTACCCCGCCGCCCGGCTCGACCTGAAGCTCGTGATCGAGGCGGACGACGCGCAGACGGCGGCGGCGCTGGCGCGCATCCCCCTGCCGCCGCGCTTCGAGCTGATCACGGTGCCGCCGGGCCTGCCGCGCACCAAGCCCCGCGCCCTCAACGTCGCCCTGCCGCTCGCCCGCGGCAGCCTGCTCGTGGTCTACGACGCGGAGGACGTGCCCGAGCCCGGGCAGCTGCGCCAGGCCGCCGCCCTGTTCGCCGGGTCGCCCGCCACGACGGCCGCCCTCCAGGGGCGCCTCCTCGTGGACAACCCGGAGGATTCCTGGCTCGCCCGCTGCTTCACCCTGGAATATGCCGGGCTGTTCGGCGTGCTGAACCCGGCGCTGGCCCGCTGGCGGATGCCGATGCCGCTCGGCGGCACCTCCACCCATTTCCGCACGCAGGTGCTGCGCGACCTGCACGGGTGGGACGCCTGGAACGTCACCGAGGATGCCGATCTCGGCATCCGTCTCGCGCTCGCCGGCTACGCGGTGGGCGACCTGCCGAGCCACACCCTGGAGGAGGCGCCGATCCGCTGGCGGCCCTGGCTGCGCCAGCGCGTCCGCTGGATCAAGGGCTTCCTGCAGACGAGCCTGACCCACGGCCGCGCGCCGGTGGAGACCTTCCGGCGGCTCGGCTTCCTCCAGGGCCTGTGCGCCCTGACCCTGGTGCCGGGCACGGCGCTCTCGGCCATGCTCTACCCGATCTGCCTGTGCCTCGCCGTCCGCGACTTCCTGCTCCGGGAGATCCCGGCCGCGCCGAGCTTCTGGCAGAACCTGCCCACGGGCCTCGCCCTCACCCTGTTCGGGGCCGGCCTCGTCGCCCTCACCCTGCCCGCGGCGCTCGGCTGCGCCCGCCGCGGCTGGCGCGACCTCGCCTGGTTCGTGCCGGCCCTGCCGATCTACTTCTTCCTCGTCAGCCTCGCGGCCTGGCTCGCCCTGTTCGAGCTGGTGCGGGCGCCGAACCGCTGGAACAAGACCGAGCACGGCCTGGCGCGCAGCTCCCGCAGCGGGCTCCTGCATCCGCGCCGCCGGTAGAGCGCCCCGAGGGCTCCGGGCCCTGCCCTCTCCGAGGCGGGCACTCCCGCCCGGCCCTCCCGTCCGGCGGGCCTGTGCGAGGTGTTCTCGGCCTCATCCCGCGGTAACGCCCTGGAATGGCGAGGCGAACGGCCGCTCAGATCCGCTTGGCGAGTTCCGCCGCGGTCTCGTCGGCCGGGCGCATCAGGTTGAGCGCGCCGATGAAGCGGTTCTGCCCGTCCATCACGTAGACGAGCGCCGTGTGCTCCATCGTGTAGTCGCCCTCCTTGCCCGGCACCTTGCGGGCATAGGCGCGGTAGTTCTTCACCGCGGCGGCGACCTGCTCGGGCGTCCCGGTGAGGCCGGTGATGCGCGGATCGAAGCTCGACAGGTAGGTCTTCAGGCTCTCGGGCGTGTCGCGCTCGGGATCGACCGTGATGAAGGCGACGCGCATCCCCTTGCCCCTGGGGCCGAGCGCCGCGAGCACGTCCGAGATCTGCTGCAGGGTCGTCGGGCAGACGTCCGGGCAATGGGTGAAGCCGAAGAAGACGAGATGCGTGGCGCCCGCGAACGCCTTCTCGGTGACGGGCTTGCCGTCCTGGTCCACGAGGCTGAACGGGCCGCCGACGCTCGCGGTGGCCTGCGGCGCGCGCTCGGGCAGGAAGGCGTAGACCGCCGCGCCCGCGAGGCCGACGAGGCCGAGCACGAAGGCGGCGAGGGGCAGGAGGGCGCGGCGGAGGGCCTGCGGCATGGGACGGATCCGGGACTGACGGGTGCGCCGGAACAGCACGGCCCGCCCGCGGAGGCAACCCGGCGCGGTGTCGCCCGCTCGGACCTGCTCGCCGAACCGGCGATCAGACCGCCATGCGCGCGCTCGCCTCGGAGGCCAGCGCCGCCGCGCGAGCCTCCGACAAGGCCTCGCCCACCATCAGGATCGCCGGGCCCTCCAGCCCCGACGCCTCGATCCGGTCGGCGAGGTCGGCGGCGCTGCCGCGCACGCTCGCCTGGTTCGGCCGGGTGGCGTTGAAGACCACGAGGGCGGGCGTTGCGGGGGCGAGGCCTTCCGCGACGGCCCGCTCGAGGAGCGCGCGCAGCGTCCGCTTGGGCATGTAGACCACGGTGGTCACGCTCGGATCGGCGAGCGCGCCCCAGTTGATGTCGTCGGGCAATTGCCCGCGCCGGTCGTGGCCGGTGACGAATTGCAGGCGGCGCGCCGCGTCGCGGTGGGTGAGCGAGACGCCAAGCGTCGCCGCCGCCCCCTGCGCGGCGCTGACGCCGGGCACCACGGTGACGGGGATGCCGGCGGCGCGGCAGGCCTCGATCTCCTCGCCGGCCCGGCCGAAGACCAGGGGGTCGCCGGATTTGAGGCGCACCACCTGCTTGCCGGAGCGGGCGAGCTGCACCATCAGCGCGTTGATGTCGTCCTGGCGGCAGGAGGGGCCGTGCCCGGTCTTGCCCACCAGCATGGTGCGGGCCTCCCGCCGCGCGTAGTCGAGGATCGCGGGCGCCACGAGGTCGTCGTAGAGGATGACGTCGGCGTTGCGCAGGGCCCGCAGCGCCTTGAGCGTGAGCAATTCGGCATCCCCCGGCCCGGCGCCGACGAGGGCCACCGCTCCGCCCCGGGGCGCGGCCTCGGTGTCGCCGAGGAGGTCGGCGAGGTCGGCCGCGCCGGGCTCGCGGTCGGGTTCCGCGAAGGCGCGCTCGGTGAAGCGCTCCCAGAAGAAGCGGCGGTCGGAGAAGCCGTGGAAGCGCGCGGTGACCTGCTCGCGCCAGTCGCGGGCGGCGGCGACCCAGGCGCTGAACCCGCGCGGCAGCATGCCCTCGACGCGGGCGCGCACGGTCTGGCCGAAGACGGGGGCGGCGCCCTCCGTCGAGATGCCGACGACCAGCGGCGAGCGGTTGACGATGGCGCCGAACTTCACGTCGCAGAGATGCGGCCGGTCCACGGCGTTGACGATGGCGCCGGCCGCGCGCGCGGCGGCGACGAAGGCGACGCAGTCGCGCTCGTCCTCCATGGCGCCGATGGCGAAGGCCGCGCCCCAGAGATCCTCCGGCGTCCAGGCCCGTTCGTGCAGCGTGACCGCGCCCGAGACGATCTCGCCCGGCACCGCGCGCAGCTCCTCGCTCGGCTCGGGGGCGTAGACGTCGACCAGCGCGCCGGCGGCGGCGAGGAGCTTCACCTTCCAGGGCGCGCCCCCGCCCGAGCCCGCGAGCACGGCGCGCTTGCCCTGGAGCGGCACGAAGACGGGCAGCACGGCGAGGGGTTCGAGACCGGCGCGGGTCTCGCGGGGTTCACGGGGGGTACGCATGAGGGTGGGCTTCGACACGGGAATCCGTCCAAAGTGCGGTCAGGCGGCGTCGCGCGCAAGCGCTCCGGGCAGCAGCTTGCGGATCTCAGGGATGCACGAGCCGCAATTCGTGCCCGCCTTGCAGGCCGCGCCCACCGCCTCCACGCTGTGGGCGCCCGCCGCGATGCTGGCGCTGATCGCGTCGAGGCCGACGCCGTGGCAGGCGCAGACCACGGGGCCGGCCTGGGTGGCGGCGCGGCCCGAGAGCAGGGCCCGGCGCTCGGGCACCTCCGGCGCGTCGTGGGCGAACAGCGCCTTGGCGGCCTCCCAGTCCGGCCGCGCGGCGCCCGCCCCGTAGGCGAGGCAGGCGACGAGGCGGGCGCCGTCGTAGACCGCGCAGCGGTAGCGGCCGCGGGCGTGGTCGGCGTACTCGGCGAGCTCGTAGCCCTGGAACAGCCCGCGCATCAGCATCGCCGTCTCGCGCGAGCCGTCCCGGGTGGCGAAGAGCAGGCCCCAGCCCCCCGCCACCGCGGCCCGCGCCCACCACCAGCCGGGGGGCGGGGCGGCGCTCTCGCGGCTGAGGAGGTAGCCGCGGGCGCGGTAGGCGACGGCGCGGATGGCCGCCGGGGTCGCCTTCAGTTCGGGCTGGCCGGAGACGGGATCGGTGGCGCCGCGCACCAGGGCGCCGACGCGGGCGCGGGAGGCGGTGGCGTCGCTCCAGTGCATCGGCATGAACAGGTGGCCGGGCCGGACGCCCTCCGTCACCGTCACCTCCAGCTCCGCCGCGCCGTGCGCGGTCTCGACCGCGGCGATGGCGCCGTCCGCGAGGCCGAAGCGGGCGGCGTCCTCCGGATGGACCTCCACGAAGGGCACGGCGCGGTGGGCCGAGAGGCGCTGGCTCTTCCCCGTGCGCGTCATGGTGTGCCAGTGGTCGCGGACGCGGCCCGTGTTGAGCACGAGGGGGCGCTCCGGGCTCGTCTCTTGCGCGAGCGCCGGGGCCTGCACGGGCACGAAGCGGGCGCGCCGGTCGAAGGTGTAGAAGCGTCCGTCCGCGAACAGGCGCTCCTTCGCGGGTCCGCGCTTGGGCAGCGGCCACTGCACCGGCCGGCTCGCCTCGTAGGCCGCGTCGGTGAGCTCGGCGAGCGCGCCGATGTCGAAGTCGCGGGTGCCGTTGTTCTCGAAGGCCGACAGGCCCGCGTGCTGGCGGAACACCGCCGCGGCGCTGGTGAAGGCGAAGGCGTCCCCGTGCCCGAGGCGGCGGCCCACATCGGCGAGCGCGGCCCAGTCGGCCCGCGCCTCGCCGGGTGCCTTCAGGAAGCGGCGCTGGCGCGAGATGCGGCGCTCGGAATTCGTCACCGTGCCGTCCTTCTCGCCCCAGGCCAGCGCCGGCAGGAGCACGGTGCGGCGCCCCGTGGCGCGGGCGGTGTCGGCATCGCGCACCACCTCGGAGACGACGTAGAGGTCGAGCTTGGCAATGGCCGCCTTGATCCGGTCGGCCTGCGGCATCGACACGACCGGGTTCGTGCCCATCACCCAGAGCGCCTTGATCTTGCCGCGCTCGATCGCCTCGAACAGCGCCACCGCCTTCATGCCCTCGCCGGTGATGATGTTGGGCGCGTTCCAGAAGCGGCGGACCCGGTCCACCTCCTCGGGGGCGAAGTGCATGTGGGCGGCCAGCATGTTGGCGAGCCCCCCGACCTCGCGTCCGCCCATGGCGTTGGGCTGGCCGGTGAGCGAGAACGGGCCCATGCCGGGCCGCCCGATCCGCCCCGTGGCGAGGTGGCAGTTGATGATCGCGTTGCCCTTGTCGGTGCCCTGCGCCGACTGGTTCACGCCCATCGAGAAGGCGGTGACCACGCGCGGGGTCCGGGCGAACAGGTCGTAGAAGGCGCCGATCTCCCCCTCGCTCAGGCCGGTGAGATGGGCGACCGCGGCGCGGTCCGGCGCGATCAGCCGCGCGCGGTCGAGGGCGGCCTCGAAGCCCGCAGTGTGGTCGGCGACGAAGCGGGCATCGAGGATGCCGGCATCGGCCAGATGCACGAGGAGCCCCGAGAACAGGGCGGTGTCGCTGCCCGGCCGGATCCCGAGGAAGAGGTCGGCCTCCTCCCCCGTCTGGGTCCTGCGCGGGTCGATCACCACGAGCTTGGTGCCGCGCTTCATCCGCGCGTCGACCATGCGGCGGAACAGGATCGGGTGGCACCAAGCGGCGTTCGAGCCGGTCAGCACGATGAGGTCGGCCTCGTCGAGATCGGCGTAGCAGCCGGGCACCGTGTCCGAGCCGAAGGCGCGGCGATGGGCGGCGACCGCGCTCGACATGCACAGGCGCGAGTTGGTGTCGACGTGGGGCGTGCCGATGAAGCCCTTCGCGAGCTTGTTGGCGACGTAGTAATCCTCGGTCAGCAACTGGCCCGAGAGGTAGAAGGCGATCGCGTCCGGCCCGTGCTGCTCGGCGACCTTGCGCAGGGCCCCCGCCACGGTGCCGAGCGCCGATTCCCAGCTGCGGCGCTCCCCGTCCACCTCGGGGTGCAGCAGCCGGTTCTCCAGCGACAGGGTCTCGCCCAGCGCCGAGCCCTTCGAGCAGAGCCGCCCGAGATTGGCCGGATGCTCGGGATCCCCCGCGATCGCCGCGCCCCCCTGCCCGTCCGGCGTGGCGAGCACGCCGCAGCCGACCCCGCAATAGGGGCAGGTGGTGCGGACGGTCTGCTCCGGCGCGTGCGCGGTCATGCCTGGCTCCTCACGGATGGGTTGTGCGGGGGCGGGAGCAAGAGTCGGGCCGCTCGAACGACTTCAGCCCCTTCGCGACGCGACGATGCCGGACCTGGCGCGGGTCCCCTCTCCCGTGCGGGAGAGGGAGCGCGGCGCGGTTCGGGCGCCTCAGTACACGTCGGCCTGGTAGCGGCCGGCCTTCTTCAGGGCGGCGAGGTAGGCCACCGCCTCGTCCGGGTTCTTGCCGCCGTGGCTCGCGGCCACGTCGATGATCGCGCGCTCCACGTCCTTGGCCATGCGCTTGGCGTCGCCGCAGACGTAGAAATGGGCGCCGCCCTCCAGCCATTTCCACAGCTCGGCGCCGTTCTCGCGCATGCGGTCCTGGACATAGGTCTTCTCGGAGCCGTCGCGGGACCAGGCGAGCGACAGGCGGGTGAGGACCTTGGCGTCCTTCAGCCCATTCAACTCGTCCTTGTAGAAGAAGTCCGAGGCCTGGCGCTGGTGGCCGTAGAACAGCCAGTTGCGGCCGGGCGCTTGCGTGGCGGCGCGCTCGCGCAGGAAGGCCCGGAACGGCGCGATGCCGGTGCCGGGGCCGCACATGATCACGTCCTTCGAGAGATCCTCGGGCAGGGCGAAGCCGTGCGCCTTCTGAAGGTAGATCTTGACCTTCGTCCGCTCGGGCATGCGCTCGCCGAGATGCGTCGAGGCCACGCCGAGCCGCAGGCGCGAGCGGTGGTTGTAGCGCACCGCGTCGACCGTCAGGGAGACCCGGCCGACATCCATCTTCGGCGAGGACGAGATCGAGTAGAGCCGCGGCTGGAGGGCGTCCAGCGCCTCGAGGAACACCTCGGCATCGGGCCGGGCGCCGGGGAACTTGTGGAGCGCGCCGAGCACGTCGAGATAGGCCGCGTCCCCGTCCGGATCCTCGCCCGCGGCGAGCGCCTGCGCCTTCCTGCGCGCCTCCCCCGAGGTGAGGAGCGAGAGGAGCTGGTAGAGGTTGTCCGGCGCCGCGCCCAGGGCGTAGTCGGCGAGCAGCGCGTCCCGCAGGGTCTTGCCGCCGATCATCCGTTCGGGGCGGGTGCCCAGTTCCGCGATCACCGCATCGACGAGCGCCGGGGCGTTGGCCGGGAACAGGCCCAGTGAATCGCCGACCACGTACTGGATCGGCGTGTCGCTGAGGTCGATCTCGATGTGCCACGTCTCCTTCTCGCCGCCCGGGGCGTTGAGACGCGTGCGGGAGAGGAAGGTCGCGTGGACCGGGTTCTCGCGGCAGTAGCCGAGCGGCCCGAGCGCGGTCTCCTTCGGGGCCGCCTCCGCCGCGGCGGGCGCGGCCCCGTCCGCGCCGCCGAACTCCTCCTCCAGCTTCTTCAGCATCCGGAGGGTTTCCTTGCCGCCGGGCTGGCAGAGGTTCAGGCGCTCCTCCTTCTTGAGGAACAGCGCGTTGGCGTAGTCGGCGCAGTTGTAGCCGCACTGGCCGCAATCCTGCTGGGCCATGGCCGCCATCAGCTTCTGCGGCTCGGACTTGTCCTTCGCCAAAGCCATCCGGTCGCCGAGCGGCATGGAGGGGTCGTGCCAAGGCGCGTCGTCGTTGTCGGCGAGCTTCTTGCCGCCGGCCGGCATCTCGCCGGGCGCCAGCGCGGTGGCGCCCTCGATCGCGGGCCCGAGGAGCGCCGAGAAATAGCCCGAGAGCCAGGCGCGCTGGTCCGGATCGAAGGGCGCGGTCTCGGGGATCAGGACGAGGGGGGGAGTGACGTGCTGGGTCATGGCGAGACCTGAAGATTCCGACGGGCCGTGATCCCCTCCCCCTTGCGGGGAGGGGTAGAGGGGTGGGGGTGGTTCAGGATCGAGCGTTCCGTCGCCTCCTGCGCCACCCCCATCTCCGGCTCCTCCCCACCCGGATCGGGCCTGCCCGATCCGGGCAAGCAAGGTGCGGATCTCGGGCAAGCCCGAGATCCGGGGGGAGGAGAGAGGCGCTCCTGCGCGGCGCCGGCATCACGCCGCGGCCTTAAGGGCGGGCTGTTCCTCGGCGGCGTCGCGGAGCGCCTCCGCGCCGGTGCGGCTGGTGAAGGCCTGGAAGCTCTCCTCCGGCCCGGTGCGGCGGGCGAGATAGGCGCGCAGCAGGGCCTCGACGCGGGCGGGCGCGTCCTCGGCCTTCACCGCCTTCCAGATCTCGGTGCCGATCTTCGGGTTCTCGGCGAAGCCCCCGCCGACCACGATGTCGTAGCCCTCCACCGTGTCGCCCTCCTCCGAGACGGGGACCTTGGCGCCGATGAGCCCGATATCGCCGATGTAGTGCTGGGCGCAGGAATGGTGGCAGCCGGTGAGGTGCACGTTCACCGGCACGTCGAGGTCGGTCACCGTCCGCTCCACGTGCTCGGCGATGATCATCGCGTGGCCCTTGGTGTCGGAGGCCGCGAACTTGCAGCCGCGGGCCCCCGTGCAGGCCACGAGGCCGGAGCGGATGCCGGCCGCCTTCACGGAGAGGCCGAGCGCCTCGACGCGCGCCTCCACCTCGGCGACCTTCGCGTCGGGCACGCCGGAGAAGATGAAGTTCTGCCAGACGGTCATGCGGATCAGGCCGTCGCCGCACTCGGCGGCGATCCCGGCGAGCGCGCGCATCTCGTCGGTGGTCATCTTCCCCACGGGGAGGACCACGCCGACCCAGTTGAGGCCGGGCTGGACCTGCCGGTGCACGCCCACATGGCTGAAGCGGTCCGTGGGCTTGCGGGGGGCCACGTGCTCGGGAGCGACCCGGTCGAGCTTGCGCCCGAGCTTCTCCTCGACGGCGGCGAGGTACTTGTCGAAGCCCCAGGCGTCGAGGACGTACTTCATCCGGCTCTTGTTGCGGTTCGTCCGGTCGCCGTTCTCGATGAACACGCGGATGATCGCGTCGGCCACCGCGTTGCAGTCCTCGGGCTTCAGGACGATGCCGGTGTCGCGGGCGAGGTCCCGGTGGCCGGAGATGCCGCCGAGCACGAGGCGCATCCAGATGCCCGGCGCGACCGCGGCCCCCTCCAGAACCTCCACCGCCTGGAAGCCGATGTCGTTGGTCTCCTCCAGGACCGGCATCACGCCGCCGCCGTCGAAGGCGACGTTGAACTTGCGCGGCAGGCCGTAGAGGGAGCGGTCGTGCAGGATCCAGTCGTGCCAGGAGCGCGCGAGCGGCCGGGTGTCGAGGAGTTCCTGGGCGTCGATGCCGGCGGTGGGCGAGCCGGTGACGTTGCGGATGTTGTCGGCGCCCGCCCCCTGCGCGGTGAGGCCGAGGTCGGTCAGCCCGTCGAGGAAGGGTTGGGCATGTTCGGGGCTGATCTCGCGCACCTGCAGGTTCGCCCGGGTGGTGACGTGGCTGTAGGGCCCGCCATGGGCGTCGGCGAGGTCGGCGATGCCGGCGAACTGCCAGTGCTTCAGGATGCCGTTCGGGATGCGCAGGCGGCACATGTAGGAGGTCTGGGTCGGCGCCACCCAGAACATGCCGTGGTAGCGCCAGCGGAAATTGTCCTCGGGCTTCGGGGCCTTGCCGGTGGCGGCCTCCGCCTTCAGGCGGTTGTGCCCGTCGAAGGGGCTCTCGGCCCGCTTCCACTTCTCCTGGTCGCAGAGCTTGCCGCCGTCCTTCACGGTCCGGTCCTGCGCCTTGAGGTGGATCGCGTCGGGGCCCGTGGGCTCGGCGGCGGGGGCGCCCGCGGCGCCGGCGGCGAGGCCCCCCGTCAGGCGCACGGCGTTGATGCCGGAGGCGAAGCCCTCGAGGTAGCGCTTCTGCTCGGCGTTGAAGTCCTCAGCCATGATCCGCCTCCTTCACGCTGCGAGGGACCGGGGCGCGGGGCGCCCGAACATGATGTCTTCGATGTGCTCGGAGACCGGCGCGCCGGTGCGGATCAGCTCCTTGCACCAGCCCTGCTCGCCGATATCGCCCACGAAGACCGCGCCGATCAGGCGGCCCTCGCCGACGAGGAGCTTGCGGTAGAGGCCCGCCCCGTGGTCGCGCATCACGATGGCCTCGGCGTCGTCGGGGGTGTCGACGACGCCTGCCGAGAAGACGGGCAGCCCCGAGACCTTCAGGCTGGTGGCGAGGGCCGTGCCCTGGTAGCGCGCCTCCTGCCCCGCGAGGTGCCGGGCCAGGACCTCGGCCTGCTCGTAGGCGGGCTCCACGAGGCCGTAGGTCTGGCCCCGATGCTCGGCGCACTCGCCGAGGGCGAAGATGCGCGGATCGGAGGTCGCCATCCGGTCGTCCACGACGATGCCGCGGCCGGTGGCGAGGCCCGCGGACTGCGCGAGCGCCAGGGAGGGGCGCACGCCCACCGACATCACCACGAGGTCGGCGGGCAGCACGCGGCCGTCGGCGAGCCGCAGGCGCTCGACGCGTCCCGCGCCCTCGACCGCCTCGGTGTCGGCCTTGAGGAGCACCTCGACCCCGCGGGCCTCCATCGCCCGCTTCACGAGCCCGGCGGCCTCGTGGTCGAGCTGGCGCTCCATCAGGCGGTCCATGACGTGGAGGAGCGTGGTCCCGACCCCGAGCCGCGCGAGGCCGACCGCCGCCTCCAGCCCGAGGAGACCGCCGCCGATGACGACGGCCCGCGCCTGGGCCACCGCCGCCGCCCGGATGGCGGCGACGTCGGCGAGATCGCGGAAGGTGACGACGCCGGGCAGGTCCATGCCGGGCTTCGCCAGGCGGATCGGCGTGGAGCCCACCGCGAGGACCAGCCTGTCGAAGGGCAGGACGTGGCTCTCGCCGACGACGGCGAGGCCGTTCGCGCGGTCGATGGCCGTCACCGGCGCGCCGGTGAGCAGGCGGATGCCGTGCTCCGCGTACCAGTCGAGGCCGCGGAAGTCGCAGGCCGCCGCATCGACCTCGCCGCCGAGCAGCGAGGAGAGCAGGACGCGGTTGTAGGCCGCCACCGGCTCGGCGCCGATGCAGGTGACGTCGTAGAGGCCGGGCGCGCCCTCCGTCAGGCGCTCGAGGAAGCGCAGGGAGGCCATGCCGTTGCCGACGACCACGAGGCGCTCGCGGGGCGGGCGCGGGGGAGAGGCCGGATCCGTCCGAAGGGTCATCGCGCGAAGTGTCTCGATCCTCGAAGAAGCGTTGGCGGACCGCTCATGAAAAAGCCGCCGACCGTCCCGCCGCGCGGCCTCGACCGCCATGCGCGCGAACCGGATCAGCGGCCTCGCTGACGGTGCTGCCCGTCGCCTTTGACGGACACGAAAGCTGAGAGCAGGTTCCGTGCCAGCTCGATCCGCCGGGTGCTCGCGGAGGCGGATCGCCGCGGCCGATGCGGGCTCGGGGTGGCCTCGCGGCGGGCTGGGTTAGGCTGTTCCATCCCCCTCCTCTACGCGCGGAGCGGCCGCGGACGATGCGGGGTCGTCACCGTCATGGACGGTTCGCGAACGCGGCGCGGGCGCCCTCTACCGGGCGGGCTACGGGATCTGCGCATCGCGGCCGGGCCCGCGTCTCCCTTCTCCCGCGGAACTCGGGCCTGCCCGTGTTCCGCTCCCCGGTGCCCGAGTCGGGCGGGCTCGAGTTGGGCTGGGGAGGATGGCCCCTGCGTCAGCAGGGGGCGGGAGAGGGGAGCGACGATGCCGTGAGCGCTCGGCATCGACGCCGGGCCTGTGCAGGAAGCGTGGCTCCCCTCTCCCGCCTCGCTTCGCTCGGCACCCTCCCCCGCAGAGGGGGGAGGGAGGCTGCGGTCCATCGCGTTGTGTGAGTCCGGCGGCCCGCGCGAGGCCGGCGTCGCGCAGGCCGAAGTACGGGCCCGCATCCTGACAGGAAATCGAATGGGCCCAGAGCGAGCCCGCAGCCCCACTTCGGATCAACCGCGAACGCCTCGCGGCGCATCCTGCGCGCACTGCACAAAGAACGGGCGGGTGAGCGGAAACCGAGCAGACTTGTCCGGAGGCGCGAGGGCGCGCTGTCGGCGACTCAGTTCGGCCGAGCCGGGACGATCAGAGCAGGATCGAGAGGGCGGCGACGAGGCCGAGGGTGGGAACGAGGCCGACGAGCATCGCCCAGTGCCAGACGGAAGGGGCGGAGAGCCTGCGGTTGTCGTTGGCCGCCCGCGGGGGCCGGGAGCGGACCCGAACGTAGCGCGACAGCGGCACCCGGTCGCCCCGGAAGGCGGAGGATGGAGCGGGTTCGAGCTTGCGGCATCCGGGCATGGCGACACGGTAACGAACGAGCGCGTCATGCGTTCCGTCCCGACCGCCGATCTTGCGCGCCGACGCGCTCCGCTCAGAGGCCGGCCGTGGCGTCCGCGAACAGGTCCGGGCGGTAGACCGCCTCCGCCTCCCGCAGGAGGTCCGCCCCCGCGGGCAGCTGGCCGGCCGCCTCCATCTGCGCCACCAGCCAGCCCACCTGCCCGGCGCGCGGGGCCTGGGCCGGCGCGCCGAGGCGCAGGTGCTCGGGGACGTGGCGGGTCCCCCCGTCCCGGTCGATCTCCCCCGCGAGGCTGCGCGCGATCAGCTCCGCGTCGAGGCCGAGATAGGTCCGGCGCGCGAGGCGGTGGGCGAGTTCGGCGCGGTTCTGCGGATCGGCGCACCAGAGGCCGGCGCGGGCGACCGCGCGGACGAGGGGCAGGCAGGCCTCCGCGAGGCGGCCCGACACGGCGAGCACCTTCTCGGGGGCGTCCGGGGCGATCGCGCAGCCCAGCGCCGCCACCCGGCCGAGCCCTGCGGCCACCGCCACGGCGTTCCAGGGCGCGCCCGCGCAGAACCCGTCCACCAGCCCCCGGCGCAGGGCCTCGACGCAGTGCTGCGGCGGCACCGCGACGAGGCGGATCCCGGCGGGATCGAGGCCGCCGCGGGCGGCGAAGAGGCGGACCTGATAGGTGTGGCAGGAGAAGGGGTGGACGGTGCCGAGCGTCAGCGGCCGGCCCCCGGCGCGGCGCGCCTCCGCCGCGCGGGCGAAGGCGCGCGCCACGGTGTCGAGGTCGTCGTCCGCCGGCGCCATCTCCGCCCAGAGCGCGTGCGTGAGGGTGAGCGCGTTGCCGTTGAGGCTGAGCGACAGGGGCACGCGGAGGTCGGCGGGCGGGCCGGACAGGCCCAGCGCGCTCGCCAGCGCCAGGGGCGCCAGCATGTGCGCCGCGTCGAGATGGCCGAGGGCGAGGCGGTCCCGCAGCGTCGCCCAGGAGGGCTCGGCCGAGAGGTCGAGGTCGAGCCCCTCCGCGCGGGCGAAGCCCATCTCGTGGGCGGCCACCACCGGCGCCGCGTCGCAGAGGGGCACGTATCCGATCTGCAATCTCATCCCGGCCGCCTCCTGCGCCTCACCCGAGCCCCTGCCTCACCCGAGAAGGTCGGCGGTGGTGACGATGGCGCGGGCGATGTCGACGATCTTGCGCTTCTCGTTCATCGCCTTGCGCCGCAGCTGCTTGTAGGCCTCCTCCTCGGAGAGCTTCTTGAGGTTCATCAGGATGCCCTTGGCCCGCTCGATCAGCTTGCGGTCGGCGAGCTCCCCGCGCGCCTCCGACAATTCGCGCTGGAGCCGGGCGAAGGCGTTGAAGCGCAGGATCGCGATGTCGAGGATCGACTTGATCCGCTCCGCCCTCAGCCCGTCCACCACGTAGGCCGAGATCCCCGCATCGACGGCGGCCTGCATCATCGCCGCGTCGGAGCGGTCGACGAACATCGCCACCGGCCGCTCGGCCTGCCGGGTGACCGCCGACATCTGCTCCAGGATGTCCCGGCTCGGGCTCTCCAGGTGGATCACCACCACGTCCGGCGCGAGGGCGGCCACGCGCTCCTGCAGGTCGGCGGTGTCGGGGATGACCACGATGCGGCCGATGCCGGCGGCGCGCAGGCCCTCCTCCAGGATGGCGGCGCGGGCCCGGCTCGGGTCGATCACGGCGACGGTGAGGCTTGCTTCTGTCATCGCTGCCCGGCTTTGGGCGGTTCTTTATGCGTTGCGCGGGCCCAGGCAAGCGGCGTGCCGCGTTCGAGGCGTAACCTTTCGATCATCGTTACGAAGTCGAAAGGCAATGGCCCAGCTTCCGCCGCAAACGGGGCGGCATCTGTCGGTGCCAGACCGCACAGGGAGACGGATCGGATGCCGAGGCGAGACCCCCTCCGCGACACGCTGACGAGCGGCTCCGAGGCGCGCCTGTCCCTGCCCTTCCTGCCGACCCTCGTCACCGCGGTGATGATCGGCGCGGCCTCCCTGCTCTGCCGCGAGCCGGCCAAGGCCCCCGCCCTGCCCGCCGCCGCGGTGGGGCCGCAGGCCTTCGCCCCCGTCACCGCCGCCGAGCCGCCCGCGCGGGCGCCGGCCGCCCTGATCTTCGCCGAGCACTATCCGCTGGTGCCGGGCGCCGCCGCGCGCCCGGCGCCGCGCCTCGCCGCGGCGGCGAGCCGGCGCCAAGCCCTGCGCGCCGCCGAGCCGCCCCGCCGGCCGGAAACCCTCGCCGCCCGGCCGGCGCCCGCCGATCCGCTGCCGCACGCGGACCCCATGGCGCCCGCGCGCGCGGCCGAGGTCGCCGAGGGGGAGAGCCTGCTGCCGGACCTCGTCCTGCCCTTCGCCGCCACCGTCACCCCGGCCGTGCGCGCGGCCGGCGAGACCGCCGTCTTCCTGAAGGACCGGGCGGACTCCCTCGGCGGATCGGTCTCCGCCGTCATGGCCGCGATGCGCTGAGGCGGCCCTGGATCCACCGGGAGGGCGAACTAGGTGCACCGCATCGGAGGGGATCCCCCTTCCGGCAGGATGTCCCGGCGGATTCCACGGCATGGCGGCTCGCATCGAGGATTACGCGCTCGTCGGCGACGGGCGCACGGCAGCCCTGATCAGCCGCACCGGAAGCGTCGACTGGCTGTGCTGGCCGCGCTTCGACGCCTCCGCCCTGTTCGCGGGTCTCCTCGGCACCGACGAGCACGGCTTCTGGCAGCTCGGGCCCGTGGCGCCCCATGTGGAGACCACCCGGTGCTATCGTGACGGCACCCTCGTCCTCGAGACGCGCCACCGCACCCACGAGGGCGAGGTGCTGGTCACCGACTTCATGCCCGCCGACGACGGCTCGCACCTGATCCGCCTCGTGGAGGGCATGCGCGGGCGCGTCGCCATGCGCACGGAGATGGCGGTGCGCTTCGATTACGGCTCGGCCGTGCCCTGGGTCTCGCGCAGCGAGCTCGACGACCTGCGCATGATCGCCGGGCCCCACAAGGTGGTCCTGCGCACCAACGTGCCGGTCCACGGCTCGAAGCGGCAGACCACGGTCTCCGAGTTCACGGTCCATGCGGGCGAGACCGCGCGCTTCGTGCTGAGCTACGGCGCCTCCCACGAGGACGACCCCTCCCCCATCGAGCCGCGCCGGGTGCTCGCGGCCACCGACCGGTTGTGGCGGGACTGGTCGGACCATTGCGCGAAGGGCACGCCCTGGGACGCGATCCTGAAGCGCTCGCTCCTCACCCTGAAGGCGCTGATCTACCGGCCCACCGGGGGCATCGTGGCGGCGCCCACCACCTCCCTGCCCGAGCAGCTCGGGGGCGTGCGTAACTGGGACTACCGCTTCTGCTGGCTGCGCGATTCGACCTTCACCCTGCTCGCGCTGATGGATTCGGGCTACATCGACGAGGCCCGCGCCTGGCGCGACTGGCTCAGCCGCGCGGTGGCCGGCAACCCGGAGCAGGCGCACATCCTCTACGGCATCGCGGGCGAGCGCCTCCTGCCGGAGATCGAGCTCGACTGGCTGCCCGGCTACGAGGGCTCCAAGCCCGTTCGCGTCGGCAACGCGGCGGTGAACCAGTTCCAGCTCGACGTCTACGGCGAGGTCTTCGACGCCCTGTTCCAGGCCCGCCAGCGCGGCATCCCCGAGGACCGCGAGGGGTTCCGCGTGGGCCGCGCCCTGATGACCCATCTCGACACCGCCTGGCGCCAGCCCGACGAGGGGATCTGGGAGGTGCGCGGCGGGCGCAAGCACTTCACCCACTCGAAGGTCATGGCCTGGGTCGCCTACGACCGCGCCATCCGCAACTGGGAGGCGATCCTCGAAGCGGGCGGCCCCGTGCTGAACCAGGGCGGCCGGCCCCTGCCCGAGCCGCCCCTGGACCGGTGGCGGGCGACCCGCGACGAGATCCACGCCGAGGTCTGCGCCAAGGGCTACGACCCGGTGCAGAACAGCTTCGTGCAGTTCTACGGCTCGACCGACCTCGACGCGAGCCTGCTGCTGATCGCCCATATGGGCTTCCTGCCCCAGGACGATCCCCGCGTGGTCGGCACCGTCGAGGCGGTGGGGCGGCGGCTGATGCGCGACGGCTTCGTCCTGCGCTACGAGACCCACGACCAGACGACGGACGGCCTGCCCGGCGGCGAGGGCGCCTTCCTGCCCTGCAGCTTCTGGTACGCCGACAACCTCATCGGCCTCGGCCGGCGCGCGGAGGCACGCGTCCTGATCGAGCGCCTGATCGGCATCTGCAACGATGTCGGATTGATCTCCGAGGAGTACGACGTCGCCGAGAAACGCATGGTGGGCAACTTCCCCCAGGCGTTCACGCACGTTGCGCTCGTCAACACCATCCTCAATTACAGCCGCACGGAAGGACCCGCCAAAGAGCGCGGCGGGTCCGACGATCACGGCCCGGGCCGGGAGCCAGCCATGGCGGCGCAGATCGCCGCCGCGGCCGCGCCCTGAGCCCCAGAGAAGGACGGAACACGATGAGCGGAGCAGACACGGTCGCCAAGGCCGGCCTGAGCGAGGCGGAGAAGCGGGCGGTCGACACGATCCGCACGCTCGCCATCGACGCGGTGCAGAAGGCCAATTCCGGCCATGCCGGCGCGCCGATGGCGCTCGCCCCCGTCGCCTTCACCCTGTGGAACCGCTACCTGCGCTACGATCCGGCCAATCCCCACTGGCCGAACCGCGACCGCTTCGTGCTCTCGGCCGGCCACGCCTCGATGCTGCTCTACGCCCTCCTCCACCTCGCCGAGGTGGCGGAGACGGACGGCGGCAACGCGCCCGCCGTGTCCCTCGACGACATCAGGAAGTTCCGCCAGCTCGACAGCCGCACCCCGGGCCATCCGGAATACCACCTCACCACCGGCGTCGAGACCACCACGGGCCCTCTCGGCCAGGGCGTGGCGAACTCGGTGGGCATGGCGATGGGCGGGCGCTTCCTCGGCGAGCGCCTGAACCGCGAGGGCCTGCCCCTCTTCGACTACAACGTCTACGCGATCTGCTCGGACGGCGACCTGATGGAGGGCGTGGCCTCCGAGGCCGCCTCGATCGCCGGGCATCTGCGCCTCGCGAACCTGTGCTGGATCTACGACAACAACACCATCACCATCGAGGGCCATACCGAGCTCGCCTTCGGCGAGGAGGTCGCCACCCGCTTCCTGGCCTATGGCTGGCAGGTGCTGCGCGTCGCCGACGCCAACGACGCGCACGCGATCTCGGCCGCCATCGAGACCTTCCTGCAATCGGGCGACCGGCCGACGCTCATCGTGGTCAACTCGGTGATCGGCTACGGCGCGCCGAAGAAGCAGGGCACCGCCAAGGCCCACTCGGATGCGCTCGGCGAGGACGAGGTCAAGGGCGCCAAGCGCGCCTATGGCTGGCCCGAGGACGCGCAGTTCCTCGTGCCCGACGGCGTCCACGAGACCTTCCGCGAGGGCATCGGCAAGCGCGGCGCGGCCCTCCACGACCAGTGGCAGGGCTTCCTGAAGGACGCCAAGGCGGCGGATGCGCAGCACGCGGAGGAGCTCGACGCCTTCCTCGAGGGGCGCCTGCCCGAGGGCTGGGACCGGGACATCCCGGTCTTCGAGGCCGACGCCAAGGGCCTCGCCACCCGCGAATCCTCCGGCAAGGTGCTCAACGCCATCGCGAAAGCCGTGCCCTTCCTGCTCGGCGGCTCGGCGGATCTCGCGCCGTCGAACAAGTCGAACCTCACCTTCGAGGGGGCGGGCTCGCTCACGCCCTTCGAGCCGGGCGGGCGCAACATCCATTTCGGCGTGCGCGAGCACGCGATGGGCTCCATCGTGAACGGGCTCGGCCTCGTGGGCCTGCGCGCCTACGGCGCCACCTTCCTCGTCTTCGCCGACTACATGCGCCCGCCGATCCGGCTGGCCTCGCTGATGGAACTGCCGGTCTTCCACATCTTCACCCACGACTCGATCGGCGTGGGCGAGGACGGGCCGACCCACCAGCCCGTCGAGCAGCTCATCAGCCTGCGCGTCATCCCCGGCCTCGTGACCCTGCGCCCGGCCGACGCCAACGAGGTGGCCGAAGCCTACCGGGTGATCTTCTCCCTGAAGGACCAGCCGGCGGTGCTCGCCCTCTCGCGCCAGCCGCTGCCGACCCTCGACCGCGCGAAATACGGCGCCGCCTCCGGCACCGCGAAGGGCGGCTACGTGCTGGCCGATTGCGAGGGAACGCCGGAGGTGATCCTGATCGGCACCGGCTCCGAGGTGCAGCTCTGCATCGGCGCCTACGAGACCCTGAAGGGCGAGGGCGTGCGGGCGCGCGTCGTCTCGATGCCCTCCTGGGACCTGTTCGAGCGCCAGCCGGAAGCCTACCGCAACGACGTGCTCCCGCCGACGGTGCTGGCGCGCGTCGCCGTGGAGCAGGGCTCGGTGATCGGCTGGGACCGCTACGCCGGCTCGTCGGGCAGCATCGTCGGCATGCACACCTTCGGCGCCTCGGCCCCGATCAAGGACCTCCTCGGCAAGTTCGGCTTCACCCCCGAGAAGGTGCTCCAGGCCGCCCGCGACCAGATCGCCAAGCACAAGCACGCGAACTAGCCCGAGAACGGGTCTTCCTGCGCGGACCGCCCCTGTGGTGGGGCGGTCCGCGCGCCTACATCGTCCGTATCACCGTCCGGGGCGCCGCCCGTCTTCCGAGGCGCGTCCGAAGACCTCGCGAGGCATCGACATGAACGCGCTCAAGGCCCTGCACGACGAACAGGATCAAGCGGTCTGGCTCGACTTCGTGGCGCGCGGCTTCATCGCCAAGGGCGAGCTCAAGGCCCTCGTGGAGCGGGACGGCCTGCGCGGCGTCACCTCGAACCCCTCGATCTTCGAGAAGGCGATCGGCCACTCGGACGAGTACGATGCGAGCCTGAAGGCGGTGATGGAGGCGGGCGATTCCCGCGTCATCGATCTCTACGAGGGGCTCGCCGTCGAGGACATCCAGAACGCGGCCGACGTGCTGCGCCCGGTCTACGAGGCGAGCGACGGGGCCGACGGCTACGTGAGCCTCGAGGTCTCGCCCTACCTCGCGCTCGACACCGAGGAGACGCTCGCCGAGGCGCGCCGCCTGCACGCGATGGTCAAGCGCGACAACCTGATGGTGAAGGTGCCGGCGACCCCTGCGGGCATCCCGGCGATCCGTCAGCTGACGGCGGAGGGCATCTCGATCAACGTCACCCTGCTGTTCTCGCAAGGGGAATACGAGAAGGTCGCCCGCGCCTTCGTCGAGGGGCTGGAGGAGCGCGCGCGCGCCGGCCACGACGTCTCGCGCATCGCCAGCGTGGCGAGCTTCTTCATCAGCCGGATCGACAGCCTCGTCGACAAGCTGATCGACGAGAAGGCCGCCGCGGCGAGCGATCCGCTCGCGAAGACGGCGCTGGAATCCCTCAAGGGCAAGGTCGCGATCGCCAACGCCAAGCTCGCCTACCAGCGCTACAAGGCGATCTTCGCCGAGGACAAGTGGCAGGCGCTGGCGGGCAAGGGCGCCAAGGCGCAGCGCCTGCTCTGGGCCTCCACGGGCACCAAGAACAAGGCCTATTCCGACGTGCTCTACGTCGAGGAACTGATCGGGCCGAACACCGTCAACACCATGCCGCCGGCCACCATGGACGCCTTCCGCGACCACGGCGAGGTCCGCGCCACTATCGAGGAGGATGTCGACGGGGCGCAGGCCGTGATGAACGCGCTCGCCAAGGCCGGCATCGACATCGACGCGGTCGCCGGGCAGCTCGTGGAAGAGGGCGTGCAGCTCTTCATCGACGCCGCCGACAAGCTCCTCGGCGCGGTCGCCGGCAAGCGCGCGGCGCTGCTCGGCCAGCGCCTCAACAGCCAGAGCTTCGCCACCGCGGAGGATCTGGAGAAGAAGACCGCCGAGGTGGTCGAGTCCTGGCGGGCGAGCGGGGCGATCCGCCGCCTCTGGGCGCACGACAGCACCGTCTGGTCGGGGGCTGACGAGGACAGGTGGCTCGGCTGGCTGCGCATCGTCGAGGACGAACTGGAGAAGGCGGAGGATTACGCGGCCTTCGCGGACTGGGTGAAGTCCCGCGGCTTCCGCGACGCCGTGGTCCTCGGCATGGGCGGATCCAGCCTCGGCCCCGAGGTCCTGAGCCTGACCTTCGGCAGCCGCGAGGGCTTCCCGACGCTGCGCATCCTCGACTCGACCCATCCCGACGAGGTTCGCGCCGTCGAGGCCGCGGTCGACCTGCCGAACACCCTCTTCATCGTCGCCTCGAAATCCGGCTCGACGCTCGAGCCCAACGTCTTCCGCGACTACTTCCTCGGCCGGATGAAGGAGGTCGTGGGCGAGAAGGCGGGTTCGCACTTCGTCGCCGTCACCGATCCGGGCTCGGCCATGGAGACGGCGGCCCGGGACGACAAGTTCGAGAAGATCTTCTTCGGGGTGCCGCAGATCGGCGGGCGCTACTCGGTGCTCTCGGCCTTCGGGCTGGTGCCGGCCGCCGCCATCGGCATCGACATCCGCGAGTTCCTCGATTGCGCGCGAACCATGGTCCGCTCCTGCGGGCCGGCGGTGCCGCCCTCCGAGAACCCGGGCGTGCGCCTCGGCGCGCTCATCGGGGCCGCGGCGCTCCAGGGCCGCGACAAGGTCACGCTGGTGGCCTCCCCCGACATCGCGAGCTTCGGGGCCTGGGCCGAGCAGCTCATCGCGGAATCGACGGGCAAGCAGGGCAAAGGCCTGATCCCGGTGGACGACGAGCCCGTGGACGTGCCCGCCGCCTACGGCCACGACCGGGTCTTCGTCTACCTGCGCTCGGAGCGCCACGCGGTGACGCAGCAGGACGAGGCCCTGCGCAGCCTGGAGCGCGAGGGGCATCCGGTGGTCCGCATCGGCCTGGAGACGGTCGAGCAACTGCCGCAGGAGTTCTTCCGCTTCGAGATGGCGACCGCGGTGGCGGGCGCGGTGATCGGCATCAACCCCTTCGACCAGCCCGACGTCGAGGCCAGCAAGGTCGAGACGAAGAAGCTGTTCGCCGCCGCCGAAGAGAGCGGCGCGCTCCCCGCCGAGACGCCGCTCTGGTCGGACGAGACCTTGGCCCTCTACGCCGATCCCGCCAATGCCGGGGCGCTGCCGGAGGCCGGCGACGGGTTCGAGGCCGCCGTGAAGGCCCATCTGGCGCGGGCGAAGGCCGGGGACTACCTCGCGCTCCTCGCCTACGTGCCGCGCGATGGGGCGAACCACGCGGTGCTGCAGGAGGCGCGGCTCGCCGTGCGCGATGCCCGCCAGGTGGCCACCTGCCTGGAATTCGGGCCGCGCTTCCTCCACTCCACCGGCCAGGCCTACAAGGGCGGCCCGGACAGCGGCGTCTTCCTGCAGATCACCGCGGAGCCCGGCGCGGATCTCGCCATCCCCGGACGCAAGCTCGGCTTCTCCACCGTGGTCGCCGCCCAGGCCCGCGGCGACTTCGCGGTGCTGGCCGAGCGCGGGCGCCGGGCCCTGCGCGTCCACGTCCGGGGCGACCTCGCCGCCGGCCTGAAGCGCATCGCCGCCGCCCTCAAGGCGGCCGTCGCCTGACCCCACCGGGGGCCGGCGTCGCCGGCCTCCCCCTTCCCATCCCCTCGGGGACCCGCGCAGGAGCGACAGCGATGCAACTCGGCATGATCGGCCTCGGCCGGATGGGCGGCAACATCGTCCGGCGCCTCCTGCGGGACGGGCACGGCGCCGTGGTCTACGACCGAGACCCGCAGGCCGTCGCCGCCCTCGTCGAGGCGGGGGCGGTCGCGGCGGAGAGCCTGGAGGATCTCGTCGCCAAGCTCGAGACGCCCCGCGCCGCCTGGGTGATGCTGCCCGCGGGCGCCGTCACCGAGGAGACCGTCGAGGCGCTCGGCGGTCTGATGCAGGCGGACGACACCATCATCGACGGCGGCAACTCCTTCTACGGGGACGACGTGCGCCGGGCCGCGTCCCTGCGCGACAAGGGCATCCACTACGTCGATGTCGGCACGTCCGGCGGCGTCTGGGGGCTGGAGCGCGGCTACTGCATGATGATCGGCGGCGACAGCCAAGCCGTCGACCGGCTCGATCCGATCTTCAGGACCCTGGCGCCGGGGCTCGGCGAGATCCCGCGCACCCCCGGCCGGGAGGGGCGCGATCCGCGCGCCGAGCACGGCTACATCCATGCCGGCCCCTGCGGCGCCGGCCATTTCGTGAAGATGGTCCATAACGGCATCGAGTACGGCCTGATGCAGGCCTATGCCGAGGGCTTCGACATCCTCCGCCACGCCGATTCCGAGGACGTGCCGCAGGCCCGGCGCTACGACCTGAACCTCGGCGACATCGCCGAGGTCTGGCGGCGCGGCAGCGTGGTCTCCTCCTGGCTCCTCGACCTCACCGCGAGCGCGCTCGCCGGCGACGAGCACCTGGAGGATTATTCCGGCCACGTTGCCGATTCCGGAGAGGGACGCTGGACCATCAACGCCGCCGTGGAGTCGGGCGTGCCGGCCACCGTCCTGTCGAGCGCCCTCTACCGGCGCTTCCGCTCCCGCGAGCACGAATCCTACGCCGACAAGCTGCTCTCGGCCATGCGCAAGGGATTCGGAGGGCATCTGGAGCCCAAGGAACCCAAGATGTAGCCCAACCCAAGATGTAGCCTAACCCAAGATGTAGCCTGCGGGCCGCCGCTCGAACGAGGTTCCGCGATGCCGACTGCCCTTCCCCCCGGCGCCGAGGTGCTGGCCGATGCCGACGCGGTGGCGCGGGAGGCGGCTGCCCGGCTCCTCGCCGCCTGCGCCGAGGCGCCCGCGGAGCGCGTCGCGGTCTGCCTGTCCGGCGGCTCGACGCCCAAGCGCCTCTACCGCCTCCTGGCCGGGCCGGACTACGCCGACCGCCTGCCCTGGGCGCGGATCCACTGGTTCTTCGGGGACGACCGCGCGGTGCCCTGGGACGACCCGCGCAGCAACGTCCACATGGTCTGCGAGGCCTTCGGGCCCGATGCGCCGATCCCGGCGAGCCATCTCCACGCCATCCCCGCCGACCACGGCGCGGAGGCGGCGGCGGAGGCCTACGACCGGACGCTGCGCGCCTTCTACGGGGCCGACAGGCTCGATCCCGCCCGCCCCCTCTTCGACCTCGTCCTGCTGGGGCTCGGCGAGGACGGGCACACCGCCTCGCTCTTCCCCGGCAAGCCGGCCCTCGACGCGGGGGACGCCCTCGCCGTGGCCGTCCCCGAGGCGGGGCTCGAACCCTTCGTGCCGCGGGTCACCCTGACCTTTCCGGCCCTCGCCTCCGCCCGCCGCACCCTCTTCCTGGTGACGGGGGCGGGCAAGCGCGCGCCCCTGGCCCGGCTGGCCGGGGGCGAGGACCTGCCGGCCGGCCGGCTGCGCAGCGCCGGCACCGTGGCCTGGCTTCTCGACGCGGCGGCCGCCGCCTGACGCGCCCCGCCGGAGAGCGTTGACGGCGGGCCGGGCCCGGTCTAAGCGGCCGGTCATCATGACGAGCCCCCGCCTCTCCGCGCCGTATTACCCCCCGCTGCCATAGCGGTGGTGCTCGTCGTGCCCAACCGCCGCGTCGCCGCCGGTTGGAACCCCCTCAGATGACCGTCGGCCTCGCGCCTTTCGTCCGAGGTCGTCCGTGTCATCCTCTCCGGTCACCCTGTTGCGCCCGACGGTGGGCATCGTCGGATTCGGCGCCTTCGGCCGCCTGATCGCCCGGCATCTCGCCCCGCACGCCGTGCTGCGGGTCTACGATCCGGCGCCGGCTGCCGGTGACGTGCCGGGCGCGACCCGGGCCTCCCTGCGCGAGGCCGCCCGGTGCGCGGTGGTGATCCTCGCGGTGCCCGTCTCGCGCCTCGCCGAGGCGGTGGCCGGGATCGCCCCGCATCTGCGGCCGGGCACCCTCGTCGTCGACGTGGGCTCGGTGAAGACCCGGCCCGTCGCGATCATGTGCGCGGGGCTGCCGCCCCACGTGGAGATCCTGGCGACCCATCCCCTGTTCGGCCCGCAGAGCGCGGCCGGCGGCATCGCGGGCCTGAAGATCGCCGTGTGCCCCGTCCGGGGCCGGCTCGGGCTCCGGGCTGCGGCCTTCCTGCGCCGGGTGCTCGGCCTCGCCGTCATCGTCACGACGCCGGAGGCCCATGACCGCGAGGCCGCGGCGGTGCAGGGGCTCACCCACCTCATCGCGAAGGTGCTGGTGGCGATGGAGCCCCTGCCGAGCCGGATGACGACCCGGAGCTTCGATCTGCTCATGCAGGCGGTCGGCATGGTGCGGCACGACGCGCCCGAGGTGTTCCAGGCCATCGAGCGGGCGAACCCCTACGCCCCCGAGGTGCGCCGGCGCTTCTTCGCCCTGGCCGCCCGCTGCGAGGCCGAGCTGTCCGACGATCCCGCGCCTGCGCCCGCCCCGGCCGCCCTGCGGGTCGGCGCCTCCGAGCGCGTCGTCCCGGAAATCGGAGCCGGGACGATGCGCTAGACTCTTGGTTTTGCATCATCTTTTCCCGAAAGCCGGCAACCACCTTTCGGGACGATGCTCTATCTCTTTGTGGTCGCACGATGAGTTCGGAGAACCGGATTCCACTTTTCCGCATCGTGCTCTAGAACACGACGGCACCCGCCCGTGCCGGAGCGGCCTCAGCCTTGATTTGGCCCCTTCCGCCGATCAGGAGACGGCATCGTCACCGCCCCGTCCCACGAACCGTGATGAACGAATTCCTCGCGCGCTCGGATCGTTCGACCGCGCGCGGCGGCCTGTTCCGCCGCCGTGCGCGCCTCGCCCCCGGCCCGCTGCGGCAGGCCGGCCCGGCGCGCCCGTCGAGCGGCGTCCTGCGCGGCATGCTGACGGGGGCGCTGGTCGCCCTGGCGGTGCTCGCCGCCTTCACCCTGCCCTTCCTGCGCGGGGTGTCCGATCCCGCCCCGCTCCCGCCCCTGCCGCCCCTGGCGGCGCGCCCCGCCCTGGCCGTGCCGGCGCAGGGCGGCGGCGAGGCGCGGGTGGCGGTGCCCGGCCCCCCGACCGACCGCGCCGGACCGGGGCAGGTCACCAAGTCCGCGCTCTGACGCGCCCGTCGTCCGGCCGGCCCCGGCGGCGCGGGCGCCGGCCCGTTTCGGAGCCGGGATAACATTCCCGAAAGATTGCCAGTCCATAGTATGGGTAACCGGCGCGCCACGCCCCACGAGGCGGAACGGCGGGGATGGGGAGGCCTGACGGGATGCGGGCAGGAGAGACGTCATCGAGGCGCCTCGGCGGCGGCCGGGAGGGCTGACGCCGGCATGCTGGTCCTCCTCACCGACCGCGCCGACCGCAGCATCGGCCTGTCGCAACTCCTCGAGCAGATCGCCCCGTGCCGGGTCGTCGTCCCTGGAAGCCGCCCCGTGGAACTCGGGGTGCCGGCCCTCGGCCTCGTGGCCGATCTCGACCTGATGCAGCCGGCCTCGGTCCTGTCCCTGCGCAGCTACGTGGCCGCGCTCGGCGGATCGAAGACGCCGCTGATCTGCCTGATGCGCACCATGAGCGAGCGCAGCATGGCCCAGGCGCGCAGCCTCGGCGCCGGCCTCTGCCTCCCCGGCGGCACCCCGGTGCGCACGGTGGCGCAGGCCGTCCTCGCCCATCTGCGCCCCGCCAGCACGGTGGAGGCGGTGGTGGCGCAGGGCGCCAACCAGGCCGGCAGCGTGATCACCGGCCTCCTCGACGTCGCCCGCACCGGCGGTCCGGTCGATGCCGCGGCGGTGGACGAGGGCCTCGCCCCCGTGCTCACCGCGGTGGAGGTGGGCGGCCTGGAGCGTTGGCTGACCAAGGTGCGCAGCTACGACGATGCCACCTACCAGCATTGCCTGCTCGTCACCGGGCTCACCGCGACCTTCGCGATCGATCTCGGCTTCTCCGAGCGCGACCGCCAGCACCTCGTCCGCGCCGCCCTGGTGCACGATGTCGGCAAGGCGCGCATCCCGCTCGCCGTCCTGAACAAGCCCGGCCGCCTCGACCCGGACGAGTTCGCGGTGATGCGCACCCATGCCGCCCTCGGCCACCAGATCTTGGTGGAGGCCGGCGGTTTCGACACCACGACCCTGGAGGTGGTGCGCCACCACCACGAGGCCCTGGACGGGTCCGGCTATCCCGACGGCCTCTCGGGCGGGCAGATCAGCGATCCCGTGCGGCTGACCACGATCTGCGACATCTACGCGGCCCTGGTGGAGAGCCGCCCCTACCGCGCGCCGATGCCCAGCGCCGACGCCATCGACATCCTGCTCGGCATGAAGGACAAGCTCGACATGCCCCTCGTGCGCGCCTTCGCGCGCAGCGTCTCGGGGACCTGATCTGGGCGCCCGCGGGGTGCGGAGCGGCCCCGGCCCAATCAGACGAAGTGCTTGGAGAGCTTCAGACCCTGCGCCTGATAGTTCGAGCCGGCACCCGCGCCGTAGAGGGTCTCCGGCAGCGCGGCCATGCGCTCGTAGACGAGGCGGCCGACGATCTGGCCGTCCTCCAGCAGGAAGGGCACGTCGCGCGAGCGCACCTCCAGCACCGCCCGCGCCCCGCTGCCCCCCGCCCCCGCATGGCCGAAGCCCGGATCGAAGAAGCCCGCGTAGTGGACCCGGAACTCGCCGACCAGCGGATCGAAGGGCACCATCTCGGCGGCGTGGTCGGGCGGCACCTGCACCGCCTCCTTCGAGGCCAGGATGTAGAACTGGCCGGGATCGAGGATGAGGGTGCCGGAGCCGTCGGCGGGCAGCGGCTCCCAGAAATCCGCGCTGCGGTGGGCTCCGGGGGCGTCCACGTCCACGAGGCCGGTATGGCGCTTGGCGCGGTAGCCGATCAGCCCGTCGAAGCCCGCGAGGTCCACCGACACGGCCACGCCCCCCTGCAGGGAGGGATCGGGCACGTTCACCAGGGGCGTGCGGGCGTGCAGCGCGGCGAGATCCGCCTCGCGCAGGCGGGGGTCGCCCCGGCGGAAGCGGATCTGCGAGAGGCGCGAGCCCGTCCGCACGAGGACGGGGAAGGTGCGCGGCGAGATCTCGGCGTAGAGCGGTCCCCGGTAGCCCGCCTCGACCTGGTCGAAGGCGCGGCCCCGGTCGGTGATGACGCGGGTGAACACGTCGATGCGCCCCGTCGAGCTCTTCGGGTTGGCGCTGGCTGAGAGGTCCGCGGGCAGGTTCAGGCTCTCCTGCAACTCGGCGATGTAGACGCAGCCCGTCTCCAGCACCGCCCCCGGCCGCAGGTCGATGGCGTGCAGCGCCAGCGCCTCGACGCAGGCTGAGACCGTGCGCCCGCCCCCCGGAAGGAAGCTCGTCCGGACCCGGTAGGCGCGCTGCCCGAGCCGCAGGTCGAGGCTCGCGGGCTGGATCTGGTCGGTGGCGTAGGGCTCGGCGGGTCCGATCCCGCCGGCGCGCGTGAGGGCCGCGATGGCCTGGGCCGGCAGGATGCCCTCGACGCCCTCCGCCGCGCCGGGACCCTGCGCCGTGCTGCTCTCCATGACGCCAAAACCCCGTCCGAACGATCCTCCCTTGTCCGCCGGGAGCGCCTAAGGCTCGGTTACCGGCGGGCCCGGGAAGCGCGCGAAGCTCGGCAGGGCGTGCGCCTCCCCCATCCAGCCGAGGCGCTCGGCGGTCTGGATATGGGCGGTCGGGGGCATGGCGTCCGGGTCGTCGAGGGTGCCGGTCTGGATGTCGAGCATGCCGGGCAGCACCGCCGCGTTGCGGTAGAACAGACCCGTGCCGCAATCCCGGCAGAACTGGCGGCGCCCGTGCTCGGAGGAGTGGTAGGTCGCGGGCGTGCCCGTGATCTGCACCGCCTCGGCTGCCACCATCGCCCAGCCCACCATCGGCGCGCCCGCGTGGCGCCGGCAATCGCGGCAATGGCAGAGGGCGTTGTGCTCCACCGCCCGGGGCATCGCGTAGCGGATCGCGCCGCAATGGCAGCCGCCGGTGAGGGTGTCCGCGCCGTCCTGCATGGCATCCTGCTCCTGCGGCCCCGGCATCCGGCGAGGTATTCCGCCGCGATTGACGCGGATTTCGGCGCCCACTACCACGAGGCTCCGTGGTCCGAGAAGCCGCATCGGTGCGGACGGCCGGTGGTGGGGCGCCCCGGGGGAGAGGCGATTCAGGACGATGTACAAGGCTGAGACGCGCGGAATCAGCGTGACCGTCGAGCCCCGCTTCGTCGAGGAGGAATCCTCCCCGGGCGAGAACCGCTACTTCTTCGCCTACACCGTCGAGATCGTGAACAACGGCGCCGAGCAGGTGCAGCTGCGCTCGCGCCACTGGCGGATCATCGACGGGCGCGGCGCCTGCCAGGAGGTGCGCGGCACCGGCGTCGTCGGCAAGCAGCCGGTGCTGGGGCCGGGCGAGTCGTTCTGCTACACGAGCGGCTGCCCCCTCACCACGCCGGACGGCCTGATGGCCGGCAGCTACACGATGGCGACGGTGGCGGGCGAGAGCTTCGAGGCCGAGATCCCCGCCTTCTCCCTCGACAGCCCGCACGTGCGCCGCAGCCTGCACTGACGCGCTGCACCGACCCGGGCGCACCCAGCGCCCGAAGGATGGACGCCATGCCGATCGGCGAGCGGCTCCCTGCCCTCGATCTCCTCGCACGCCTCGTCGCCTTCGACACCGAGAGCGCGCGCTCGAACCGCGCCCTCGCGGACAGCGTCGGCGCCTATCTCGACGGCTGGGGCGTGCCCTGTCTCCGCGTGCCGAACGCGGCCGGCGACAAGGTGGCCCTGTTCGCCACTCTCGGCCCCGCGCGCGACGGCGGCGTCGTGCTCTCCGGCCATACCGACGTGGTGCCGGTGACGGGGCAGGCCTGGTCGTCCGATCCCTTCCGCCTGCGCGTGGCGGACGGGCGCGCCTACGGCCGCGGCGCCGTCGACATGAAGGGGTTCTGCGCGCTGGCGCTCGCCCTGGTGCCCGAGATGCTGGCCGCCGACTTGGCGCGCCCGATCCACATCCTGCTCTCCTACGACGAGGAGACCACCTGCCTCGGCGTGGCCGACACCATCGCCCGCTTCGGCGCCGACCTGCCGCGGCCGGGCGCCGTGATCGTCGGCGAGCCCACGGGGCTGGAGGTGGCCGATGCCCACAAGAGCGTCGTCACCTGCCTCACCACCGTGCACGGGCACGAGGCGCATTCCTCCAAGCCGATGCTCGGCGCCAACGCGGTGATGGCGGCGGGCGAGCTCGTGGCGAGCCTCAACCGGATCGCGGACGCGATGATCGCCCGCGGCGACCCCTCCGGCCGCTTCGATCCCCCCTGCACCACGGTGCATGTGGGCACGATCCAGGGCGGGACCGCCCGCAACATCCTGCCCAAGCTGTGCAGCTTCCACTGGGAGTATCGCGGCCTGCCGGACCTCGACCCCGCCGAGATCCCGGCCCTGTTCGCCGAGGCCGCCGCGCGGGTCTCCGCCGAGCGGCTCAACCGCTACGGGGATTTCGGCCGGATCGAGACGTGCGAGGAGATCGCGGTGCCCGGCCTCGCCCCCGAGCCGGGCTCGGAGGCCGAGCGCCTCGCCCTGCGCCTCGCGGGGCGCAACCGTACCGTCTCGGTGCCCTACGCCACCGAGGCCGGCCGCTTCCAGGCGGCCGGGATCCCCACGATCGTCTGCGGACCGGGCTCCATCGACCAGGCCCACCAACCCGACGAATTCATCACCCTCGAGGCCCTGGCGCAGGGCGAGGCCTTCCTGCGCCGCCTCATCGCGGAGTGTGCCGCGTGAGCGAAAAGAACAGCGTGAGCGACAGGAACAGCAAGGGCGACCGGGTCAAGCTGCGCCCCCTGGAGCGCGAGGACCTGCTCTTCGTGCACCAGCTCAACAACAACGACAGCATCATGCGCTACTGGTTCGAGGAGGCCTACGAGTCCTTCGCCGAACTCGCGCAGCTCTACGAGCGCAACATCCACAACCAGACCGAGCGGCGCTTCATCATCGCCAACGACCGCGACGAGCGGGCGGGCATGGTGGAGCTCGTGGAGATCAACCATCTGCACCGGCGCTGCGAGTTCCAGATCGCGGTCCATCCCGCCTTCCAGGGGCGGGGCTACGCCTGGAAGGCGACGCGGGTGGCGATCGACTACGCCTTCAGCGTGCTCAACATCCACAAGCTCTACCTGCACGTGGACAAGGAGAACAAGCGCGCGATCAGCATCTACGAGAGCTGCGGCTTCCGCCCCGAGGGGGTGCTGAAGGACGAGTTCTTCATGAACGGCCGCTACCGCGACGCGGTGCGCATGTGCCTGTTCCAGCCGGACTACCTGGCCAATCGCGGCGGCGGGGACATCGCCGAGCCGGTGCTGAAGAGCTAGAGCACGATGCGGAAAAGTGGAACCCGGTTTTCCGACATCATCGTGCGACCACAAAGAGATAGAGCATGCTGCTGTTTCCGTGAAAAAGCAGCATGCTCTAGCGCGTCGTCCCGAAAGGTGGTCGCCGGCTTTCGGAAAAAGACGATGCAGAAGAGATCGTCCAGATCTCCGGCCGGGCGCCTCCGCGATGCCGGAGGGCGCGTCAAGGGCCTGCGGACTCTTGCCCGGGGATCGGTGGGAATCGGTGACGGTGCGGCCGAGGCGCTGTCTTTCCGCCTTAATTTTGCGTTACGAATCCACCTCGCATTCAAATGTCCGGTGGAACCCGGTCTTCCGGGATGGGCGGGCATTCTGTAGCAGTCCAGACGACAGGTCGACGGTCCCGATCGTGCCTCTCCTCCATATCGCCTCCCCCCGCTCCGCCATGAAGTTCCTCCGCGCCTTCGGCCTGATCGCCGGTCTTGCGGTGCTGCCCACCGCGGTGCTCGCCTACGCAGACCTCCTGCCGGGCGCGGCCAATCTCGGCCTGAGCGAGCCGGCGGCGGACCTGCCCCACGTCGCCCGCCAGATCGCCATCGGCGCGCCCCTGCGAATCGTGGCCTTCGGCTCCTCCTCCACCGAGGGCATCGGCGCGAGCAGCCCCGCCAAGGCCTATCCGGCCCTGCTCGAAGCCACCCTGCGCAAGACCTATCCGGAACTCGGCGGCGTCACCGTGCTCAACCGCGGCATCGGCGGCGAGCATGTCGACGACATGATGCGCCGCATCGACCGCGACGTGATCCAGGCCGAGCCGCAGCTCGTGATCTGGCAGACCGGCAGCAACGACCCCCTCCGCGGCGTCTCCCTCGCGCATTTCCGCGAGGCCACCGTCGGCGGCATCAAGCGGCTGCAGGAGGCCGGCATCGACGTGGTGCTGATGGAGCCGCAATGGTGCCCGGCGCTCGACGCCACCCCCGGCTCCGACCGCTTCCGCGACGCCGTGCGCGAGATCGGCGAGGAACTCGGCGTGCCGGTGATCCGCCGCGCCGACCTGATGCAGGACTGGATCCGCGAGGGGAAGCTCACCCGCAAGCAGCTCTTCGCCTCGGACGGCCTGCACATGGCCGATGGCGGCTACGCCCTCCTCGCCGAGGCCGCGGCGGAGGCCATCGCCGAGGATTCCGGCCGGCCCCGCGTGGCCGAGGCCGTCGCCGAGTAGGCGGCCCACCGCCCCGGACGGCACCCGCCTCCCGATCCCCCATCGCTCCGGGCCCTGCCGCCGCTATATTGCGGCCCGTGAGGCGGCGGCGCCCCTTCGGCCTCGCGACAGGAGGACCGAATGCCGGGTTTCATCCTCGCCATCGACCAGGGCACCACCTCGACCCGGGCCCTGGTCTTCGACGGGCAGGCCCAGATCGTGGCGCTTGCCCAGGAGGAGTTCCCCCAGCATTTCCCCGCCTCGGGCTGGGTGGAGCACGAGCCCGAGGATCTCTGGGCGACGACCCTCTCCACCGCCCGCGCCGCCCTGAACCGGGCCGGCCTCGCGGCGCGGGACATCGCCGGCATCGGCATCACCAACCAGCGCGAGACCACCCTGGTCTGGGACCGGGCGAGCGGCGAGGCCGTGGGGCGCGCCATCGTCTGGCAGGACCGGCGCACCGCCCCCGCCTGCGCGGCCCTGCGGGGGGCGGGCCACGAGGCCCTGGTGAGCGCGCGCACCGGCCTGATCATCGATCCCTATTTCGCGGCCACCAAGATCGCCTGGATCCTCGACAACGTGCCCGGCGCCCGCGCCCGGGCGGAGCGCGGCGAACTCGCCTTCGGCACGGTGGATTCCTACCTGCTCTGGCGGCTCACCGGCGGGGTCCACGCCACCGACGCCACCAACGCCGCGCGCACCCTGCTCTACGACATCCACCGCGGCGCCTGGGACCGGGATCTGCTGGCCCTGTTCCGCGTGCCCGAGAGCCTGCTGCCGGAGGTGCGCGACTGCGCGGCCGAGTACGGTGCGACCCTGCCGGAATGGTTCGGCGCGCCCGTCCCGATCCGCGGCGTGGCGGGCGACCAGCAGGCGGCGATGGTGGGGCAGGCCTGCTTCCGGCCCGGCATGATCAAGTCGACCTACGGCACCGGCTGCTTCGCCCTGGTGAACACCGGCGCGGAGGCGATTCCCTCGCGGAACCGCCTGCTCACTACCATCGCCTACCAACTGGGGGGCACCCGCACCTACGCCCTGGAAGGCTCGATCTTCGTGGCGGGTGCCGTGGTGCAGTGGCTGCGCGACGGGCTCGGGCTGATCGGGCAGGCCGCCGAGACCGGGCCGCTCGCCGCAGGCGCCGACCCGGAGCAGGAGCTCTACCTCGTGCCCGCCTTCGTCGGCCTCGGCGCGCCGCACTGGAACCCGGACGTGCGGGGTGCTCTCTTCGGCCTCACCCGCAACAGCGGCCCGGCCGAGTTCGCCCGCGCGGCTTTGGAGAGCGTCTGCTACCAGACCGTGGATCTCTTGGAGGCGATGCGGGCCGACTGGTGCGCGGAGGCCGGCACCGTGCTGCGGGTCGATGGCGGCATGGTCGCCTCGGACTGGACCATGCAGCGCCTCTGCGACCTCCTCGACGCCCCCGTCGACCGGCCGGCGATCCTCGAGACCACGGCGCTCGGGGCCGCCTATCTCGCGGGGCTCACCGCCGGGCTCTACCCGGAGCCCGAGCGCTTCGCCGACCTCTGGCGCCTGGAGCGCCGCTTCCGCGTGGGCATGAGCGCCGCCACGCGGGAGGCCAAGCGCGCCGGCTGGCGCCGGGCGGTGCGGGGCCTGCTGGCGAGCGTCTGAGCCCTGGCTGCCTCCGCCCTCGCGGGGTGCAGGGGAAGCGCGACGTTGTCAGGGCCTTGCCCTGACGACCCACCAAAGGGCATCGCCCTTTGGAAACCCCGATCGTCGCGCGCTCTGCGAAAGAAAAAGGGCGGTCCGTGAGGACCGCCCTTCTCGTTCCTATCGAGCCGCAGAGGCTCACTCCGCCGCGGGGGGGAGCCCTTCCATCGAGGCGTCGGTGCCGCTCTCGGCCTGCTTCTGCTGCAGGATGAGCTTGTCGCGGCGGCGGGCGATGGAGCGGATGTCCGCCACCATCGAGCCGGTGCCCGCCGGGATGAGCGAGCCGACGATGACGTTCTCCTTCAGCCCTTCCAGGGTGTCGACCTTGCCGTTCACCGCGGCCTCGGTGAGGACGCGGGTGGTCTCCTGGAACGAGGCCGCCGAGATGAACGACTTCGTCTGCAGCGATGCCTTGGTGATGCCGAGGAGCACCGGCACGCCCACGACCGGCTTCTTGCCCTCGGCAAGCAGCTTCTCGTTGATGTCGGTGAGCTCGGTGCGGTCGATCTGGTCGCCCGAGATAATGTCCGAGTCGCCGCCGTCGGTCACCTCGACCTTCTGCAGCATCTGACGGACGATCACCTCGATGTGCTTGTCGTTGATCGACACGCCCTGGAGCCGGTAGACCTCCTGGATCTCGTTGACGAGGTAGGCGGCAAGCTCCTCCACGCCCTTGATCGCCAGGATGTCGTGCGGCGCAGGATTCCCGTCGACGATGTAGTCGCCGAGCTCCACCACGTCCCCGTCCTGCAAGTGGATGTGCTTGCCCTTCGGGATCAGGTACTCGACCGCCTCCGTGCCGTCGTGCGGCGTCAGCGTCAGGCGACGCTTGTTCTTGTAGTCGCGCCCGAAGGCGATCGTGCCCGACTTCTCGGCGATGATCGCCGCGTCCTTCGGGCGGCGCGCCTCGAACAGCTCCGCCACCCGCGGCAGACCGCCGGTGATGTCGCGGGTCTTGGCCGAATCCGTCGAGACGCGGGCGAGGATGTCGCCGGCCTTCACCTTCGCGCCCGGATCGAAGCCGATGATGGCGTCGACGGGGAGCAGGTAGCGGGCCTCCGAGCCGCGCGGCAGGCGGATCGGCTTGCCGTCGTCGTCCACGATGACCATCGCGGGCTTGAGGTCCGAGGTCCGCGCCGAGCCGCGCCAGTCGATGACGACGCGCTTGGAGATGCCCGTCGACTCGTCGGCCGTCTCGGTGATCGACTGGCCGTCGTAGAGGTCCTCGTAGGCCACGAAGCCGTCGACCTCGGTGAGGATCGGACGGGTGTAGGGATCCCACTCGGCGATCCGCTGCCCGCGCTTGATCTTGTCGCCCTCGTCGACCCGCACCTTGGCGCCGTACTGGAGCCGGTGCACGGCGCGCTCGACCCCGTCCGAGCCCACGATCACCACCGCCACGTTGCGGCCGGTGGCGATGAGGTCGCCGTCCGAGTTCTTGGCAAGCGCGCGGTTGCGGATCTTGATCGTGCCCTCGAAGCTCGACTCGATGAAGGACGAGTCGGCGATCTGCGCGGCGCCGCCGATGTGGAAGGTGCGCATGGTGAGCTGGGTGCCCGGCTCGCCGATCGACTGCGCCGCGATGACGCCGACGGCCTCGCCCATGTTGACGGGCGTGCCGCGAGCCAGATCCCGGCCGTAGCAGGTGGCGCAGACGCCGCTCTTCGTCGCGCAGACGAGCACCGAGCGGATCTTCACCTCCTGGATGCCGGCGGCGGTGATCGCCGGCAGGTGGCGCTCCTCGATGGTCTCGCCGGTCTTGACGATGACCGTGCCGTCCTGCGCGACCAGATCCTCCGCCGTGGCGCGGCCGAGGATGCGGGTGGCGAGCGTGGCGACGACCTGACCCGCGTCGATGATGGCGCGCATCCGGATGCCGTTGGTGGTGCCGCAATCCACCTCGCGGATCACCGCGTCCTGCGCCACGTCCACGAGGCGGCGGGTCAGGTAGCCGGAATTGGCGGTCTTGAGCGCCGTGTCCGCCAGACCCTTGCGGGCGCCGTGGGTCGAGTTGAAGTACTCGAGAACGTCGAGGCCTTCCTTGAAGTTCGAGATGATCGGCGTCTCGATGATCTCGCCCGACGGCTTGGCCATGAGGCCGCGCATGGCCGCGAGCTGCTTCATCTGCGCCGGCGAGCCGCGGGCGCCCGAGTGGCTCATCATGTAGATCGAGTTGACTTGGCGGTCGGCGCCGTTCTCGTCCTTCTGCACCGACGAGATGCGGTTCATCATCTCGGCGGCGAGCTTGTCGGAGCACTTGGCCCAGGCGTCGACAACCTTGTTGTACTTCTCACCCTGGGTGATCAGGCCGTCGTTGTACTGCTGCTCGTAGTCCTTCACCAGCGCGCGGGTGGTGTCGACGATGGACCACTTGTTGTCCGGCACCACCATGTCGTCCTTGCCGAACGAGATGCCGGCTTTGAACGCGTGGCTGAAGCCGAGCGCCATGATGCGGTCGCAGAAGATCACCGACTCCTTCTGACCGCAATGGCGGTAGACGGTGTCGATCATCGCCGAGATCTCCTTCTTCGTCATCAGCTTGTTGACGACGTCGAAGGGCACCTTCGGGTGCAGCGGGAGCGCGCCGGAGAGGATCACGCGGCCCGGGGTGGTCTCGTAGACCTTGGTCAGCGGCTCGCCGTCGGGGCCGATGCCCTTCCAGCGCCACTTGATCTTCGAGTGCAGGGACACGGCCTTGGCGGCGAGCGCGTGCTCCAGTTCGCCGAGATTCCCGTAGACGCCCTGCATCGGGTTCTGCTTGTTGTCGGCGTTGTAGGCGCCGACCGCGCCCTCGGCGACGATCGAGAGGTAGTAGAGGCCGAGCACGATGTCCTGCGAGGGCACGATGATCGGCTGGCCGTTGGCCGGGTGCAGGATGTTGTTGGTCGACATCATCAGCACGCGCGCCTCCAGCTGAGCCTCAAGGCTCAGGGGGACGTGCACGGCCATCTGGTCGCCGTCGAAGTCGGCGTTGAACGCGGCGCAGACCAGCGGGTGCAGCTGGATCGCCTTGCCCTCGATCAGCTTCGGCTCGAAGGCCTGGATGCCCAGGCGGTGCAGCGTCGGCGCGCGGTTGAGCATCACGGGGTGCTCGCGGATCACCTCGTCGAGGATATCCCAGACCTCGGGCTTCTCCTTCTCGACGAGCTTCTTGGCCTGCTTGACGGTCGCCGAGAAGCCCTTGGCGTCGAGGCGCGCGTAGATGAACGGCTTGAACAGCTCCAGGGCCATCTTCTTCGGCAGGCCGCACTGGTGCAGCTTCAGCTCCGGACCGACCACGATGACCGAGCGGCCCGAGTAATCGACGCGCTTGCCGAGCAGGTTCTGGCGGAAGCGGCCCTGCTTGCCCTTCAGCATGTCGGCGAGGGACTTCAGCGGGCGCTTGTTGGCGCCCGTGATGACGCGCCCGCGCCGGCCGTTGTCGAACAGCGCGTCGACCGCCTCCTGAAGCATGCGCTTCTCGTTGCGGATGATGATGTCCGGCGCGCGCAGCTCGATCAGCCGCTTGAGGCGGTTGTTGCGGTTGATCACGCGGCGGTAGAGGTCGTTCAGGTCCGACGTCGCGAAGCGACCGCCGTCCAGCGGCACCAGCGGACGCAGGTCCGGCGGGATCACCGGCACGACGGTGAGGATCATCCACTCCGGCCGGTTGCCCGACATCTGGAACGCCTCGATGATCTTGAGGCGCTTGAGGAGCTTCTTGGGCTTCAGCTCGGACGTGGTGACCGCGATCTCCTCGCGGAGGTCATTCGCGATCTTGTCGAGGTCGAGCTCCTGCAGGATGCGCCGGATGGCCTCGGCGCCGATCATCGCCGTGAACGAGTCCTCGCCGTACTCCTCCTGCGCGCGCAGGTACTCCTCCTCCGAGAGGAGCTGACGCTCCTTCAGGGGGGTGAGGCCCGGCTCGATGACGCAGTAGGACTCGAAGTAGAGGATCCGCTCGAGGTCCTTGAGGGCCATGTCGAGCAGGAGGCCGATGCGGCTCGGCAGCGACTTCAGGAACCAGATATGGGCGACGGGCGCGGCGAGCTCGATATGGCCCATGCGGTCGCGCCGGACGCGCGCGAGGGTGACCTCGACGCCGCACTTCTCGCAGATCACGCCCTTGTACTTCATGCGCTTGTACTTTCCGCACAAGCACTCGTAATCCTTGATGGGCCCGAAGATGCGCGCGCAGAACAGGCCGTCGCGCTCGGGCTTGAAGGTCCGGTAGTTGATCGTCTCGGGCTTCTTGATCTCGCCGTAGGACCAGGAGAGAATCTTCTCAGGCGACGAGATCGAGATCTTGATCTGGTCGAAGCTCTGCGGCTGGGCCTGCTGGTTGAAAAGGTTCATGACCTCTTGGTTCATGATCCGCTCCTTGCTCGACGGGCTGCGCTGCGCGAGGCGCGGCCGCGTCCTGGGATTCCGTGGCGCATCCCCTCCCCGCGAGGCGATGCGCTTATCTTCGCCGGAGGCCCTGCCCCTCCCCGCTCGGACCGTGCCGGCGGATGAGCGCCGGCACGGGAGGTGTCGTCTCGGGACCTACTCGGCCGCGTCGGCGGGCGGCTCGATCTGGTCGTTGGCGGCCTGGTTCTTGGAGCTCGTCAGCTCGACGTTGAGGCCGAGCGAGCGCATCTCCTTCACGAGCACGTTGAAGCTCTCGGGGATGCCGGCCTCGAAGGTGTCGTCGCCGCGCACGATCGCCTCGTAGACCTTGGTGCGGCCGGCCACGTCGTCCGACTTCACCGTGAGCATCTCCTGCAGCGTGTAGGCCGCACCGTAGGCCTCCAGCGCCCAGACCTCCATCTCGCCGAAGCGCTGTCCGCCGAACTGCGCCTTGCCGCCGAGCGGCTGCTGGGTGACGAGGGAGTACGGACCGATCGAGCGCGCGTGGATCTTGTCGTCCACGAGGTGGTGGAGCTTCAGCATGTAGATGTAGCCCATGGTGACCTTGCGGTCGAAGGGCTCGCCGGTGCGCCCGTCGTAGAGCGTCGACTGCGCCGAGCGGTCGAGCCCGGCCATCTCCAGCATCGTCTCGATATCGGCTTCCTTGGCGCCGTTGAACACCGGGGTGGCCATCGGTACGCCGCGGCGGACGTTGTTGCCGGCCTCGGCCAGATCCTCGTCGGAGAGCCCGGCGAGTTCGGAGGGCGAGTAGATCGCCTCCATCTCCTGGCGCAGCGGCGCGATGTCCTGGCTCTTCAGATAGGCATCGACCGCCTTGGCGACCTTGCGACCGAGGCCCGCAGCCGCCCAGCCGAGATGCGTCTCGAGGATCTGCCCGACATTCATGCGCGAGGGCACGCCGAGGGGGTTCAGCACGATGTCGGCATGCGTGCCGTCCTCGAGGAACGGCATGTCCTCGATCGGCACGATGCGCGAGACCACGCCCTTGTTGCCGTGGCGGCCGGCCATCTTGTCGCCGGGCTGGATCTTGCGCTTCACCGCCACGAAGACCTTGACCATCTTCATGACGCCGGGCGGAAGCTCGTCGCCGCGCTGCAGCTTCTCGACCTTGTCGAGGAAGCGCTGCTCGAGGCGCTTCTTCGACTCGTCGTACTGCTTCTGCATCGCCTCCATCTCGGTCATGAGACGGTCGTCGACGACGGCGAACTGCCACCACTGCGAGCGCGGGTACTCGTTGATGAGCTCCCGCGTGAGGGTGGTGTCCTTCTTGAAGCCCTTCGGGCCGGCGATCGGCGCCTGCCCCATCAGCGTGTCCGAGAGGCGAGCATAGGTGTTGCGGTCGAGGATCGCCTGCTCGTCGTCGCGGTCCTTGGCGAGGCGCTCGATCTCCTCGCGCTCGATGGCCTGGGCGCGCTCGTCCTTGTCGACGCCGTGCCGGTTGAACACCCGCACTTCCACGATCGTGCCGGTGACGCCCGGCGGCACCCGCAAGCTGGTGTCGCGCACGTCGGAGGCCTTCTCGCCGAAGATGGCGCGCAGGAGCTTCTCCTCCGGCGTCATCGGGCTCTCGCCCTTCGGCGTGATCTTGCCGACGAGGATGTCGCCCGCGTGCACCTCGGCGCCGATATAGACGATGCCGGCCTCGTCGAGGTTCTTCAGCGCCTCTTCCGAGACGTTCGGGATGTCGCGGGTGATCTCCTCCGGCCCGAGCTTGGTGTCGCGGGCCATCACCTCGAATTCCTCGATGTGGATCGAGGTGAACACGTCATCCTTGACGATCCGCTCGGAGAGCAGGATCGAGTCCTCGAAGTTGTAGCCGTTCCACGGCATGAACGCGACGAGGACGTTGCGGCCGAGCGCCAGCTCGCCGAACTCGGTGGACGGGCCGTCGGCGATGATCTCGCCCTTCTTCACGAACTCGCCCACGCGCACCAGCGGCTTCTGCGTGATGCAGGTCGACTGGTTGGAGCGCTGGAACTTCTGCAGGCGGTAGATGTCGACGCCCGGCTTGTTGGCGTCGGCCTCCTCGGTGGCGCGGATGACGATACGGGTGGCGTCCACCTGATCGATGATGCCGGCGCGGCGCGCGGCGATGGCGGCGCCGGAATCGCGGGCGACCACGGCCTCCATGCCGGTGCCGACGAAGGGCGCGTCGGCGCGCACCAGCGGCACCGCCTGCCGCTGCATGTTCGAGCCCATCAGCGCGCGGTTGGCGTCGTCGTTCTCGAGGAACGGGATCAGCGCCGCGGCCACCGAGACGAGCTGCTTCGGGCTCACGTCCATGAGGTCGACGCGCTCGGGGCCGACCACGATCACCTCGCCCGCGCGGCGGCAGACCACGAGCTCCTCCGTGAGCTTGCGGGCCTCGTCCATCTGGGCGTTGGCCTGCGCGACGTAGTACTTCGCCTCCTCCATGGCCGAGAGGTAGGCAACCTCGTCGGTGACCACGCCGTCCTTCACGCGGCGGAACGGGGTCTCGATGAAGCCGTACTTGTTCACGCGCGCGAAGGTGGCGAGCGAGTTGATCAGCCCGATGTTCGGGCCTTCCGGCGTCTCGATCGGGCAGATGCGGCCATAGTGCGTCGGGTGCACGTCGCGCACCTCGAAGCCGGCGCGCTCGCGGGTGAGACCGCCCGGGCCCAGCGCCGAGAGGCGGCGCTTGTGCGTCACCTCGGAGAGCGGGTTGGTCTGGTCCATGAACTGCGAGAGCTGCGACGAGCCGAAGAACTCGCGCACCGCGGCCGCCGCGGGCTTCGCGTTGATCAGGTCCTGCGGCATCACCGTGTCGATGTCGACCTGGCTCATGCGCTCGCGGATGGCGCGCTCCATGCGGAGCAGGCCCAGACGGTACTGGTTCTCCATCAGCTCGCCGACCGAGCGGACGCGGCGGTTGCCGAGATGGTCGATGTCGTCCACCTCGCCCTTGCCGTCACGGAGCTCCACGAGCGCCTTGACGACGGCGAGCATGTCCTCCTTGCGCAGCGTCCGCACGGTGTCGGCGGCGTCGAGGTCGAGACGCATGTTCATCTTCACGCGGCCGACCGCGGAGAGGTCGTAGCGCTCCGCATCGAAGAACAGCGAGTGGAACATCGCCTCGGCGGTCTCGAGGGTCGGCGGCTCGCCCGGACGCATGACCCGGTAGATGTCGAACAGCGCGCCCTCGCGGGCCGAGTTCTTGTCGACCGCCAGCGTGTTGCGGATGTAGGGGCCGACGTTGACGTGATCGATGTCGAGCACCGGCAGCTCGCTGACGCCGACGTCGTCGAGGGTCTTGAGCAGCTTCTCGGTGATCTCCTCGCCGGCCTCGGCCCAGATCTCGCCGGTCTTCGGGTTGACGAGATCCTCGCCCACGTACTGGCTGACGAGATCCTCGTCGGTCGCCTTGAGGAACTTGGTGCCCTTCTCGCCGATCAGGCGGGCGTTGCGGGCGTTGAGCTTCTTGCCGGCCTCCAGCACCACCTCGCCGGAATCGGCGTCCACGAGGTCGACATTGGCCTTGAAGCCCTTCAGGCGCTCGGCGTCGAACGGCACGCGCCAGTCGGCGCCGTCGCGGTCGTAGACGACCTTGTTGTAGAAGGTCGACAGGATCTCCTCGCCGTCGAGGCCCAGCGCGAACAGCAGCGAGGTCACCGGCAGCTTGCGCTTCCGGTCGATGCGCACGTGCACGATGTCCTTGGCGTCGAACTCCACGTCGAGCCAGGAGCCGCGATAGGGGATGATGCGGGCGGCGAACAGCAGCTTTCCGCTCGAGTGCGTCTTGCCCTTGTCGTGGTCGAAGAACACGCCCGGCGAGCGGTGCATCTGCGAGACGATGACGCGCTCGGTGCCGTTGACGATGAAGGTGCCGTTCTCCGTCATCAGGGGCATGTCGCCCATGTAGACG
>CANEZL010000018.1 GCA_947444195.1 Methylobacteriaceae bacterium | reverse complement strand
CGGTGTGGCGGTCGAAGCCCGTCTGCACCGTGCGGGTGATGGTCTCGCCGCGCTCGCGGGCCTCCTTCATCCGGGCGTTGTAGCCGTCGATGTTGCGGACCGCGATCTTGGACATCTTCTTGTAGCGCTCCTCCATCTCGCGCACGGCCCATTTCAGGGCGATCACCGCCTTCTTGGGGTCCGTGACCACGGGCGTGAGGAGGTGCGGGATGCCGTCGTAGACGGAGAGTTCCAGCATCTTGGGATCGACCATGATCAGGCGGCACTCCTCCGGCTTCATCCGGTAGAGGAGCGAGAGGATCATGGTGTTGATCGCCACCGACTTGCCCGAGCCCGTGGTGCCGGCCACCAGCAGGTGGGGCATCTTGGCCAAATCCGCGATGATCGGCTCGCCGCCGATGTTCTTGCCCAGGCACAGGGCGAGCTTGTGCTTCGTCTCGGCGAAATCCGGCGCCGAGAGGAGCTCGCGCAGGTAGACCGTCTCGCGGGTCTCGTTGGGCAGCTCGATGCCGATGACGTTGCGGCCGGGCACCACGGCGACGCGGGCCGAGACCGCCGACATGGAGCGCGCGATGTCGTCCGAGAGGCCGATGACGCGGGAGGATTTGGTGCCCGGCGCCGGCTCGAGCTCGTAGAGGGTGACGACGGGGCCGGGGCGCACGGCGAGGATGTCCCCGCGCACGCCGAAATCCTGCACCGTCTGCTGGAGGTTGAGCGCGTTCTGCTCCAGCACGTCCGCATCGACCTCGGTGCTGCCGCCGGGCGCCGGCAGGGCGAGCAGGTCGAGGGCGGGCAGCGCGTAATCGGCATTGGCGAAGGCGGCGACCTCGAGATGGCGGCCGGCCGGGATCAGGTGCGGACGCACCACGGCGGGCAGGTTCGCGGTCGGAGCGGGGAGGGGGCTTTCCACCGGCTCGGCGGCGACGATCTCGACCGCGGCGATCTCGGCCTCGGCGAGCACGGGCAGGGGAGCCTCCGGCACGGGGGCGGGCTCCGGCTCGGCGGCCGGGGCGGCCTTGCCCCGCAGCAGGACGGGCCGGGCCGGGATCGGCACCGCGGCGGGCGCGGCGGCCTCGGGGAGGGCGGGGGCGGCCGGCTGGCCGGCCGGCCGGGCCGGCCGGATCGCGGCGCGCGCGGCCATCGCCGACAGGGCCGGCGCGACCGGGCGCGGGGCCTCGGCGGGGGCCGGCGGCGCGGGCAGTTCGGGGCCGAAGACCAGCGCGAGGGGCGGCTGCGGCAGGAAGGCGGCGGCGGCCTCCGCGGCGGCGCGGGCGGCGGCGTTGTCCTGCAGGTCGGAGGGGCGGGGCGGCATGTCGAAGCGCACCAGCCGGTCCAGCACGTAGACGGGCCGGGGCGGCAGCGAGCGCAGGTGCGAGATGTCGACGGGCACGGAGACGTAGGGCTCCGGCACCGCCTCGGGGATCTCGGCAGGCGCGGGCTCGGGCGGGAGCGGCTGCTCGAGGGCGGCCCACATCTCCACGGAGGAGGTGTCGTCGTCGCCGAACCAGGGCTGCACGGCCGACCATTCGGGCAGGTCGGAGAAGTCGCCGGTCGGGAGCGCCGGCGCCTCGACCGGGATCGCGGCGGGGACAGCTGCGGCGGGGGCGCCGGGCTCGGCCGTCATCTCGACCGGGGGACGGGCCGGCCGGCGGTCCGGCGTCCGGAAGAAGCGCACGCCGGGGGGCGCGACGAAGGGCTGGCGCCAGAGGGGCAGGGGCGGGCCGGCGTTCAGGACGGCGGCCTCGGCCTGCGCGGCCTCCGCCGCGATCCGGGCGGCCTCGGCCTCCCGGGCGGCGTGCTCGGCCTCGGCCCGCTCGGCGGCGCGGCGCGTGTCCTCCACGGCGCGGGCGGCGGCCTCCGCCTCGGCGCGCGCCTGTTCGAGGGCGGCGCGCTCGGCCTCCAGGGCGCGCTGGCGGCGCTCCTGCAGGACCGGATCCGGGGTCCGGGTGAAGCGCACGGCGGAGGGCACGGGCGCCTCGGCGCGCGGGGGAAGCGCTGCGGGCGCCACCTCGGGCAGGGGCACGCCCTCGGGGGCGATCGCGGCCGGGCGGCGGGGCTGGCGCACGAGGAGGCCGGGGGTGGAGGCGGCGCGGTCGATCCGGCTCTCGGCCTGGGGGAGGGGACGCTCGAAGCCGGCGCGGTCGTCGAAGACGTGGGCCGGCCAGCCGGCCTCCGCATCCGGCCCGAACGCCGCGGCGTTCCAGGGCTGCTCCGCCCGGGACTCGGAGAAGGACGGCTCGGGGAAGTGCGGCTCGGACCCGCGGCCCAGCATGGCGTTGGGCGTGCTGGACCAGGTCTGGGCCGGGCGGGGCAGGTTGTAGCCCGGATGCCGGGGCGGACCGGCGAGGCGCCGGGTCAGGCTGGCGCGCAGCGACATCAGCCGGTGCGCCAGGGCTCCCAGCGACAGGCCGGGGCGGTCGACGCCACGGCCCGGACGGGAGGGATCGCGGTGCGAGTAGGGAGGCCGACCCGATGCGCGCATGGCTGCTCTGGATACTCGAAACAGGGGCTCCGCCCGGCGGGGCGGCTCACGCTTCCGAGTTAGGCGCGGCGTCGTTAACAGAGGCTTGAGCGGGAGCCATCAACCTTACCGCCGCCCTCCCCCGAGCGGTCTCGTCCCGGTCGATCGCTTCGCTGACCTGAGAGGCTCCTGTCCCCGCCCCCTTGCGGGGAGGAGAGGCCTGCGGATGCGTCGCGTGCGATCCGATATCAGCCGAGGAAGGCGTCGAGGGCCTGGATCACGAGGTCGGGCCGCTCCTCCTGCAGGGTGTGGCCGCAATCGAGGGCGTGGCCGCCGACGTCCACGGCCTTCTCCCGCCACGTGGCGAGCACGTCGTAGGTGCGCCCGACCGTGCCCCGCGCCCCCCAGAGCGCGAGGAGCGGCGCGCGCACCCGCCGATGCGCGTCGGCGGCATCGTGCTCCAGGTCGATGGTGGCCGCCGCCCGGTAATCCTCGCAGATGGCGTGGCGGGTGGCGGGGTCGCGGTAGACCCGCAGGTACTCGGCGAAGAGCTCCGGGCTCGGTGAGCCCGGCGTCCTCGACTGCCCGTCCACGTGGGTGCGCAGGAAGAATTCCGGATCGGCGCCGATCAGCCGCTCGGGCAGGGGCTCCGGCTGGATCAGGAAGAACCACCAGAAATAGGCGGTGGCGAAGGCCTTGTCGGTGCGCGCGTACATCGTGGCGGTGGGCGCGATGTCGAACACCGCGAGCCGCGTCACGGCGTCGGGATGGTCGAGGGCCATGCGGTGGGCCACGCGCCCGCCGCGGTCGTGCCCGACCACGGCGAAGCGGGTGTGGCCGAGGCTCTCCATCACCGCCACCGCGTCCGCCGCCATGGCGCGCTTGGCGTAGGCGGCGTGCCCCGGCCCGCCCGCGGGCTTGTCGGAATCCCCGTAGCCGCGCAGGTCCATCGCCACCACGCTGAAGCGCCGGGCGAGATGCGGGGCCACCGCGTGCCAGGTGGAATGGGTCTGGGGATGGCCGTGCAGCAGGAGGACCGGGGGCCCCGAGCCGCCGGTGGCGGCGCGGATGCGCACGCCCCCCACCGCGACGTCGCGCAGGGTGAAGCCGGCGAGGAACGGGTCGTCCATGGGAAGCCTCCTCGATCCGGCCGGTGCCCTATCCGAACACGTCCCAGCGGATGAACATGGCCAGCGACACGATCACGAAGCCCGCCAGCAGCAGCGGATCCCCGAGATAGAGCGCGGCGGCCAGGATGCCGGTCCATGCGGCGAGGATGCCGAGCATGACGGCGATGGCGACGGGGTTCACGGAGAGAGCAACCTCAGGAAGATGGAACCTTAACCAACTCTATTCTGAAATTGATTCCTCATCCAGGCATCGCTGCTCGCCTTCACTTCAAAAAAGCGCCTTGACGCTATCAAAATTCGCCCTACTGTCCTCAATTAGGCATCTACTGAGGACATTGAGCACCCCAATGAAAGCTCCGGCTCGCCGAAACGATGAAGATTGGCGTACGCTGAAGTTTCACGCAGGTCAGATCTTTACGCCGTCAAGCCCACTTACAGTGGCTGAACTCTTCGCTGGACGTTCTAGCCAAATCGATTTGCTGGCCGAAGTGGTAGCAGAGCGCGGACGTCATGCAATATTATATGGCGAGCCTGGAGTTGGAAAAACTTCAACCGCAATGATATTACAACATTTTATTCCGTCCGCACCGCAAACAGTGCATTTTTATCGCCACCCAGTGGTTAGCAGCGATACATATTCAAGTATTTGGAAGGAAGTTTTTAAAGGCATGACGTTCAATTTAGAAGAAAATGGAATGATACGATCCCATGCTATTGCCGATCTCTATCCTGGTGAAGTGACACAAAATGACGTAATTAGAGAACTCTCCACATTCAAGGAGAGCGTTATACCAATAATAGTTATTGACGAATATCAGCAATTTAAAGATGAAATAGGAGCTGGATATTTATCGGAGACAATCAAGGCGGTGTCTGATGCAAGTTGCCACGCAACTATTATCGTAGTTGGAGTTGGAGACAATGTTGACGACTTAGTGCGCGGACATAAATCCATTACTAGATGCTCAGAAGAAGTTCTTATGCCTCGGATGCATAACGATGAATTGCATGATTTGCTTTGGGCAAGAACTACTCAGCTTGGAATGAAACTTGACGGCGATGCGAAATGGAAGATAATTACATTATCTAAAGGACTCCCAGCAATCGCACATGCTCTTGGGAAAAGCGCAGTTAATTCAGCGATTTCTCGGCGAAGCATGACAATCATAGAAAGCGATGTAGATAAAGCAATAGCAGCGACGGTCGCCAGCTCTAAACAAACACTTAAATCCGTTTATGAAGATGCAACTAATAGCAATCAAGAGCGAGCAAAACTTAAACACCTTGTCACAGCTTGCGCCTTAGCGAAAACGGACGCCAGTGGCTGGTTTGCACCTAAAGACGTCGTCGCGCCATTTACAAATATTATTGGCGCGCACAGACGCATCGATCACTTTAATTCAAATCTGAAAGAGTTTGCCACTGCCAAAAGAGGCAATATACTGCAAATGAAGGGCGAGGAACGCGCACATCGCTTCAGATTTACAGAAGTTGCGATGCAACCATATGTCCTGATGAAAGGTATTGAGGCAGGATTGATTGATAAAAAGGCCATGTCAATTTTATCTTCACCAGAGCAAGACGACCTTTTTTCCAGCACGTCAAGTTAAAATCCAATCAGATATTAAATTTTTGTGCGAACCGGTCGAGGGCCGCGCGGAGATCGGCGGCGGTGGGGCGGGCCGCCGGATCGGGCTGCACGCAGGCCGCTTCCAGGGCGCGCAGGGGGGGTGCGGGGGCGCAGCGGTCGAGGACCTCGCCGACGAGGAGGCCCAGCGCCCGCACCTCCAGCCGGCGGAGGGCGTCGCCCGCGGCGCCCGCGGGCAGCACCGAGGCCGCCCCGAAATCGCTGAGCACGGCCGCCCCCGTATGCCCGTCCCAGAGCAGGTTGTGGGCGTAGACGTCGCCGTGGAGCAGGCCGCGGGCGTGGAGATGGGCGGTGGCCGCGGCCGCCGCGCGCAGGAGGCGCAGGCCCGTCTCGGGGGCGAGGGCGAGGTCCGGCGGGTAGACGTCGCGGCTGCAGGTCTCCAGGCTCGGCGGGCCGGCGAGGGCTCCCCAGCCTGCGGGCAGCAGGGGCATCAGCAGGCCGTCCGTGCCGGCAGGGTGCCCGACGAGGCGGCCGAGGCCGCCGGTGAGGTTCGGGTGGGTCCCCGCCGCGAGGCAGGCCGCCATCTCGCGCTCGGGCAGGCCGTCGCTCGTCATCGCGCCCCTGAAGAGCTTGAGGGCCACCGGGCGCGCCTGCTCCCCGTCCTGCCAGACGGCCCGGTGGACCCGGCCCGAGGCGCCCTCGCCCAGCATCGCCCCCACGCGCACCGCCGCATGGGGGATCGCCGGGGCCTCCGCCGCGGGCGGGGCCGGCTCGCAGGGATTGCCGGCATAGGCGAGCCAGGCGAGGCGCGGCAGTTCCGCGAGCCAGCCGGGCAGGGCCTCGAAGCGGTTGGCGGCAAGGCGCAGGAGTTCGAGGGCGGGCGCGCCCGCGAGACTCTCCGGCAGGGCCGCGAGGCGGTTGCCGGCGAGCATCAGCTTCTGCAGGTGCGGGCGGGCGCCCAGCGCCTCGGGCAGGGCGGCGATGCGGTTGTCGGTGAGCGTCAGCCAGCGCAGGCGCGGGGGCAGCGCCTCCCCCGGCACCTCGACGACGCCCGCCCCCCGGCAGCCGATCTGGCTCAGCGCCGGGCAGTCGCCGAGGGCGGGCGGCAGGCGCGCGAAGCGGTTGCCGGAGCAGAACAGCACCCGCAGCCGGGTGAGCCGGCCGAGATCGGCGGGCAGGTCGGTGAGGGCGCCGGGTCCGAGATCGAGCACCTCCAGGCTGTCGGCCAGCCCCAGGATCTCGCGGGGGAAGTCGGTGAGCCCTCCCGCGAAGCGCAGCGCCCGCGCCCCCGCGAGGTCGCCGCGCCGGAGCGCCTCCAGGGTCTCGGCGGAGTCGGGATGCATCGCGGGGTCGCCTCAGTAGCCCAGCGCGCTGCCGTCCTTGCGCGGGTCGGAGCCCGCGACCAGCGTGCCGCTCGCGTGGTCGATCCAGATGATCTGGCCCCCGCCGATGGGCAGCGGCGCCCGCACCGCCCGGTGGCCGCGGGCCCGCATGCCGGCGAGGATGTCCTCGGAGAAGCCCGGCTCCATCTCGACCTCGCCGCCATAGGCGAAGCTGCGCGGCGCATCCAGGGCCTCCTGCACGTCGAGGCCGCGGTCGAGGAGGCCGCTGAGGAGTTCCACGTGGCCCATCGCCTGGTAGTGGCCGCCCATCACGCCGAAGGGGGCCACGGCGCGGCCGTCGCGCATCAGCATGCCGGGGATGATGGTGTGCATGGGGCGCTTCTTCGGCGCGATGGTGTTGGGATGGCCGGGCTCGATCCGGAAGCTGAAGCCGCGGTTGTGCAGGAGCACCCCGCTCTCCGGGCCCATGATGCCGGTGCCGAAGCCCTGGAACAGGGAGTTGATGAGGGAGAGGGCGTTGCCGTCCCGGTCCACCACGCAGAGATAGACCGTGTCCCGGTGCGCGACCTCGCCCGCCACCTCCGGGTAGATCTCCGGGGCCCGCGCCCGCCCCATGTCGACGGCGCCGCGCGCCGACGCCCGCCACGCGTCGGAGAGCAGGTGCTCCACCGGCACGGCCTGGAGGCCGGGATCGGCGAAGAGCGCGTCGCGGTGGTGGTAGCCCTGCTTGCACACCTCGGCCAGGAGATGGGCCCGGTCGAGCTCGGACAGGCCCCCGACGTCGAAGGGCTCCAGCACGTTGAGCATCATCAGCACGGCGAGTCCCTGGCCCGAGGGCGGGCACTCGTAGACGTCGTAGCCGCGGTAGCGCGTGGTGATCGGCGTCACCGCCTCGGGGGCGGCCTCCGCGAAATCCTCCAGGGTGTGCAGCCCGCCGAGTTCGCGCAGGCGCCCGACCATGTCGGCGGCCACCGGCCCCTCGTAGAAGCCCGCCGCGCCCTCGGCGGCGATGCGCCGGAGGGTGGCGGCGAGCCGGGGCAGGCGCACGCGTGCGCCGATGGCGGGCGCTTGCCCGTCCACGAGATAGGCCGCCGCCGCACCGGGATCGTGGGCGACGCGCTCGACGCTGCGGGCCCAGTCCCAGCCGACCCGCGGCTGAACGGGAAAGCCCTCCTCGGCGTAGCGGATCGCGGGCTGGAGCAGGTCGCCGAGGCCGCGGGTGCCGTGCTCGGAGACGAGCCGGGCCCAGGCGGCGACCGCCCCCGGCACGGTGACGGCATGGGGCGAGGTCGGCGTGATCTCGATCGCGTTGTCGAGATACCACGCGTCGGTGGCCGCGGCCGGGCTGCGCCCGGACCCGTTGAGCGCGATCGGCACCGCGGCGCCGCTGGGCGCGTAGAGGGCGAAGCAATCGCCGCCGATGCCGGTCATCAGCGGGTCGACCACGCATTGCACGGCCACGGCCGCGATCCCGGCATCGACCGCGTTGCCGCCCGCGCGCAGGATCTCGATCGCCGTGAGCGTGGCCAGCGGATGCGAGGTGGCCACCGCCGCGTTGCCCGCATGGACGGGCGAGCGCCCGGGCCCCATGAAATCTCTCACCCGGCTCAACTCCCGCTCGGTGTCTCGCACGACACGCCGTCTTGCCCGACACGCCCCGCACCATGCACCGCGCGCCGGGCCAGATCCAGGCGCGGACCCCGTGTCCCTGCCGGACCCCTTTCCCTGCCGGCCCCCTTGCCCCCGCAGCGGATTAAGTCTTCCATGCGCGCCATCGATCCCCGACGAAGGCCCGTGCCGATGAACCGTGCCCTGCCGCTCCTGCCGGCCCTGCTGCTCCTCGTGCCCGGCGCGGCCCTCGCCCATCCGGGCCACGGCGAGGCGGTCGGCTTCGCGCACGGGTTCGCGCATCCGGTCGCCGGCCTCGATCACGTGCTCGCCATGGTGGCGGTGGGCCTGCTCGCGGTCCTGCGGGGCGGGGCGGCGCGCTGGGTGCTGCCCGGCGCCTTCCTGGGGATGATGGCCGCCGGCGCCGGGCTCGGCGCGGCGGGGGTCGCCCTGCCCTTCGCGGAGACCGGCATCGGCCTGTCGGTGGTCGCCTTCGGGCTCGCCATCCTGCTCGGCCTGCGGCTGCCCCTCCCGGGCCTCGTGGCGCTGGTGGGGGTGTTCGCCGTGTTCCACGGCTACGCCCACGGCACGGAGATGCCCGAGACGGCCTCGGGCCTCGCCTACGGTCTGGGCTTCCTCGCCGGCACCGCGCTCCTGCACGCCGCCGGCCTCGGGCTCGGGCTGCTGCTGGCGGGCGAGCGCCGCCGGGCCGCGCCGGCGCTGGGCGCCGCGGTCGCCCTCTCGGGCCTGACGCTGCTCGCCGGCGCGCTCTGAGCCGCGGCCCCGGCCCGTTGAGCCGGCGGGCGGGCCGGGTTAGGCGGGGGCGATGGAGACCTTGCCCGACGCCCCCGGCCGGCCGGAGCCGATCCCGCTCACCGTGCTCACCGGCTTCCTGGGAGCCGGCAAGACCACCCTGCTGAACCGCCTCCTCGCCGATCCGGCGCTCGCCGACACGGTGGTGATCGTCAACGAGTTCGGCGAGATCGGCCTCGATCATCTGCTGATCGAGCGGGTGGACGAGGACATGGTGCTGCTCGGCGCCGGCTGCCTGTGCTGCACCGTGCGCGGCGACCTCATCGCCACCCTGGAAGACCTGCTGCGCAAGCGCGACAACGGCCGCATCGGGCCCTTCCGCCGGGTGGTGATCGAGACCACCGGCCTCGCCGATCCGGCGCCGATCCTGCACGCGCTGATCTACCACCCCTATCTCGTGCTCCGTTACCGCCTCCAGGCGGTGGTCACCGTGGTCGACGCGGTGAACGGCGCGAGCACCCTCGACGCGCACGCGGAGGCCGTGCGCCAGGTGGCGGTGGCCGACCGGATCGTGCTCGCCAAGGCGGATCTCGCGGGCGACACCGCCGCTCTCCGCGCCCGTCTCGCCCGGCTCAACCCGGCCGCCGCGATCCTGGCGCCCGACGCGCCGGCCCTCGATCTCCTCGGCGGCCTGTTCGGCCTCGACGGCAAGGGCGCCGACGTGCGCGCGTGGCTCGGCGCGGTCTCCGAGGATCCCGGGGCACCCGCCCGCGACGTGAACCGGCACGACGCCGCGATCCGCGCCTTCGCCCTGGAGAGCGCGGTGCCGGTGCCGCGGGCGGCCTTCGAGATGTTCCTCGACCTGCTGCGCGCCGGCCACGGCCCGAAGCTCCTGCGCCTCAAGGGGCTCGTGGCGCTCGCCGAGGACCCGGAACGACCGGTGGTGGTCCACGGGGTGCAGCACGTGGTGCACGCCCCCGTCACCCTGGCCGCCTGGCCCGACGGGGAGCGGACCTCGCGCCTCGTCCTCATCGTGCACGATCTCGATCCGCGCTTCGTGCGCCGCCTCTGGGACGCCTTCCTCGGCCGCCCCGGGCTCGACGCGCCCGATGCCGCGGCCCTCACGCACAACCCGCTCGCCATCCCGGGGGGATGATCGTCACGCGGTCGCAACAGCCCCGCGATCCGTCACGGCGGGGACGGAGCAGAAACATATCCGAGACGCGCGTGCCCTACGGGCCTTCCTCGAACACCGGAGTCCCAGCCATGCATCGCCTCGTCGCCTCCCTCTGCCTCGCCGCGCTCCTCGGCGGCCCGGCCCTCGCGGCCGGGCGCCCGGACACGCGCACCCTCACCTGCGCGGCCGCCAAGGCGCTGGTGGCCCGCGAACAGACGGTGGTGCTGGCCTCCGGCGAGACCGCCTACGAGACGGTCCACCTCGACAGCGGCATCTGCGAGAACGGCGAGAGCGGCGAGCCCGCCTTCATGCCCACCGCCGACGAGACCCACTGCCTCGTGGGCTGGCGCTGCGTGCAGCGCAGCAGCGACGGCTCCAGCAGCCATTAGAGCATGAAGCGCGGGAGCGGGTCCGGCTCTCCGGCCCCGATACGAGAGCGCCACCCCATGCCGACCGGCGCGGAACCGGTCGGCTTCGTCGTCGCGCGGCAGCCCCCGTCCACGCGCGGAATCGCTTATCCCGGACGGGGCGCCGGGCCGGGATCGTGGTATCGGCCGTCCGGCGCGACCCGTGCCGGGGAGAGATCAGGATGCGGACCTTCCACCACCCCGATCAGGCCCTGCACCATCCGCGCCTCTACTTCTCCCGCGGCCGCCTGCGCGAGCCGCAGGAGGTGCCGGCCCGCATCGCGGCGCTCCGCGCCGCCGTGACGGATCTCGGCTTCCCCGTGGAGACCCCGCCCGATGCCGGCCCCGAGCCGATCCTCGCCGCGCACGGGCTCGGCTATCTCCGCTTCCTTCAGGAGGCCCACGCGGACTGGACCGCGCTCGGCCCGGACTGGGGCGAGGAGGTCGTCTCGAACGTCTTCGTGCGCGAGCCCAACGCCCTGCGCGGGGTGCTGGCGCAGGCGGCACGCTACCTCGCCGACGGCAGCGCGCCGATCGGCCCCGAGACCTTCCGCGCGGCCTACGCCTCGGCCCAATGCGCGGTCGCGGGCGCCGACGCCCTCGTGGCGGGCGCCCGCGAGGCCTACGCGCTGTGCCGGCCGCCGGGGCACCACGCACGGCGTGAGGCGGCCGGCGGCTTCTGCTACCTCAACAACGCCGCGGTCGCGGCCGAGCGGCTGCTGCGGGGCGGCTGCGGGCGGGTCGCGATCCTCGACACCGACATGCATCACGGCCAGGGAATCCAGGAGATCTTCTACGCGCGCCGGGACGTCCTCTACGTCTCGATCCACGGCGATCCGACGAACTTCTACCCCGTGGTCGCCGGCCACGCCGACGAGCGCGGGCAGGGGGAGGGCGAGGGCTACAACCTGAACCTGCCGATGCCGCACGGCTCCGACGAGGCCGCGTTCTTCGACCGGCTCGCACAGGCCCTGCGCGCCCTCGATCTCTACCGTCCCGACGCCCTCGTCCTCGCCCTCGGCTTCGACATCTATGCCGGCGATCCCCAGGCGAAGGTCGCAGTCGAGGCGGAGGGATTCCGCCGCCTCGGCGCCGCGCTCGGCGGCTACGGGGCGCCGACGCTGATCGTGCAGGAGGGCGGCTACTGCCTGGAAGCCCTCACCGACCTGTCCCGGCGCTTCTTCGCGGGCTTCATGGGACGCCGCTGAACCCATCCCGCGGGCGGGTTCCGCCGCCCAGGTTCCCCCGCGCCGCGTCCCGATCCCACCACCGCTTTGGGGAGTAGCAGCCGCCCGAAGCGGCCTTATAATGCAGCCCGGTTCGCCCCGGACGCGGGGTCCACGCAGTTGAGCCCCGCATGACCTCACGCATCCCGAACTTCGCCGAGATCCCTTTCTCGGGCGGCCCGCTGCCGGTGCCCCCGCCCGCGGTCGGCGAGGCCTGGATGTCGCCCGAGGGCATCCCGATCAAGGGCGCCTACGGGCCGGCCGACCGCGAGGGTCTGGAGTTCCTGAACACCTATCCGGGCCTGCCGCCCTATCTGCGCGGGCCCTATCCGACCATGTACGTCACGCAAGCGTGGACGATCCGGCAATATGCCGGCTTCTCCACGGCGGAGGATTCGAACGCCTTCTATCGGCGCAACCTCGCCGCCGGGCAGAAGGGCCTGTCGGTGGCCTTCGATCTGGCCACCCACCGCGGCTACGATTCGGACCATCCGCGCGTCTCGGGCGATGTCGGCATGGCGGGCGTCGCGATCGATTCGATCTACGACATGCGCACGCTCTTCTCGGGCATCCCCCTCGACGAGATGACCGTGTCGATGACGATGAACGGCGCGGTGCTGCCCGTGCTCGCCCTCTACATCGTGGCGGCGGAAGAGCAGGGCGTGCCGCCGAGCAAGCTCGCCGGCACGATCCAGAACGACATCCTCAAGGAATTCATGGTCCGCAACACCTACATCTATCCCCCCAAGGGATCGATGCGGATCATCTCGGACATCTTCGCCTACACCTCGGCCAACATGCCGAAGTTCAACTCGATCTCGATCTCCGGCTATCACATGCAGGAGGCCGGCGCGACGAACGACCTGGAGCTCGCCTACACGCTCGCCGACGGCGTCGAGTACATCAAGGCGGGCTTGGCCGCCGGGCTCACCATCGACCAGTTCGCCCCGCGCCTGTCCTTCTTCTGGGCGATCTCGACGAACTACTTCATGGAGATCGCCAAGATGCGGGCCGCGCGCCTGATCTGGGCGAAGCTCGTCAAGCAGTTCGAGCCGAAGTCGGACAAGTCGCTGCCCTTGCGCACCCACTCGCAGACGAGCGGATGGTCGCTCACCGCGCAGGACGTGTTCAACAACGTCACCCGCACCGCCATCGAGGCGATGGCAGCGACCCAAGGGGGCACCCAGTCGCTCCACACCAACGCGCTCGACGAGGCGCTGGCGCTGCCCACCGACTTCTCGGCGCGGATCGCCCGCAACACGCAGCTCTTCCTGCAGCAGGAGAGCGGCACCACCCGCATCGTCGATCCGTGGGGCGGCTCCTACTACGTCGAGCGCCTCACCGCCGACATCGTGGCCCGCGCCTGGGAGCATATCCGCGAGGTGGACGGGCTCGGCGGCATGGCCAAGGCCATCGAGGCCGGCATCCCGAAGCTTCGGATCGAGGAGGCCGCGGCGCGCGCCCAGGCCCGGATCGATTCGGGCCGCCAGACCATCGTGGGCATCAACAAGTTCAAGCCCGACGACGAGATGGCGATCGAGCTCCTGCGCGTCGACAACGGCAACGTGCGCACGCTCCAGATCGACAAGCTGAAGCGCCTGCGCTCCGAGCGCGACCAGGCGGATGTCGAGACGGCGCTGGCCGCCCTCACCCGGGCGGCGGACGGGGCGGGCAACCTGCTCGAACTGGCGGTGAACGCGGCCCGGGCCAAGGCCACGGTCGGCGAGATCTCCGAGGCGCTGGAGCGGGCCTGGGGCCGGCACCGGGCCGAGATCCGCTCGATCTCGGGCGTCTACAAGCGGGAGGTGGGCGGCATGTCCCCGGTGGTTGAGCAGGTGCGCGGCCTCGTGGAGGCCTTCGAGGAGAATGACGGGCGGCGCCCGCGCATCCTGGTCGCCAAGATGGGCCAGGACGGGCACGACCGCGGCCAGAAGGTGATCGCCTCGGCATTCGCCGATCTCGGCTTCGACGTGGATATCGGCCCCCTCTTCGCCACCCCCGCGGAGGCCGCCCGGCAGGCGGTGGAGAACGACGTGCACATCGTCGGCGTCTCCTCGCTGGCCGCCGGCCACCTGACGCTCGTGCCGGAACTGAAGGCGGCGCTGGCGGAGGCGGGCCGCGACGACGTGATGATCGTGGTGGGCGGCGTCATCCCGCCGGGCGACTACGACGCCCTCTACGCGGCCGGCGCCTCGGCGATCTTCCCGCCGGGCACCGTCATCGCCGAGGCCGCGGTGAAGCTCGTCGAGGAGTTGAACGGGCGGCTGGGCTACGCGGCGCGCGCCGCCGCGGAGTAGGTCCGGCCCCGGGGCGGCGGCAGGGCGATCGCAGATGGCGATCAGGTTCTCCCTGCCGTCATTCCGGATCCCTCGAAGAGCGAGTCCGGACCCGAAGGGGCGCGCGGAGCGTGCAATCCATGAACACCGCTGTTCCTGACCTTGCCGCTTCGGTGGTCATGGATCCCGGGTTCCGCTCCGCGGCCCCGGGATGGCCGTGCGGCGTCGGATGCGATCGCCCCGGAGCGGTGGCGAGGATCGGCAGGAACACGCGTCGGAACAAGGGTTTGGGGCGATTTTCTGTTGCATCGCGATCGGAAGCGGCCTCGACGCGCGCGCCGAAGAACCGAACATCGTTCCAACGCCGATAGTCACGACGCGACAACGACCTGAAAGCGTTTCTTGATGTCGTGCCGCAGCGTCCCACGGACGGGGATGCAGGCAGGGCGGCGCCGAGCACGAGGCCAGTCTTTCCCGCGGCCTGTCGAGTGATACGGCGGTGACGCGGAATGTCTGTCACCGGTGCACGTCCGCCGGCCTTGCCAAATCCCTGCGACGATCTGTAATGATACCGACCCCTTCCCGGTCCCCGCCGGTCGCGCTCGCGGCCCGCGGGCGCGCCGATACCCACTCTTTCGGTCGCGTCCTCGCCGTCGGTTCTCCGCGGCGGCCGTCGGACTCTTCAGAGAACGGCCGGGCAGGTGTCGGCACGCGCGGCGAGGTTTCTCGCCGCAGGATTTTGGAATTCGCGACCGGTCCGAGCCGGTCGAGATGTCTTCGCGAGGTCGGGGAAAGGATGGGCGGACGCACAGCATCGGTTGCCGTTGCTCGTGCCGCAAGCGCGCGTGTTTCGCGTCGCGCCGGTCCGCGTGTCCTCCCGGCCCTGTTCAACCCCGGGCACGCAGCCGCGTGCCGAACGGCGGTTGGCGCCAATCCCTTCCGTTCAGCCCCCGCGGTCTCGGCGACGAGGCCGGCGCGAGTTCCACGCCCCGCGGCCGAGAGGCCGGGCGCGGCTCCACCGGGAGACGAGCTCAGGAGAGCGGCGTCGACCGCCATGTCGAAAGTTCGTCATGGCCAACAACAAGATGCTCATCGATGCGGCGCATCCGGAAGAGACCCGGGTCGTCACGGTCCACGGCTCTAGGGTCGAGGAGTTCGATTTCGAAGCCGCCAACCGGCGCCAGCTGCGCGGCAACATCTACCTCGCCAAGGTGACGCGGGTGGAGCCCTCGCTCCAGGCGGCCTTCATCGAGTACGGCGGCAACCGCCACGGCTTCCTCGCCTTCAACGAGATCCACCCCGACTACTACCAGATCCCGCTCGCCGACCGGCAGGCGCTGCTGGAGGAGGACGCCCGCGACGCGGAGGAGCACCGCGAGCGCGAGGAGCGCCGCCGCTCGACGCGCCGCCACCGCGGGCGCCGGGCCGAAGCGGCCGCGCGGGGCGCCGACGCCACCGTGAGCGCCGAGGCCGAGGCCCCCGAGGATCGGGCCGCGGACACGGCCGAGGAGGCCGTCCCGGTCGTCGGCGGCGACGCCTCCGCCGCCCTGCCCGACGCCGCGATCGAGGGCGCCGAGGCCGGCACCGAACCCGCCGCGGCGGCGTCCGACGAGGCCGGCACCGCGGATGCCGTGGCGCAGGAGTCGGCTGCCGAGGCCTCCGCCGCCGAGGCGGTCTCCGGCGAGCCGGCGCCCGGCCCCGCCCCCGAGACCGTGGTCGCCGTGGCCGAGGCGCTGACCGTCGCCGAGGCGCCCGAGGCCGAAGAGGCCGAGACGGAGCACGCGGAGGACGACGCGGACGAGGACGACGAAGAGGACGAGGATTCCGACGACGAGGACGCGGACGAGGAGGACGACGAGGACGAGGATTCCGACGAGGAATCCGAGGACGGCGAGGCCCGGATCGCCCAGGTCGGCGGCAACGGCGACGCGCTCGCCGAGATCCCGGAGCGTCCCCGCGCGCCGCGGCGCCACTACAAGATCCAGGAGGTGATCAAGCGCCGCCAGATCATCCTCGTGCAGGTGGTCAAGGAGGAGCGCGGCACCAAGGGCGCGGCGCTCACCACCTACCTGTCGCTCGCCGGCCGCTACTCCGTGCTGATGCCGAATACCGGCCGGGGCGGGGGCATCTCGCGCAAGATCACCTCGGCCGCCGACCGCAAGCGCCTCAAGGAGGTGGTGCAGGATCTCGACGTGCCGGAGGGGATGGGCGTCATCCTGCGCACGGCGGGCGCCATGCGCACCAAGCCCGAGATCAAGCGCGACTTCGAGTACCTGATGCGCCTGTGGGAATCGGTGCGGGAGCTGACGCTCTCCTCCATGGCGCCGGCGCTCGTCTACGAGGAGGGCTCGCTCATCAAGCGCGCCATCCGCGACCTCTACAACAAGGATCTGGAGGAGGTTCTGGTCGCGGGCGACGACGCCTACCGCGAGGCCAAGGACTTCATGCGCATGCTGATGCCCGGCCAGTCCAAGGTGGTGAAGCCCTACCGCGAGACGGCGCCGCTCTTCGCCCGCTACGGGGTGGAGCAGCAGCTCGACGCGATGTTCTCGAGCCACGTCTCGCTGAAGTCCGGCGGCTACCTCGTCATCAACCCGACCGAGGCGCTGGTCTCCATCGACGTGAATTCGGGCCGCGCCACCCGCGAGCACGACATCGAGGACACCGCGCTCAAGACGAATCTCGAGGCCGCCGAGGAGGTCGCCCGGCAATTGCGCCTGCGCGATCTGGCCGGCCTCATCGTCATCGACTTCATCGACATGGAGGAGAAGCGCAACAACCGCGCCGTCGAGAAGAAGCTCAACGAGTGCCTGAAGAACGACCGCGCCCGCATCCAGGTGGGCCGGATCTCGCCCTTCGGCCTCATGGAGATGAGCCGCCAGCGCATCCGCACGGGCGTGCTCGAATCCTCCTCGGTCCCCTGCCCCCATTGCGGCGGCTCGGGGATGGTGCGCGCCACCGCCTCGGTGGCCCTGCACATCCTGCGCTCCATCGAGGAGGCGCTCATCAAGTCGGCCTCCCACAACCTCGTGCTGCGCACCCGCACGGAGGTGGCGCTCTACATCCTCAACCAGAAGCGGGCGCATCTGCGCGACCTCGAGCTGCGCTTCGGCGTGACGATCTCCATCGCCGCCGACGAGCGCCTCTCGGCCAACACGCCGTTCCAGCTCGACCGCGGCGAGCCGGCCCAGCGCCCCGAGGCGCCGGCCGCCCGCGCCACCGCGGTCTCGCCCGCCATGGAGATCGACGACGAGATCGACGAGGAGGATCTCGCCGAGGAGGAGGCCGAGGCCCAGGAGACGGAGGAGGCCGGCGAGGCCCAGGCCGAGACCCGCGAGGAGGGCGACGGCCGCCGCCGCCGCCGCCGTCGCCGCCGCCGCGGCGGGCGCTCGGAGGAGAGCGACGAGCGCCGCGAGGCCGCCGATTCCGACGAGGAATCCGAGGAGGGCGACGAGGAGGCCGAGCCGACGGAGTCGACCGAGGCGGAGGCCGGCGCGGAAGCCGAGGGCGAGGGCGAGACCGCCCGTCCCGAGCGTTCCGCAGGGGGCGAGGAGGGCGGTCGCCGCCGCCGCCGCGGTCGCCGCGGCGGGCGCGGACGCTCCGAGGGCCGCGGCCGCGACGAGGCCGGGGAATCCGAGGAGACGGCCCTCTCCGAGGCGGAGGGCGGGCCCGAGGCTTCGCAGGAGGCCGTCGCGGCCCTGCCGGCCGAGGAGCCGGTGAGCGCCGAGGTCCTGGCCGAAGCCGTGGCGCCGCGCGCCGAGGCCTCCGCCCAGGCCGAGCCCCACGCCCCGGCCGAGACCGCGGTCGACCTGCCCGTGGCGCCGGCCGAGAGATCCGCCGAGAGATCGGTGGAGACGCCGGCCGCTCCCGAGCCGGCCCAGCCCGCCGCTCCCCCGCCGGAGCCCGTGGCCGTGGTCCTGAGCGCGCCCTCCGATCCCGACCGGCCCAAGCGGGCGGGCTGGTGGTCGCGCACCAAGGCGGCCCTCACGGGCGAGTGATGCGGGGAGGGCGCAGGACGGCTCGCTGAGGTGTCGCCTGCGCCGCTCCCGACCCCACGAGGGGGCGGGAAAGGGCGTGCTCCGACCAGCGGCGCGATCGGGCGGACCGGTGCGTGGGCGGGCTCGAAGCATGGTTTGCCGGGCCCCCCGCGTCCTCGGAGCCCGATCTCGGGCGGGGCCCGGGCGATCAGAGCGCGCCTCCCCTGCCCGGGACCTGAAGACGCCGGATCACGAAGTTTTTCAGTGCTTCGCACCGGGTCCCGAATCCTTGCGGGGCGGAGAGATCGGCACTGCAAAACGCCGCATCATTGCGCGAAGCGCAGGGTCTTGGCCTGGAGGCGGCGGGAATTAACGCTCGATTGAGTGTTCTGGGGGCTTATAGGCTCCGAGACACCTCAGAGAGAGCCCATGTTCGCTTTGTTCCGTGGCGCGCATCCGGCCGCGCCCGCCGAAACCCTCCCGGTCGAGAAGGCCGCCGTTCCGCAGGCCGTCGAAGCGGCGGCGCCCGCGGAGCCCGCCGTCGACCGCGAGAGCCTCGGGCTGCAGGCGCGCCTCTCGGCGGCGGCCTCCGAGGCCGGAACGTTCATCGGCTGGATCACCCACGATTCGACGCAGGTCGCCGAGCAGGCCCGCCTGATCGCCGCGGCGAGCGAGGAGCTGGCCGCCACCACGAACGAGGTCGCCGTGCGCTCGCAGGCCTCCGCCGAGACGGCCGAGCGGGCCCGCGGGGGCATCGCCGAGTGCGCCGCCGACATGCGGCTCGCGGGGGAGCGCATGCTGGTGATCCAGGAGCGCGCCACCGAGATCGGCGGCTGCCTCGACGGGTTCGCCTCGGCCGCGCGCCGGATCGAGGAGATGGCGAGCGCCATCGCCGCCATCTCGGCGCAGACCAACCTGCTCGCCCTCAACGCCACCATCGAGGCGGCCCGCGCCGGCGAGGCCGGGCGGGGCTTCGCGGTGGTCGCGGGCGAGGTGAAGGCGCTCTCGGCCCAGACCGCCAAGGCCACCGACGAGATCCGCGCGCGCCTCGGCGCCCTCCAGGGCGAGCTGTCGTCGATGCACGCCGCGGTGGAGCATAGCCGCAACGCCGTCACCGCCGGCACCGAGGTGATGGCGCGCGCCAACGCCCGCGTCGATGCGGAGAGCGCCGCCGTCGCCGCGGCCGCCGCCGAGATGCGGGCGATGGCCGGCATCATGGAGCAGCAGATCAGCGCGACCGGCGAGATCGCCTCGAGCGTCGGCAACATCGCCACCGGGATCGACAAGTCCCGCCGCGAGATCGGGGACGCGATCGTCCGCCTCGACACCCTGGAGACCATGAGCCGCAGCCTGCTCGACCGCTACGCGGGCGATCCCGTCCTCGTCCGGCTCGGGCGGCTGCGCGCCGATTGCGCGGTGTGGCGCCGCCGGCTCGCCTCGTGCCTCGTCGGGCTCGTGCCGGCCTCCGAGGCCGTGGCCGCCGCCGTGCGGGTCGATCTGGCCCTGCCGGCTCCCGTGCGCACGGCCCTGGCCGAGGCCGGCAACCGCGCCGAGACCATGCTCGGTCACATCCGCGCCGGAGCCTGGGGCGAGGCCGCGCAGGCGTTCACCGCCTTCGAGGCCTGCCTCGGGGAGACGGTGACGGCCGCCGAGGCGGCCTCGGACGCCCTGGCGGCCTGAGAGCGCCCGCGAGAAGCGGCCCGGTTCAGCGCAGCCAGGCCCGCAGGCGCCGCACCGCCTCGCGGCACTCGCCCTCCGAGCCGGCGAAGGAGAAGCGCACGTGGTGCGCCCCCTCCGCCGCGTCGAAATCGAGGCCCGGCGTGGCCGCGACGCCCGCCTGCTCCAGCATGCGCCGGCAGAAGCCGGCCGCGTCGTCGGTGAGCTGCGAGACGTCGGCGTAGAGGTAGAAGGCCCCGTCCGCCGGGTGGACGCGGCCGAGCCCGAGGCCGGGAAAGGCGTCGAGCAGGATCGCGCGGTTGCGCGCGTAGCCGTCGCGCACGGCGTCGAGTTCGGCACCCGCCTCGAAGGCTGCCAGCGCCCCGACCTGCGAGAGGGTGGGCGCCGAGATGTAGAGGTTCTGGGCCAGCCGCTCGACCGGGCGCACGAGGCCCTCCGGCACCACCATCCAGCCGATGCGCCAGCCGGTCATGCAATGGTATTTCGAGAAGGAGTTGATCACGACCGCGTCGGGATCGAACTGGAGGGCCGTGGCGGTGGGCAGGCCGTAGCCGAGGCCGTGATAGATCTCGTCGGAGATCAGGGGCAGGCCGAGGCGCCGCGCCTCCGCGCAGAGCTCGGCGAGGGCCGCGGGCGCGATCACGGTGCCCGACGGGTTGGCCGGGCTCATCACCAGCACGCCGGAGAGCGCCGCCGCCGCGTGGGTGGCGCGCAGGAGCGCGGCGTTGGGGGCGAAGCGGTCCTCGGGCCGCAGCACCATCGGGGCGGGCACGAGGTCGAGGGCGCCGAGGATGCTGCGATAGGCCGGGTAGCCGGGCTGCGGCACGCCCACCCGCGCGCCCGCGTCGAACAGGCTCATGAAGGCGAGGATGAAGCCCGCCGAGGAGCCGGTGGTGACGACCACGCGCTCGGGCGGGACGGCGACGCCGTAGCGGTCGCGGTAGTCCCGGGCGATCCGCTCGCGCAGGGCGGGCAGGCCCAGGGCCTCCGTGTAGGGCACGCGCCCGAGATCGAGGGCGCGGCGCGCCGCCTCGATCACCGGGCGCGGGGCGGGCGCCGAGGGCTGGCCGACCTCCATGTGGATCACGTCCGCGCCGGCCCGCTCGCGGGCGGCGGCGGCCGTCATCACGTCCATGGCCAGAAAGGGAGCGACCGCGGCGGCGCGGCGCGAGGGCAGGGGCTGTGTCATGAGACGATCATGGGCTTGAGCTCCGCGTCCGGCTCTCGGGGTCCGCCTCTCGGGCACCGCGGGGGCCGGTGCCGCGTCACCGCGATTTGACCGGGCGCCGCGAAAACGCCTAACCCGGCCGCTATCGAACCGCCACCCGCGTCCGGCCCGTCGGGCCCGCGCCCCTTGCCACGCCCCTGCGCCAGCGAGACCGTATGCCCTTCTCCCGCTCCCTTCCGATCCTGGCCCTGGGCCTCGCCCTCGGGGCCGCGCCGGCCCTCGCCCAGCAGGGACAGCCGGGAGCAGCCTTCACGGACGCCCAGCGCCAGGCGATCGAGGCGATCGTCAAGGACTACCTCATCAAGAACCCGGACGTCCTGCAGGAGGCGATCGCCGAGGGCGAGAAGCGGCAGCTGGAGACCCAGCGCCTGGCCCAGGCCGCGGCGCTCAAGGAGTCGCGCGAGGCGCTCCTCAACAGCCCCCACGACGTGGTCGCCGGCAACCCGCAGGGCGACATCACGCTGGTCGAGTTCTTCGACTACAATTGCGGGTACTGCCGCAAGGCGCTCAGCGACCTGCAGACCCTCATCAAGACCGATCCGAAGCTGCGCGTGGTGATCAAGGATTTCCCCGTCCTCGGCCCGGAATCCCTGGAAGCCAGCCAGATCGCCCTCGCCGTCAAGCAGCAGGTCAAGGGCGAGAAGCTGTTCGAATTCCACCAGAAGCTCCTGGAGTCGAAGGGCCGGGTCAACGGCGCCCGCGCCCTCCAGGTCGCCAAGGAGATGGGCCTCGACGTGGCCCGCCTCCAGAAGGATGCGGCCGGCCCCGAGGTGAAGGCGGCGCTCTCCGAGAACCGCGGCCTCGGCGACAAGCTCGGCCTGTCCGGCACCCCCGCCTTCGTCATCGGCGAGGAGATCATCCCCGGCGCGGTGGGCGTCGAGCCGATCCGCAAGACCATCGCCGACGTGCGCCAGTGCGGGCACGCCTCCTGCTGAGACGCGGGGAGGGCGCGCGTCCTCCCGTGACGGACCGGGCTCCCCGGCGGCGAAAAATGCGTTAAGAGCGCACCGCCGCCCGCGAGCGGAGCGATCGCACGGTGCCATGATCCCGATACACGTCCTCAACGGGCCGAACCTCAATCTCCTCGGCCGCCGAGAGCCCGGAATCTACGGCACCGCGACGCTCGCCGACATCGAGCGGGACCTGCGCGCCCAGGCGGAGGGCCTGGGCGTCGCCCTGACCTTCCGGCAGACGAACCTCGAGGGCGAACTCGTCGGGCAGGTGCAGGAGGCGGGCCTCGCCGGGGCCGGCATCCTCATCAACGCCGCCGCCTACACCCACACCTCCGTGGCCCTGCGCGACGCGATCGGCGGCAGCGGCGCCCTCGCGGTGGAGGTGCACCTCTCCAACGTGCACGCTCGCGAGGCCTTCCGCCACGTCTCCCTCATCGCCCCCGTCTGCGCGGGCGTGATCTGCGGCTTCGGACCGCTGAGCTACACCCTGGGCCTCGACGCGCTGGCGCGCCTCATGACCCGGCGGCCCGCATCCGAACCCGTACCGTCCAGACCTTGATGCAAGAAGACGACCCCATGCCCAAGCACGACACCATCGATCCCGAGCTCGTGCGCGAACTCGCCAAGCTCGTCACCGAGACCGGCCTGTCCGAGATCGAGGTGGAGAAGGGCGACCTGCGCATCCGCGTCGCGCGCCGGCTCGAACCCGTCAGCGTGCAGGTGGCGGCCCCCGCGCCGATGCCGGTCGCCGCGGTCGCAGCACCCGTCCCGTCGGGGCCGGGCGCCGCCCCCGCGCCCGAGCGCGGCCGGGCCCATCCCGGGGCCGTGCCCTCGCCCATGGTCGGCACCGCCTATCGCCGGCCCTCGCCCGACGCCAAGCCCTTCGTCGAGGTGGGCTCGCGCGTCGAGGTCGGCGACAAGCTGCTCCTCATCGAGGCGATGAAGACCTTCAACGAGATCGTGGCCCCCCGCGCCGGCACCGTGAGCGCGCTCTTCGTCGAGGACGGGCAGCCCGTCGAGTTCGGCGAAGCGCTCCTGACGATCGAGTAAGGCATGTTCGACAAGATCCTCATCGCCAACCGCGGCGAGATCGCCCTGCGCATCCTGCGGGCGGCGAAGGAGCTCGGCATCGCGACGGTGGCGGTGCACTCCACCGCCGATGCCGACGCCATGCACGTGCGCCTCGCCGACGAGAGCGTCTGCATCGGCCCGCCCGCCGCCCGCGAGAGCTACCTCAACATCCCCTCGATCATCGCGGCCTGCGAGATCACGGGGGCGGACGCGGTGCATCCGGGCTACGGCTTCCTCTCGGAGAACGCCCGCTTCGCCGAGGTGCTCGCCCACCACAATATCGGCTTCATCGGCCCCAAGGCCGAGCACATCCGCACCATGGGCGACAAGATCGAGGCCAAGCGCACGGCGCTCTCCCTCGGCATCCCCTGCGTGCCGGGCTCGGAGGGCGGCGTCGAGGAGATCGGCGAGGCCAAGCGCGTGGCCGCCGAGATCGGCTACCCCGTCCTCGTCAAGGCGGCCGCCGGCGGCGGCGGGCGCGGCATGAAGGTCGCCCGCACCGAGGCCGATCTGGAACAGGCGGTCGGCCTCGCCCGCACCGAGGCCAAGGCCGCCTTCGGCGACGACGCGGTCTATCTCGAGAAGTATCTGGAGAAGCCCCGCCACATCGAGGTGCAGGTGCTGGGCGACGGGCGCGGCGGCGCCGTGCACCTGGCCGAGCGCGACTGCTCCCTGCAGCGGCGCCACCAGAAGGTCTGGGAGGAGGGCGGCTCGCCCGTGATCGACGCCGCCATGCGGGCCGAGATCGGCGGCATCTGCGCGGGCGCGATGGAGAAGCTCGGCTATCTGGGCGCCGGCACCATCGAGTTCCTCTACGAGGACGGGCGCTTCTACTTCATCGAGATGAACACGCGGATACAGGTGGAGCACCCGGTCACGGAGATGATCACCGGGATCGACCTCGTGAACGAGCAGATCCGGGTCGCGGCGGGCGGCGACCTCTCGGTGTCGCAGAGCGAGATCCGGGTCGAGGGCCACGCCATCGAGTGCCGGATCAACGCCGAGCACCCGGCGACCTTCCGGCCCTCGCCGGGCCAGATCACCTATTACCATCCGCCGGGGGGCCTCGGGGTCCGCGTCGATTCCGCGGCCTTCCAGGGCTACCGGATCCCGCCGAACTACGATTCGCTCATCGGCAAGCTCATCGTGCACGGGCGCACCCGCAACGAGTGCCTCATGCGCCTGCGCCGGGCGCTGGACGAGTTCGTCATCGACGGCGTCGACACCACGCTGCCCCTGTTCCGCACACTGGTGCGCAACGCCGACGTGCAGGCCGGCCAGTACGACATCCACTGGCTCGAGGGCTTCCTGGAGGCGGGGGGCCTCGCCGACTGAGGCCCCTGTCCCCCGGAACGGAAGCGAAGCCGTGACCGTTCTGTCCGCGGATCCCTCACGGACAGGACGATTGCCCATGCGCCGCACCACCCTCGCGCTCGCCGCCCTCCTCGCCGCCGGTCCGGCGCTCGCGACCGATGCCGGCAATGTCGGCCAGCCCTCGCGGGCGGTGCCGCAGCAGGGCCAGACCACGGGCGGCCCGATCGACACGCCGGCGGCGGCGGGCGGCGCCGCCGCGACCACGGGAACCGTCGCCCGGCCGGCCGGTGCCCCCGCGGGCGCCGCCGATCCCGCCAAGGGCGGCAACGCCACCGATCCGAGCAAGCCCGCCCCGAACCTCGGCACCACCTCCGGCGGCCCGGCCCGCTAGCGCATGCTGCTTTTTCACGGAACCGGCAGCACGCTCTATCTCTCTGTGGTCGCACGATGATGTCGGAAAACCGGATTCCACTTTTCCGCATCGTGCTCTAGCGCATCGTCCCGAAAGGTGGTTGCCGGCTTTCGGGAAAAAGACGATGTCAAATCAAAAGCCTAGCCCATCGTCTTGGATCCGATTTCCAGGACGATGGGCCAGAGCGCTACCCGCCGAAGTGGACGCCGGCCCGCCGCGGGCGGATAGCGGACGGCCGGCGCCCGCGGGCGCCGGCCTCTTCCTTTATCGGCGGCCCGTTCAGATTTTTGATCCCCGGCTCTGGCCTGGAAGCCGGGCCCGCGGCACAGTGATGCCATGCATGACGGCGCCCGCGTGGAGATCACCCCGGAGATCCTGCTCAAGGCCTATGCCGCCGGCATCTTCCCCATGGCCGAGGATGCGGACGACCCGACCCTGTACTGGGTGGAGCCCCGCGCCCGCGGGGTCCTGCCGCTCGACGGGTTCCGCGTGCCGCGCCGCCTCGCCCGCACCGTGCGCGCGGACGTGTTCACGGTGCGCAGCGACGTCGATTTCGACGCGGTGATCGCCGGCTGCGCCGCCCCGCGCCCCGACAGCGAGCGCACCTGGATCAACGGCCGCATCCGCGAGCTCTACGGGGCGCTGTTCGGCCAGGGCCACGTGCACACGGTGGAGGTCTATGCCGGCGACAGGCTGGTGGGCGGCCTCTACGGGGTCTCCCTGGGGGCGGCCTTCTTCGGCGAGAGCATGTTCCACACGGTGCGCGACGCCTCGAAGGTCGCGCTCGTCCACCTGATGGCCCGGCTGAGGGCCTGCGGCTACCGCCTCGCCGACACGCAGTTCGTCACCGAGCATCTCGCCCAGTTCGGCGCGGAGGAGGTGCCCCGGCACGTCTACAAGCGGCGGCTCGCCGGGGCGCTCGCGCAGCAGGCCCACTGGACCCTGTGGCCCGGCGACGGCAGCGTCCGCGGCGCCCAGGCGCTCGCCGCGCTGGAGGCCGGTTCGGACTGAGCGCCCGCCTTCAGCGGAACAGCGCGTCGAACAGCGATTGCGGCTGGGACGGCGGCGGGGCCGGGGCCGGGCCCTCGTTGTTCGGGAAGAACTTGCGCGAGGGCTTCTGCTTGGGCTGCACCGGCACGCCGCGCGGCCCCTCGACGTCGACCTGCCCGGCCGCGTTGATCTGCTGGGCGGTCTTGGTGGCGTCGCGGCCCTTCTTCTTCTCGGGCTTGGCGGCGAGCGCGGGCACGTCCTCCTGCTCGCGCGCCTCGGCGATCACGTCGGTGCCGCCCTTACAATCGACGAGCCAGACATCGTAGATCGGGTGCTCGATGGCGTGCAGCCCGGGGCTCGCGGCGAACATCCAGCCCGTGAAGATGCGCCGGTACTTGTTGTCGAGGGTGACCTCGTCGACCTCGAGGAAGGCCGTGGTCTTGGCGCTCTCGGTGGGGGGCCGCGTGTAGCAGACCCGCGGGGTGAGCTGCAGGGCGCCGAACTGCACCGTCTCGTCCACCGCCACCTCGAAGGAGACGATGCGGCCGGTGATCTTGTCGAGGCCGGAGAACACGGCCGTCGGGTTCTTGATCTTGTCGGCCGAGGCCGGCCCGACCGCGAGGGCCGCAGCGAGCGCGAGGCCGAGGACGGCGCGAACGGAAGACCCTGCTTTCGTGCGGCTCAAGGCTCGCCCCTCTCGAAGACTGCCGATGCGTCCGGCCGCAGGCGCTGCCCTGGTTTGGCCCACCCGCCGCAGCGGTTAACACCGGAAGGGTGGTGGAAAAAGGGCGACCCGGCCGCGCTGTCCGCACCTTGCCAATCCCGACCGGGCCATTCTAACCTCAGGTTTGCTAGACCTTCAGGACGATCTTCGCCATGTCCGATCCCGCCGCTCCGCTGCCAAACCTAGAGGCGGGACCCGTGGCCGGCGTGGGCGGCGGTCCGGTCCAGGGCGACGACGTGGCGGCGACCCTGAATCTCGGCCGGCCCGATTTCGAGATCGGCCTCGCCCTGGCCGGAGCGATCTCGGCAGGCGCCTACACCGCTGGTGTGATCGACTTCCTCGCCCAGGCCCTGCAGGAATGGGAAAAGCATAGAGGCCATGGTGCGCCAGAGCATCGCGTTCGGATCCGAACCATTGCCGGTGCATCAGCCGGTGCGATCACCGGCGCTCTCGGCATCGTCGCCCTCAAGCGAGGGATCCGACCCGTCCCGCTCTCCGATGACGAGATCGATGCCCTCCGGAAATCCGGGGTCAATCCGAATGAGCGCCAGCGCATTCGCTGCGTTCTTCCTGGCCTCTACGATGCCTGGGTCGAGCGGCCGCGAATGGTGGCAGACCGGAAGGGCGCACAGGATCTCCTCGGCTTCGACGATCTGAAGCCGGAGGATCAGACCGGATCGCGCAAGGCGATCTCGGTCAAGTCGCTGCTGAACGGCCGATTGCTCGACCAGATCGCCCAGGCCGTCCTCGAGCATCCGAGAGACGACCTCGAAGGCGTGCGCTCCGAAGATGAGCACCTGCGCCGGAGCGCCGGACCGCTACCGTTCCTGGCCGAGACGATGCACGTCTACATGACGGTCACGAACCTACGGGGCGTTCCATTTGACGTGAAGTTCGGCAAGGCCGTCTATGGCATGCTGACTCACGGAGACCGGCTTCACTATCGGATCGAGAATGTCGGCGCGAAGTTAGACGACGGAGAAATCTGGCACGCACCAGCATTCCTTCGTAAGGACACGTTCACCCGACTGGACGCGAATACTCTGCCGACCGCTTCGGGAGAGGTTCCTAAGGACTGGTGCCGCTACGGCAACGACGCCATCGCCTCAGGTGCCTTTCCGGGCGGGCTCTCTCCCCGCCTGATCGAGACGCCGTTCGGTCAGTACGACGGACGGCAATACCCGCTGCCCACCGCCGAGCCGATCCCGACGAACTTTCCCGAGCCCCGCAATCCGGACAAGGCGTTCCGCTTCCTCTCCGTGGATGGAGGGGTCGTCAACAACAGCCCTTTCGACTTCGTCGAGTACGCGCTCTGGGACCGTGGCGAGCAACGCCGAACCGGTCTCGACGCCGACCGCGCTGTTCTTCTCGTTGCGCCCTTTCCGGAGCCGCCGGGCTTCCTCGTGGAGGGCCAGCCTCAGGCTGAACTCGGCGCGGTGGTCCGGGCGCTGATCCCGACCTTGCTCAACCAAGCCCGATTCCGCGCCTCGGAGCTTGGTGCCGCCTTCGACAAGGATGACCGAAGCCGCTTCATGATCTCGCCGCGACGATCGATGGTGCAGGGTCCGAAAGAGCTGTATCCGATCGCTTGCGGGCTTCTGGGCGGGTTCGGCGGCTTCCTCGACCGCGAGTTCCGCGCTCACGACTACCAGCTCGGACGCCGCAACTGTCAGCACTTCCTCGCCTCGGTGTTCAGCCTGCCCGCATCCAACCACGCGATTAGGGCCGGCGGTGAGGCGAACCAGATGCAGGCCGCCCCCCGCAACGACAGCTACAACTCAAGCGGACAGGAGTTCATGATCGTCCCGCTGGTCGGAGAAGCGAAGCGAGAGGTCGGCCTGCCGCCTTGGCCACAAATGTCGGGCAGCGACTTCCAGATCCTGCTTCGTCGGATCGCCAAGCGGTTCGACAAGATCAAGGGGCCCTTGGTCAAGGCCCAGATCGGAAAGACGGAGATCCGAACGGCGGCCCGGCTTCTCCTTGTAGTGAGCCGCGAGCGGATCCTGAACTTCGTCGAGATGACGATCCTCGCCGACCTCGTCCGGCGCAATCAGATCAAGGGCTGGGACCTGCCTGCCTCGGTCGTGGAGTTGACCGATCAGGCTGTCGCCGGACGTCGAACCGACGACGTCCGGCTGATCCTAGCGAGCCTCGTCGGACCCGCCAGAATTTCGGCGACCGCGACGCAGATTGCGGAGGCTACGCATCTCGACGAGGACTTCGTCGTCGCGGTTCTCGACAGGCTTCGATCACTTCGAGACGACGAACCGCATCGGGTTCTGCAATCGGGCGGCGTCTACCGCCTTCAGATGCACGAACCCGTTGGGATGAGAGCTTGGCCGGTGATCGGCTCTCGGATCGAGCGGTTCTTCCCCCAACCCTACCGCTACAGCTGACCCCTCATTCGCCCGGATTCCACGGCACGTAGTCGCCGGTGGCCGCGGGCCGCGCGCCCCAGGAGAGCTGCGAGCCCTTCGGGCGGTAGGCATCGGGGGAGCCGGTCTGGTTCTCCACGTGCGGCTTCTGCCACGCGCGGGGCTTGTAGTCCTCCTCGCTCGGCGGCACGTCGCTGTTGTGGCAGAGCCAGCCGCGCCAGCCGGGGGGCACCTTCGAGGCGTCGGCGTAGCCGTTGTAGACGACCCAGCGCCGCTCCGGACCGACCGAGCGGTCGATGAGCGGGCCCATCGCCTTGTAATACTTGTTGCCCTGCTCGTCGCTGCCGACATAGGTGCCGCTGCGCGCGGTGTACATGGCGAGCGAGACGGTCTGGCCGTTCCACCACGTGAAGATGCGCAGCAGCGTGTCCTTGAGAGCCATCGCCTGTTCCCGAGCCGTCCGCTCCCGCGTGGCGGGAACCCGCGCGGGTTATGCGGAGGCGGCCGCCGCAAGTCCAGCCGAAAGGCGGCGACAGCCCCCTCCAGGTGTCGCCGAAATGCCGCGCCCGGCCGGATCGGACCGGATCCGCGTCCCGCCGGCGGCGTCCGGCTGTGAATCCAAAATTTTCCCGCGCCGAATCCCGATGGCGCGATGCGCACTTATAGACCGGCCCCCGGATATCCACAGGGTTTTGCCGTTCCCTACCACATCTAGCGGGGAACTCGGAGCCGGCACACCACTTGTTGACGTGAAGGCCGAGGCGGCGTTAATCTCCGGCTCATGGTTCGGGCGGTTCGGACAAGGTCCGACAAGCCTGACGCCGCGTCTTCTTTTCATATGCCGGCCTTCCCGCATCCGTTCGATGCGTCGGGGCCGGCCCCCTTGGGTTGGGCATAGCCTGCGCGTCCGGCGCGGGGCGGGGCCGTCGCGTCCCGTCGGGAGAGGTGTGTTTCATGCGGTTCGAGCGTCGCTACACCACGGCCGGCCAGTCGCCCTACGCGGCGATTCCATTCCGCAAGACCCTGAGCGAGATCCGCAATCCCGACGGCTCCGTCGTCTTCCGCCTCGACGGCATCTCCGTGCCGGAGGGCTGGAGCCAGGTGGCCAGCGACGTGCTGGCCCAGAAGTACTTCCGCAAGGCCGGCGTGCCGGCCCGTCTGAAGAAGGTCGAGGAGAACGACGTCCCCTCCTTCCTCTGGCGCTCGGTGGCCGACGAGGCGGCGCTGGCGGAGCTTCCCGAGGACGCGCGCAGCGGCTCCGAGACCTCGGCGACGCAGGTGTTCGACCGGCTCGCGGGCTGCTGGACCTACTGGGGCTGGAAGGGCGGCTACTTCACCTCGGAAGAGGACGCCGCCGCCTTCATGGACGAGCTGCGCTTCATGCTCGCCCGCCAGATGGTGGCGCCGAACTCGCCGCAATGGTTCAACACCGGCCTGCACTGGGCCTACGGCATCGATGGCCCGAGCCAGGGCCACTATTACTGCGACCCGAAGACCGGCGTGCTGACCAAGTCGGCCTCGGCCTACGAGCACCCGCAGCCCCATGCCTGCTTCATCCAGTCGGTCCAGGACGACCTCGTCAACGACGGCGGCATCATGGACCTGTGGGTGCGGGAAGCCCGCCTGTTCAAGTACGGCTCCGGCACCGGCTCGAACTTCTCGATGCTGCGCGGGGAGAACGAGCGCCTCGGCGGCGGCGGCAAGTCGTCGGGCCTGATGTCCTTCCTCAAGATCGGCGACCGGGCGGCGGGCGCGATCAAGTCCGGCGGCACCACGCGGCGCGCGGCCAAGATGGTCATCGTCGACATCGACCACCCCGACATCGAGGCCTTCATCGACTGGAAGGTGAAGGAGGAGCAGAAGGTCGCCGCCTTGGTGACCGGCTCCAAGGTCGTCTCCAAGCACCTCACCCTGGTGATGAAGGCCTGCACCCAGTGCGAGGCGGAGGGCGACGCCTGCTTCGACGCCGAGCGCAACCCCGCGCTCAAGCGCGAGATCAAGGCCGCCCGCAAGGCTTCCGTGCCGGACGCCTACATCAAGCGCGTGGTGCAGTTCGCCCGCCAGGGCTTCACCCGGATCGACTTCCCGGTCTACGACACCGACTGGGATTCGGAGGCCTACCTCACGGTGGCCGGCCAGAACTCCAACAACTCGGTCTCGCTCACCGACGACTTCCTGCGCGCCGTCGAGGCGGATGCGGGCTGGAACCTGACCCACCGCACCACCGGCAAGGTCGCCAAGTCGGTCAAGGCGCGTGAGCTCTGGGAGAAGATCGGCGAGGCGGCCTGGGCCTCGGCGGATCCGGGCCTGCACTTCAACACCACGATGAACGACTGGCACACCTGCCCGCAGGGCGGGCGGATCCGGGCCTCGAACCCGTGCTCCGAGTACATGTTCCTCGACGACACCGCCTGCAACCTCGCCTCGACCAACCTGCTGACCCTGTACGACCGCGAGGCCAAGCGCTTCGACGTGGAGGCCTACGAGCACCTGAACCGCCTCTGGACGGTGGTGCTTGAGATCTCGGTGATGATGGCGCAGTTCCCGTCGAAGGAGATCGCCGAGCTCTCCTACAGGTACCGCACGCTGGGCCTCGGCTACGCCAATATCGGCGGCCTGCTGATGACCATGGGCCTGCCCTACGATTCGAAGGAGGGCCGGGCGCTCGCGGGCAGCCTCACCGCGATCATGACGGGCGTGGCCTACGCCACCTCCGCCGAGATGGCGGCGGAACTCGGCACCTTCCCGGCCTACGAGGACAATGCCGACGCGATGCTGCGGGTGATCCGCAACCACCGCCGCGCGGCGCATGGCGAGGCGGAGGGCTACGAGTTCCTCAACGTCGCCCCCGTGGCCCTCGACCACGCCAACATCCCGCAAGGGGATCTCGGTGCCCACGCCAAGGCGGCCTGGGACCGGGCGCTCAGCCTCGGCGAGGAGCACGGCTACCGCAACGCGCAGGCCACCGTGATCGCGCCCACCGGCACGATCGGCCTCGTGATGGATTGCGACACCACCGGCATCGAGCCCGATTTCGCCCTGGTGAAGTTCAAGAAGCTCGCCGGCGGCGGCTACTTCAAGATCATCAACCGCGCGGTGCCGGACGCGCTCCGGGCGCTCGGCTACCGGGAATCCGAGATCGCCGAGATCGAGGCCTACGCCGTCGGCCACGGCTCGATGGGGCAGGCGCCCGCGGTCAATCCCGGCTCGCTCCGCGCCAAGGGTTTCTCCGACGACAAGATCGCGGCGGTGGAGGCGGGCCTGAAATCGGCCTTCGACATCAAGTTCGTGTTCAACCGCTGGACGCTCGGCGACGACTTCCTCACCGACACCCTGAAGGTGCCGGCGGACAAGCTCTCCGACCCCACCTTCGAGCTCCTGCCCCATCTCGGCTTCTCGAAGCGCGAGATCGAGGCCGCCAACACGCATATCTGCGGGGCGATGACGCTGGAGGGCGCGCCCTTCCTCAAGGTCGAGCACTACGCGGTGTTCGACTGCGCCAATCCCTGCGGGCGGCTCGGCAAGCGCTACCTCTCGGTGGAGAGCCACATCCACATGATGGCGGCGGCCCAGCCCTTCATCTCGGGGGCGATCTCCAAGACCATCAACATGCCCAACGACGCCACGGTGGAGGATTGCAAGGCGGCCTACCTGCTGTCCTGGCGCCTCGCGCTCAAGGCGAACGCCCTCTACCGCGACGGCTCCAAGCTCTCGCAGCCGCTCAACGCCGCCCTGATCGCGGACGAGGCGGACGAGGCCGAGGAGGCGATCGAAGCGATCGTCCAGGCGCCCGCCGCCGCCAAGGCGGCGCTCGCCGCGGAAAGAATCGTCGAGCGGGTGATCGAGCGGGTCGAGCGCATCCGCTCGCGGGAGAAGCTGCCGGCCCGCCGCAAGGGCTACACCCAGAAGGCGGTGGTCGGCGGCCACAAGGTCTATCTCCGCACCGGCGAGTACGAGGACGGGCGCCTCGGCGAGATCTTCATCGACATGCACAAGGAGGGCGCGACCTTCCGGAGCCTGATGAACAACTTCGCCATCGCGATCTCGCTCGGCCTGCAATACGGCGTGCCGCTGGAGGAGTACGTCGAGGCCTTCACCTTCACCCGCTTCGAGCCGGCGGGCTTCGTGCAGGGCAACGACGCCATCAAGAACGCGACCTCGCTCCTCGACTACGTCTTCCGCGAGCTCGCCGTGTCCTATCTCGGCCGCGCGGATCTGGCCCATGTCAGCCCCGCCGAGATCGGCGGCACGGTGATCGGCGGCGGCGAGAGCGGCGACACCACCCGCGACGCCTCGAAGCCCGCGGCCGCCATCGTCTCCCGCGGCCTCGTGCGGGGTTCCGCCGACCGGCTCACCCTGATCCAGGGCGGTCCGGCGGGCGCCACGGTGGGCGTCGGCGCGCCCTCCACCGGCCAGAGCGCGCCGGCCGGCGGCACGGTGCATGCGCTCCGCGGCGCCACCGCGCTGAAGGCGGAGCCGGTCTCGGCGATCGAGACCCTGCCCTTCGCGCAACCGGAGCCGCAGGCCGAGCCGGCCGAGCGCAGCGTCGCCGACCGCCGGGCCGAGGCCAAGATGAAGGGCTATGTCGGCGAGGCCTGCCCGGAATGCGCGAACTTCACGCTGGTCCGCAACGGCACCTGCCTGAAATGCGACACCTGCGGCGGCACCACCGGCTGCTCGTGATCGGGTAACGGCCGCGGTCTCGGCCGCGACGGTGCTGGAACGAAGGGCGGGCGCCTCGCGAGGGGCGCCCGTTCTCGTATACGGACGCGGCGCGACGGCGTGAGACCCGTCCGATTATGTCGCATAGGATAAATCTGTCCGCCTATCTGGTCGCTGCGCGACATGATAACCACGGCGCCCATGACAGGTTTGGCCGCCGTGGGGACGGATATGGATCGGGTGACAGTCGGCGGACTCGGCGTGGCGCGGGCGCTCCACGACTTCGTGGTCGAGGAGGCGCTGCCCGGCACCGGCATCTCGCCCGAGGTGTTCTGGGGCGGCCTCGGCGCGATCGTGCGCGACCTGACGCCGAAGAACCGGGCGCTGCTGGCCAAACGCGACGCGCTCCAGGCCAAGATCGACGCCTGGCACCGCGCGCGCGTCGGCAGGCCCGAGGATCCGGCCGCCTACGAGGCCTTCCTGCGCGAGATCGGCTACCTGCTGCCGGATCCCGGCCCGGTCCAGGTCTCGACCCGCAACGTCGACGACGAGATCGCGAGGATCGCGGGGCCGCAGCTCGTGGTGCCGGTCTCGAACGCCCGCTACGCCCTCAACGCCGCCAACGCCCGCTGGGGCTCGCTCTACGACGCGCTCTACGGCACCGACGCGGTCTCGGAGGAGGGCGGCGCCGTGCGTGGGCCGGGCTACAACCGCACCCGCGGCGCCCGCGTCGTCACCCGCGCCCGCGCCTATCTCGACCGCATCGTGCCCCTCGCGGGCGGGCGTCACGCCGACATCGTCACCTACGCGGTGGAGGATGGCCGGCTCGTGGGCAACCTGAACACCGGCGAGACCGTGCCCCTCGCGCGCGCCGATGCCTTCGCCGGCTACCGCGGGCGGGCCGGCATGCCCTCGGCCCTGCTCCTGCGCCACAACAACCTGCACATCGAGGTCGTCCTCGACCGCACCCACCGGATCGGCCGCTTCGACGCCTCGGGGGTCGCCGACATCCTGCTCGAATCCGCGATCTCCACGATCATGGACCTGGAGGATTCCGTCGCCACCGTCGATGCCGAGGACAAGGTCGGCGTCTACCGCAACTGGCTCGGCCTGATGGCGGGCACCCTCTCGGCCTCGTTCGCGAAGGACGGCCACCGCCAGGAGCGCCGCCTCAACCCCGACCGGCACTACATCGCGCCCGCCGGCGGCGAGGTGGTGGTGCCCGGCCGCTCCCTGATGCTGGTGCGCAATGTCGGCCACCACATGGACACCGACGCGGTGCTCGACGCGGACGGGCGCGAGATCCCGGAGGGGATGCTCGACGCCGCGGTGACGGCGATGATCGCGATCCACGATCTCCGGGGCGATTCGGGCCTGCGCAACAGCCGCACCGGCTCCGTCTACATCGTCAAGCCGAAGATGCACGGGCCGGAGGAGGTCGCCTTCGCGGTGGAGCTGTTCTCCCGCGTCGAGGCGATGCTGGGGCTGGAGCCCGACACCCTGAAGATGGGCATCATGGACGAGGAGCGCCGCACCACGGTGAACCTCGCCGCCTGCATCAAGGCCGCCGAGAGCCGCGTGGTGTTCATCAACACCGGCTTCCTCGACCGCACCGGCGACGAGATCCACACCGCGATGGAAGCCGGCCCCGTCATCCGCAAGAACGACATGAAGGGGACGGCCTGGATCAAGGGCTACGAGGAGAACAACGTCGATGTCGGCCTCGCCTGCGGCCTGCTCGGCCGGGCGCAGATCGGCAAGGGCATGTGGGCGGCCCCCGACGCCATGGCCGACATGCTGATGCAGAAGGGCGCCCACCCGAAGGCCGGGGCGAGCACCGCCTGGGTGCCGTCCCCCACCGCCGCCACGCTCCACGTCCTGCACTACCACGAGACCGACGTGCGGGTCCGCCAGGAGGAACTCGCCCGCCGTCCCCGCTCCGCGCTCACCGAGATCCTCGAGATCCCGCTCGCCCGCTCGAACTTCGCCCCCGACGACGTGCAGCAGGAACTCGACAACAACGCCCAGGGCATCCTCGGCTACGTGGTGCGCTGGGTCGACCAGGGCGTCGGCTGCTCCAAGGTGCCGGACATCCACGATGTCGGGCTGATGGAGGACCGGGCGACGCTGCGCATCTCCTCCCAGCACATCGCCAACTGGCTGCACCACGGCGTGGTCGGCGAGGCGCAGGTGATGGAGACGATGAAGCGGATGGCCCAGGTCGTCGACCGCCAGAACGCCGCCGATCCCCTCTACCGCCCGATGGCGCCGGGCTTCGACGGCCCGGCCTTCCAGGCGGCCTGCGACCTCGTCCTCAAGGGTCGCGACCAGCCCAACGGCTACACCGAATGGGTCCTCACGGCGCGGCGCCGCGCGGCGAAGGCCGCGGCGGCCTGACCGCATCGAGGCAGCATGCTCTAGCCCTCCCTTGCGGGGAGGGCGCCCGGTCAGCCCACCCCGCGGACGACGTCGATCACCGTGCCGTCGCGGTATTCCGAGACGGCGACGATCCGGCCCTCCGCCCGCTCGGCGACCGGCGCGCCCTCGGTGAGGCGGCGCGCCTTCGCCTGAAGTTCCTCGATCGGGACGAGGTTCAGGCCCGCCTCGGCGAGGCGGTCGCGCAGGTCGGCGCGGCGCGGATTGACGGCGATGCCGGCTTCCGTGACCACCACGTCCACCGTCTCGCCCGGCGTCGTCACCGAGGCCACGCGCTCGACAATCTTGGGGTGGGTGCGGGCGGAGAGCTGCGTCGTCACGATGGCGAGCTTGGCGCCGGCCGCGGTATCGGCGTGCCCCCCGGAGCCGCCGAGGATCACCCCGTCGGCGCCCAGCGTGACGTTGACGTCGAAGCCGAGATCCACCTCGGCCGCGCCGAGGATCATCGCGTCGAGGCGGTTGACCACGGCGCCGCGGTTGTGCGGGTTCGCGTACATCGAGGCCGACATCGCCTGATGCGCCGGGTCGTCGCGGTAGGAGGCCACCGCCTCCAAGTCGAAGCACTGCACGTTGAACAGGCTGCGGAACAGGCCGGCCCGGAACATCTCGACGATGGTGCCGGTGATGCCGCCGGCCGCGAAGCTGCCGACGACGCCGCGCGCCGCCATGATCTCGCGCAAGGCGGAAGCGGTGGCGAGCGAGATGCCGCCCGCCCCCGTCTGGAAGGAGAAATCCTCTCTCAGCAGCCCCGAGGCCGCGATCACCTGCGCCGCCTGGGCGGCGATGGCGAGCCCCTCGGGCTTCGTCGTCGCCCGCGTCGTGCCGGACACGATCAGGCTGGGATCGCCGATCGAGGCCACGGGCACCACGAAATCCACCTCGTCCTGGCCGATATCGATGGGGCAGGCGGGATAGGGCACGAGGTTGTCGGTCACCGCCACCACCCGGTCGGCGTAGCGCACGTCGGTCATTGGGTAGCCGAGCGTCCCGCAGGCCGAGCGCCCGTGCACGCCGTTGATGTTGCCGTAGGCATCCGCCGTGGGCGCCGCGACGAAGGCCGCGTCGACGTGGACCTCGCCGGCCTCGATGGCCCGCGCCCGGCCGCCATGGGTCTGGAGCACGGCGGGCGTGGCGAGTTCCCCGCGCGCCACCGCCTCGGCCACGGGCCCGCTCATGTAGGCGGTGACGATGCCGGTGACGACGCCGGAGCGGATATGCTCCACCAGGGGCGCGTGGACCGGGAAGAGGGAGCTTGCCGCCACCCGGATGTCGCGCAGGCCGAGGCCGGCGATCTCGGCCATCACCGCGCGCACCACGTCGTCGCCGTTGCGCAGGTGGTGGTGGAAGGAGACGGTGGCGCCGTCCCGCAGCCCGCAGGCCTCGATGGCGGCGCGCAGGGACGGCAGCACCTTGTCCGCGCCCGGGCGGGCGCTCTGCACCCGCGTGCCCGCGCGCGTCGCGGACCCCAGATTCGCGAAGGCGCCCGCGAAGGGCCGGACCGGGCCGTAGCCGTCGATATGGTCGGGAAGGGCGCGCATCGGCTGTCCTCGTGGGCTCCCCGGCTCAGGGGTCGCCGGCCGCGGCCAGGATACGCTCGGCCAGCCGCAGATGGGGACGGTCGATCATCTTCCCCTCCAGCACCAGCACGCCCGCCTCCGGGCTCTCCGCGAAGAGGCGCCGCACGGCCTGGGCCCAGCGCACGCGCTCGGGCGCCGGCGTGAAGGCCGCGGCCACCGGCGCGATCTGGTCGGGGTGGATGCAGAGCTTGCCCGCGAAACCGTCGCGCACCCCCGCCGCGACCTCGGCGGCGAGCCCCGCGGGATCGCGCGGATCCGGAAAGGGCGTGTCGATGGCCGGCACCTGCGCCCGGGCCGCGGCGAGGAGCAGGGCGGCGCGGGCCGCCGCCACGGGGGCGGCCAGGGTCCCGTCGGCGGCGCGCGGCGCGATGCCGAGATCGGCGGCGAGATCCTCGGCCCCGAAGAGCAGGGCGCGCAGCCGCGGGCTCACGCCGGCATAGGCCATGTCGGCGAGGGAGGCGGCTGTCTCGGTGGCGAGCGCCAGGATGCCGGTCGCGCCCACAGGGAGGCCGGACACCGCCTCCAGGGCTTCGAGGTGGTGGTCCAGCGCCCGCAGATCCTCCGGGCCGGCGCATTTCGGCAGCAGGACAGCGGCCGGGGCCCGCGGCACGATCGCGGCGAGGTCGGGCAGGTACCACGCGGTGTCGCGCGGGTTGATGCGCACGACGATGCGGGCGCGCTCCGCGCTCGCGGCGAGGCGCGCCGCGGCGGCGGCCCGTGCCGCATCCTTGGCCCCCGCCGCGACGCTGTCCTCCAGGTCGAGGATCACGGCATCGGCCGGGGAGGCGAGCGCCTTCTCGGACTTCCGCTCGGAATCGGCCGGGGCGAAGAGGAGGCTGCGCAGCTTCACGGGCCGGGCTCCGGATCTGGGAGGAGGTTCAGGGGAGGGGGCGCTTCGCGCCCGCCCCGCGGCCGAGGCCCGGCACGGGGCCATAGGCCCGCTCCTCGCCCTGCACGATGGCGGCGGGGGCCGGGAAGGCGACCGGGCCCGCCGGCGTCTCCACGCGGATGCGGCGCAGATGCGGGTGGCCTGAGAGCGCCGCCATGTCGTTGACCGAGGCGAAGGCGACGTCGGCCTCGCTCAGGCGGGCCACCGCCTCGTCCTCGCCGAGCTCCGCGAAGACGCGGGCGACAAGGGCGTCGGTCTCCGCCCGGTTCTTCGTGCGGGCGACGTTGCTGGCGAAGCGCGGATCCGTGATCGCCTCCGGATCGCGCAGGAACAGGGTGCAGAAGCTCCGCCATTCCCGCTCGCTCTGGATCGAGATCAGGATCGGCTTGGCGTCGCGGGTCGCGAACACGCCGTAGGGGGCGATGGAGGGGTGGGCGAGCCCGACGCGCTTGGGCGCCCGGCCGCCCTCGGCATGGAGCAGCGGCACGGTGAGCCAGTCGGCCATCACGTCGAACATCGAGACCCGGATGTCGGCGCCCCGGCCGGTGATGCCGCGGGCGATCAGCGCCTCGAGGATCGCCGCGTGCGCGGTGGCGCCGGTGGCGATGTCGACGATGGAGATGCCGACGCGGGCCGCCGATTCGGGGCCGCCGGTGATCGAGGCGAGGCCGGATTCGGCCTGGATCAGGAGGTCGTAGGCCTTGCGGCTCGCCAGGGGCCCGACTTCGCCGTAGCCGCTGATCGAGCAGGCGATCAGGCGCGGGAACTCGCGGCAGAGGGTCTCGACCCCGAGCCCCATCCGCTCCAGGGCGCCGGGCTTGAGGTTCTGGAGGAGCACGTCGGCGCCCGCGATCAGGGCCCGGAGTTCCGCCCGGCCCGCCTCGGTGGCGAGGTCGATCACCGCGGATTCCTTGCCGCGGTTGAGCCAGACGAAGTAGCTCGACTGCCCCCCCGGCGCGACGTCGTCGTAGCCGCGGGCGAAGTCGCCCTCCGGCCGCTCGATCTTGATCACCCGCGCGCCCGCATCCGCGAGCCGCGACGAGCAGAACGGGGCCGCCACCGCCTGCTCGACGGCGACGACGGTGAGTCCTGCGAGGGGAAGCCGGCCGGTCATCGGAAGCGACCCTTCAGAAGGAGCGGGGCAGGCCGAGGATGTGCTCGGCCACGTAGGAGAGGATCAGGTTCGTGGAGATCGGCGCCACCTGGTAGAGGCGCGTCTCGCGGAACTTGCGCTCGACATCGTACTCGGCGGCGAAGCCGAAGCCGCCGTGGAACTGGATGCAGGCATTGGCCGCCTCCCAGCTCGCCTTGGCGGCGAGGTACTTGGCCATGTTGGCCTGCGCCCCGCAGGGCTCGCCCGCGTCGTAGCGGCGGCAGGCCTCGTAGCGCATCAGGTTGGCCGCCTCGACCTCGATGAAGCTCTCCGCGATGGGGAACTGCACGCCCTGGTTCTGGCCGATCGGGCGGCCGAACACCGTGCGTTCCTTGGCGTAGGCGGTGACCTTGTCGATGAACCAGTAGCCGTCGCCGATGCATTCGGCCGCGATCAGCACGCGCTCGGCGTTCAGCCCGGTGAGGATGTACTTGAAGCCCTGGCCCTCCTCGCCGATCAGGTTCTCGGCCGGGATCTCCAGCTCGTCGAAGAACAGCTCGTTGGTCTCGTGGTTGACCATGTTGAGGATCGGGCGGACGCTCATGCCCTTCTTCTGCGCCTCGTGCAGGTCCACGAGGAAGATCGACAGCCCTTCGGACTTCTTCCTCACCTGATCGAGCGGCGTGGTGCGGGCGAGCAGGATCATCAGGTCGGAGTGCTGGACGCGCGAGATCCAGACCTTCTGGCCGTTGATCACCCAGCGGTCGCCCCTGCGCACCGCGGTGGTCTTGATCTTGGTGGTGTCGGTGCCGGCCGTCGGCTCGGTGACGCCCATGGATTGCAGGCGCAGTTCGCCCGCCGCGATCTTCGGCAGGTAGTGCTGGCGCTGCGCCTCGGAGCCGTGCCGCACCAGCGTGTTCATGTTGTACATCTGCCCGTGGCAGGCGCCGGAATTGCCGCCCGAGCGGTTGATCTCCTCCATGATGACGGAGGCTTCGGTGAGGCCGAGGCCGGAGCCGCCATAGGCTTCGGGGATGAGGGCCGCCATCCAGCCGGCCTTGGTCAGCGCGTCCACGAAGGCTTCCGGGTAGCCGCGGGCCTCGTCGATCCTGCGGTGGTACTCGGCCGGGAACTCCGCGCAGAGCGCGCGCACCGCGTCGCGGATGTCCTGATGCTGACCCTGATCGATCGTCTGCACCCGTGTCCTCCCTGAATGTCCGTCCAGGCGCGGACGCTTCGCGCGAACGCAAAGGAACCGCCACCGCTTGCGGGCAGCAACAGCCGCGTTCGTGCGCGGCACATCTTCGAAACTCTTGAAAATGGACTATCGAACGCGGAAGACCGACGCTAATACAACCTGCAACCGCGCGCCATATCGGAAAGTTCTAGCTCGCCGCGCATCGTCCGGTCCGGACCGGGCGCCCGTGCAGGCCGGCCTTCCGCGCGGCGGGATCGGGAGTTCCTCGTCCGTGCCAGAGCCCAGCGCCGAACAGACCGCACGCCGCGCCGCCCCGTCCCTCGCCGGCAACGCCGCGCTCGGGCTCACGCAGATCATCCTCTGGGGCGGCTCGTTCTACCTGATCGCGGTGGTCGCCGACCCCGTGGTGGACACCACCGGCTGGCCGCAGGGGGCGGTCGTGGGCGCCCTGTCCCTCGCCATCCTGGTCTCCGGCCTGCTCTCGCCCTGGATCGGCCGGCGGATCCGGCGGCACGGCGGCCAAGCCGTCCTGATCGCGGGCACCCTCGTCCTCGCCGCGGGGCTGGTGCTGCTGGCCCTGGCGCCGACCCTGCCGCTCTACCTCGCCGCCTGGCTGGTGATCGGCCTCGGCATGGCGGCCTGCCTCTACGACCCGCTCTTCGCCGCCATCGGCCAAGCCTACGGCACGGCCGCGCGCGGGGCGATGACGCAGATCGCCATCGCCTCCGGCTTCGCGGTGAGCCTGTGCTGGCCGGCGACCAGCCTGATGGTGGAGCATGTGGGCTGGCGCGGGGCCTGCCTCGCCTACGCGGCGCTCTCCGTCCTGGTGGTCGTGCCGATCTTCGCCCGCGTCCTGCCGGCCCCCGAGCGGGCCGAGGCGGAGGCGGCCCCGGCGGTCGCCCCCCAGCCGGAGGGCTCGGCCCGGCTGCCGGGGGAGGGGCTCCTCGCCCTCACCTTCACCACGGCGGCGATCCTGATGACGGCGGTGGCCGTGCAGCTTCTCCTGCTCCTGCAGGCCCAGGGCATCGCGCTCGCCACCGCGGTCGCCCTCAGCGCCCTGATCGGGCCCTCGCAGGTGGGCGCGCGCATCCTCGAACTGGCCTTCGGGCGGGGGGCGCACCCGGCCTACGCGCTGCTGGTGTCGAGCGGGAGCGTCGCCCTCGGCCTCGCCCTGCTCGCGGTCGCGCCCGCCCTCGCCTGGCTCGCCATCATCCTCTACGGCGCGGGCAACGGCATGCGCACGGTGGTGCGCGGCACCCTGCCGCTCGCCCTCTACGGCCAGCGCGACTACGCCGCCGCGATGGGCCGCCTCGCACGGCCGGCCCTGCTGGGCCAGGCGGCGACGCCGGTGGTCTGCGGCTACGTCTCCGGCCATTTCGGGCCGGACGCGCTGCTCGGCCTGATGCTCGCGGTCGCCGCGCTCAATCTCGGCCTGTCGCTCGTCGTCGCCCGCCGGGCGCTGGCGGCGCGGCCGCCGGGGACAGTCTGATCGAGAGGGGCAGGCGGCTCCGCGCTCTCCCTCCCCCTTGAAGCGGGAGAGGGAAAGCCGGCGCGACGGATCAGAGCCGCGTGCCGAAGATCTCGGCCACCTGCGGGATGTCCTTGTCGCCGCGGCCGGAGAGGTTGAGCACCATGAGGTGGTCGGCCGGCCGTTGGGTAGCGAGTTCGAGCACCTTGGAGAGGGCGTGGGCCGGCTCCAGGGCCGGGATGATGCCCTCCAGCATCGAGCAGAGCTTGAACGCCTCCAGGGTCTCGGCATCGGTGGCCGAGAGGTAGGTGACGCGGCCCATCTCGTGGAGCCAGGCGTGCTCGGGGCCGATGCCCGGATAGTCGAGGCCCGCCGAGATCGAGTGCGCGTCGCTGATCTGGCCGTCCCCGTCCATGAGGAGGTAGGTGCGGTTGCCGTGCAGCACGCCGGGCCGCCCGCCCGTGAGGGAGGCCGCGTGCAGCCCGCTCTCGACGCCGTGGCCGGCCGCCTCCACGCCGAAGATCTCGACCTCGCGGTCGTCGAGGAAGGGGTGGAACAGGCCCATCGCGTTCGAGCCGCCGCCGATGCAGGCGATCAGCGAATCGGGAAGCCGCCCCTCAAGGGCCAGCATCTGCTGCTTCGTCTCGACGCCGATCACCGCCTGGAAGTCGCGCACCATGGCCGGGTAGGGGTGGGGACCCGCCACCGTGCCGATGCAGTAGAAGGTGTCGGTGACGTTGGTGACCCAGTCGCGCAGCGCCTCGTTCATGGCGTCCTTCAGGGTCTTGGTGCCGGATTCCACCGGCACGACCTCGGCGCCGAGCATCTTCATGCGGAAGACGTTGGGCGCCTGCCGGGCCACGTCGACGGCGCCCATGTAGACCACGCATTTCAGGCCGAAGCGGGCGCAGAGCGTGGCGGTGGCGACCCCGTGCTGGCCCGCCCCCGTCTCGGCGATGATCCGCGGCTTGCCCATGCGGCGGGCGAGCAGGATCTGGCCGAGCACGTTGTTCACCTTGTGCGAGCCGGTGTGGTTCAACTCCTCGCGCTTGAAGTAGATCTTCGCGCCGTTGCCCGCTGGCGCCCTGGCGCGCAGGTGCTCGGTCAGGCGCTCGGCGTAGTAGAGCGGGCTCGGCCGGCCGATATAGTGCGTGCCGTAGGATTCCATGTCCGCCCGGAACCCCGGATCGGCCTTGGCCTCGGCATAGGCCTTCTCCAGGTCGAGGATCAGCGGCATCAGGGTCTCGGCCACGAAGCGGCCGCCGAAGATGCCGAAGCGCCCGCGCTCGTCGGGGCCGGTGCGGAAGGAGTTCGGGGTCAGAGCGACGGTCACGGGGCAATCCTCGGCAGGCCGGGCGCGGGCGCCCGTGCTTTGCCGCCTGCTTTAGACCCCGTGCGGCGGCCTCGCCAAGAGGCCCGCCGCGTCGGCGGAGGCCGGCTCCGGCGCGGCCCTTGCCCGCACCGCCGCGACGAAGGCCGCGATCAGGTCCGGATCCTTCACCCCCGGCGCCCGCTCGACGCCGGAGGAGACGTCGAGGGCGGGCGCCCCCGTGCGGGCGACGGCCTCGGCCGCCGTCTCCGGCCGCAGCCCCCCCGAGAGCATCCAGTCCGCGGGCAGCCGGGCGCCCGCGAGGAGGGTCCAGTCGAAGGGCAGGCCGTTGCCGCCGGGGAGCGCGGCACCCGGGGGCGGCTTGGCGTCGAGGAGCAGGCGGTCGGCACCCGCGTAGTCCGCGAGCCGTGCGAGGTCGGCCGACGTCGCGATGCCGAGGGCCTTCATCACCGGGCGCCCGGCAAGTGCCCGGATCGCGGCGACGCGCTCGGGGCTCTCGCGGCCGTGGAGCTGGATCAGGTCGGGGGCGACGCTCTCGAGGGCCGCCCTCAGGGTCGCGTCGTCGGGATCGACGAGGAGCACCACCCGCTCGGCCCGGCCGCGCACCGCGGCGGCCAGCGCCCGCGCGGCAGGCCAGTCGAGATGGCGCGGGCTCTTCGGGAAATGCACGAAGCCGACGAGGTCGGCCCCCGCATCGAGGGCGGCGGCCAGCGTCGCCGGCGTGCTCAGGCCGCAGATCTTGACGCGGGTGACCAAGGACTCAGCGCGGGGCGGGCAGGGCCGTGCGGGCCGGCAGGCCGGGCGCGACGGGGGCGGCCTCGGGCAGGGCGCCGCGCAGGCGGGTGGTCTCCTCCTCCAGGCGGCGCACGGTGCGCCCGCGGCTGCGGGCGGTGCGGCGCACCCGGCCCTGGCCGAGCCAGGTGAAGACGCCGCCGATCACGATGCCGAGCGCCACCGCGCCGAACAGGATCGCGTAGAGCGGCAGGGTCGCCTTGAAGACGGGGATCTCGGAGAAGGGATCGAGGGAGAGGGTCACGGGGGCACGGTTGGCGACCGCCAGCAGGATCACCAGCACCGCCACCGGCAGCAGGACCAACCCCTTGAGGAACCGGATCATCGCTATCACTCCAAACCCGCCCGCGAGGGCGCAACCACCTCAGGCGCCCGCCTCGACCGGACCCTCGCCGATCCCGGCCGCGTTGAGACGCTGGCGCATCTCCTTGCCGGTCTTGAACACGGGGATCGCCTTCTCGGACACGGCAACGGCGGCACCGGTGCGCGGGTTGCGCCCGCGCCGCGCCTCGCGGCGCTTCACGGAGAAGGCGCCGAAGCCGCGCAGTTCCACCCGGTCGCCGCGGGCGAGCGCGTCCGCGATGGTGTCGAGGATCGCGTTGACCAGGATCTCGACGTCCCGCTGGTAGAGATGCGGGTTGCGCTCGGCGATTCTGAGAACGAGCTCCGACTTGATCATGGCGTTCTGGTCTTCCCGAAGGATCACACGGCGGACCGAACCGGGCCGGTTCGAGACGGGATCGAGGGCTGCTGCCGGATCAGGGCGCGGTCTCGACGCCCGGGCGCCACACGGCGAGGAGGCCGCCCTGCGCGACCGCCTGCGTCTCGGTGCCGAGGCGGCGCAGATGCGCGGCCGCCGCGTCGAGCCCGGCGAGGTCGGCGCCGAGGCCGAGGACCGACCACAGGCCGAACTTCGAATCCGTGCGCGGCTTCCAGTCGGTGACCGGCAGCCCCTTCTCGACCTTGCGCGCGCTCTCGAGCCACGCGATCGCCTGCCGCTCGCCGCCGAGCTCGTCCACGAGCTTCAGGGGCACGCTCTGGCGCCCGGTGAACACGCGCCCGTCGGCCACCGTGGCGAGCTGCGCCTCGCTCATCCCGCGGCGCTCGGCCACGAGCCCCTTGAACCAGGCATAGGTGTCGCCGACCACCGCCGCGAGGGCGGCGCGCGCCTCCGGGGGCGTGGGCGCGAAGCCCGAGGGCTCGGCCTTCAGGGGCGAGGATTTGATCGCCTCGACCTTCACGCCGATCTTGTCGAGGAGGCCCGAGGCCTCCGGATACTGGAACAGCACGCCGATCGAGCCGACGAGGGAGGTCTCGCGGGCGACGATGTGGTCGGCGGCGAGCGCGGTGATGTAGGCCCCCGAGGCCGCGGTCCCGTCCACGAAGGCGACGACCGGCTTCTTGGCCGCGAGCTGGCGCAGGTTGCGGTAGAGCTCCTCGGAGCCGGTGGTGGTGCCGCCGGGGGAGTTGATGGCGACGACGACGCCCTGGACGGCGGTGGACTCGCCCACGCGCTTCATGAGCTTGGCGGTGGCCTCGCTGCCCGCGATGAAGCCCGAGACGGAGATCCGCGCGATCTGCGGGCGCACGCCGCCGAAGCCGAGCCCCTCCGTGCCGGAGCGGACGCGGAAGCCGACGGCGCCCGCGGCCACCACGAGGCCGCCGATGCCGAGCACCCGCCACAGGGTGAGCTTGCGGCGCAGGCGCCTGCGGTCGATCAGGAGTTCGGGATCGGCGGCCATGCGATGATGGTCTCCCTGCGCGCCCGGCCCCGGGGCCGGTCCGTTCTTGTTTGGCCCGCGAACCTCGGATCGGCGCGGACAGCGGCAAGCCTGTCACAAGCGGCGCCGGTTTGCACCTAAACTTCGGTCGGGTCCAGGGGGGTCGTGCGGGCTCGCGGGCCGTCCTGCACGCGACACAAGTGCTTGACGCGCCTCGCGGAGCCGGGATCGCACCCGCCTCAAACGCGAAGCCCGCGCGGGAGGAGCCTCCCGCGCGGGCTTCGTTCCGGCCGGGGCGCCCGCGAGGGGCGCCCCGGAGACGGCGTCCGAGGCTCACTCGTCGTCGGTGCGGGCCTTCTTGAAGGCGGCGCCGAGGATGTCGCCGAGGGAGGCGCCGGAATCGGCGGAGCCGAACTGGGCCATCGCCTCCTTCTCCTCGGCCATCTCGAGGGCCTTGATCGAGACCTGCACGCGGCGGGCCTTGCGGTCGAACTGCACGACGCGGGCGTCGAACTTCTCGCCGACGGCGAAACGCTCGGGACGCTGGTCGCCGCGGTCGCGGGCGAGCTCGGCGCGGCGGACGAAGGTCTGCATGTCGGTGTCGGCGATCTTCACCTCGACGCCCGAATCCTTCACCTCGACCACCTCGCAGGTGACGATCTGACCCTTCTTGATCTCGCCGGCCTCGGCGAAGGGGTCGCCGCCGAGCTGCTTCACGCCCAGTGAGATGCGCTCCTTCTCGACGTCGACGTCGAGAACCTGGGCGCGCACCATGTCGCCCTTCTTGTACTCCTCGATGACCTGCTCGCCGGGACGGTTCCAGTCGAGATCCGACAGGTGGACCATGCCGTCGACGTCGCCCTCGAGGCCGATGAACAGGCCGAACTCGGTCTTGTTCTTGACCTCGCCCTCGACCTCGGAGCCCACGGGATGCTTCTCGGCGAAGCCCTCCCAGGGGTTCTGCAGGGTCTGCTTGAGGCCGAGCGAGATGCGGCGCTTGACCGGATCGACCTCCAGGATCTGCACCTCGACCTCCTGGGAGGTGGAGACGATCTTGCCCGGATGGACGTTCTTCTTGGTCCAGCTCATCTCGGAGACGTGGATCAGGCCCTCGATCCCCGGCTCCAGCTCCACGAAGGCGCCGTAATCGGTGATGTTGGTCACGCGGCCCTTGAGCTTGGCCTCCACGGGGTAGCGGGCGGCGATGCCCTCCCACGGATCGGCCAGGAGCTGCTTGATGCCGAGCGAGATGCGGTGCGTCTCGTGGTTGATCTTGATGATCTTGACCTTGACCGTCTGGCCGATGGTCACGACCTCGGACGGGTGGTTCACGCGGCGCCACGCCATGTCGGTGACGTGCAAGAGGCCGTCGATGCCGCCGAGATCGACGAAGGCGCCGTACTCGGTGATGTTCTTGACGACGCCGTCGATGACCTGACCTTCCTCGAGGTTGGCCACCAGCTCCGAGCGCTGCTCGGCGCGGCTCTCCTCGAGCACGGTGCGGCGCGACACCACGATGTTGCCGCGGCGGCGGTCCATCTTGAGGATCTGGAAGGGCTGCGGCGTGCCGAGCAGCGGGGTCACGTCGCGCACCGGGCGGATGTCCACCTGGGAGCGCGGCAGGAAGGCCACGGCGCCGTCGAGGTCGACGGTGTAGCCGCCCTTGACCTGGTTGAAGATCGTGCCGGTGACGCGCTCGTTGGCCTCGAAGGCCTTCTCGAGCTTGACCCAGGACTCCTCGCGGCGGGCCTTGTCGCGCGAGATGACGGCCTCGCCGAGCGCGTTCTCGATGCGGTCGACGTAGACCTCGACCTCGTCGCCGACGGCGAGCTCGCCGTCACGGCCGGGACCGGAGAATTCCTTGAGGGCGACGCGGCCCTCGGTCTTGGCGCCGATGTCGATGACGGCCACGTCCTTCTCGATCGCGACGACGCGACCCTTGACGACGGAGCCTTCGGTGATCTCGTGTTCGAGGAAGCTCTCCTCGAGCAGGGCGGCGAAGTCCTCGTGCGCGCTCTGCAGGGCGGTACCAGCGGTCATTCTCTCTCCTGGGGCCTCGTGCGCGAGGCCCGGCATCGGCGGCTCGTGTTGCTGTGCGTCCCCGGGCATCGCGGCCCGTCCCGGATGGGGGGAGGGGCGACCGGATCCTGTCGGACCGGCTTGCCGATGCGTCCATGCGGTGTCCGAGGGCGGTCCGGCCGGTCGAGATTTAAGAGCGCGCGCCACGCAAGCGGGCCCGCGATCCTAACCGGCAGGACGCGGGCTCCATAGACCAGAACGCCCCCACGTTCAACACGAGCCCGTCAGTACGCGTCGTCGTCCTCGTCCTGGCGACGGCCCTTGAGCTTGGCGAAGACTGAATCCGCGTCGGGGCGCTCGTCGCGGGCGGAGGCGCGGTGATCCTCGGCCTCCTCGTGGGCGGTGGAGAGTTCGGGGGGCAGGAGCGAGGCGCCCGCATCCGCCGGCAGGGTGGCGGGCCGGTCGGCGGCGGAGCGCTGCACCTCGAAGTCGAGGTCGATCTGCGTGCAGAGGCCGAGCGTCACCGGGTCCATCGGCTGGAGGGAGCCGGAATTCCAGTGGGTGCGCTCGCGGATCTGCTGGATGGTCGACTTGGTGGTGCCGACCAGCCGGATGATCTGCGCGTCCTTCAGCTCGGGATGGTTGCGCAGGAGCCAGAGGATGGCGTTCGGCCGGTCCTGGCGGCGCGACAGGGGGGTGTAGCGCGGGCCCTTGGTGGTGCGCTTCACCTCCGGCAGCTTCACCTTGGAGACCGCCTGCTTGAGCTTGTAGTGCGGCGCCTTCTGCGCCTTCTCGATCTCGTCGCGGGTGAGCTGGCCCGTGGTGATCGGGTCGAGGCCCTTGATGCCGGCGGCGACCTCGCCGTCGGCGATGCCCTTCACCTCGAGGGGGTGCAGCTTGCAGAAGTCGGCGACCTGCTCGAAGGTCAGCGAGGTGTTCTCGACGAGCCACACGGCGGTGGCCTTGGGCATCAGGGGACCCTGGGACATGAGGGGGCTCCAAGCGTTCGCGGGCGCGGGATCGGCCCGGAACGGGGACACCGGTCCGCGGGATCCGGACGGCTGTCCGGATGCTCCCGCCTCACGCCACGAAAAAGGGGAATGTCCGCACTATAGGCAGGGGCGCAGGGCTGCGCAATCACGTTCCGCGACGGCGCGGCGGGACGATCCCGGCCGCCCGGGGACGCACGAACTCGCCGCGCGCGCCCGCTCGATTTCTCCGCCTGCGGCGGAGGCAGCCGAAGCTTCAGTCGAACAGGCTCGACACGCTCGATTCCGTCGCCGTGCGCCCGATCGCCTCGCCGAGGAGCGGCGCGATGGTGGCGACGCGGATGTTGCGGGCGAGCTTGACCGCCTGGGTCGGCTGGATCGAGTCGGTGATCACGAGTTCCTTCATCCGCGAGGCGCTGATCCGCGAGACCGCGCCCCCGGAGAGCACCCCGTGGGTGATGTAGGCCGACACGTCCTTGGCGCCCGCGTTCAGGAGCGCCTCGGCGGCGTTCACCAGCGTACCGCCCGAATCGACGATGTCGTCCACGAGGATGCAGGAGCGCCCCTCCACGTCGCCGATGATGTTCATCACCTCGGACTCGCCCGCGCGCTCGCGGCGCTTGTCGACGATGGCGAGGGAGGCGTCGATGCGCTTGGCGATGGCGCGGGCGCGCACCACGCCGCCCACGTCCGGCGAGACCACCATGCGGTCCTCGACGCCGCCCGAGCGCTCCTTGATGTCGCGCACCATCACGGGGGCGGCGAACAGGTTGTCGGTGGGGATGTCGAAGAAGCCCTGGATCTGGCCGGCATGGAGGTCGAGGGTCAGCACGCGGTCGGCGCCGGCCTCGGTGATGAGGTTGGCCACGAGCTTGGCCGAGATCGGCGTGCGGCCCGAGGTGCGCCGGTCCTGCCGGGCGTAGCCGAAATAGGGGATCACCGCCGTGATGCGCCGGGCCGAGGACCGGCGCGCGGCGTCGATCATGATCAGCAGTTCCATCAGGTGGTCGTTGGCCGGGAACGAGGTCGACTGGACGATGAAGACGTCCTCGCCGCGGACGTTCTCCTGAAGCTCGACGAAGATCTCCATGTCGGCGAAGCGCCGGACCATGCACTTGGCGAGCGGCAGTTCCAGATACGCGGCGATGGCCTCGGCCAAGGGCCGGCTCGCGTTGCCGGCGATGATCTTGATCGAGGACGTCATGCCTGCCGACCTAAGCTCGCGCCGCCCCGCGGCGCGCCCTGCGAAGAACGTGTGAACACGTCGAGACCTTGCGAACATCCGGCGCCGGCCCGGCGCCTGACGGCCGGGTCGGCTCTTATCAGCGGCGCGGAGCCGTCACAATGGCTTCACGCCGCGCTCCTGCCGCGCCGCACAAGACTCGGGCGCCCGCGCCGCTCACGGCTCGAGCAGGCGGTGCAGGTGGACGATGAAGTAGCGCGTCTGCGCGCTGTCGACGGTGGCCTGGGCCTTGGCCTTCCAGGCGACCTGGGCCGAGGCGTAGTCGGGAAAGATGCCGACGATGTCGAGGCCCTTCAGGTCCTTGAAGCGCACACCTTCGAGGTTGGACAGCTCGCCCCCGAAGACGAGGTGGAGCTTCTGGTCGCTTTCGATCGCGGTCGTCATGGGCACTCCTGTCGGGCGGCCGGCCGCCCCGGCGGCGCGCCGCGTCAGGCGGTCGCAAACGGCGGCAACGGCGTCAACCCCGCCCGTCCGAGCCCCCGCGCGGAGGTCCCGGGCCGCGGGCCGCGCTGGGGATCGCGCCGACCCGCGTACGATCGCGGATCAGCGCGCTTCTGGACTGAAAATCCGCATGAAAATCATCGCTCGCGGCCGAAAATACCGAAATTCCGGCATGTCTTCCCGCGCATGGCTTGCGGAATCATCGGCGAGGAACTAATTCAAGATTATCGATACGCGGCCGGATTACTGGGCCGTGACGCCTGCAACGGCGCTTCTCACCTTCCCTCGCTATCGATCCGCAGGGCGCGGCGAACCGATGTCCGGTTCTCCGCGGCCCTCTCCGCACGCCTCAACGATGACAGGGATCGCCATGAGTATCGGTACCGTGAAGTGGTTCAACGAGCAGAAGGGCTTCGGCTTCATCCAGCCCGAGGACGGCGGCAAGGACGTCTTCGTCCACATCTCCGCCGTCGAGCGCGCCGGCCTGCGCGGCCTGACCGAGGGCCAGAAGGTCTCCTACGAGCTCGAGACCGACCGCCGCTCCGGCAAGCAGTCGGCCGGCCAGCTCCAGGCCGCCTGACCCCGGCCGCCCCGGCCGCGCGCCGCCGCGTCCGGGGCGACGCCCGCGATTCCTCCGGGCCGTTCGGCGGTCCGGACCGGCCGACCGCGCCCGACCCGTCCAAGCCAGGAGAGTGTGTGAGCTTCCATCAGACCCAGACCATGTCCGAGCGCCTGCGCTCGGCCGCCGAGGCCCGCCGCGCGATGGTGACGCGCTTCCAGGCGCGCCCCGCCGCCGACAGCCCGGCCGTGCTCACGCGCCAGGCGGCCCGCCAGGCCGTCGCCGCCGCCCGGGAGACGCGCGCCGCCGACCGCGCGGCCCAGCGGGCGATCGAGGCGGAGCAGGCGGCGGCCCGCATCGCCGCCGAGCAGGCCGCCGAGGCCGAGCGGCGGGCGAAGGCCCTGGCCGAGGAGGCCGAGCGGGCCCGCGAGCGGCAGGCCGCGCTGAAGCTGCAGCGCGACGCCCGCTATCTCGCCCGCAAGGCCAAGGCGCAGCGGCGCGGCTGAGCCGCCCGGACCACCCGCCGGCCATGTCCGCCGACGGCGCCCCCACCTCGCGGAAAGGTGAAGTCCCGTGACGCACAAATTCAAGATCGGCCAGCGGGTCCAGCGCGTGCCGGGCGGCCCCGGCACGCAGGAACTCGGCGAGATCATCCGCCTGATGCCGGAGGACCGCGCCGGCGAGCCGGCCTATCGCATCCGCACGGATACGGGGGAGCGCGCCGCCCGGGAGAGCGAACTCGCACCGCTCAAGCGCCCCTGAGGCGCCGGCGGGGCGTCATACCAGATCCGATCGATCCCTGCGGGATGGCGGATATGGGCGTCGCTCATGCGCCGCGCGGGCTCGGTCGTATCAGCCGATCGGCGCGTCCACCGTGCACAGAACCCCGCCCGGCTCGAAGCGGATCTCGACCGACCCGTCGAGGTCGCGCGCGAGGTTGCGCTCGATCAGCCGGGAGCCGAAGCCGCGCCGCTTCGGCGCCCGCACGGGCGGGCCGCCGACCTCCGCCCAGCGCAGGTCGAGGCGGCCCGGGCCACCATCCCCCGCCACCCCGCCCTCGGTGATTCCGCCCTCGGTGACGCGCCACGCGATCTCCACATGGCCGGTCCCGTTCGAGAGCGCACCGTACTTGACGGCGTTGGTCGCGAGTTCCTGGAAGGCCATCGCCAGGGCCAGGGCCATGCGCGGCGAGAGCCGCACCTCCGGCCCGCCGACCCGGAAGCGGGCGCCGTCGCGCGGGTTGTAGGGGGTGATCGCCTGGGCCACGACCTCGGTGAGGTTGGCCCCGTCCCAGTTCTCCCGCGTGAGCACGTCGTGGGCGCGCGACAGGGCCAGGAGGCGGCTCTCCAGCCCCTCGTGGGCCTCCGCGTTCGTCGCGGCGTTCCGCAGGGTCTGTCCGGCGATCGACTGCACGGTCGCCAGGGTGTTCTTCACCCGGTGGTTCAGCTCGTCGATGAGCAGGCGCTGGTGCTGGGCCCAGCGCTTCTCCGCCGCCAGCGCCGCGCGCAGCTGCTTCTCGCCGGCATCGAGTTCGGCGAGGCGCGCGCGCGCCTCGTACTGGCGGCGGCGCCCGCGCAGGGCGGTGCGCGCCACGCTGATGAGCGTGGTCGGGTGGAAGGGCCGCTCCAGGAAGGTGACGTTGCCCAGAACCTCGGAGAGCCGCTGCGCCTGCGGGTTGCGCTCGATCCCGCCGCGCCCCGTGAGCAGGATGAAGGGCAGGTCCGACCAGGGCGGCTGGGCCGCGATCCAGTGGCGGATCCGGGTCAGGTCCGCGGTGCGCACCGCCTCCTCGGTGAGGAGGACGAGACCGGCGCCCGCGGCCATGCCGTCGTGCAGTTCGGCGAGATCCCGGCAGACATGCGAGTCGAGCCCGTCCTCGCGCAGCAGCGCGGCGGCGACGGCGGCGTCGCGGCCGACCGGCGCGAGGATCAGCGCCCGCTCGGAACTCCCGTCGCGGTGGGGCATCAGGCGGTCTGGGCTTCGGATCCGGGGCCCGGGCCGACGAGGCTGGGCACGCCGCGCAGCACGCCCTGGAAATTGTGCAGCGCCGGGCCGATCGTGAGGCCGTCGCGGCTGATCCGGTACTCGCGGATGGTGGATTCGTGCGCGCTGGTGCGCTTCTTGATGACCGAGATCGCGCGGCGCACCTGCCCCACCGCCTCGAAGTAGCGCAGCAGGACCACCGTGTCGGCGAGGTAGGTCACGTCGACCGGCGCCCGCATGTCGCCCACGAGCCCGTGCTGGGCCACCGTCAGGAAGGTCGAGGCGCCCTGCCGGTTGAGGTACTGCAGCAGTTCGTGGATGTGGAGGATGAGGGCGTTCTCCTCCGGCATCGCCGCCTGGTAGCCGTTGAGGCTGTCGATGATCACCGTCCGGATCTGGTGGTGATCGATGCAGATCCGCACGCGGTGGGCGAACTCGCCGGGGGAGAGTTCGGCCGCGTCGACCTGCTCCACGAAGAGCCGGCCGGACGCCTGCAGGGCCTCCAGGTCGTGGCCCATGGCCCGGGTCCGGGCGAAGAGCAGCCCGATCTCCTCGTCGAAGATGAACAGGGCCGCGCGCTCGCCCCGCGCGATCGCCGCGAGGGCGAACTGGAGCGTCAGCAGCGTCTTGCCCGTGCCCGCGGGCCCGAGGACCAGGGTGCTCGACCCCTGCTCGATGCCGCCGCCGACGAGGGCGTCCAGCTCGGCGATGCCGCTCGATGCCTGCGTGCGCGCGAAGCCGGTCTTGTGCTCCAGCGCGACGAGGCGCGGGTAGACCGTCACCCCGCCGGTCTGGATCGAGAAATCGTGGTAGCCGCCGCCGTAGCGCTGGCCGCGATACTTCACCACGCGCAGGCGCCGCCGCTCGGCGCCGTATTCGGGGGAGAGCTCCTCCAGGCGGATCACCGCGTGGGCCACGCTGTGCACGGTCTTGTCCTGGGCGTCGGCGGTGAGGTCGTCGAGCATCAGCACCGTCGCGGCGTGGCGGGCGAAGTAGTGCTTGAGCGCCAGGATCTGCCGCCGGTAGCGCAGGGAGTTGCCGGCCAGCAGGCGGATCTCGGACAGGCTGTCGAGCACCACCCGCTCGGGCTTGGCCCGCTCGATCTGGTCGAAGATCACCTTGGTGGTCTCGCCGAGTTCGAGATCGGAGGAGTAGAGCAGGCTCTGCTGCTGCTCGCCGTCGAGCAGGCTCTCGGGGGGCACCAGCTCGAACACGGTGATGCTGTCCCCGAGCGTCCAGCCGTGGGAGCGGGCGCTCTCGCACAGCTCCTCCCGGGTCTCGGACAGGGTGATGTAGAGGCAGCGCTCGCCCGCCCGGGCGCCCTCCAGGAGGAATTGCAGGGCGAGTGTGGTCTTGCCGGTGCCGGGGCTGCCTTCCAGCAGGTAGGCGCGGTTGCGGGCGAGCCCGCCCGCGAGGATGCCGTCGAGGCCGTAGACGCCGAGCGCCGCCTTGTCAGTGTGCGCGGCCATGGGGGTCAGTCTCCATCCGGACCGGGGCCGGGCCGGGTCAGCGGGGGCGTCTCCGGGGGGACCGGGGCTTGGCGGCGCGCGCCCGTGCGGAACGGATCCCGGATGGGGGCGGCGGCTCGCGGCACCATGCAGACCTCGTGACGGTCTGCTGCCTGTAGGACAGAACACGGGGGAGGCCAAGGGACGACGAGGGACGACGAGGGCGGTCGAGGGCGGCCACGGTGAGGTTGGCCCCGGCGCGCCGCGCGCGGGGGCCGTCCCGCCGCGTACGGATGTCGCAGGGCGCCGCCATCCCCATCGGTCCGCCCGTCGGGACCAGCCCTTCGACCTGCCCTTTGACCTCGCGCCCGCGCGCGCCTAGCGTCCGGCCCCATGCCCCTGGTCCCCCCGCCCCCGGCGCGCGCCGCGCCCCGTCCGGAGCCCGCCGCCGACGTTCCGTCCGCGCGCGTGCTCAGCGCCAACCAGCCGGAATGGTCGGTGGGGGAACTCGCCGCCGCCCTGAAGCGGACCCTGGAGGACGCGTTCGGGCACGTGCGCCTGCGCGGCGAGATCTCGGGCTATCGCGGGCCGCACGGCTCGGGCCACGCATATTTCTCCCTCAAGGACGGGCAGGCGCGCATCGACGCCGTGGTCTGGAAGGGCGTGTTCGGGCGCCTGCGCCAGAAACCGCAGGAGGGGCTGGAGGTGGTCGCCACCGGGCGCATCACCACCTATCCCGGCAAGTCCTCCTACCAGATCGTCGTCGAGAGCCTGGAGCCCGCCGGGATCGGCGCCTGGATGGCGCTCCTCGAGGAGCGCAAGCGGGCGCTCGCGGCGGAGGGGCTGTTCGCCCCCGAGCACAAGCGGCCGATCCCCTTCCTGCCCCGCAGCGTCGGCGTCGTCACCTCGCCCACCGGCGCCGTGATCCGCGACATCCTGCACCGGCTGGCCGACCGCTTCCCGCGCCCCGTCCTGGTCTGGCCGGTGCGGGTGCAGGGGGAGGGGGCGGCCGAGGAGATCGCCGCGGCGATCCGGGGCTTTAACGCCCTGGAGCCCGGCGGGGCGATCCCGCGGCCGGACGTGCTCATCGTCGCCCGCGGCGGCGGCTCCATCGAGGACCTCTGGGCCTTCAACGAGGAATGCGTCGTCCGCGCCGCCTTCGAGAGCCGGATCCCGCTGATCTCGGCGGTGGGCCACGAGACCGACACCACGCTCATCGACTACGTCTCCGACCGGCGCGCGCCGACCCCCACGGGGGCGGCCGAGATGGCGGTGCCGGTGCAGGCCGACCTCGCGGCCCAGGTGCACGATCTCGGCGGCCGCAACGCGGGCGCGGTCCTGCGCCGGCTCGACCGGGACCGGGCGGATCTCCGCGCCGTCTCCCGCGCGATCCCCGGGCCCGACGCCTTCCTGGCGGCCAAGCGCCAGCGCCTCGACCTCGCCGAGGCGCGCCTCGCCCCGGCCCTCGCCGCGGGGGCGCGCGGCCATCGCCAGCGCCTGCAGGGGCTCCTCGACCGGCTCGCCCGGCGCGCCCCGGACGTGGCGCTGGCCAATGCCCGCGCCCGGCTCGCCCGCATCGACCACCGCCCCGGCACGGCCCTGCGCAACGACCTCCTGCGCAAGTCCGAGCATCTCGACCAGCTCGGGCAGCGCCTGCGCGCCGCCCGCGCGGCGACCCTCGATCGCGCCCGCGCCCTCGAGGCGCGCCGGGCCGACCGGCTCGCCGCCCTGCTCGTGCGCTGGGCCCAGGCCGGCACCCGCACGGTGGAGCGGCGCCGGGACCGGCTCGGGGCGCTCGGGGCGCTGCTCGGTTCGCTGAGCTACAAGGCGGTGCTGGAGCGGGGCTACGTGCTGGTGCGCGACGAGGCCGGCCTGCCCCTGCGCCGGGCGGAGGCGGCGGCGCGCGCCGCGAGCCTCGCCCTGCAATTCTCCGACGGCACCGTGCGGGCCCGGCCCGAGGGGGCGGAGCAGGAGACGCCGGCACCGGCCCGGCGGGCGCCCCGGCGGGCCGCCCCGCGCCGGGGCAGGGAGGCCGAGCCCGGCAGCGCCGAGTCCGGAGCCGCACCCGCGCAGCCCTCGCTGTTCGAGGCGTGAGCGCGGGCGGACGCGAGAAGGGCCGCCCGAGGGCGGCCCTGTCCGGGGCGGTCCGTGCGGTCCCGCCCGCGCCGGCTCAGCAGCCGTAGCCGCCGGCCGTCTGGCCGTACTGCTTGACCGGACGGGCCTGCTGGTTGGCGTTGCCTTCCGCGGCCGAGTTCACCGAGCACAGCGCGTAGAAGGGCTGGTCGTAGAGGCCGAAGCCGCCGGTCGTCTCCGCGGCGTAGGGGGAGAAGCCGCCGGGGCCGCCGTCGAAGGCGAGCGCCGGGGCGGCGGGGGCGGCGAAGAGAAGGGCAGCGAGCGCGAGACGGGTCTTCATGGCTCTTTCAACTCCGCGTTGCAGTACAGGCCCGGGCCCGATGCCCGTCTGTTCTGTTCATGCGCCCAATATGGGCCTCCTCACGCTTTCGTGAGGTGCCGGTCCGCACGCCGCGACAGGGAATAAGAGCATGGCCTCGCGCGTCGCCCGCCGCGCCGAGACTTGAAGGCGAAGTCTTCGGACCCCGCACACGCTCCCGCGCCGAGATCCGGCGGCGGGGTTTTCAGCGGGATCCGGCCCCGGAGACCGGTTTGGACCGGTGCGCGGCGCGATCTTCGTGGGCGAGGTCTTCGTGGGCGAGGTCTTCGCAGGGACCCGGGCCTCAGCGCTGCCGGTAGTGGTAGCGCGACACCGTCCGCGCGAAGCCGAGGCCGGCATAGAGGGCCCGGGCGGGCCGGTTGTCCTCGACCACCTGGAGGCAGGCAGCGGTGGCGCCCCGCCCCCGGCCCCAGCGCAGGAGCGCGGCCACGGTGCGGCGGGCGAGCCCCTGTCCGCGGGCCTCCGGCGCGGTGGCCACGGATTCGATCACCACGAGCCCGCGGTCGTGCACCGCGTAGGCCTGCGCGGCGATGCGCCCGTCGCGCAGGAGCGCGGCGCAGGCGCGGGGCAGGGCCACGGCGGCGTGCATCCGGCGGTAGACCCGCGCCGCCTCCCGGTCGGAGCCCTGGATCCGCGCGCGCAGGGCGAGCCACGCGGCGTCCGGGGCGGGGGCGAGCCGCACGGCCGGATCCTCCGCCTCCGCCGCGCCGGAGAGGTCGGCCAGCAGCGTCAGGGAATGGCCCTGCGCCCGGTAGCCCCGCCGCTCCAGCACCGGGTCGAGATCCGGTGCGCAGGAGACGATGCGGAAGATCGCCGGCGCCCCGAGCCCGGCGAAGGCCGCCTCGCAGAGGGCGACCGCGCGTTCCGGCGCGTCGCGGGGTCCGCGCAGGGGATTGACCGCGTTCGTCCGCCGCGTCGGCCCGCCCGCGGCCCGCAGCAGCCACCCGCCGAGATGGACCTCGCGCGGGGCGGGCCAGGCGTTGCGGCAGGCCTCCTCGGCGAGCCAGGCGAGATCCGCGTCCACCGGTCGCTCCATGGGGTGTTCGACGGGGTGTTCGATGGGGCGTCCCATGCGGCACGCCCTCCGCCCCTCCATCGCAGGGGGCGGGGGCGCGGTCGAGCGGTCAGCAGGCGCGCAGGAGGCGGAAGCCGCCGGGGCCGGCGGAGCCGGTGATGCGGCAGCCGCCGAAGGTCCCGGAGAAGGCGTGGCCGTCGCGCCCGGCCTTCCAGACGGAGCCGCCGCCGCCGGCGTAGCGGACGGTGCGGACCGGCGGACGCTCGGCCTTGCGCGGGGCCTCGGCCCGGACGGGGGCCGGGCGCTGGGCGAGGGTGAGGGCAGGGGCAGAGGTAGGGGCAGGGGCAGGGGCAGGGGCCGTCTCGGTCACCTTGGCGCGCTCCGGCACCGCGGGGGCGGTCCCGGCGCGCGGGGCCGGCGCGGCGGCGTGCGTCGCGGGGGCGGCGTGCGTCACGGCGGCGGCGGGCGTCGCGGGCAGGGCGGGCGCGGCGGCGGGGGTCGCCGCGGCGGCGAGGCGGGCCGGGGCACGGGCGGGCGGGTCCGTCCAGGGGCCGGCCTGGGCCGTGCCGGACAGGGCGAGGACGAGGGCCGCCGCGGCGGCGATCGATCGGTGGGCGCGCATGATCCGTCTCACGTCTCGGGCGGAAGGGCTGTTCGACGGCGAACCACCGGCAATCGAAGGCCCGCGTCGTGAGAAAACGAATACGCCGGCCCGCGAGCACTTGGCTGTGTGGCACGACACCCACACGAGGACAGGGGATTCTCTCGGGCTATCGACAGGCGATTGTTCAAGCCGAGAAAAAACCCTGAAAAATGACTTGACGTTCCAGTAGAAGCAGGATGTTGCTCAGTGTGGATCGATCTGGAGCACCACCCAGCAATGAGCAGCACGACCCCGCAGCCGGACCTTACTGAACTCTCTGCCGAGATCGTTTCAGCTTACGTCGCCAACAATTCCGTTCCCGTCGCGGATCTGGCGGCCCTGATCGCCAGCGTCCACGCGGCCCTCGACGGCCTCCTGCGGCCCGCCGAGGTGCAGGCCGCCGGCCCGGACAAGGCGACCCCGGCCCAGATCCGCAAGTCGATCACGCCGGACGCGCTGATCTCGTTCATCGACGGCAAGCCCTACAAGACGCTCAAGCGCCACCTGACCAAGCACGGCCTCGACCTCGCCGCCTACCGCGAGCGCTACGGCCTGCCCGCCGACTATCCCTCGACCTCGGTGAACTACTCGGCCGCCCGCTCGACCCTGGCGCGCACCCTCGGCCTCGGCCGCAAGCCCGGCGGCGCCGCGGCCCGCACGGAGGAACCGGAGGCGGAAGCCGCGCCGAAGGCCGCCCCGGCCAAGGGCCGCGGCCGGCGCAAAGGGAGCTCGGTGGCCGAAGCCGCCGAGTGATACGATCGCCGCTCGGTCGAAGCGGGGTTCGTATCGACCGATCCCGCGCGGCGCAGGAGCGAAGCCCGGATCCGCCATCCCGAAGGGATCGATCGGATCTGGTATGACGCGCGGTCCGGCCGATCGCTCCGGCGACCGGAAGGGCGGCCGTCCCGTCGTCCTCCCGGGGCAGGGGTGGTGCGGGATCGCGCCTCCCGGCGCCGTCCGCACCGCCTCCGTCTCCTCCCCGCGCGGGCGGAGAGGCGCGCTCTGACGATCCGATCTCTTCCGGAGCCGCGTCCGGGATGCGGGGTCGCCGGGCGCCCGCCTCAGCGTCCGAGGGCGCGCAACCAGGCCGTGACCGGATCGATCACCGAGGCGGCCACGGAGGCCGCCCAGCTCAGGCTCCGCGCGCCCAGCGTCCGCTCCCGGGGCTGGGCGGCGAGCATCGCGGCCACGTAGGCGTCCTCGCGCTCCTTGCAGGCGTCGAGGGCGTTGCGCTGGTCCCCGGCCCGGCTCTGGCCGGGCGGCTGGTGGGCGTAGGCCTCGCGCAGGCAGCCGTGCCAGGCCCGCTCCAGCGCCGCCGGATCGGCGGCCGCGGCAGGCGCGGCGAACCCCGCGAGGACGAGAAGGGCGAAGCCCGGCTTGCGCATGGCCGCCGGTATCGCCGATTCCGGCCAAGCTCGGCAAGACGTTCAGGACGTTCGAAGGGCCCTCGCGGCGGCCCGCCGGTCACTGGTGGGGCAGACGGCGGACGGCGTAGCGGTAGCCGGTCCCGGTCGTGTCGGTGATCGCCCCGTCGGGGCCGTCCTGCCAGAACACCTCGTCGCCGGGATGGACCTCGTCGGTGAGGACGAGGCCGCGGGCGATGTCGAGCTCGATGCCGGCACCGTAGGCGGTGGAGGTCTCCCGCATGATGGCCGCCGAGAGGTCGGCGGAATCGGGAATGCAGACGAACAGGATCCCGTCCGCGACGGCGAGCGTGTAGGTGTGCATGGGCTGGCTCCGCTGGCTTGCGTGCCGCGCGAGGTAGCGACAGAGCGGCCCGCGCTGCAGTGCACCATCGCACAGGGCTGGCCTGCGCGGCGCGCACGGCCCGCGGAGCGTGCCGCGCGTCACGGGCGCGGCGGCAGGGGCCATCTCCTTCCGATCGCACGACGATCTTCGCGGGCGGAGGCTCTCGAATGGGCTGCGTTTCCACGGAAACGGCAGCACGCTCTCCTCTCGATCATGGTCGCAGGATGATTTCGGAAAACCGGATTCCACCTTCTCGCACCGTGCCCTGGCGCATGGGCCTGGACATCAGATCCAGGACCATGCGCTATCTCTTTGTGGTCGCACGATGATTTCGGAAAACCGGATTCCACTTTTCCGCATCGTGCTCTAGGTTCCTGATTTTGCATCGTCTTTTTCCCGAAAGCCAACAACCACCTTTCGGGGCGATGCTTCAGCCGCCGACGATGAGGTCGCGGATCCGGGTGGCGAGGAGGTCGACGCCGAAGGGCTTGGTGAGGACGTGCATGCCGGGATCGAGATGGCCGTTCCCGACCACGGCGTTCTCGGCGTAGCCCGTGATGAACAGGACCTTCAGCGCCGGGCGCAGCACCCGGGCGGCGTCGGCCATCTGCCGGCCGTTCATGCCGCCGGGCAGGCCCACATCGGTGATCAGCAGGTCGATGCGCACGTCCGATTGCAGCACCTTCAGGCCCGAGGCCCCGTCCGCGGCCTCGATCGCCGCGTAGCCCAGATCCTCCAGAACCTCCGTCACCAGCATCCGCACCGTCGGCTCGTCGTCCACCACCAGAACCGTCTCCCCGGCCCGGGCCCGGGGGGCGGCGGCGGCCTCGGCCTCGCCCTCGGCGGGCTCCACCGCCCCGTGGAAGCGCGGCAGGTAGAGGCAGACCGTGGTGCCGAGGCCGACCTCGGAATAGATCCGCACCTGCCCGCCGGACTGGCGCACGAAGCCGTAGATCATCGACAGGCCGAGGCCCGTGCCCTGGCCGATGGGCTTCGTGGTGAAGAACGGGTCGAACGCCTTGGCGATCACCTCCGGCGTCATGCCCGTGCCGGTGTCCGACACGCACAGGGACAGGTACTGGCCCGGTTCGAGCTCGCGGACCTGCGCGGCCCGGGCGTCGAAGGCGCGGTTGGCGGTCTCCACCGTCAGGCGCCCGCCATCCGGCATGGCGTCGCGGGCGTTGATGCAGAGGTTCAGCAGGGCGTTCTCGAGCTGGTGCGGATCGACGAGGGTCGACCAGAGGCCGCCGGCCGCCACCACCTCGACCGCGACCGCCGGCCCCACCGTCCGCCGCACGAGATCCTCCATGCCCCGCACGAGGCGGTTCACGTCGGTGGGCCGCGGATCGAGGGTCTGGCGGCGGGAGAAGGCGAGGAGGCGGTGGGTCAGCGCCGCCGCCCGCTTGGCCGCCCCCTGCGCGGCGCTCATGTAGCGGTCGATATCCTTGAGACGGCCCTGGCCGATCCGGCTCTGCATCAGTTCGAGGGATCCGGAGATGCCGGCGAGCAGGTTGTTGAAGTCGTGGGCGATGCCCCCGGTGAGCTGGCCCACCGCCTCCATCTTCTGGGACTGGCGCAGGGCTTCCTCGGCCCGGAGCAGGGCCTCGGCCTGGGCCTTGATCGGGGTGATGTCGCGCACCGAGGCGTAGATCGCGCCCGCGCGCAGCACCGCGTTCCAGGACAGCCAGCGGTAGCTGCCGTCCCGGTGGCGGTAGCGGTTCTCGAAGGTGAATTGCGGCTCGCCGCGGGCGAGCCCCGCCGCGGCCGCCCGGGTCGCGGCCACGTCGTCGGGATGGACGAGGTCGATGAAGGGCCGCGCCTTCATCTCCGCCTCGGTCCAGCCGAGGGTGACGGGCCAGGCCGGGTTGAGGCTGACGAAGTAGCCCGCGAGGTTGGCCACGCAGAACAGGTCGGTGCTGGCGCGCCAGATCATGTCCCGCTCGGCGGTGCGGGCGGCCACCTGCCGCTCCAGCTCCGCCTCGGTCCGCTTGTGGGCGGTGACGTCCTGGACGAAGACGTGGAAGCCGTCCACTCCGCCATCCGCGCCCCGGCGGGGGAGGTAGCGGATCTCGGCGACGCGACCGCGCCCGTCCCGGATCGGCCAGTCCGCCTCGAAGGCCACCGCCTCGCCGGCGAGCGCCCGCCCGACCTGCTCCCGCAGGGCGGCGAGCGGCGCGGCCCCCGCATCGGCCTCGGGCGGCCCGATCGCGGCGAGGAGGTCGCGGCCGAGCACCGCCTCGGGATCGCGGAAGAACCAGTCCGCGGCGGCGCGGTTGACGAAGCGGCAGAGGCCGCCGGCATCCACGAAGGCGATGAGCACGGGCAGCGCGTCGGCGATCAGGCGCAGCTCGCGCTCGTTGGCGAGCGCCCGCTCCTCGGCGGTGCGCCGGGCGGTGATGTCGCTGAAGAAGATCGCCACGCGGTGCTCGTGCGGCTCGCCGACGCGCAGGGCCCGCACGTCGAACCAGCGCCCGAACACCGCCGCATAGTTCTCGAAATGGGCCGGCTCGCCGGTGCGCGCCACGCGCCCGTAGGTGTCGAACCAGTGCCGCTCCAGGCCCGGCGCGAAATCGCTGACCCAGCGCCCGATCACGTCCGCGCCGGTCTGGCGGGCGAAGGCGGGATTGGCCTCCGCGATGCGGTAATCGACGGCCCGCTCGCCCTCGAAGCGCATCTCGACGATGCAGAAGCCGACCTCGATGGCCTCGAACAGCATCCGGTAGCGGTCCTGGCTCCGGCGCAGGGCCTCGTCGGCCCGGCGGCGCTCGGTGACGTCGCGGACGACGCCCACGAAGCGGACCCGGCGCCCGGCGGCGTCGCACTCGAACTCCGCCCGCCGGGCGATCCAGCGCAGCTCCCCCGTATCGGCGCGGCGGATCCGGTACTCGACGTCGCGCGCCGCCGCGCCCGAGCGGCGGGAGGCCGAGGCCGAGCGGAGATGGGCGTCCTCGGGCAGGACCAGCCGCTCCACCTCGTCGGCAGGGAAGCTCGGCCGCTCGGGCAGGCCGTAGAGCCGGCAGAATTCCGGCGTCGCGTGCACGCGGTCGTCGGCGAGGTCCACGGAGAACACGCCGACGCCCCCCGCCTCCTGGGCCCGGCGCAGGGCGGATTCAGCCTCGTCCAGCGCCAGGCTCGCCCGGCGCTCGGCGGAGCGGTCGCGCAGGACCTTGACGAAGCCCCGGTGGACGCCGCCCGCGTCGCGCAAGGGGCGCATCTCGCCGCTCGCCCAGAACCGGCTCCCGTCGGCGCGCAGGCGCCAGCCCGCGTTCTCGGCGAGCCCCGTGGCGAGGGCCCCCCGCATCTCCACCTCGGGATGGCCGAGCCGCCGATCCTCCTCCGTGAAGATCCGGGCGATGGGCGCCCCGTGCATCGCCTCCGCCGACCATCCGGTGAGGCGCTCGGCGCCGCTGTTCCAGTCCGTCACCCGGCCGGTCCCGTCGAGGACGACGATGGCGACGTCGGAGGGGCTGTCGACGACCGCGCGGTAGCGGTTCTCGCCCTCGCGCGCCGCCGCGCGGGCCGCCGCCTCGCCGGCCTCGGCGAGGCCGGTGGCGAGGAGGCCCGCGAACAGGCGCGCGGTCTCGGCATCGCCCGGCGTGAAGGCGCCGGGCCGGGCCGATTGCAGCTTGAGCACGCCGAACATGCGGCCCTCGCGCAGCACCGGGACCAGCAGGCAGGCCCGCTGGGCGATGCGGGCGGCGAGCGCCTGGTTGACCCGGCCGTCGAGATGGGCGTCGGGGACCGAGACCGCCTCGCCGGAGCGCAGGCACGCCCCCGACAGGCTGCCGTGCAGGGGCACGCGCAGGCCCTCGTGGGGCGCGAGCGTCCCCCGCGTGACGCGGTAGACGAGTTCCGCCCCCTCGGCGACCTCCACCGCCCCGCCCTCGGCCCGGGGCACCGCCCGCATCGCGCCCGAGACCAGGGCGGCGAGCATCCCGTCGAAATCGCCCCCCGCGGCGGCGACCGCGCGCTGCGTCTCGGCGAGGAGCGCGGGCCGGCGGCCGGCCTCCTGGCGCTCGGTGAGCAGGATCTCGCGCTGGCGCAGGGCCAGGCGGTACTCGAGGAGACCCATCACCTGCCGGCCGAGGCGGCGCAGGGCGTCGGCCTGGGCCGGATCGAGCCCCCGCGGCCGGGGCGCGAGGTCGAGGACGCAGAGGCTGCCCAGCGCCTCCCCCTCGGGGGTGCGCAGGGGCGCGGCGGCGTAGAAGCGGAAGCCCGGCGCCCCCGCCACGACGGGGTTGTCGCGGGTGCGCGGATCGGCGGCCAGGTCGGGGACGACGAGGAGGTCCGGCTCGGCGAGGGCGTGCACGCACAGGGCGGCGTCGAGGGCGCTGCCCTCGACGTCGTAGCCCACGGCGGCCTTGAACCATTGCCGGTCGGGCCCGACGAGGCTCACCAGGGCGACCGGCGCCGCGCAGAGCTGGGCCGCGAGGTGGGCCACGTCGTCGAAGCCCTGCTCGGCCGGCGTGTCGAGGATGTCGTAGGCGGCGAGGGCGGCGAGGCGCCTCGGATCGACGACGGGATCTGGAGCGGGATCGGACATGGTCAGGCGGGCCGGACGGCTCCGGGGCGCCGCGCGGACCGGGCTGCGCCGCACCGCTCCGGACGGCGGATCCGGATCGATGCGCGCGGGTCTCCTGTCTGCATCGCGCCTCCCCGAGGGCCTGTGAGCCCCTCTCCTGGGACGATGCTCTAGCGCAACCTGCGCGCGACCGCGACCGGCATGTGTCGCGGCCCACTGCCCCGCCGGAGCGTCCCTGCGCTCCGGCGGGGCGGCCCCCGTCAGCGGGTCGTGGGCAGGAGCAGGTCCGGCAGCCACATGGCGATGCCGGGGACGAGGCAGAGCACGACGATCGCCACGCCCATCAGGATCACGAAGGGCAGGGTGCCCCAGATGATGTCCGAGAGCGGGATGTCGGGGGCGATGTTCTTGATGACGAAGATGTTCAGGCCCACCGGCGGGTGGATCAGGCCCATCTCCATGGTGATCGTCATCACCACGCCGAACCAGACGAGGTCGAAGCCCGCATCCTTCAGGGGCGGCAGGATGATCGGCGCCGTCATCAGGATGATCGACACCGGGGGCAGGAAGAAGCCCAGCGCGATCACGAGCGCCAGGATGGTGGCGAGCAGCACCCAGGGCGAGAGCTGCATCGCCACGATCGCCGAGGCGGCCGATTGCGAGATGTGCAGGTAGCTCATCACGTAGGCGTAGAGGAGCGACATGCCGATGATGAGCATCAGCATGGTCGATTCCCGCAGCGTCGCGGTGAGGATCGGGCTCACGTCCCGCGGCCGCCAGACGCCGTAGATCACCGCGATCAGGCCGAGCGCCAGCAGGCCGCCGAGGCCGGCCGTCTCCGAGGGCGTGGCGTAGCCGCCGTAGAGCGCCACCATGACGCCGGTGAGCAGGACCACGAAGGGCAGCACCCGCGGCAGCGTCGAGAAGCGCTCGCGCATGCTGTAGGTGTCCTCGGTGAGGATCGCCGAGCGCGCCCCCCCGCCCGCGTAGGCCACCTTCGCCGCCGCGTATTCCGAGCGGAAGCGGTAGATCGACCAGGCCGCGAACAGGGCCACCAGCAGCACGCCCGGGCCGATGCCGGCGAGGAACAGGCGCCCGAGGGACTGTTCTGCTGCCACCGCGTAGAGGATCATGGTGATGGAGGGCGGCAGCAGGATGCCGAGCGTGCCGCCGGCCGCGATGATGCCCGCGGCGAAGCCCGGCGAGTAGCCGCGCTTGCGCATCTCCGGGATGCCCGCCGATCCGATGGCCGAGCAGGTGGCGGGCGAGGAGCCCGCCATGGCGGCGAACAGCGCGCAGGCGAAGACGTTGGCGATGCCCAGGCCCCCGGGGATGCGGTGCATCCAGGCATGCATGGCGGTGTAGAGGTCCTGGCCGGCCTTCGAGCGCCCGATCGCGGCGCCCTTCAGGATGAAGAGCGGGATCGAGAGCAGGGTGATCGAGGCCATCTCCTCGTAGACGTTCTGCGCCACCGTATCGAGGGAGGCGGCGGGCATGAACACGAACATGAAGGCGAGCGCCACGAAGCCGAGCGCGAAGGCGATGGGGATGCCGGCCAGCATCGCCGTCAGCGTCGCCCCCGCGTAGAGGGCACCGATTGCCGCGACGCTCATCGACGCTCTCCCGGTCCTTGCGCGCCCATCACGTCGGGGCCGCGCGGTGTGAGGTCGGGACGGTCCTTCATGTCCCGGTTGACGTCGGCGGCCACGCCGATCTTGGGCTCGGCCCAGCCGGCACGGCCGGGCCCGGCGAGCAGAGCCTCCGCGATCTGGAGGAGGAGCTGGAGGCCGAGCAGGGTCATCCCCACCGACATCAGCGCGTAGGGGATCCACAGGGGCGGGCCCCAGGTCGATTGCGAGACCTGCCCGTCGACCCAGGCCTCGTGCAGCAGGCTCCAGCTCTTCCAGGTGAAGAAGGCCACGAAGACGAAGCTGATCACGTCCGCGAGCAGGAGCCGCACGCGGTTGACGCCCGCGGGCAGCAGGCCGGTGAGCGCCTCGATGGCCACGTGGCCGCGCTTGGCCTGGACGGCGGCGGCCGAGCCGAAGGTGGCGCCCACGATCAGGAACACCGCCATCTCGTCCTGCCAATCCGTCGGTTCCTTGAAGACGTAGCGGATCAGGACGCTGTAGCTGAGCACGAGGCAGGCGACGACGAGGGCGAGCCCGCCGAGCGTCAGGATGAGGTGGTTGAGGCCGCGCAGCGCGGCCTCGACGGCGCCCAGGGGGCCCGGCGCGCGGGGCGCGGGGGCCGCCCGGGTCTCGGCGGCGGCGGAGGCCGCGTCGAAGGCGTGGCTCACGAGACCTGCTCCGCCAGCTTGAGAAGCTCGGCGCAGGAGGCGTTCTTGGCGGCGAAATCCTTCCACGCGCTCTCGCGGGCGAGGGTGCGCCACTGCCCCAGCGTCGCCTCGTCGAGGTTCTGCACCTTGGCCCCGGCCTTGCCGAAGACCTCCTCGACGCGGGTGTCGTCGGCCTTGGCCCCGGCCTGGCCGAAGCTCTCGAGCTCGGCGCCCACCGCCATGACGAGGTCCCGCTGGTCCTTGGGCAGGCGGTCGAACACGATCTTCGAGATCATGATCGGCTCCAGCATGAACCAGTACGAGCGCTCGCGGCCCGAGACGAGGGCCTTGGAGATCTCCTCCAGGCGGAACGAGATCAGGCTGGTGGAGGAGGTGATGACGGCGTCGCACGCCCCCGTCTGCATGGCGGCGTAGGATTCGTTCGAGGGGATCGAGAGGGTCGCCGCCCCCGCCTGCTTCATCATCAGGTCCATCTCGCGGGAGCCGCCGCGGACCTTCATGCCCCTGGCGTCGCCGGGCACGTAGAGGGGACGCTCGCGGCTCGCGACGCCGCCCGCCTGCCAGACCCAGGAGACGAGGACGACGCCCTTCGATTCGAGGATCTCGGTGATCTTGCGGCCGACCGGCGCGCTCTTCCAGGCGAGCGCCTGCTGGTAGGAGGTGACCAGCGCGGGCATCAGCCCGATATTCATCTCCGGCACCTCGCCGCCCGCGTAGGGCAGGGGGTAGAGCGACATGTCGAGCGCGCCCTTGCGGACGGCGCCGAACTGGGCGTTCGTCTTCATCAGGGAGGAACCGGGATAGACCTGCACCTCCAGCGCGCCCTTCGAGCGCTCGGTGACCAAGGCCGCGAACTTCCGGCACATCCGGTCGCGGAAGTCACCCTCGTCGATGGTGCCGCCGGGGAATTGGTGCGAGAGTTTCAGGGTGGCGGCGGCCTGGGCGGCGCCGAGCCCGAAGCGCAGCAGCGCGGGCGCGGCGAGGGCCGAAGCGAGCACGCTCCGTCGTGTCGTCGTCATGGCGTTTCTCTCCCTTGAGAGACAGCGTCGATTATTGGTTCATGTTCGACTGCGCCGGCATTATGCGGCAGTCTTGTATTTTTACAAGCGATATCCGGCTTCCCTGCGCACGGAAAACCGGCCCTTGGCGGATGCGCGTATTATCGCGCGGCGCGGCGTCCGTGGACGGGCGGCCCGCGCGCCCGGAACTCGTTCGGCGGGGCTCTCCAGGCGTTCGAGCGACCGGGCCGGCCGACCCCTATCGGCCCTATCCTCAGGTGCCCCTCGCCGATGGCAGGAGGTCCCGGCGCCTTCCGGAAGGCTTCGTCGCGGCACCTCGGCGATGAGGTAAAGCCCCGGAACGACGGGTCAAACGGGATCTCGGGAAGCGTCCGCGATCCAGCGTCGCACCCCGTCCGCGGACCGGAAGTCGGCGAGGGCGTGCACCCCCGCCTCCGGCAGGGCGTCGCGGGCCATGGTGGCAAGCGCGTGGCCGGGGCCGAGTTCGAGCACCCGGCGGGCGCCGAACTCGCCCAGAGCCACGAGGCAGGCCGCCCAGTCCAGGGTCTCGCCCACTTGGCGGGCGAGCTTCGCGCGGCCGGCCTCGGCGTCGAACACCGCCGTCCCGTCGAGCCCCGCCAGGAGGCGCGGGGCGCCGCGCCCCGGCCGGTCCAGGGGCTCGGCCTCCAGGGCGGCGCGGAAACGCGCGGCCGCGGCGGCGAGCAGGGGGGTGTGGGAGGGCGTGCGCACCGGCAGCAGGACGGCGCGGAGCGCGCCCCCCGCCAGCGCCGCCGCGCAGAGGGCGTCCAGGGCCGCGCGGGGGCCGCCCGCCACGGCGCTGTCGGCGGCGTTGCGGATGGCGAGGTGGCAGCCGTGCGCCGCCGCCAGGTCCGCGACGCGCGCGAGGGGGATCCCGCGGATGCCGGCCAGGCCGTGGCCCTCGGGGCAGGCGGCGTCCATCGCCTCGGCGCGGGCGGCGGCGAGGCGCAGCACCGCCCCGGCATCGAGCCGGCCGGCGCAGCCCCAGGCCGCGAGGTCGCCGACGCTGTAGCCGACCACCGCGGTGCGGGCGGGCAGGGCCGGCGCGATCACGCGCCAGCCGGCGAGCGCCGCCACGCAGCACAGGATCTGGCCGGTGCGGTTGCCGTGCAGGTCCGCCCCCGGCCGCCGCACGAGGTCGCGGGGGTCGCGGCCGAGGAGGGGGGCGGCGGCGGCGAAGACCGCCTCCGCCTCGGGCGCCCCGGCGGTGAGCGCGAACATCTCCGGATGCTGCCCGCCCTGGCCGGAGAGGAGCACGCCGAGCGTCACGGCAGCGCCCCCCGCCGGGTCTCGAACCCGGCCTCGAACCGGTCGACGAACAGGGTCATGGCGAGGAGGTCGGCGGCCCCGCCGGGGCTGAGGCGGCGGGCGACGAAGGCGCGGTGCAGGTCCTGCGCCCGCGCGAACCAGTCGGCCTGCCCCACGCCGCCGTCCGCGCAGAAGGCGGCGGCGGCGGCCCGCGCGAAGCGGTAGCCGTCGAGGCCGCCCCGGTGGAGGAGGTTGGTGTCCTCCAGGCCGGCGACGAGGGCGAGGCAGCAGCCGGCGCGGGCGGCGGCCTCGTCCCCCGGCCGCAGGCGGCGGGCCAGGCGCAGGGCGGGCAGGCCGACCCGGTAGAGGGTGGGAAAGCCCGCCGCCGCCTCCGCCGGGGCGCCGCCGACCCGGTAGGCGCGGCGCGCCCGCGCCCCCGGCGCGTCGAGGGGCACCGGCCCGTCGAGGATGGCGCGGGCGTGGCGGGCGCGGACGTGGGCGCCAAGTGCCCCGGCAGGGAAAGGACCCGCCCCGGCAGGGAAAGGACCCGCCCCGGCAGGGAAAGGCCCCGCCCCGGCGAGGGCGCCGGCCGCCGAGACCAGCAGGCCGAGCCCGAAGATCGCGCCGCGATGGGTGTTCACGCCCCCCGTGGCCCCCCGCATCGCGGCCTCCGCGGCGAGCCCGATCCGGCGCAGCCGCGCCATCTCCAGGCCCGCAGCACCCGCACGGGCGAGCTCGGCGAAGTGGGGTTCGAGCGCCGCCGCGCTCGCCCGGAAGGTGGCGGCGTCCATGTCGTCGTGGCTGCCGCTGTCGACCAGGCTGACGAGGCCGGGCTTGGGATAGGTCTCCAGTTCGAGGCGCAAGGCCTCGACCGCGGCGGCGGCGATGCTCCGGAAGACCGCACCGGCCGGGGCGGGCGCGGAGCCGTCCGCGCCTCCTCCGGAGATGTGTGCATCCCTAGCCAACACGGGAGAGGGGACCCGCGCCCCGTTCGAGGACCGTCGAGGACAGCTCGGGAGCGGTGCAGGTCCGCCCCCCATCACGCCACCTCCCGAGGAGGCGCCACGGACCGCATCTCCAGCCGGTCGAGATGCTTGGCCAGGACCGCGTCGCGCCCCTCGAAGAGTTCGCGCCAGTGGATGCCGGCCCCGTCCGGCAGCAGGATCTCGCCGTCGATCCCCATCGGGGCGGCTGCGGCGATGCGGGCGAGGCCCGCGAGGAAGCCCGGCGGCGGCCGGTCCTCGACCGGCCAGAGCAGGTCGAGGTCGGAGGTCCGCGACAGGTAGGGCAGGCCGGTGAGCGCCTGCCAGAGCAGGCTGCCGAAGGGGCGCGGCACGAGGCCGTGGTCCGCCCCGAGGGCGAGGAGCGCGTCGAGGACCGGCTGCCAGGAGGCGGGCGCGTGGCCGCGCACCGCGGCGAGCGTCGGGGCGGGCAAGGGCCCGAGCGCCGCCGCCGGCAGGGCGAGGCCGATGCGGCGCTTGCCCGCCGCCGGGGGCAGGGGCAGGCCGAGGGGGACGAGGCCCCGATCCTCCCCCGGATGGTAGCGGCGCACGATCAGGGGGCGGCCCCGCGCGGCCCAGTCCGTCCCCGGGGCGCCCTGCCCGAGGGCCTGCGCCCGCAAAGCGGCGGCGAAGGCCCCGGGCTCGGCCCGGACGAGGTCGTGCCGCCGGATCTCCCCTTCCCGCATCGTGCTCTAGCCCCGGAGCGCCGCGGCGGCGACCGCCTCGGCCACCGCCTGCGCCACCGGCCGGCCGCCGCGCGCGGCGCCGAGGCGGTCGCGCACGTCCTCCGCCGCCGCCTCGGCGATCAGCGCCCGGATCTGGCCGGCGAGGGGCTTCCCGGGATCGAGCACCGCGTGCACGGCGCCTGTCGCGACCATGTTGTCGAGGCCCGGCGCGAAGACGGGGGTGGACTTCGCCATCTCCTGGAGCTTGTCCAGCGGCAGCTTGGTGACGCGGGCCACCGAGGGCAGGTCCATCACGCTCGGATCGGCGCCGGGGAGCGCCGCGAGCACCCGCGTCGCCAGCGCCGTGGCGATGAAGGCGCCGGCGGCCGAATGCCCGTAGATCAGCCCCACCGTCGGGTGGCCGGCCTGGTCGGCGAGCAGCAGCGCCTTGGCGAGATGGGCGAGGCACTCGTTGAGGCCGAGGAGTTCGTCGCGCCGGCTCATGCGCTGGCTGTCGGAATCGACGAGCACCAGGATCGGCGCCTTGGCGCCGTTGCCCACCGCGCCGCGATCGTCGCCGGCTCCGAGCCCTTGCTTTCGCGCGCTCTCGCGCGCCGAACCGGCATCCACGTCGGCGGAGCGCGCTCCATCTCCAACGCGCACCGCGTCGAGCACCGCGCGGGCGAGGGCGAGGGCCCCCTCGACCCCGAGGGCCGTGTCGCCGTCGACGCCGATCACGGTCGCTTGGCCCTCCGCGAAGGGCCCGTCCCCGCCGATGAGCCCGTCCGCGACCCGGACCGCGTGGCCGTCCGGAAAGAGCGAGGCCAGGATCTCAGCGAGCGTCATGATGCGCCTCCTCCACCCGCGCCACCGTCTCGGCGAAGGCGGCGGCCTCCATGGCCGGCACCGCGTCCGGATCGTTCACGCCGAGGCGGGCCCAGATCTCGGCGGCGTCGCGGCAATCGCCGAAGCGGGCGATGCGGGCCGCGAGCCGTGCCTGCTCCGCCTCGAGCGTTGCGAGGTCGAAGGCGGGCGCGCGCGCGATCAGGTCGAGGGCGGCGGCTCGGAAGCCCGCCGCCGTGTCGTCGCAGAAGGCGTCCGCCCCGCCGATGAGCCGGCGGTGCTTGCCGCCCATGGTGCGCCAGACCAGCGCGCGGTCGCGGGAATCGAACTCCTCGGCGCCGCGGTTGGTCTCGATCACCTCCGGCCCCGAGACCGAGATGCGCCCGCTCTCCGAGACGGCGAGGCGCGCGCAGGTGCCGGCGATGAGCCCGCCGCCCCCGTAAGCCCCCGCCCGGCCGCCAACGAGCCCGATCACCGGCACGCCCGCCGCGCGGAGCGCGGCGATCGCCCGCATGGCCTCGGCGATGGCGGTCTCGCCGGCATTGGCCTCCTGCAGGCGCACGCCGCCGGTGTCGAACAGGATCAGCACGGCCGCGGGCCGCACTTGCAGCGCCGCGCGCAGCAGCCCGATCAGCTTGGCCCCGTGCACCTCGCCGAAGGCGCCGCCCATGAAGCGGCCCTCCTGCGCAGCGACGAGAACCGGTTTCCCGTCGAGCCGGGCGCGGCCGACCACGATGCCGTCGTCGAAGGCGCGCGGCAGGTCGAACAGGGGCAGGTGCGGGCTGGTGCGCCGCTCCGTCGGCCCCAGGAACTCCGCGAACGTGCCCGCGTCGCACAGGGCGGCGACGCGCTGGCGGGCGCTGGCCTCGTACCAGCTCATGCCCGTCCGCGCCGTCGCGCGGGCTGGCGGCGGAGGGCCGGCCTCATCGCCGCCCGATAGGACGGCATCCGGATCGGTGCTCGCGGGCATCCTCTAGCGCTCCATCAGCCGGGCGCCCTGAAGGAGGCGCAGGGACACGGTGTCGGGGCGGGCGCCCCCGTCGTTGATGCTGATGCGCAGGCCCCCCGGCTGCACGCGGGCCACGAAATCGGCGACCACCGCCGCCCAGACCGCGCCGTAGCCGGCGATCGGGGTCTCGACGGCGACCTCGCAGGCGTCGGGGGGCAGCACCCGCTCCAGGAGGATCTCCAGGTTGCCCGAGGCGACGACGCCGGTGATGGCGTGGGGGGCCGCGCCGGGCAGGGCCTTCGTCGTGGCGTGGCGGAAGGTCAGGGATTCCATGAGGGATCTCCGCGGGGTTCGCTCGCCTCCCCGCAAGGGGAGGGGAACAAGGGGCTCACCAGTTCCGGAACTTCGCGGGCGGCTCGTAGAGGCCCCCCGACCAGTGCACGAGGTCCTTGATCGACTTCGCCGCGAGCAGCGCCCGGTCGGCGTCGAGGGGCTCGATGCCGAGATCCTCCGGCCGGCGGATGACGCCGCGGGCGCGCAACGCCTCGACCTTGGCCCGGTCGCGGCCCCGCCCGACCTCGGTGTAGCCGGCGACGCCTCGGATCGCCTGCTCGCGCTCGTCGGCGTCGCGGCAGAGGAGGAGGTTGGCGATGCCCTCCTCGGTGACGATGTGGGTGACGTCGTCGCCGTAGATCATCACGGGGGCGAGTTCGAGCCCGGTCCTGCGGGCGAGTTCCAGCGCGTCGAGGCGCTCCACGAAGGTCGGCACCAGCTTGTCGCCGAAGGTCTCGACGAGCTGCACCACGAGCTTGCGCCCGCGCATCAGCATCGGGTCGCCGGTGCCCTGCGCCTCGTGGCCGGCCTTCATCCAGGTGTCTGAGGGGTGGCGCCGCCCGTGCGGGTCCGAGCCCATGTTGGGCGCGCCGCCGAAGCCCGCGACGCGGTCCCGCGTCACCGTGGAGGAATGGCCGGCGAGGTCGATCTGCAGGGTCGCGCCGATGAAGAGGTCGCAGGCGTAGAGCCCCGCCGTCTGGCAGAAGGCCCGGTTCGAGCGGAGCGACCCGTCGCGGCCGGTGAAGAACACGTCCGGCCGGGCGCGGATGTAGCGGTCCATGCCGACCTCCGAGCCGAAGCAGTGGACTTGGCTGACCCAGCCCGATTCGATCGCCGGGATCAGGGTCGGGTGCGGGTTGAGCGCCCAGTGCGTGGCGATTTTTCCTTTCAGCCCCAGGCGCTCGCCGTAGGTGGGCAGCAGCAATTCGATCGCCGCCGTGCCGAAGCCGATGCCGTGGTTGAGCCGGCGCACGCCGTATTCGGCGTAGATCCCCTTGATCGCCATCATCGCGATCAGGATCTGCGTCTCGGTCATCGCGGCGGGGTCGCGGGTGAAGAGGGGCTCCACGTAGAAGGGCTTGTCGGCCGCGACCACGAAGTCGATCCGGTCCCCGGGGATGTCGACGCGGGGCACCCGGTCGACGATCGCGTTGACCTGGGCCACCACGACGCCGTTCTTGAAGGCGGTGGCCTCCACCACGGTCGGCGTGTCCTCGGTGTTGGGGCCCGTGTAGAGGTTGCCCTCGCGGTCGGCCGAGACGCCCGCGATCAGCGCCACGTGGGGCGTCAGGTCCACGAAGTAGCGGGCGAACAGTTCGAGGTAGGTGTGCACCGCGCCGAGCTGGATCTGGCCGCCGTAGAGCATCTTCGCGATGCGCCCGCCCTGGGGCCCCGAATACGAGTAGTCGAGCCGTTTCGCGATGCCCGTCTCGAACACGTCGAGATGCTCGGGCAGCACGATGCCCGACTGGACCATGTGCAGGTCGTGGACGCGTGCCGGATCGCAGGCCGCGAGCGCGCGGGCGAGGCAATCGGCCTGCTTCTGGTTGTCGCCCTCCAGGCAGACCCGGTCGCCCGGCCGCAGGATCGCCTCCAGGAGGTCGACGGCCGCGCCGGCGGGCACGACCTTGCCGTCGGCGAGGACGCGCCCGGCCGCGATGCGCTCGTCGCGAAGCCGCGCCTCGCTGTGCCAGTCGGCCATGCCCGCACCTCCCGTTCGTATTCTCAGATGCGCATATAGCGCGCTTCGAGATACAGAGAACAGTAAATTTCGCGATATCGTATGCCAGGGGTGACACCTGTCGATCTCTTGACAGGAGGCTCCCTTGACGATGCGGCCCGTCCTCGGTTGTGCTCCGGCCGGGACGGAGCGCGGGACGCGGCGGGATGGACGGCGAGACAATCGAGGAGCGCGAGCTCCTCTCGGACCGGATCCGCAACGCGCTGACCGACGCCATCGCCTCGGGGAGCCTCGCGGCGGGCACCGCGCTGGACGAGCAGGACATCGCCGACCGGTTCGGGGCCTCGCGCACGCCGGTGCGGGAGGCCCTGCGGCAGCTCGCCTTCAACGGGCTCGTGGAGGTGCGCCCCCGCAAGGGCGCCGTGGTCACGCGGATGACGCCGGAGCGCATCGCCGAGATGTTCGAGACCACCGCCGAGGTGGAGGCCATGTGCACGCGGCTCGCCACCTACCGGATGACGCCGCTCGAGCGCAGCCACCTGCTCGGCCTGCACGAATCCTCCGCCGCCCTGGTGGAGGCGGGGGATTTCGACGCCTACGACGCCTTCAACCTCGCCTTCCACGAGGCGCTCTACCGGGCCACGCATAACGGGTTCCTGGCCGAGCAGGCCCTCGGCATCCGCATGCGCCTCTCCGCCTTCCGGCGCACGCAGCTGCGGCACGGCAGCCGCATCCGCCGCTCGCATGCCGAGCACGGCGAGGTTCTGGCCGCCATGGCCGAGGGCGACGGCGAGGCGGCGGCCCGGCGGATGCGCGCGCACATGCTGAACGCGGCCAATTCCCTGTCCGGCTACATCGCCGACCATCTCGGCATCCGGAGCAGCCGGGGCCTGCCGTAGGGGCTCCCCGCGGGGCCCGCGGATGGAACGGGGCGGCGGCCCGCCCGCTTGTCTCCCGACGCGACGCGGCACCCGACCCGAGGAGGCGCCCCATGCAGCACCCGAAGACGCCGCGCGGCGGCGGAGACCCGACGCCGATCGAGGATCCGCCGGAGCCGCAAGTGCCGGAGGAGGATCCGCCGCCGAACCCGCCGGCCCCGCGTCCGCCGGAGCCGATCGCGGGCACGGAGACCGTGCCCGGCCGGGCTTGACGGGCCCGGGCCGGGGAGGCACAGGCCGGGCGGTCGTCCGGCGCCGAGGTGGGCATGGTCCGCGCAGTCTTCCTACACCTGCCCAAGACGGCCGGGACGAGCTTCCGGGACATCCTGTGCCGGGGCTTCGGCGCGGAGGCCGTCAGCCCGCCGTTCAACGCCTCCCGGCTCTCCGGGGCGGACGCCGCGGCGCTCGGCGCCTACGACGTGGTCTCCGGGCATATCAGCTGGACGGATGTCCGGGCCCATTTCCCCGAGGCGCGGACGTTCACCATCCTGCGCGACCCGATCGACCGCTGCCTGTCGTGGTACTACTTCGCCCGGATGAATGCGAGCGCCGGTCACGCGGACGTGGAAGCCGCGCATGCCTGCGACGTGGAGACGTTCTTCAGCCTCGATCCGGCGGTCACGTTCCGGAACATCTTCAACCGGCAGGTGCGCCAGCTCGGCGACCACGTGCTCAACACCGAGGTCGACCTCGACGCGGCGCTCGAACAGGCCAAGCGCACGCTGGCGGACTGCGTCTGGGTCGGCCGGCAGGAGAGCCTGGATCACGACGTCGCCCGGCTCGGGACCTGCTTTCCCGAACTGGCCGGCATGGCCGCGCCGTCCCTCAACGTGACGGCGGCGCGCCGGCCGCTCGCGGAGGCCGGCCCGGACCTGATCGAGCGGATCGCCAGCTACAACCGCTACGACCTCGAACTCTACCGCCACCTGAGCGCGCGGCTCGACGGGGCCGCCTGACGCCCGGGCGCGCTCCGGCGCCCCCGGCGGCCTGAGGGACCGCGCAAGGTCTCGTTCGCGCGCTCCGAGATTTCTGGCCAGCAATGGTCATGAATCGTTACCCTCGTCTGATACGGGGATGACAGATCGGAGTTCAGGGCGAGATGATCCGGAAGCACAGCGCCTCGCCGCCGCCCGTTCAGGCCGCCGAGAGTCTCGACCGGCTGATCCGGCGCGACCAGCTCGATGCGGTGCGCCGGAGCGTCCTGCAGGCCATCCCGGTCAACATGCTCCTCGGCGTGTTCGGCACCCTGGTGGCGGTCCATGCCGGGCAGGGCCATGCGGGGGCCATCTGGCTGGCGGCCTCGACGGTGGCCAACCTGCTGCGCATCGGCCTGTGCCGTGCCCCCTGCAGCGGCCTGTCCCTGACCGCCGAGGATCCGCCCGAGAGGGCCGCGGCAGCCGCGCGCGAGACCGACCGGCACCTGCGCCTGTGCTCGCTGGCGGCGCTGTTGTCGGGCCTGGTCTGGGCCTGCCTGCCCGTGCTCTGCGCGGGCTACACGGCGCCCCAGACCCTGTTCTACCTCACCGTGACCTGCGGCATCACCGCGGGCGCCGTGACGCACGGCATCGCCCATGGGCGGATCCCGACCTGCTTCATCACGCCCCCGCTGCTCTCGGTGGCCGCCTGCCTGATCTATGCGGGGGGCTTCGACCGGCTCTGCCTCGCGGCGACGGTTCTGCTCTACCTCGCCGCCCTCCTGCGCAGCGTCGCGGAGAACGAGCGGGGCTTCCGCGAGACGAGCCGCCTCAAGAACGAGGCGACGGCGCTCGCCCTGTCGCGGGAGGCGGCCCATGCCAGCGCGAGCGCCCTCGCCGAGGCGATGCGGCACCGCGCGACCCATGACGGGCTGACCACGCTCCTCAACCGCGCCGGCTTCGCGCAAGGGGTGGAGGAGCGCCTGCCCGGCGGCGCCCGCCAGTGCCTGATGCTGCTCGACCTCGACGGTTTCAAGTCGGTCAACGACGTCTACGGCCACACCGCCGGCGACCGCGTCCTCGCCGAGGTCGCCCGCCGGCTCCGGCGCGCCCTGCCGCCCGACTGCCTCGCCGCCCGGCTCGGCGGCGACGAGTTCGCCCTCTGCTACGCCCCCGATGCCGGCGGCGAGGCGCCGGAGTCCCTGGCGACGCGGCTGATCGGCGCGATCGCCGAACCCTTCGAGAGCTTCGATTCCGGGCGCCTCGGCATGAGCATCGGCGTCTATCTCGGGCCCGCCGACAGCCTCACGCGGATGCTGGGCTCCGCCGACGAGGCGCTCTACGCGGCCAAGGCCACCGGCCGCAACCGCTTCCGCTTGTTCGACGAGCGCCTGCACGCCCGCCGCGAGATGCGGCGCGCCTGCGAGCGCGACCTGTCGCAGGCGCTGGCGGAGGGGAGCCTGGAGGTCTGGTTCCAGCCGATCTTCGACCAGGGCGGCAGGCCCGTGAGCCTCGAGGCGCTGGTGCGCTGGAACCACCCGGTCCACGGCTGGATCCCGCCCAACGAGCTCGTCGCCACCGCCGGCATGTCGGGGCTCACCGAATCCCTCCTGCGCTTCATCCTGGAGCAGGTCTGCGCGATGCTGCGGACGCTGCACGAGCGGGGGGCCCCGGACGTGCGCGTGGCGCTCAACGTCTCGCCGCGGGAGATGGCGCAGATCGCGGTCGACGAGATCATCCTGACGCGCCTGCGCGCCCTCGCCCTGCCGCCCTGCCTCCTGGAGATCGAGATCACGGAGGAGACGGCCCTCGACATCGAGGCGGTGCAGGGCAAGCTCCTCGCCCTGTCGCGGGCGGGGGTGCGCATCGCGCTGGACGATTTCGGGACGGGCTACTCCTCCCTCGCCTCCCTGCGCCAGTTGCGGGCGAGCCGGGTCAAGATCGACCGCAGCCTCGTGACCGGGCTGAGCGCCTCCGAGGACAAGCGGGGCATGGTCCACGCCGTGCTCGGCCTCGGGCGCTCGCTGGGCCTCGAGGTGGTGGCCGAGGGCGTGGAGACCGCCGAGGACCGCGCCGCGCTCCAGGCCCTCGGCTGCCCGCTCCTGCAGGGCTTCCATCTCGGCCGTCCGGCCCCGGCCGCGGCGACCCTGGAGCGGGTACTCGCCGCGCGCAGCACGGCGGCCTGAGCGGCCGCCGCCCGGGCGCTCAGGCCTCGCGCACGCCCGGCTTGCCGCTCGCGTCGAAGGTGAAGACGAGGCCGGTCTGCTCCAGCACCTCGCGCACCGCGGTCACCGTGTCGGCCCGGGGCTGGACCGTGGCGTTGCCGTCCTCCAGGCGGCGCACCGTGGAGACGGAGACCTGGGCGCGCCGGGCCAGCTCCTCGGCCGAGAGGCAGGCCATGCCGCGCGCGGCGCGGATCTGCGCGGCGGTGATCGTGCGGGGCGAGGAGGCGGCCGCCAGGAGGTCCGGCTCCGCGGCGCCGAGGCAGGCGCCGATCCACTCGCGCACGGTGCCGTCGCGCCCGCGGATCGGCACGCCGCGGGCGTTGACCCAGCGATAGGCCCCGTCCACGCACAGGATGCGGTAGTCGGTGTTGTAGAGGACGCCGCCGGCCAGGGCGTCCTGCCAGGCCTGCGAGACCCGCGCGCGGTCGTCCGGATGGACGGCGTCCAGCCAGCCGGCCCCCTCGGAGGCGCTCTGGTCCTGGCCGGTGAGGGCCTGCCAATGGGGCGTCTCCACGGCGGCGCCCTCCGCCGTCGCGATCCAGACCACGGCGCCCGTCGCCACGATCAGCCCGTCGAGGCGATCCTGGCACTGCTCCACGGCGAGGTGGGCCTCGTGGCGCCCGGTGGCGTCCTGCACGATGCCGATGGCCATGCTCGGGCGGCTGTCGTCCCCCAGAAGCGCCTCAGCCCGCCCGGCGATCCAGCGCTGCGTCCGGTCGGGCCGGATGATCCGGAAGGTCTGGCGCACCGGCTGGCCCGCGCGCAGGAGCGTGAGCGGATCGGCCTGCCCGTTGCGGTCGTCCGGGTGGATCATCTGCGCGAACAGGCCGAAGGTCAGCTCGACGGAGGGGTGGAGCCCCAGGATGCCGTAGAGGCCGACGGAGGCGTTCATCCGCTCGTCCCGCAGGTCCGTCGACCAGAAGCCGACCTCGGCGGTGTCCTCCACCAGCTTGAGGAAGTGCCGGGAGGAGATCCCGTGCGGATCGTCGCTGCCGGACTGGACCGGGTCCGGGCCCATCAGGAAACGAGTCGGCACGACATTCACCTCCGAGACAAAGCGAATCGAATAGATTGTATACGCTCCGGCGGGTCGCCCGTCGCCCCGGGCGGCCCGCGCCGGGGGCGACGGGGCGGGCTCCGGCAAGGGGCTCCGGCAAGGGACCGAGGGAGAGCTCAGCGCAGGACCAGCCCGGCCAGGGCCGCGCCGGCGAGCACCGGGACCGGGCCGAGCCGGGCCACGAACACCGCGGCGAGCGCCGCGAGGGCGAGGAGCAGGGCCAGCGGGTCGAGGCTCTCCGGGACGGGCAGGTCGAGGACGAGGGGCCCGAGCGCCAGCGTCCGCTGCGCGGCGAAGAGCGTGTGCAGGGCGAACCACACGGCGAGGTTCAGGATCACGCCGACCACCGCGGCGGTGATCGCGGCGAGCGCCCCGGCCAGCGCCCGGTTGCCGCGCAGGGCCTCGACGTAGGGGGCGCCCACGAAGATCCAAAGGAAGCAGGGGGCGAAGGTGACCCAGGTGGTGAGAAGCCCGCCCAGGATGCCGGCGAGGAGCGCGGGCAGCCCGCCGGGATCCCGGTAGGCGGCCAGGAAGCCCACGAACTGCGTGACCATGATGAGGGGGCCGGGGGTGGTCTCGGCGAGGCCGAGCCCGTCGAGCATCTCCCCGGGCTTCAGCCAGCCGTAATGCTCGACCGCCTGCTGGGCCACGTAGGTGAGCACCGCGTAGGCGCCCCCGAAGCTCACCGCGGCCATCTGCGAGAAGAACAGCGCGATCCGCGCGAACACGTCCTCGGGCCCGCGCAGGGCCACGACGAGCGCCACCGGCACGAGCCAGAGCGCCCCCCAGATCGCCAGCATGCGCAGGGCCTGCCGGTGCCCGGCCGGGCCGACCGGGACCGCGTCGTCGAGGCCGTGCGTCGCCCCGCCATGCCCCGCCCCACCATGCCCCGCCGCCCCGGGCCGGAAGTCGGGCAGGCCCGCCCGGGCCCCCCACCAGCCGATCAGGCCGGCGGCGAGCACGATCGCCGGGAAGGGGGCGGCGAACAGGAAGAGGGCGCCGAAGGAGGCGCCCGCCAGGGCGACCTGCACCGGCCCGCGCAGGGCCCGGCGCCCGATGCGGAGCACCGCCTCGGCCACGATCGCGAGCACGGCGGCCTTCAGGCCGAAGAACAGGCCCGCCACCGGCCCCGTCTGGCCGTGCAGCACGTAGACGACGCTGAGCCCCATGATGGCGACGAGACCGGGCAGGACGAACAGCCCCCCCGCCAGGAGGCCGCCGCGGGGGCCGTGCATCAGCCAGCCGATATAGGTGGCGAGCTGCTGCGCCTCGGGGCCGGGCAGCAGGGTGCAGAAGTTCAGGGCGTGCAGGAAGCGCGCCTCGGAGATCCAGCGCCGCTCCTCCACCAGGATGCGGTGCATCACCGCGATCTGGCCGGCCGGGCCGCCGAAGGAGAGCGCGGCCACCCGCGCCCAGACGGGCAGGGCCTCCCGAAGGGTCGGGCGCGGGGTCGGGCGCGGCCCGGTGGGCGTCACGGGACCGGCGTGGCCAGGATCTTGTCGATCCGCCGGCCGTCCATGTCGACGACCTCCAGGCGCCAGCCCTGCGCCTCGACATAGTCGCCCTCGGCGGGGATGTGGCCGAGGCGCACGATCACGAAGCCCGCGAGCGTGGTGAAGTCGTCCATCTCGGGCCGCTCGGCGAAGCCCAGGCGGTCGAAGGCCTCCTCCGCCGTCATCATGCCGTCGATGAGGAGCGAGCCGTCCTCGCGCTCCACCACGGAGGGCTCGTCGCCGACCTCGGGGATGTCGCCCGCGATCGCCTCCAGGAGGTCGGTGGGCGTGACGATGCCCTCCAGGCTGCCGTACTCGTCCACGACGATGGCCATCTGCACGGGCTTCTTCTGAAAGGTCTCCAGCACGGCCAGCACCGACATCGCCTCGTGCACGACGATGGGCTCGCGGGTGACCGCGGCGATGTCGATGGGCCGCCCGTCGAGCATCTGGTCGAGGAGGTCCTGCTTGCGCAGCACGCCGACCACCTCGTCGACGGTGCCGCGGCTCACCACGATCTGGGCGTGGTTGCAGGCGCGCACCGCCTTGAGCATCGGCTCGCGCTCCTCCTCGGCGTCGATCCACTCGATGTCGGGGCGCGGGGTCATCACCTCGCGGATGCGGCGGTCGTTGAGGGAGAAGATGCGCTCCACCGCGTCCTGCTGCGCCTCCTGCAGCAGGCCCGCCTGGCGGCTCGCCTCCACGAGCAGGTTCAGCTCGGCGGTGGAGTGCTGGGCGCCCTCGCCGTGGCCGGGCTGGAGCCCGCACAGGCGCAGGATGCCGTTGCCGAGCCCGTTGAGCACGATGATCGCGGGCCGGAACACGAACAGGAACAGGGAGAGCGGCCGCACGATGGCGAGGGCCGTGCGCTCGCTGCGCTGGAGGGCGAGGCTCTTGGGCGCGAGCTCGCCCAGCACGATGTGCAGCGCGGTGATCAGGATGAAGGAGATCGCCACCGCGATGGTGTGGGCGCCGATCCCCGGCAGCGTCCCCGGCAGCCAGGCGAGGGCCGGCTCGACGAGGTGGGCGAGGGCCGGCTCGCCGACCCAGCCGAGCGCCAGGGAGGAGATGGTGATGCCGAGCTGCGTCGCGGCCAGGTGCGCGTCGAGCTGGTCTGTGGCCCGCATGAGGGCCGTGGCGTTGGTGCGCCCCTCGGAGACGAGTTCGCTGACGCGGCTGCGGCGCACCGCGACCAGGGCGAACTCGGCCGCCACGAAGAAGCCGTTGGCGAATACCAGGGCGAGCACGGCGAAGAGGCCCAGGGCCGTCGCCCCCAAGTCGTCGGGAATCGTCGTCTCCATCGGCGGATGCGCAGGCTGTCTAGCCGGAAGCGGGGCGGGCGGCCAGAGGCGCGGGCGCGATCGCGGCTCCGGGGCGGGCGCGGACGGGGTCATTCCTGCTAAGGGCAGGGCCCGCACGGCATCGGGAGCCCCGCCTTGATCACCCTGTCCGCCTACTGCGCCGCGGCGCTCGCGGAGATCGCCGGCTGCTTCGCCTTCTGGGCCTGGCTGCGCCTCGGCCGCTCGGCGCTGTGGATCCTGCCGGGGCTCGCGAGCCTCGCCCTGTTCGCGTGGCTGCTGACGCGGGTGGAGGCGGGGGCGGCGGGCCGGGCCTACGCCGCCTATGGCGGCGTCTACATCGCGGCCTCGCTGCTCTGGCTCTGGCTCGCGGAGGGCCACCGGCCCGACCGCTGGGACATCGCGGGGGGCGCGGTGGCGCTGGCGGGCGCCGGCCTGATCCTGCTCGGTCCCCGCGGAACCTGAGCGGGGCAGGGCGGTTCGGCCCGGAGACGCGACACCTCACCTGCCGGACCGCATGGACACGACGCCCCTCACCCCCGCCGATTTCCGCACGCCCGCGATCCTGCTCTCGGGCCCGGTCGACCACGACATGTACCGGGATTTCCGGCGCCAGCTCGACGGGGCCCGCGACCGCGATCTCGTGGTGGTGGAGCTGACGACGCTCGGCGGCGACCCCGAGGTGGCCCGGATGATGGGCGAGGACATCCGCTTCCTCAGCGAGATCGACCCGGGCCGCCGCTTCGTCTTCCTCGGCAAGGCGGCGATCTACTCGGCCGGCACCACCTTCATGAGCTTCTTCGCCACGGAGAACCGCTACCTCACCCGCGGCACGCGGCTGATGATCCACGAGCGCAAGATGAACAAGGACCTGCGCATCAGCGGCCCGCTCACCACCTGCATCGCCACCGTGAAGGCCGCGCTCCACGAGATCGCGTGCTCGATCGCGATCCAGAACGAGGGCTTCGCCAACCTGATCCGCGGCTCGCGGGTGACGATGGAGGAGGTGCTGCGGCGCGCCCCGGAGAACTGGTACATCGAGGCGCAGGAGGCGCAGGAACTCGGGTTGATCGAGGCGGTGCTGTAGGGCGTTCGGCCAGCGGCCGTCGAACGCGGCGCTCCTGCGCGACCGGGCTCGAACGAGGGCGGCTCGTCCGTTCCAGGGAAGGCCTGCCGCGCGGGCGGACTGGTCCGCGCAGGCCGGAGCCTGCCGGCCCCGGTCCGCGCGCGGCGCGGGGAAGCCGTCCCTATGGGCGTTCCGACCTCGGCGCGACGGTGGCATCGCGTTGACCGCTGCGCGCCAGCGCGTCCGCCACGAAGCCGGAGGCCTTCATCTCTTCGATGAAGCGATCCAGATAGGCCGACGCCCGGTCTCGTCCCCTCGGTACCGCGACGGCCTGCTCGATGACCATGAAGCGCCCGGGAAGGACGCGCACGTCCGCGTGGTCGCGTGCGTAGATCTCCAGCGGTTGCCTGACCGAGGCGACCACGTCCAGCCGATCCCGTCGAAACAGGTCCAGGGCCGCTTGAGAGGTCGGCGCGAAGACGCGCTCGGCCGACGTGAGGGCGCGCTCCAGATAGAGATCATAGGCCGTGTTCCGGCCGACCGCGATCCTCACCCCGGGCCGATCGACCTCGGCGTTCTCCCGGAGCGGGGACTCCCTCGGGACCATGTACGCCCCCTCGATGATCACGTAAGGCGGGGTGAAGGCGATCGTCCGGGCCCGCTTCGGGTCGATGGCCAGGAAGGCCACGTCCCAGGTTGCCGGGCCCGCCAACGCGTCGACGACCTTGCCGGCCGTGTCGTAGGTCGTGAACGATACCGGAACATCGAGCCGGCGGCCGAGTTCGCGCGCCAGATCGGCTGAGATCCCGGCCGGCTCTCCGTCCGGCCCCCGCTGGGCCAGGACGATGTTCCCGTAATTGATCGCGGCGCGCAGCACGCCCGTGGGCGCGATGCTGCGCGCGGTCTCGCCGTCCTGCGCTCGAACCATTCGGCAATCTCCGGTCGCGATGAACACGAGGGCCGCACAGAGCGCCGCCGATGCCTTGAGGTCGGATGCACGGATCATTGCGGCCTCGCCCCCTCGATCCGCTGGCCCGTTCGAAACACGGCGGCGCGCGTCTCTCGATGCAGACCGCGTCGATCGATCCTACGGGGCCGAAGATATATCGAGCCGGACCGCGCCGGCCCAGCGATATCGAGCTCTTGCGGGACCCGTGCGGGCGCCCCCGATCGCCGGAACGACCTGCTCGGATGCGAGAGGGCGGACCGGCGAGGAGCCCTCTGCACCGCCGCCGCGCGGTCAGGCTTGTTCGGCCGATCCCGGCGGGCTCTCACGCCACCTCCTCCCCCGGCGAGGGCTCGGCGGCGGCGGCTCCCGCCTCGGGGGGCGCCCCGCCCACGGCCGGAGCCTGCGCCTCGATCAGCGTGGCCACGAGGTCGTGGAAGGCGCGCCGTTCGGGGGCGGCCGGGTCCCCGCCGAGGAAGGCGGCGAGATCGAGTCCCTCGGCCTCGCCGCCCCGTGCCCTGAGCACGCGGACCTGCCCGTCCGCCCGTTCCAGGGACCAGAGGGTGCCGTCCGGGCCGGCATGGAACAGTCTCGTCGCGTGCATCCTGCGCCTCCATCCGCTGACCCCGTCAACGCGGCGCCGGGCGAAACGTGCGCGCGGGGGGCTCAGGCCTTCCGCAGCACCGCGCGCACGAGGCCGGGCGCCGCGCGCAGGAGCAGGCCGCCCGCCCGCAGCACCTCGGCGATCTCCCGCGGCGACCGGCGGAGCAGGCCCTGCGCGAGGCGCAGCGGGAGCTGCGCCAGGAAGCAGGCCGCCAGGAGCGCCAGAGCCGTGGCCGGCCCGTGGTGCTTGCCCGCGTACTGCACACCGGCGCGCAGGATGTAGAACAGGCGCTGCGCCCGGGCCTGCCGCGTGGTGCCCTGTCCCTCGTGGCCGATCACCGCGCCCGCCACGTGCCGCACGGCAAAGCCCAGCCGCCGGGCCCGCAGGCAGAGGTCCACGTCCTCGTAGTAGACGAAGAAGCGGGTGTCGAAGCCGGAAAGCCGCGCGAAGAGCGGGCGGCGGATCATCAGGAAGGCGCCCATCACCTGATCGACGGCGCGGTCCTCGGCATGGTCCCACTCGGTCATGAAATGCGTCGGCACGAGGCCGAGCCGGTCGAGGGCCAGCGCCTGGCCGAGGAGGCTCGCGGGGCTCGGCGCCCGGGCGCAGCTGCGCTCGGTGCCCCCGTCCGCCGCGAGCTGCCGGGCGCCGACGATGCCGGTCTCGGCCTCGGCGAAGAGAGCGGCATGGGCCGTGCGGAGCGAAGCGGCCTCGACCCGGGTGTCGGGGTTGAGGAACAGGATCGCCTCGGCCGAGCCCGCCGCGGCGCCGCGGTTGCAGGCGCGGGCGAAGCCGAGATTCGCGCCCGCGCGGATCACGAGCGGGCCCGCCGCCACGGCCGGCAGGGCGTCGGCGGAGCCGTCCGTGGAGCCGTTGTCGACCACGACCACCCGCAGGGCGAGCCCGTCGCCGAGGGCGGCCTGCGCGGCGGCGAGGCTCGCGAGGCAGGCGCGCAGGAGCGCGCCGCCGTTCCAGTTGACGATCACCACGTCGAGGGCGGGGGCGCTCATGACAGGCGTGCTCATGGCAGGGTGTTCACGGCTGGTCCGCCCCCGGCAGGTCGCGCGGCGGCCCGAGCCGGCCGGCGAGCCCGTCCCGCACGGCCTCGACGAGGCGCAGGAGGACGGGGCGGGCGAACCCGGAATCCGCCCAGTACAGCCCGGCCTGGACCGGCAGGTAGGCCGCCTGCCGCAGCTTCCAGCCCATCGGCAGGTGGGGCAGGCGCAGGCCGTAGGCGGTGTTGCGCAGGTAGGTCGCCATGCGGAACAGGGGCTGGCGCGGCATGGCGAGGCCGAGGGGCCCGGCGATGGTGCCCGAGCCCACATGGTGGGCGAGGTGGGTCTCGGCCTCCATCCAGCAGCCGAAGCCCCGCGCCCAGGCGCGGAAGCACCATTCGAGATCCACCGCGTCGATGAAGTAGTCCGCCCGGAACGGGCCCACCGCCGCGAAGGCGGCGAGGTCCACCAGGGAGCCCGAGGTGGCGAGGAAGGCGACGGGGATGAGGCTGTCGCGGGCGGACGCCCCCTTCCAGGGGGGATAGGCGGGGGCCTTGTGGCCGGCGCCCGCGACGGGGGCCGGGCCGACCACGGCGGCGGGCAGGCCGGCCGCCGCGAGCCGGTCCAGGGCGGCGCCGAGCCGCGCCTCCATCCCGGGGGCGGGCACGGCGTCCTGATCGAGGAGGAGGAGGCGGCGGGCGCCCCGCGCCGCGGCGGCCTCGGCCAGCCCGTTGAGGGCGGCGGCGATGCCCACGTTGCGCCCCGCCGAGAGCAGGGTGATGCCGGCCTGCGCCAGCGCCGCCCCCGCCCCCGGGGGCAGCCCCCCGTTCTCGAAGGCGAGGACCGGCCCGGGGCCGCCGCGCGCCCGGGCGAGCAGGGCCGCGATCTGGTCCGGCCCCGGCCGGAACAGGGTGACGCCGATGGCCGTGTCGGCGGCTGTGTCGGTGCGGCCGCCCGCGGCGGCTCCGGGATCCATGGGACCGGCTTCTCGGGATCGCGCCGGCGGACCGGCCAGGAACCCCGTCCGTGCGGCAGGCGCGGGCCGGGGTCAATCGCCCCGCCCGCGCCCGTGGTCCGCTCCCGGGCCCCGGGGCGCGCCGTCAGGCGGCGCGGACGGTGGCGAGGAAGCGGGCGACCTCGCCGCCGAGATGCTCGGACTGGCGCGACAGTTCGGAGGCCGAGGCCAGGACCTGGGCGGCGGCCGCCCCCGTCTCCCCGGCGGCATCCGCCAGGGCCGCCACGT
>CANEZL010000017.1 GCA_947444195.1 Methylobacteriaceae bacterium | reverse complement strand
GCTCTCCCCCGTCGTCATCGACCCGAAGAAGGCGGTCATCGCCCTCAAATGGGCCGTGCGCGAGATGGAGGAGCGCTACAAGAAGATGTCCAAGATCGCCGTGCGCAACATCGACGGCTACAACGCCCGCGTGCAGGAGGCTCAAGGACGCGGCGAGGTGCTGACGCGGACCGTCCAGACCGGCTTCGACCGCCAGACGGGGGAGGCGGTGTACGAGGACGAGGCGATGGACCTGTCGCCGCTGCCCTACATCGTGATCGTGGTGGACGAGATGGCCGACCTGATGATGGTGGCCGGCAAGGACATCGAGGGGGCGATCCAGCGCCTGGCGCAGATGGCGCGGGCTGCCGGCATCCACCTGATCATGGCGACGCAGCGTCCGTCGGTGGACGTCATCACCGGCACGATCAAGGCGAACTTCCCGACCCGCATCTCCTTCCAGGTGACGAGCAAGATCGACTCGCGCACCATTCTCGGCGAGATGGGCGCTGAGCAGCTGCTGGGCCAGGGCGACATGCTGTTCATGGCGGGCGGCGGGCGCACCACGCGGGTGCACGGCCCGTTCTGCTCGGACGCCGAGGTCGAGAGCGTGGTGGCCCACCTGAAGCGCCAGGGAAGGCCCGCCTATCTCGACGCCGTCACGGCGGAAGAGGACGAGGACGCCGCGAAATCCGGCAAGGGCAAGGGCTCCGCCGAGATCGAGGTGGACGGGGCCGTGTTCGACCAGGGCAGCTTCGGCGAGGCGGGGGGCGACCTCTACGAGCAGGCGGTGCAGGTGGTGCTGCGGGACCAGAAGGCCTCGACGAGCTACATCCAGCGCCGTCTCCAGATCGGCTACAACCGGGCCGCCTCGATCATGGAGCGGATGGAGGTCGAGGGCATCGTCGGGCCCGCCAACCACGCGGGCAAGCGCGAGATCCTGGTGGAGACGGAGGGGCAGGAGCGCTGAGTGCGCCGCCGGACGCCCCGCCCGCGCCCTATTCCCGCCGGATCACCCGGTCGACCACCACGTCCGACCAGAAGCCCGGCCGGAAATCGCGCTTGAGCGCCTCCGGGTCGTAGACGGTCTCGACCCAGGTCAGGAAGTCGAGGCCCTTCGCCTCCCCCTCCGCGAGGTAGCGGGCGAAGAAGGCGTCGAGGATGCCGGTCTTGGCGAAGCGGAAATGCCCGTAGCGGGCCGAGAGCTGGCGGGCCGCCTCGCGCACCGGCCGGCCCTCGTGCAGGATCAGGTAGAGGGCGGCCCCGAGGCCCGCCCGGTCCGCCCCCGACTTGCAGTGCATCACCGCCGGGTACTCGATCCCCGCGAAGAAGTCGCGCGCGGCCAGGACCGTCTCCCTGGCCGGCGCCTCGCGCGAGCGCAGCACGAATTCCACGAGCGTCAGCCCGTGGCGCTCGCAGGCCTCGCGCTGGAGCGGCCAGGAGCCGTGCTCGCGCCCGCCGCGGAGCGAGATCACCGTGCGCACGCCCTCGCGCCGGAACCGGGCGAGCTGGTGCGGGCCGGGCTGGGCCGAGCGCCAGAGCTCGCCGGTGCCGACCCGGTGCCGGTTGAGATAGGCCATGCGGAACACGCCGTGGTCGAGGAACAGCATGTTGGCCCAGGCCATCATCCGGGCGCCGGGCCCCGCGATCGGCCGCTCGAAGCGGGCGATGCGCGCCATGCGCCGGGCGTAGCGCGTCTCGGGACTGAGGAAGCGATTGAACACGGTGCTCCGCGGGGATCGGAGGGCCGGCCTCCGGGGGTCTCTCACAGAACGCCCCCAGCGCCGCCGCGGCCGGAGGGAAGGATCCGGCGGGAGTTCCGCGACGTGCACTAACAGCCGGAGCCGGGCCCGGCAATTTCGGCACCGTCCTTGCCTGGAACCGGGCGCGGTCGCGGCGCGCCCGGGCTTGCCTTTGCCGGGATCGAAGCGGAAACCTTGCCGTCGCGGCGCGGTTGTCCGCCGGCAGCATCCACGGGAGGGTCCGGCCATGAGCACGCGCACCACGAGCATCCGGCGGGCCCGCGACGGGGATGTCGGCGGCCTGTCCCAGGTGTTCGACGAGGCGTGGCGCGAGGCCTATCGCGGCATCATCCCCGGCGTCGCCCTGGAGCAGCTCATCGCCCAGCGCGACCGGGCCTGGTGGCGCGGCGCCCTGCGCCGGGGGCGCCCGATCGCCCTCCTCGATACCGGGGCCGCCATCGTCGGCTACGCCACCTACGGGCGCGCCCGCGGCCGCGGGCTCGGCACCGAGGGCGAGGTGGACGAGATCTACCTGCGGCCGGAATACCAGGGGCTCGGCCTCGGGCGCCGGCTGTTCCGCGCCGTGCGCAACGACCTCGCCGACCACGGCCTCGCCCGGACGGGGGCCTGGGCCCTGGAGGAGAACGACCGCGCCACCGCCTTCTACGAGGGGCTCGGCGGGCGGGCGGGGCCGCGGGTTCTGGACCGGGTGGCCGGCGCGCCCCTGGCCAAGGTCGGTTACATTTTCGCCTGACGCTCTCAGGGCGCGCGCGGGGCGGGGTTCCCGCGGCGATTTGATTCTGCCCCCGGCGGCCTTATGAGACCCGCTCACAGGCTCGCGCGTGATCGAGCCGAAGGGGACACCCATGCGAATCGACGCCATCTCGGTCGGTAAGAACCCGCCGCACGACGTCAACGTGGTCATCGAGGTGCCGCTCGGCGGCGAGCCCATCAAGTACGAGATGGACAAGGAGGCCGGCACGCTGGTCGTCGACCGCTTCCTCTACACGCCGATGTTCTACCCCGGCAATTACGGCTTCATCCCCCACACCCTGTCGGGCGACGGCGACCCCTGCGACGTGCTGGTGGCCAACACCCGGGCCATCGTGCCGGGCGCCATCATCAGCGTGCGCCCCGTGGGCGTGCTGGTGATGCAGGACGACGGCGGCGAGGACGAGAAGATCATCGCCGTGCCCTCGCGCAAGCTGACGCAGCGCTACAACCGGGTCGAGAACTACACCGACCTGCCCGAGATCACGATCAGCCAGATCCAGCACTTCTTCGAGCACTACAAGGATCTGGAGCCCGGCAAGTGGGTCAAGATCGTGCGCTGGGGCGACCGGGCCGAGGCCGAGCGGCTGATCCTGGAAGGGATGGAGCGCGCCAAGGCCGAGAAGGCCAAGGCGTAGGCGAAGGTCGAGGCCTGAGCGCCACGCCGTCCCCGCCCGCGATCCGATACGCGCCCTCCCTCCCCCTGAAGCGGGGGAGGGTGCCGAGCGAAGCGAGGCGGGAGAGGGGCGTCCGGCTGCCGGAGGAGGCGCAGCGTCGAGGCCGCGCGCGGTCCTGCACCGTTGCTCCCCTCTCCCGACCCTCGCTGACGCGAGGGCCACCCTCCCCCGCAGAGGGGGGAGGGAAGCGCGGAAATGTCTGCGCTTCTGCCATCGGAGATGTGTGAATCCGGTAGCCCGCGCTCCGGGCGGTGATCCGAGCGTCCCGCGAGGTCCCCTCGGATCAGAGGGGCTCGCCGCGCAGCAGGCGCGGCCGGTCGCCCCGCATCCCCGCGGCCTCGTCCGCGAAGAAGCGCTTCAGCCCGGGCAGGCGGTCGACGAGGCCGAGCCCGAGGTCGCGGGCGAGGCGCAGCGGCAGGGCGTCGTTCGAGAACAGCCGGTTGAGCCCGTCCGTCGCCGCGGCCATCGCCAGCGTGTCGAAGCGGCGGGCGCGCTCGTAGGCGGCGAGCACGTCCGCGCCGCCGGGATCGAGCCCGAGGCGCAGGGCACCGGTCACCGCCTCCGCGAGCGCCGCCGCGTCGGCCAGCCCGAGATTGAGCCCCTGGCCGGCCAGCGGATGGATCACGTGGGCCGCATCCCCCAGGAGGGCGAGGCGGCGGCCGCGGAAGCTGCGCGCCATGCCCAGGGTGAGGGGATGCGCGCTCGGGCCGTCCTCCAGGACGATCTCCCCGAGTTCCGGGGCGAAGCGGCGCTCGATCTCGGCGAGCACCTCCGCCCCGTCGCCGCCGAGGAGGGCGGGCACGTCGGCGCTGCGCTCCGTCCAGACGATGGAGGAGCGGTGGCCGAGGGCGCCCCCATCGGCCAGCGGCAGCACGGCGAAGGGGCCGCTCGGCAGGAAGTGCTGGACCGCCCGGCCGTGATGGGGGCGGGCATGCCCGACGGTCGCCACGATGCCCGATTGCGGATAGGCGCGCCCGACCCAGCCGATCCCCGCCGCCTCGCGCAGGCGCGAGCGCGCCCCGTCGGCCGCGACGACGAGGCTCGCCGCGCGGACCGATCCGTCGGTCAGCTCGGCCGCGACCCCGCCGCCGGTCTCGCGCAGGCGGCGCACGCCCTGCGCCACGCGTTCCACCCCCGCCGCGGCGCAGGCCGCGTCCAGGGCGGCCGCGAGCGGCTCGGCCTCCACCATATGGGCCAGGGGCTCGCCCGCGCCGCGCTCGGGATCGGCCCCGAAGCTGAGGAAGACGGGCCGCACCGGATCGGCGAGGCGGCTGTCGCTGATCGCCATCTCGGTGATCGCCGCGCTGGCCCCCGCCAGTCCCTCCCAGAGGCCGAGCCGGGCCAGCATGCGCCGCCCGCCCGCGGCCACCGCGTAGGCGCGGCCCCGGTGGCGCCCGGCGCCGGGGGCGGGGTCGCAGACGGCGACGGCGAGCGCCGGCCCGTGCGCGCGCTTCAGGGCCAGGGCCAGGGTGAGGGCGGCGATGCCGGCGCCGGCCACGACGAGGCTGCGCCCGCTCGAAGGGTGGGTCGATCCTGCCATGGCCTGTCCTCGTGCGTCGTCCCTGCCGTGCCGGGTGAGGTGGTGCGCCGGTGCCGTCCGGCAACGCGGGCGCTCGGGCGCATCCGCCGTGGCCGGCCCGGCGCTTCGGCATGGAATGCCGCGCCGCAGATGGTATGTCGACTCGCGCGCCCGATCCCGCCGAGACCCACTGCCCATTCCATGATCGACATCCTCGCCGAACTCCTCCACATCCTCGACCTCGAACGCCTGGAGGAGGACCTGTTCCGGGGCGTCAGCCCGAAGGTGAGCTGGCCGCGCGTGTTCGGGGGGCAAGTGGTGGCCCAGGCGCTGGTGGCCGCGACGCGCACCGTGCCGGCGAGCCGGCCGCCGCATTCCCTGCACGCCTATTTCCTGCTCGGCGGCGATCCGAAGGCGCCCATCGTCTACGAGGTCGAGCGCATCCGCGACGGGGGCAGCTTCACCACGCGGCGGGTCAAGGCGATCCAGCACGGCCGCCCGATCTTCGCCACCTCGATCTCCTTCCACGAGGAGGAGGCCGGCCACGACCATCAGGCCGCGATGCCGGCCGCCCCCGATCCGGACGGCCTGCCGGAGGTGCGCGCCCTCATCGCGAAGGGATTGCCGAACCTGCCGGCGGCGGTGAGCGGCTACTTCTCGCGCCCGCGCCCCATCGAGCTCAAGCCCGTCGACCTGCGGCGCTACCTGGAGCCGGGGCCGGGGGAGCCCGTCTGCAACGTCTGGCTGCGCACGGTGGCCCGACTGCCGGACGATCCGGCGATCCACCGGGCCGTGCTCGCCTACGCCTCGGACATGACCCTTCTCGACGCCTCCCTGATCGCCCACGGGCGCTCGGTGTTCGATCCGGAGATCCAGTCGGCGAGCCTCGACCACGCCCTCTGGTTCCACCGGCCGTTCCGGGCCGACGACTGGCTGCTCTACGCGCAGGACAGCCCCAGCGCGGGCGGCGCGCGGGGCTTCGCCCGCGGCCAGATCTTCGGCCGCGACGGGACCCTCATCGCCTCGGTGGCGCAGGAGGGGCTGATCCGCCCGCGCACGCGCTAGGGCGCGCCTCCAGGCCGATCCGAAGGCAGGTCCCGCCATCGGGACCGGCACATTGCCCGGTCTCCGGGCACGAACTTGGCCATTCGCGCAGCATTATGCGCCGCGACGTGCCTAAAGCGTGTGCAAAAGCGGCGGAGCGGTTTGGTTCCGGCCCGCGACGTCATGGCGTGGCCCTGGCACGGTCCTTGAATATCGGGCGTCGAACGCGGGGCCATTCCGGCAGCCCGCGGGCAACCCGGACCGGGTGGCCGCGCCGGCGACGGCGTCCGCCGCGGTCCCAGAGGACACGAGGGGGCACGGCCCATGAAGATCGTGATGGCCATCATCAAGCCGTTCAAGCTGGAAGAGGTGCGCGACGCCTTGACCGGCATCGGCGTGCACGGCCTGACCGTGACCGAGGTGAAGGGCTACGGCCGCCAGAAGGGACACACCGAGATCTATCGCGGCGCCGAGTACGCGGTGAGCTTCCTGCCCAAGCTCAAGATCGAGGTGGCGGTGGCCGCCGACCTCACCGGCAGCGTGATCGACGCGATCGCGGCGGCCGCCCGCACCGGCCAGATCGGCGACGGCAAGATCTTCGTGATGCCGCTGGAGAAGGCCGTCCGCATCCGCACGGGCGAGACCGACGTCGACGCCCTCTGATCGCCCCAACCCGTCCAACCTCTTTCGCAAGACAAACGCGACCGGGAGTCTCGTGTCCATGAAACTTCGCAATGCCCTCGCGCTCGCCTCGGGGGGAGCGGCACTCGCCCTCCTTCTGATCGAGCCCTCGCTCGCACAGACGCCGACGACGGAGGCCGCGCCGGCCATCGTCCCGAACAAGGGCGACACCTCCTGGATGCTGATCTCGTCGGCCCTCGTGCTGATGATGAGCGTGCCGGGCCTGGCCCTGTTCTACGGCGGCCTCGTGCGCACCAAGAACATGCTCTCGGTGCTGACGCAGGTCTTCGCCATCGTCTCCATCGCCTGCCTGCTGTGGGTGTTCTTCGGCTACAGCCTCGCCTTCACCAACGGCGGCGGCCTCAACGACTTCGTCGGCGGCTTCTCGAAGGCCTTCCTCAAGGGCGTCGACGCGAACTCGACGGTGGCGACCTTCTCGAACGGCGTCGTGATCCCCGAATACGTGTACATCTGCTTCCAGATGACCTTCGCGATGATCACCCCGGCGCTCATCGTCGGCGCCTTCGCCGAGCGGATGAAGTTCTCCGCGCTCGTGGTGTTCACCATCCTCTGGGTGACGCTGATCTACTTCCCGATGGCGCACATGGTCTGGTACTGGGGCGGCCCGGACGCGGTGGGCAACGCCGCTAAGGCGCTCGCCGCGGCCACCGACGAGGCCTCCAAGAAGGCCGCGCAGGACGCGCTGGACGCCGTCAACGCCGATGCCGGCATGCTCTTCAAGTGGGGCGCCCTCGACTTCGCGGGCGGCACCGTGGTGCACATCAACGCGGGCATCGCGGGCCTCGTGGGCTGCCTGATGATGGGCAAGCGCATCGGCTACGGCCGCGACCTGCTCGCCCCGCACTCGCTGACCATGACCATGATCGGCGCCTCGCTGCTCTGGGTCGGCTGGTTCGGCTTCAACGCCGGCTCGAACCTCGAGTCGAACGGCACCGCGGCGCTCGCCATGATCAACACCTTCGTCGCCACTGCCGCCGCGGCCGTCTCCTGGCTGTTCGTGGAATGGGCGCTGAAGGGCAAGCCGTCGCTCCTCGGCATGCTGTCCGGCGCCATCGCCGGCCTCGTCGCCGTCACCCCGGCCGCGGGCTTCGCCGGCCCGATGGGCTCGATCGTGCTCGGCCTCGTCGCCGGTGCCGTGTGCTTCGTGATGTGCTCCACCGTGAAGAACGCCCTCGGCTACGACGACTCCCTCGACGTGTTCGGCGTGCACTGCGTCGGCGGCATCCTGGGCGCGCTGGCCACGGGCATCCTGGTGAACCCGGCGCTCGGCGGCGTCGGCCTGCCGGACTACGCCTCGAAGCCGGGCGAGCTCGCCGTCGGCGCCTACGACCTCACCACGCAGCTCCTCGCCCAGGGCAAGGCCGTCGGCTTCACCCTGCTCTGGTCGGGCATCGGCTCGGCGATCCTCTACAAGCTGATCGACGTGACGATCGGCCTGCGCGTGACTCAGGAGGAGGAGCGCGAGGGTCTCGACATCGCCGATCACGGCGAGCGCGCCTACAACTACTGATCGCCCGCTCCCCCGGAGCGGCGACCCGACGAGGCCCCGGCTCGCGAGAGCCGGGGCCTTCCGCATGGCCAGCCTGCCGCCGCGGCGCCCCCCGCCCCGGAGCCGAGCGACGGCACCCGAAAAAAAGAGCAGCGTTCATATATCTTTAACCATGAGCGATTCGACCCGTCGCGGGATTGTGACCTACCCGCAACATCGCGCCGCCAAGCGCGGGCCAGGGCCAAGATTGCCTATCAACTAGGCAATTGCTCGAAAATTGATTTTGCACTGCCGCACCCCTTTCGGACACCTTGGCGCCACGAACAAAAAGGCCAGGGGCTCGAAACCATGACTTCCAAACTGTTCCTGCAGGGCGCGACGGCGATGGCCGCGGTTCTGCTCTGCCTCGGACAGGTCCAGGCCGCCGACATGCCGGCGGCGGTGCCCGTCCCGGCCGCGCTCGGCCCCTGCAAGGTCGCCATCACCTTCCCGGCCTTCGGCGGCATCATCAAGCAGAACCCCGATCCGTCCTGCTTCCGGACGGGCCTCGGCGAGATCTATGTCGGCGGCGCGATCACCGGCTACGCCTACAACTACAGCAACCGGTTCTCGTCCTTCTACACGCCGGTGGTCCCCGGCCAGCAGGACGACCGCGTCGCCCGCATCGACTTCTCGAACGCGCAGGCCTTCGTCCAGAAGGCGGACGGGCCGTTCCAGTTCTACGTGCAGGCCGGCCTCTACTCGATCCCGGCCCTCGGCTTCCCGACCTTCAGCGCCATCGACCAGACCAACCTCCTGTTCGGCCCGCTCCCGGTCGCGTTCGGCAAGTGGGCGATCAACGACGAGTGGTCGATCCAGGGCGGTCGCATGCCGACCAACATCGGTTCCGAGCTGGCCTTCACCTTCCAGAACCTGAACATCTCCCGCGGCCTGCTGTTCAACCAAGAGAACATCATCAACCAGGGCGTTCAGGTCAACTACTCGAGCGGACCGCTCGCGGCCTCGTTCGCCGTCACCGACGGCTTCTACTCGGGCGAGCTGAACTGGGTCACGGGCGCCATCACCTACAAGCTCGACGACGCCAACACGATCGGCATCAACGGCGGCACGCACTTCTCCAGCTACAACGACCTCACCCGGCCGAGCCGCTTCTACTACGCCACGCCGCTGAGCCTTCAGAACAGCAGCATCGTCAGCGCGAACTACACCTACGCCAACGGTCCCTGGATCGTGACGCCCTACATCCAGTACACCAACGTCGAGCGGAACAACGTCATCGGGCTCGCCGGTGCCGAGACCTTCGGCGGCGCCCTGCTCGCGAGCTACGCCTTCACCGACAACTTCGCGCTGGCCGGCCGCTTCGAGTACATCGCCCAGAGCGGCAACCGCATCCTCCAGGACCGCACTTCGGTGCTCTACGGTGCGGGCAGCTCGGCCTACTCCTTCACCGTGACGCCGACCTTCACCCTGGGCCGGTATTTCATCCGCGGCGAGTACTCGCACGTGGAACTGGTCGACTTCCAGCGCGGCGATCTCGCCAACGGGATCGTCGGCCTCGGCTTCGGCAAGGTCGGCAACAAGGCGAGCCAGGATCGCTACATGGTCGAGACCGGCTTCACCTTCTGAGGCCGGGACGGGTATCCCGGGGACGGGATGCCCGAGAGATCCCGCAGGGGCGGCCGCGATCCTCGCGCGCCGCTCCTGTCGTATGGGGATCCGGGCGTCGAGAGGGGGCCCCCTCTCCGGACCCTGCCCGAGGGACGATCCCTCGGGGATCCCGGACCTCAGAAGCTGACCGGGCGCACCCGCTTCACCTGCGGGATCGCGCGGATGCGGGCCAGCACGGCCTCCTCCACCGGCGCGTCCACCGCGACGAAGGCGATGGCATCGCCCCCCTCGCGGTCGCGGCCGAGGTTGAACGTGCCGATGTTCACCCCCGCCTCGCCGAGCACCGTGCCGAAGCGGCCGACGAAACCCGGCCTGTCGTGGTTGCGCACGTAGAGCATGTGGGGCGCGAACGGCGCCTCGATCTCGATGCCGCGGATCTCGATCACCCGCGGCCGCCCGTCGCTGAACACGGTGCCGGCGGCGTCGCGGGCCATGTCCTCGGCCTCGACGGTGATCCGGACCAGGGCATCGAAGGGGCCGCCGCCGCCCTCGCGGGTGACCTCCTCCACGACGATGCCGCGCGCCCGGGCGATGCCGGGGGCCGACACCATGTTGATCGCGGCGAGCATCGGCCGCAGCACGCCGGTCACCGCGGCGGCGGTGAGCGCCCGGGTGTTCATCCCCGCCGCCTGCCCCTCGTAGGTGATGCGGATGCCGCGCACGGGCGCGTCGGTGAGCTGGCCGAGGAAGGAGCCGAGCTGCTCGCACAGGGCGAGGAAGGGCCTGAGGCGGGGGGCCTCCTCGGCGCTGAGGGAGGGCATGTTCACGGCGTTGCGGACCGCCCCGGTCGCCAGATAATCCGCCATCTGCTCGGCCACCTGGAGCGCGACCTTCTCCTGCGCCTCCGCCGTCGCGGCGCCGAGATGGGGCGTGCAGACCACGTTCGGATGGCCGAAGAGCGGGTTGGCGTGGGCCGGCTCCTCGGCGAAGACGTCGAGGGCCGCGCCCGCCACATGGCCCGAATCGAGGGCCGCCCGCAGGGCCGCCTCGTCCACGAGGCCGCCGCGGGCGCAGTTGACGATGCGGACCCCCGGCTTCGTGCGCGCCAGCGCCTCGGCGGAGAGGATGTCGCGGGTCCGCTCGGTGAGGGGCACGTGCAGGGTGATGAGGTCGGCCCGCGCCAGCAGCGCGTCGAGCTCGACCTTCTCGACGCCGAGGGCGACGGCCCGCTCGGGCGACAGGAAGGGGTCGTAGGCGACGACCCGCAGCTTCAGGCCGAGCGCCCGCTCGGCGACGATCGCGCCGATATTGCCGCAGCCGACGATGCCGAGCGTCTTGCCGGTGAGCTCGATGCCGAGGAAGCGGTTCTTCTCCCAGCGGCCGGCCTGGGTCGAGGCGTCCGCCTGCGGGATCTGGCGGGCGAGGGCGAAGATCAGGGCGATGGCGTGCTCGGCGGTGGTCACCGCGTTGCCGTGGGGGGTGTTCATCACTACCACGCCGCGGGCGGTGGCCGCGGCCACGTCGACGTTGTCGACGCCGATGCCCGCCCGTCCGACCACCCGCAGCCGTCCGGCGGCGGCGAGCAGCTTGGGCGTCACCCGCGTGGCCGAGCGGATGGCGAGGCCGTCATAATCCCCGACGACCGCCGCGAGCGCCTCCCTGTCCCGGCCGAGCTCGGGCCGGAAGTCGACGGCGATGCCGCGGTCCCGGAAGATCTGGACGGCGGCCTCCGACAGGGCGTCGGAGACGAGGACACGGGGAGGAGACATCGGCGGCCTCGGGGACGCGGCGCGGGCGCTTCGGTGGCCCCGGGGGGCTCCCGTCCCGCCCCCTCGCGGGGCGGGGCGGGGTCGGCGGGGAAGGTGCGGCGATCCGGCCGGTTTGCGGTCTCAGGCCGCCCGGGCGAGCTTCGCCTTCTCCTCGGCGAAGGCCCAGTCGAGCCAGGGCGTCAGCGCCTCGAGGTCCGCCGTCTCGACGGTGGCGCCGCACCACACGCGCAGGCCCGCCGGCGCGTCGCGGTAGGCGCCGATATCGAGGGCGACGCCCTCCTGCTCCAGCCGCGCGACGATGCCGGAGGCGACGGCCGCCACCGCGGCATCGCCCTTGGCCAGCACGTCCGCATCCGCGATCACGAGGCAGATTCCGGTATTCGAGTAGGTCGCCGGATCGACGGCGAGATGGCCGATCCAGGGGGTGCGGGCCACCCAGTCGTGCAGCACCCTGGCGTTGGCGTCGGCCCGGGCGTGGAGCGCCGCGAGGCCGCCGATCGAGGCCGCCCATGTCAGGGTGTCGAGGTAGTCCTCCACCGCGAGCATGGAGGGCGTGTTGATGGTGTCGCCCTTGAAGATGCCCTCGATGAGCTTGCCGCCCTTGGTGAGGCGGAACACCTTCGGCACCGGCCAGGCGGGCGTGTGGCTCTCCAGCCGCGCGACGGCGCGCGGCGAGAGGATCAGCATGCCGTGCGCGGCCTCGCCGCCCATCACCTTCTGCCAGGAGAAGGTGACGACATCGAGCTTGTCCCACGCCAGCGGCTGGGCGAAGGCGGCCGAGGTGGCGTCGCAGATGGTGAGGCCCGCGCGGTCGGCCGCGATCCAGTCGCCGTTGGGCACCTTCACCCCGGCGGCGGTGCCGTTCCAGGTGAAGATCACGTCGTTGTGCCGGGTGTCGATGGCGGCGAGGTCCGGCAGCACGCCGTAGGGCGCCTTGTGGACCCGCGGATCGATCTTCAGCTCGCTCAGCGCGTCGGTGACCCATTCGAGGCCGAACGCCTCCCAGGCCGCGACCTCGACGGTCCGCGACCCGAGCAGGGTCCACATGGCCATCTCGACGGCGCCGGTGTCGGAGGCCGGCACGATGCCGATGCGGTAATCGGCCGGCACCTGGAGCACGCTGCGGGTGAGGTCGATGGCCTCCTTCAGCTTGCCCTTGCCCAGCGGCGAGCGGTGCGAGCGGCCGAGCGCCGCGCCGCCGAGGGCCGGGAGGTTCCAGCCGGGGCGCTTCGCGCAGGGGCCGGAGGAGAAGTTGGGCACGCGCGGACGCGCGGCGGGTCGCTCGAACATAAGATCCATCCTTCCAGATGCGCGCTCCTCGTTGGGGAGGAGTGTCCCGCCGCTGGCCATGCGCCCAACGGGGTGTCCGCGCAAGGGGAAGCCGGCAACACGTTGCCGTGCGCCAGCCCCCCGGGACTGCGTACCGCTCGGGCCACTCGGGCCGCCTGGCCGCTCAGGCCGCCGGATCCGTCTCCCCGGGGGCCAGCAGGTCGGGCCGGCGCTCGGCGGTGATCCGCAGGGCCTCGGCCCGGCGCCAGCGCGCGACGGCGGCGTGGTTGCCGCTGTTCAGCACGTCGGGAATGGCGCGGCCCTCCCAGTCGCGGGGCCTCGTGTAGTGGGGGTATTCGAGCCGGTTGCCCTCGAAGCTCTCATCCTCGCCCGAGGCGACCTTGCCCATCACGCCGGGCAGCAGGCGCACGCAAGAATCGAGCAGGACGAGCGCCGCGACCTCGCCGCCGGAGAGCACGTAGTCGCCGATGGAGACCTCCTCCAGCCCGCGGCCGGCGATGACGCGCTCGTCCACCCCCTCGAAGCGCCCGCAGACCACGACGAGGCCGGGACCGGCGGCGAGCGCGCGCACCCGCGCCTGGGTGAGGGGGCGCCCCCGCGGCGACATCAGCAGGCGCGGGCGCGGATCGTCCGAGGCGGTCGCCGCGTCGATCGCCGCCGCGAGGACGTCGCAGCGCAGCACCATGCCCGCGCCGCCGCCCGCCGGCGTGTCGTCCACGCTGCGGTGGCGCCCGATCCCTTGGTCGCGGATGTTGCGCGTCTCCAGGCTCCAGACCCGCCGCGCCAGGGCGTCCCCCGACAGCGAGAGGCCGAGGGGGCCGGGAAACATCTCCGGATAGAGGGTGAGGATCGTGGAGCGCCATGGCCCCTGGGCTGTCGTCATCGGGGCTTGATGGCGGCGCCGCGATCCCGGGTCAATCGAGCGGCGAGCGCCCCGCCCTGGCCGACGCGCAGGGGGGACGAGACCAAGTGGCTGACCCTCCTCGTCCTGGCCGGCCTGAACCCTGGTGGCGCTCGGCCTCGTCCATCTGGAACGTCCCGGCGCCCGGATCACGGCCGTGACCCTGTTCTCCCCGGCCGTGGTGACGACGCTCGTGCTGATCGCCGTGCACGAGCGGCCCTTCGACGGCCCCCTCGCCCTGAGCCCGGAACCCCTGCGCATCGCCCGTCTCGCGATCCCTGCCGTGCCCTGGAGCGGGGTCCGGCCTCAGCCCGGATCGTCCGCGGGCTTGTCGCCGGGGGGCGCGAAGAGATCCTCCGGCGGGGCCACCACGACCCGGCGCTCGGCGAGGTCGAGGCTCGGCACGAAGGCCTTGGTGAAGGGCAGGAGCGCGGTGGGGCCGCCCTGCGCCGGCCGGATCTCCAGGAGGTCGCCGCCGCCGTAATTGGGCACCGCGACGATGGTGCCGAGGTTCGTGCCGTCCGCGTCGACGGCGGCGGCGCCGATCAGGTCGGTGAGGAAGAACTCGTCCTCCGCCGGCTCGCCGAGGCGGTCGCGCGGAATGGCGAGGGTCAGGCGGTTCAGGGCCTCGGCGGCGGTGCGGTCGGAGACGTCCTTCACCCGCACCAGCAGGATGTCGGGGGCGCCGCCGGGGGCGGACCGGGCGTCGAGGAGTTCGAAGCTGCGGCCGTCCGGGCCCTGGAGCGGGCCGTAGCCGGCGATGGCCAGGGGCTCGCCGGTGAAGGACTTCAGGCGCACCTCGCCGTGCAGCCCGTGCGGGCGGCCGAACTCGCCGAGCAGGACGAGGTCGGGATCGGGGGAGACGGGCTTGGCCGGCGGCGCCTTCCGGGCCGCGGTGACGGCGGCGGGGTCGAGCCGGCCGGTGCGCCGGAGGCCGTCGCGCGGGGTGGATCCAGGACGACGGTGCATGCCGGCGCTTATCCCTTCTGGAGCGGGCGGGCCGGCCGGGCCCGGCGGTTCGGCCGGGATCGGCGGCGGGGCGGCACGCGCCCCGGCCCTGACATGGCGCCAACCCTTACCCCGTCGGGCCGGCGGGCCAAGAGGGTCGGGCCGGAAATCAAGAGGGTCGGCCGGAAATCGCGAGTCTGCGGGCACGAGAAACCCGCCGGCCCCGGGGGACCGGCGGGTGAAGGCCCGGACGAACCGGGCCCCGCACGGGAGGCGGTCTCATACCAGATCCGATCGATCCCTTCGGGAGGGCGGATCTGGGCTTCGCGCATGCGCCGCGGGCTCGGTCGATACGAACCCCGCTTCGATCGAGCGGAGATCGTATCAGGCGGCGGCTTCCTCGCCCGAGGCGGACTTCTCGGCGCGCTTGGCGGCGCGCTCCTTGGCCTTGTCGCCGGGCTCGGCCTTCTGCGGGTTGTTGCGGGTCGGGCGCTTGGCGAGGCCGGCCGCGTCGAGGAAGCGCAGCACGCGGTCGGTGGGCTGGGCGCCCTTGGCGAGCCAGGACTGGATCTTCTCGTTGTCGAGCACGATGCGGGCCGGATCGTCCTTGGCCTTCATCGGGTCGTAGGCGCCGACCTTGTCGATGAAGCGGCCGTCGCGGGGGGCGCGGGCGTCGGCGACGACGATGCGGTAGTAGGGACGCTTCTTGGCACCGCCACGGGTGAGACGGATCTTGAGGGACATGGTTTTCTCCTAAAACTGAGCGAATAGCGAATAGTGAGTAGCGAATAGAAAAGAACCCTATTCGCTACTCCCCATTCGCCTACTTCTTCTTCCCGAACGGGAATCCACCGAGACCGGGCAGTCCCGGCATCTTCGGCCCGCCGAGCCCCGGAAGGCCCGGCATCTTTCCGCCGCCCATTCCGGGCGGCATGGGCGGCAGCTTGCCGCCGAACTGCTTCTCCAGGGCGGCGATCTGCTCCGGCGTCGGCTCGGGCATACCCGGGGGCAGGCCCGGCATGCCGCCGCCCATGCCGCCGCCGCCGAGGCCGAACATGTTGCCGAGCGCCTGGCCGATGCCGCGCTTGCCCGATCCCATCGCCTTCATCATGTCGGCCATGGTCCGGTGCATCTTGAGGAGCTTGTTGATCTCCTCGACCTTCACGCCGGATCCGGCCGCGATGCGCTTCTTGCGGGAGTTCTTGAGGAGGTCGGGGTTCTTGCGCTCCTGGGGCGTCATCGAGGAGATGATCGCCCGCTGGCGCTTGAACATCTTCTCGTCGAGATTGGCGCCCTCGACCTGCTTCTTCATCTGGCCCATGCCGGGCAGCATGCCCATCAGGCCGCCGATGCCGCCCATCTTCTCCATCTGGGCGAGCTGCATGGACAAGTCCTCAAGGTCGAACTTGCCCTTGCGCATCTTCTCGGCGGTGCGCATCGCCTGCTCGGCGTCGATGGTCTCCGCCGCCTTCTCGACGAGGGAGACGATGTCGCCCATGCCGAGGATGCGGTTGGCCACGCGCGCCGGGTGGAACTCCTCCAGCGCATCGACCTTCTCGCCGACGCCGACGAGCTTGATCGGCTTGCCCGTCACCGCGCGCATGGAGAGCGCCGCGCCGCCGCGGGAATCGCCGTCCATGCGGGTGAGCACGATGCCGGTCACGCCGAGGCGCTGGTCGAAGGCGCGGGCGGTGTTCACAGCGTCCTGGCCGGTGAGCGCGTCGGCCACCAGCAGAACCTCGTGCGGGTTCGTCGCCGCCTTCACCTCGGCGGCCTCGGCCATCAGGGCCTCGTCCACCGTGGTGCGGCCGGCGGTGTCGAGCATCACCACGTCGAAGCCGCCGAGCCGCGCCGCGTCCATGGCGCGCCGGGCGATCTGCACCGCCGACTGGCCGGCCACGATCGGCAGCGATTCGACGCCGACTTGGGCCGCCAGCACCGCGAGCTGCTCCATGGCGGCGGGCCGCCGCGTGTCGAGGGAGGCGAGCAGCACCTTGCGCCGCTCGCGCTCGGTAAGGCGCCGGGCGATCTTGGCGGTGGTGGTGGTCTTGCCCGAGCCCTGCAGGCCGACCATCAGGATCGGCACCGGGGCGGGGGCGTTGAGGTCCACCGTCTCGGCATCGGTGCCGAGCATCGCCACGAGCTCGTCGTTGACGATCTTGACGACCATCTGGCCGGGGGTGATCGACTTGAGGACGGTGGCGCCCACCGCCTTCTCGCGCACCCGGTCGGTGAAGCCGCGCACGACTTCCAGCGCCACGTCCGCTTCGAGGAGCGCGCGGCGCACCTCGCGCATGGCGGCGGTGACGTCGGCCTCGGTCAGCGCCCCGCGGCGCGTCAGCCCCGAGAGAATGCCGGAGAGGCGGTCGGACAGACCTTCGAACATGCGGGTGTCCGCTCTCGCTTACTGGTGCAGCCCGGCCCGCTCGACGCGGCGGGCCTGGAGCGCGGCTTCAAAAGCCTGGATGGCGCGGGCGAACTTGTCCCGGCACTCGGGATTGCAGAAGCCGACCACCGCGCCGTTGTAGAGGGTGAGCGCGTCCGCCGAGACCGGCTTGCCCGACCACGGGCAGGTCTCGTTGATCGCGTCCTCGATCTTCAGGTCTTCGCTGGGCATGGACGCTGGGGTTGGCATGGACGTGGCGGCTTCCTGGATCCGATCGCCAACGCCGAGTGCGCCCGAGGGCGCGGACGCGCTGTCGGGCGTTGACCTCCGGGCTCGGGGCCCGGTCGGCTTCGGGATCGACGACGGGCGTCGGTCGGAGTTCGGGCGGCGGTACAGGCGGCCGGGCCCGGAGTCAAGGCTGGCCCGGAGCGCGGCGGCCTGCCCGGCGCTCGCGCCGGGACGATGAGGGCCCGTTAACTTTTACGCTTCGTTAAGCATGTTCGCCTATCGCTGGCGGTACACCGAGAGGATTTCCAGCCCATGTCGGAACCTGCCCGCCACGCCGCGCCGAGCGAGAACGACGGTTCCCGCGCCGCTTCGGGTACGCTGCGCGACTGGCTCGCCGCGATGCGGGCCCAGACCCAAGCGCCGGGCCCCGAGACGGCCACGGCCACGGCCACGGCCGAGGCGGCCCGCCCCGCCCGGGCCGAGCCCGGCTGGAGCCCGCGCATCGTCGAGACGCCGGCCCCCGCCCCCCAGGCCGAGGATGCCGACGTGTCGGACCTGATGGCCGAGAACCTGATGCTCCAGGCCAAGCTGAAGCTCGAGGCCGAGTGGCAGGACGGGCTGAAGGCCCTCCTCGCCCAGGAGGTCCGCAGCCTGCGCGAGCATGTGCGCCAGGAGATGGAGGCGCTCCAGAGCTTCCGCGCCGAGCGCGAGCGCATCCTGGCCGAGCGCGAGGCCCTGAAGGCGGAATGCGCGCGGATCGGCGCCGAGCGGGACCGGCTGCGCGGCGAGCGCGACGCGGCGGTCGCCGAGACCGAGGCCCTGCGGGGCGAGCGGGACGAGCTGCGCGAGGACCACGACCTCTGGCGCGCCCGGGCCGAGGCCCTGGCCCAGCCCCTGTTCCAGACCCGGCGCTGAGGGCCCGCCGAGGGCCGCGGGCAGGACATGAAAAGCCGAAGGGCCGCCCCGGGAGGCGGCCCTTCCATTGCCGAACCACAGGCTCGGCCGAAACTGTCCCGAAGACGGGTCTCAGACGCCCTTAGAGGCGGGCGCCGGAGGCGACGGTCCAGGTCCGGAAAGCCGAAGACTGCGGCTGATGACAATGAGACACTGGATCACCTCCTTTCGTTCGTTGCGGATGAGCGGAAGTTAGGTGCCGCCGCGGGCCTTGTGAAGGCCGCCGGCTGCGCCCTCTCGCCGCAATGCGGTGGCGCGCTGCCCGGCCGCGCGGGGCGGGCTTCCGCGCATCCGCGGGGCGGCGTAAGACGGCGGCCCCGCACAGCGAGCCGCCTCGTGTCCGTCACCCCGCTCTCCGCCGCGCGCCCCGACGACGCCCTCGACCCGGCGGCGATGCGCCAGCCCCTGCCGGATGCGTGGTACTGCGTCGGCGAGTCCCGCCTCCTGCACGCCAAGCGCCTGCGCGCGGTGGCCCTCAACGGCGAGCAGATCGTGCTCGGCCGCGGGGCCGACGGGGCGCCCTTCGCCCTGCGCGACCGCTGCCCGCACCGGGGCATGGCGCTCTCGAAGGGGCCCTTCGACGGCGACAGCCTGATGTGCCCGTTCCACGGCTGGCGCTTCGGCACGGACGGGCGCTGCCGCGCGGTGCCGACCCTGTCGAGCCACGACGCGGCGGATTTCTCCCGCATCGCCGTGCAGCGCTTCCCCGTGCGCGAGAGCGCGGGCTTCGTCTGGGTCAATCCGAGCCTTGCCCCCGACAGCACCGCGCCGGCCGTGCCGGAACTGGGCTTCGAGCCCGCCGGCTCGGTGGTGATCGCCCTCGAGGTCGAGGCCTCCTTCGACCTCACCACCCTCAGCCTCGTCGATCCCGGCCACGTGGCCTTCGTGCACGATTCCTGGTGGTTCCGGCCCTCGAAGGAACTGCGCGAGAAGGTGAAGACCTTCCAGCCGGTGACGCACGGCTTCGTGATGACGAGCCACGCCGCCACCAAGAGCTCGCCGGTCTACCGCCTGCTCGGCGGGGTGCCCGACGTCGAGATCGAGTTCCGCCTGCCGGGCGTGCGCCTGGAGCGGATCCGCGCGGGCGCCAAGCGGGTGGCGAACTACACCTTCGCCACGCCGCTCTCGGAGAACCGGACGCTGCTCACCAACGCGCTCTACTGGAGCGTGCCGGCCCTCAACCTCCTGAAGCCCCTGGCGCGGCCGCTGATGCGCCAGTTCCTGACGCAGGACCAGCAGGTGCTCCAGCACGCCCAGTCCGGGCTCGACCGCAAGCCGACCATGGTGCTGCTGGGCGACGGCGACCTGCCCTCGCAATGGTACTTCCGCCTCAAGCGCGAGGCCCTGGAAGCGGCCCGGGCCGGGCGCCCCTTCGTCAACCCGCTGGAGCGGCGCGAACTGTGCTGGCGCTCCTGAGGGCCGGGGGCGGCAAGGTCTCGTTAACCATACCGGCTTAGCCGTATGGGCGAGACATCCGAGGATTCCGACGCGCCGATGCCCCGCTTCTTCATCGACCTGCACGACGGATCCCAGCCGCTCCACGACGAGGTCGGCTTCGAGCTCGCCGACCTCGCCGCCGCCCGCGGCAAGGTCGCGCGGATCATGGCCGCGATCGCCCAGGAGATCGCCCCCGACCTCGAGCGCCAGGACTACGTGGCGAGCGTCCGCGACGCCTTCGGGACGATCCGCTACCGGGCGCGCCTGTCCTACGTCGCCGAGGCGGTGGAGTAGGGGCCTGCGGGGCGACAGCGCCTGCGGCACGCTCGGCCGACCGCTTGACCCCGGCCCGCGGCCGGCCATCTCCCGAAGGATGAAACGGCGCAGCCTGCTCACGGTCGCGAGCGCGGCCACGGTGATGACCCTCGGCGGCGTCGGCTACGCCGCCCATCGGCGCGCGCGCAATCCCTACTATCAGGGGCCGCAGAGCGACCATTTCGACGGCCTGCGCTTCCACGGCCCGGAGCAGGGGGCCGACAAGGACCTCGCCGCGGTGCTCCGCTGGCAGATGGCGCGCGCGGGCGAGGCGTGGCCCGCGGCCTTCCCGAGCCCGTTCCCCGCCGACAAGCCCCCCGAACGGGTGGCGGGTCTGCGGGTCGTCCTCATCGGCCACGCGAGCTACCTCGTGCAGGTGGCCGGCCGCAACATCCTCATCGATCCGGTCTTCGCCAAGCGCGCGAGCCCCTTGCGCTTCGCCGGGCCGAAGCGGGTCAACCCGCCCGGCATCGCCTATGCCGACCTGCCCCCCATCAACGCGGTCCTGATCACCCACAACCACTACGACCATCTCGACGGCCCGGCGGTGGCCCGGCTCTGGCAGGACCACCAGCCCGCGGTGATCGCGCCCCTCGGCAACGCGGCGATCCTGCGCAGCTACGACGACGGCATGGTGGTGGAGACGCGGGACTGGGGCGAGAGCGTCGATCTCGGCGGGGGCCTCGCCGTCCACCTGACGCCGGCCAACCACTGGTCCGCCCGCGGGCTCAACGACCGGCGCATGGCGCTCTGGTGCGCCTTCGTGCTCACCGGGCCGACGGGCGTGCACTACCATGTGGGCGATACGGGCTTCGGGGACGGGCGCCTCTTCCGCGCCGTCCGCGAGCGCTTCGGGCCCCCGCGCCTCGCCACCCTGCCCATCGGCGCCTACGAGCCGCGCTGGTTCATGCAGGCCCAGCACATGAACCCGGCCGACGCCGTGGAGGCCCTGACGCTTCTCGGCGCGGATCAGGCCCTCGGCCACCACTGGGGCACCTTCCGCCTCACCGACGAGGGGGTGGAGCGCCCCGCCGAGGCCCTGGGTGCGGCGCTCACCGTGGCCGGCCTGCCGCAGGAGCGCTTCCTGGCCCTGCGCCCGGGCCAGGTCTGGGAGGCCTGACCGCCGCCCCGTCACGGGGACGGCCCGGCGGGGCGCCCGCGCAGGGTGACGCCGAGGGAGGCCGCGACCACGCAGGCGATGGCGAAGCCCTGCACCCCGTCGAGGCGCTCGCCCAGCACGAGGAGGGCGGCGAGCGAGGCGATCGCCGGCTCCACGCTCATCAGCACCCCGAAGGATTGCCGGTCGAGGCGGCGCAGCGCGAACATCTCCAGGGAATAGGGCAGGGCGCTCGACGCCACCGCGACCGCGAGGCCGCCGGCGAGCGCCGCGGGCGTGAACAGGCTCGCGCCCGCCTCCGCCAGGCCGAAGGGCAGCGCCAGCAGCGCCGCCGTGGCCATGCCGAGGGACACCGCCTGCCCGCCATGGCCGCGCCCGGCCCGCTGGCCGAACAGGATGTAGAGGGCCCAGGCCAGCGCCGCGCCCAGCGCGTAGGCCACGCCGACGGGATCGAGCGCGCCCGCCCCGCCCAGCGGCAGGAGCAGGCCGAGGCCGAGCACGGCGAGCCCGATCCAGAACAGGTCCGCGGCCCGGCGGGAGGCCGAGAGCGCCACCGCGAGCGGCCCCGCGAACTCGATGGCCACCGCCGGCCCCAGGGGTATCGTGCGCAGCGCCTGATAGAACATCAGGTTCATGGCCCCGAGCGCCGCCCCGTAGAGCACGATCCATCCGGCATCCCGCCGGCCGAGGCTGCGCCGCCAGGGCCGCCACACGGCGAGCAGGATCAGCGCCGAGAAGCCGACGCGGAGCGCCGTGACCCCGGACGGGCCGATCACGGGGAACAGGCCCTTGGCGAAGGCCGCCCCGCACTGGAGCGAGACCATGCCGGCCACGAGGGCGGCCACCGGCAGGAGCCGGCTCTCGGCGCCGGAGCCGTTCCCGATCACGTCGCGATCGTCCACGTCTCCAGCCTCTGTCGTGACGCGCTCTCGCGCCGGACCAGCGTCAGGCGAAGACGTAGCCGCCGACGATCCGCAGGCCCACGGGCCGGCCGGCCGCGTAGCGCTCGCCGTCGAAATCCTCCACCAGGAGCGGCCGGCCGGGGCCGCGCTCGACCTCGATGCGCTGGCGGCCCTGGCTGCGGTAGGAGGCGCGCACGGTGCCGTGGAGATGGGCCGAGGCCGGCTCGGTGAGCTGGATCTGCCAGGGCCGCACGTAGAGCTTGACTGGGCCGATCAGCCCCGGCGGCACGTCGATTCCGGGCACGGGGTGCCCCTCCACGCGCACGCTGCCGCCCTCGGCGATGGCCTCGACCTCGACGGCGTCTCCCAGGAACTTCAGCACGGTCGCCGAGGCCGGGCTGTCCTGCACCTCGTCCGGCGTGCCGACCTGTTCCAGGCGGCCCCGGTCGAGCACCGCCACGCGGTCGGAGAGTTCCAGGGCCTCGTCCTGGTCGTGGGTCACGAAGATCGTGGTCTGGCCCGTGCGGTCGTGGATCTCCCGCAGCCAGCGGCGCAGGTCCTTGCGCACCTGGGCGTCCAGCGCCCCGAAGGGCTCGTCGAGGAGGAGCACCCGCGGCTCCACCGCCAGCGCCCGGGCGAGCGCCACGCGCTGGCGCTGGCCCCCCGACAGTTGCGAGGGGTAGCGGTCGCCGAAGCCCGAGAGCTTGATGAGGTCGAGGAGGTCGCCCACGCGCCGCCGGATCTCGGTGCCGCTCGGCCGATCGGCGCGCTTCCGGGCGTTGAGCCCGTAGGCGATGTTGTCGGCCACGCTCATGTGCTTGAACAGGGCGTAGTGCTGGAACACGAAGCCCACCGCGCGCTGCTGGACGGGGAGGCCCGTGGCGTCGTCGCCGCCGAACAGGACCCGGCCGCGGTCGGGGAAGTCGAGGCCGGCGATGATGCGCAGGAGCGTCGTCTTGCCCGAGCCCGAGGGGCCGAGGAGCCCGAGCAATTCGCCCGCCCGCACGTCGAGGTCGAAATCGTGCAGCACGGCGGCCGTGTCGAAGGTCTTCGACAGGCCCTCGATGCGGATCGCGGTCGAGGGACGGACCGCCGTCGAGGGACGCAGCGGGCCGCGGCCCCGCGCGTCGCCGGTCTTCGCGTCACCGCTCACGGCGTCTGTCTCCGGGCTCGCCAGCATGTCAGTGCCGCCCGCCGGCCGCAAGCTCGCCGGCATAGCGCCATTCGAGGACCGACTTGATGAGGAGGGTGACGAGGGCGAGGCCGGCGAGAAGGGATGCGACGGCGAAGGCGGCGACGAAGTTGTACTCATTGTAGAGGATCTCCACGTGGAGCGGGATCGTGTTGGTGAGGCCGCGGATGTGGCCGGAGACCACGGAGACCGCGCCGAATTCGCCCATCGCCCGGGCGTTGCAGAGGAGCACGCTGTAGAGCAGGCCCCAGCGGATGTTGGGCAGCGTCACGGTGAGGAAGGCGTGCAGGCCGGAGGCGCCGAGCGTCAGGGCGGCCTCCTCCTCGGCGTTGCCCTGCTCCTGCATCAGCGGGATCAGCTCGCGGGCGACGAAGGGGAAGGTGACGAAGATGGTCGCCAGCACGATGCCCGGCAGGGCGAAGATGATCTGCAGGCCCTGGTCGATGAAGAACGAGCCGAACACGCCCTGCGAGCCGAAGATCAGCACGTAGATCAGCCCCGAGACCACGGGCGAGACCGAGAAGGGCAGGTCGATCAGCGTGACGAGCAGGCTCTTGCCCGGGAACTCGAACTTGGCGATCGCCCACGCCGCGGCGATGCCGAAGACGAGGTTGAATGGCACGGCGATGGCCGCCACCGTCAGGGTCAGCTTCACGGCCGCCACGGCGTCGGGCTCGCGGAAGGTGGCGAGGTAGGTCTCGAAGCCCTTCGAGAAGGCCTGCACGAAGATCGTCAGCAGGGGCAGAACGAGGAACAGGGCGAGGAACACCACCGCCACCGCGATGAGCGTCCAGCGCACGGCCCGGCTCTCCCCCGTGGCGCTGCGCGGCCGGGCCGCGGGCCGCGGCCCGCCGAGGGTGAGGGCGCTCTCAGACATAGCCGAACCTCCGGCGGCTCCAGGCCTGGATCAGGTTGATCGCGAGAAGGGTGAGGAACGAGATGCCGAGCATGATCGTCGCGATCGCGGCGGCCCCCGCGTAGTCGTATTCCGAGAGCTTGATGACGATGAGGAGCGGCGCGATCTCGGAGACGTAAGGTAGGTTGCCGGCGATGAAGATGATCGAGCCGTACTCGCCGACGCCGCGGGCGAAGGCCAGCGCGAAACCGGTGAGCACCGCCGGGATCAGGGGCGGCAGCACCACCTTCACCAGGGTCGCCCGCCGGCTCGCCCCGAGGGTGGCCGAGGCCTCCTCGACCTCCTTGTCGATCTCGGCGATCAGCGGCTGCACGGTGCGCACCGCGAAGGGCAGGCCGATGAACACCATGGCGATGAAGATGCCGAGCGGCGTGTAGGCCGCCTGGATTCCGACCCTGGCGAGCTGCGCCCCGACGAGGCCGGTGGGCGCGTAGAGGGACGCCAGCGCGATGCCGGCCACCGCGGTGGGCAGGGCGAAGGGCAGGTCGACGGCGGCGTCAACGATCCGCCGGCCGGGGAAGCGGTAGCGGGTCAGCACCCAGGCCACCAGGAAGCCGAAGACCGAGGCGGTGAGGGCGGCGGCGAGCGAGACGCCGAAGCTGAGCCTCAGGGCGCTCGCCACGCGCGGGTCCCGGGCCACGTCGACGATCCCCGACAGGCCGAGGCCGGAGGCGCGCCAGACGAGGGCGGCGAGCGGCAGCAGCACGATGAGGCAGAGGCAGGTCAGCGCGTAGCCGAAGGTGAGCCCGAAGCCCGGGATCACGCTCGGCTGGCGGAAACGCCAGCGGGGTCTGTTCGGTTCGGTCATGGTGCGGACCTAGGGCACGATGCGGAAAAGTGGAATCCGGTTTTCCGAAATCATCGTGCGATCGGAAGAGGATAGGGCCCGCTGCCGGTTCCGTGAGACGGCAGCGGGCTCCGGAGCGCGCGCCGCCGGGGCGGAGGCCGGTTCGGCGGCGCGCGCGTGTCTGGGGAAGGGAGCGGGTCTCCCGGTCAGCGGCCGGCGCGGCTGAGCTGGTCGAACAGGCCGCCGTTGTCGAAGTTCTTCTTCTGGATCGTGTCCCAGTCGCCCTGCAGATCCTCGATCTTGAAGAGCTTGATCTCGGGCAGGAGCGCCAGATCCTTCGGGTCGGCGGCCTCGCGCTTGATCGGGCGGTAGCGGTGCTTGGCGAAGATCGCCTGCGCCTGATCGCTGAACAGGAACTGGAGATAGGCCTCGGCCTGCTTGCGGGTGCCCTTGGCGTCCACGTTGGCGTCGACGAGCGCCACCGGCGGCTCGGCGTAGATCGAGACCGGCGGGATCACGATGTCGAACTTGTCGGCGCCGAACTCCTGCAGGACGAGGAAGGCCTCGTTCTCCCAGGTGGGCAGCACGTCGCCGAGCCCCCGCTGGGCGAAGGTGACGGTGGAGCCGCGCGCGCCCGTGTCGAGGACGGGGACGTTCTTGTAGATCTGGCCGACGAAGGCGTCGGCCTTGCCCGCGTCCTTGCCGTCGCGCTCGTAGGCGTAGCCCCAGGCGGCGAGGAAGTTCCAGCGCCCGCCCGCCGAGGTCTTCGGGTTCGGGGTGATCACCTTCACGTCGGGCTTGGCGAGGTCCGACCAGTCCTTCACGGCCTTCGGGTTGCCCTTGCGGACGAGGAAGACCACCGTCGAGGTGTAGGGCAGGCCCTCGTTCGGCAGCTTGGTGCGCCAGTCGGCGGGGATCTTCCTGGAGAGCCGCGCGATGGCGTCGATGTCGGAGGGGATGCCGAGGGTCACCACGTCGGCGGGCACGCCGTCGATCACGGTGCGGGCCTGCGCCCCCGAGCCGCCGTGCGAGGCGCGCACGGTGAGGTCCTCCCCGGTCTTGGCCTTCCAGTCCGCAGCGAAGGCGGCGTTGATGTCCCGGTAGAGCTCGCGCGTCGGGTCGTAGGAGACGTTGAGCATGGCGGTCTGCGCCAGGGCGCCCGCCGGCACGAGGCCCGCCAGCGCGAGTGCGCAGGCGAGACGGCGCAGGCTGCGGATCGGACGGGATACGTGCTGAACGGTCACGACGATCTCCAGGCGCTGCGGCGCGCCGCGGGAGGCGGCACCCTGCCGCCCTCTCGTGTTCGTTTTACAGAACGATGTCAACCCGATCGGCGGGGGAGGTGGGAATGGCCGCCGGACGAGCGCGCCGGAGGCTTCCCCTTCACATTCCGGCGGTTCGACCGCGCGGAATGGCCTGGGACGAATCATCTTCCCTGGACGGGCGTGCGGGGAGGACGAACCTCTCCCCGTGAGACGTTCTGAAGAAAGAACGTTTTATGACAACGCGGGCGGCGCGGATCGGCCGCGGCCCCGCCCTACCCCCGCGCCTCGCTCCCATTCCGGACGACGGCGGCGCGGAGCACGGCCTGGATCGCGGCGCGGACCGGGCGATAGCGTGCGAGGACCTCGGCACGCGCGGGGGCCTCGCTCAATCGCACACCTCCTCCAACGGCCGGACGGACCCCAGCCGTCACGTCCGGGCCGGGGCCGCTCGGGGCGGGATATGTGGCGGCGGCGGAGGGCGGCAACGGGCTCGATCGAAGGCGTTGTCGCCGGTGGCGGCGGGCCCGCCGTCCCTCACTGGGCCGGCGGCGTCAGGACGAGCTTGCCGACGAACGGGGCGCTGGCGTTGCGGGTGCTGGTGCAGCCGTAGGGGGTCTCGCCCGCCGGCATCGTCCTGAGCTTCAGGGTGCCCCGGCCGTTCTGCTTGACCGTGTAGCCCTTCTCGCTGGCCACGTGGACGAGGTCGCCGTCGGCGTGCAGCACCCGGCCGTTCTCGAACTGGCCCGCGGCCGTGAGCGTCACCGGCGCGTCCGCGCTGCTGACGACGTTGATCGTCACGTTGGTGTCCGCGGGCAGGCGCAGCTCGGCCGGGTCGCAGACCGGCTTGCCGTCCTTGAGGGCGATCGTCAGTTCCACCACGGGGGTCGCGCCGCTCGCCGGCGGCGGCAGCGGCTTGCCCTGCGCGAGGCCGGGCCCGGCCAGGAGGACGGGCCCGGCCACGAGGGCGAGCGCCAGGCTCGCGAGGGTCAGAGAGGTGGTCCGCACGGTGCCTCCGGGAGCGTGGGGTCCGGCGCGGGCGCCGGGTGTCTGCTCCGAAAAGCCCCGTCCGCACCGCATGTTCCGGGACGCGACGACGCACGCGCCCCCGTCCGCCGCGCGGACGCTGTGAAAAGCGGGAATCGCTTCAATCCGAGCGATCGGATTGCGGGGCGCTTAAAGGGTCCCGTGCAGCATGGATCCCCGTGAGACGGAGGCGATCCATGCGGACATGGCTGGTCATCGGTGCGGCGGCCCTCGCCCTGGCCGGCGGCATCCAGGGGGCGGAGGCGCGCGGGCGCGGGTTCGGCCGCGTGTTCTCGGGACGGGCCCCGACACCCTACCGGCCCGTGGCGGCCCCGGCGGCGGCGCGCCCCGAGACGCCCCGGTCGAGCCGGCTCGTCTACCAGCCCGCCCTCTCGATCACACCCGCGCGCGCCGCCGGCGCGGCGGCGGTGCCGGTCGCGGCGGCGACGGGGCTGCGGCTCTCCGACGAGCCGGGCTCGACGGCTTCGCGCCCGGTGCTCGATCCGCCCCCGCGGGTGCAGGAGGCGCGCGCCGTGGCGCCCCCCTGCGCGCCGGAGCGCCGCATCGGTGGCCTCAAGGATCCGGGGGCGGGGTTCTGCCTCGTCAATTAGAGCACGATGCGGAAAAGTGGGATCCGGTTTTCCGCAATCATCGTGCGACCACGAAGAGATGGAGCATGCTGCTGTTTCCGTGAAAAAGCAGCATGCTCTAGAGGGCGGTGCCCGAAGGCCCCGCGATGACCGTTCGGGGCCGGTCCGGGCCGACGAACGCGGGTGCACCGGAACACACCGCCCCCTCGCCGGTAGACCCCGTTTCCCGTCGAGCCCGGGGTCGGCGATGTGGTATCTCTACGGTATCGTCCTGCTCGCGGGCATCGCCAACGCGATCCAGCCCGGCCAGAACGGGGCCCTGGCCAAGGGGCTCTCGCAGCCGCTGACGGCGGGCCTGTTCGTCGGGCTCGGCACGTTGCTGACCGTCCTCACCGCCGGCCTCGCGACCGGCCGCCTCGCCTGGCCGACGGCCGAGGAGGTCGGCCACATCCCCTGGTGGGCGTGGTTCGGGGGCGTCCTGGGCGGCGGCATCGTGGTCACCCAGCTGTCGGTGGCGCATCAGGTCGGGGCGGCCCCGTTCCTCGCCCTGCTGGTGACGGCGGGCGTGGTCACCTCCATCGCCCTCGATCATTTCGGCTGGGTCGGCTTCGAGCGGCACCCGGCCAGCCTGCTCCGCATCCTGGGCGGCCTCCTGATGATCGGGGGCGTGGTGCTCGTGGCGCGGTTCTGAGGCCGGGGCCCCGAGCCGGACCACGAACTCAGCCCGGCAGGGCCGCGATCAGGTCGCGCAGGGTGGTGATGGTGGAGGCGTCGGCCACGCCGTCCACGCGGGCGGGCCGGAAGTGGCGCTGGAAGGCGGCGACCACGGCGTGGGTGCGTTCGTCGAAGCGGCCGCTGACCTCCAGGTCGTAGCCGTAGAGGGCGAGCATCGCCTGGAGCGCCTCCACCGGCTGGCCGGCATCGTTCCGCGCGAGGAAGCGCCCGTCGCGGATCGGCACGGGCGGCACCCAGTGCCCGACCCCCGCCGCCGCGAGCCTGTCCCAGGGAAACGTCTCGCCCGGATCCTCCTTGCGCTCGGGGGCGATGTCCGAGTGGCCGAGCACCCGCTCCGCCGGGATCCCCCAGCGCGCCGCGATGTCCCGCGCCAGGTCGGTCACGGCGGCGACCTGCGCCTCCGGGTAGGGGGGCAGGCCGCCGGCATGGCCCGGATGCACGATCTCGATGCCGAGGGAGCGGGAATTGACGTCGCGCCAGCCCTTCCAGGCGCTCGCGCCCGCGTGCCAGGCCCGGCGGCCCTCGGGCACCATCTGCACGATGCGCCCGTTCTCCAGGACCACGTAATGGGCCGAGACCTCGGCGGTGGCGTCGCCGAGCCGGCCGATCGCGGCGGCCGCGCTCTCCATGCCGGTGTAGTGCAGGATCAGCAGGTCGGGCCGCGGCCCCCGGCGCTCGCCGTGGTTGGGCGAGGGGATGATCTGGCCGACGAGGGGGGTGTCCGGGCTCACGGCGCGCCGCCCTCCGCCACGATGCGGTCGTAGGCCGCGTTGATGGCCGCCAACCTGCGGTCGGCGATCGCCACCGCCTCGGGGGGCAGGCCGCGGGCGATGGCGCGGTCGGGATGGTTCTCGGCCACGAGTTCCCGGTGGCGGGCCTTCACCGCGGCCGGGGCGGCGCCCCGCTCCAGGCCGAGCACGAGATAGGGATCGTCGGCGAGGCGCACGTGCCGGGCGGCGATGCGCCGGAAGGCCCCCTCCGCGATGCCGAAGATCCCGGCCACCGCGTGCAGGTAGCGCTCCTCGGCCTCGTGGATCGCCCCGTCCGCCGTGGCGATGTGGAACAGGCCGTCGAGCACGTCCTCCAAGAGGGCCGGCTCGTCGCTGAAGGTCGCGGCGAGCTGGCTCGCATAGGCCTCGTAGCCGGCGGTGGTGGTCTTGGCGAGATCGAACAGGCGGGCGACCCGCGCCTGCTCGCCCGGCTCCACCTGCACTACCTTGCCGAAGGCCTCGACCTCCGAGGGCGTCACCACGCCGTCGGATTTCGCCATCTTGGCCGCGAGGGCCACGAGGCCGGTGGTGAAGACCACGTCCCGGGGCATCGGCCCGAAGGGGGCGCCCTCGCGGTCGACGAGGTAGTGCCCGGCGAGGCTCCCCGCCAGCGCGCCGAGGGGGCCGCCGACCGCCATGCCGAGCCCCGCCCCGCCGAGCTTGCCCCAGAGGCCGGAACTCATCGCGGCCGGTTCCGGGTGGTCGTGGGCAGGGGCATCGGCGGTTCGGATCGCGGTGGGAAGGGCCGCGAGGGATAGCCGCTTCGGCTCCCGTGAGAAAGTCTTGAGCGCGGGGCCGGAGCATCGGGCTCCGGCCCCGCTGACGCTCGGGGCCCGCGTCCGCGCCGACGCGCGACGCGGACGGCTCAGCGGCAGTAGATGTCGCCGTAGGCGTCGCGGTAGGTGCCGTAGGGGCAGCGCGGGGCGGACGCGGCGCCGGCGATGGCACCGCCCGCGCCGCCGATGGCCGCGCCCGCCAGGGCGCCGCCGGCGCGGCCCGTGGCGAGGCCGCCCACCGCGGCGCCGAGGCCCGCGCCCAGCAAGCCGCCGCCCACGGCGCGGTCCTGCGGCGTGTTGCAGGCGCCGACGGAGAGCGCGAGCGCGCCGGCGAGGGCGGCGCAGACGATCTTCTTCATGGTGCTTTCCCTTGTGCGGTCCGGCAATTCGCCGTGACGATGGTGCGGCCTGAGCTTAGCCGTTATGAACGTGGAATGCGTGCCACACGGCTTCGGTTCCATCGGGGCGAGATCGTGGCGGGCGAGCCTTCCCTTTCGGCCGCGCCGTTCCGACATCGGGACTCGCCGCGCCAGCCCGGATTCCCGCGAGGACACGATGCAGAGAGCCACCACCCTCGTCCGCAAGCCCGCCGTCCGGCCCGAGGCGGTGGTCGACACCGTGAGCCTGGACCACGGGGCCCGCGCGGCCGCCACCGGGCATCTGCACGCGCAGGGCGGCCTCGCCTTCGATCTGGCGCTCGCCAAGGCGGCGGTGATCGAGGACGGCGACGCGCTCCGCCTGGAGGACGGGCGGCTGGTGGCGGTGCGCGCCGCCGACGAGGCGCTCCTGGAGGTGCGGGCCGAGAACCCGGCCCGGCTCCTGCGCCTCGCCTGGCAGCTCGGCGGCAGCCACGTGGCGGCCGAGATCGCGGCGGACCTGCTCTACGTGCCGGACACCCCCGCCAATGCCGAGCTCGTCCGCGGCCAGGGCTGCGCGGCGCGGGCCGTCTCCCGGCCCTTTCGCCCCGAGCGCGCGGCCCACGACCACAGCACCTGCGGCCACGATCACGGCCACGCCCACGATCATGCGCATGACCACGCCCACGCTCACGCCCATGACCACGCCCAAGACGGCGGTCATCACGACCATGGGCACCGCGACCATGGGCACCGCGACCACGGGCACCACCACGATCATGCCCACCACAAGCACGGTCCGGATTGCGGCTGCGGGCACGATCACTGATACGACCTCCGCTCGATCGAGGCGGGGGTCGTATCGACCGAGCCCGCGCGGCGCCTGAGCGAAGCCCAGATCCGCCATCCCGAAGGGATCGATCGGATCTGGTATGAGGGACAGCCGGGGGCCTCCGGCGGACGGCTCCGGAGGGCGCGCGGCGCGGTTCGCGCGCGCTGAGGGCACCCCACCGACGGCGCCCCGAACAGGCCGGAGGCGGATCTGCGGATCCGCCTGGGATCGCCCCGGCGGCCCGGCGCCGGAACCCCTGCCGCGTTCGAAGTGGAAAGATGTCCTCCCGCGGAATCGGCAATCGCCTCCGCGGAGAATGTTCCGGGCGGGGCGGCGACGGGGTGCCCCGCGGCCGCGCCTTCAGGCGGCCAGGGTGACGAAGGCGAGCAGCCCGGCCAGGAACAGGCCGGACGAGAGGAGCACGGCGGCGATTTCGCGGTGCGCGAGGATGACGGCGCGGGACAGGGCGATCATGGTGTGAACGGCATCGAGGACGACCGGGTCAAGCTCAGGCCGAAAGCTTGACGCTTCGAAGGCAGGCGGTGCCGTCCACAGCATCCGGGCCGCCGGTGCGGCAGCCGGGCCACAGATCGGGGCGCCCCGGGGCCCCGCTGGGCCGCCTTCACCAGCGCGCCAGCACCTCCGCGGTGGTCAGGGTCTCCACCTGATGGCTGTAGCGCATGCGGTACATCACCATCAGCGCGTCGTGCGCCTCGTCGCAGGAACTGCACAGGGCGTCCGTCACCAGGACGATTCGGTAACCGCGATCGACCCCGCCCAGCACGGCCGCGAGCACGCAGACATCGGTCTCCGCGCCCGTCACCACCAGCGTGTCCACGCCCCGGGCCTGCAGCCGAGCGTCGAGGTCCGTCCCGAGCCAGGGGGAGTAGACCGTCTTGTCCACGACCGCGGCGGGGGGCACGAAGGCGGCGAGGTCGGGCACGAGGTCGATCAGGCCGGGGTCGAGGCGCTCCCCGGTCATCGAGGCCCAGTGCGCGGAATAGCTCGCCCAGGTCCCGCGGCCCTCGCCGGGATGGGCGGCGGGCACGAAGCGGGTGAAGATCGTCCGGTCCGGATGGGCCGCCGCGAGGCGGCGCACGCGGGGCAGGACGCGCGGCATCCAGGGCGTCCGCCAGTCGGTTTCCTCGGCGAACATGCGCTGCATGTCGACGCAGAGATGCACGCAATCGGCGGAGAGGATGGCGGAGACGGGCGGGGACGGGTTGCTCATGCCTGCCCAATCGCGCCCCGTCCGCCGCGTTCCGGCACGATGCGCCGGCTACAGATCTGAGGACGGCACGACGATGGCGATGAAGACGACGTATCTGGTGCAGACGTTCAGCCTCCACCGGAAGCGGCTGCGCCCGGACCGGCCGGAGCCGGCCCTGAGCGAGCACGGCGCGCTGAAGAAGGCCGAGATCATGGCGGCGCGGCTCCCCGGCACCGCGGCGCTCAGGATCGTCGCCGACGAGGAGACGGGGGAACTGGAGAGCGCGACGATCCTCGGACAGTGGGGCGAGGTGCCCGACGATTTCGCGGACAGCCTGCGCGGATGAGCCCGGCGGCCCGCCGCGCGCTCCGCGCCCTCGGGACCGGGGCGGTCCTCGTGCTCGCCCTGTGGCTGGCCGCGCATCTGCGCTGAGGGCGCGCCGGCCCCGCCCAGCGTAACCGGAGCTTCACCGTGTCCGCACTACGGTGCGGCATGAGCAGTGTCGCGGCACAGGCCGTCCAGATGCAGGCCGGCGCCTTCGCCCAGTCGATCGGGGTCGCCGTGGCGCGCCAGCAGAACGGCGCCCAGAAGGCCGTCGCCGCCCTGGTGGCGGAAACGGCGGCTTCGGCGTCGCCCCCGCCCGGACAGGGCCGGCTGGTGGACGTGAAGGCGTAGGCGCCGCGGCTCCCGGGGCCCGCTCGCGCCGTCTCTCAAGGCCTTGCCGCATCCCGATGCGCCCGGTGCGCGGCCTCGGAGGAAGCCTCCAGGAAACACCGGGACCGCGGCCGATCAATCGCGCGGCGGGAAACCGCGTCGGCCGGGCGCTCAGCCCGGGAAGCGGTGCAGGGCGCAGAGCTTGTTGCCGTCCGGGTCGCGCAGATAAGCGAGGTAGAGGCGTCCGGCCGGGCCGCTGCGCTCGCCCGGCGGGTCCTCGACGGAGGTGCCGCCGTTCGCCACGCCGGCATCGTGCCAGGCCCTGGCCTCCTCGGGGCTCTCCATCGTGAAGCCGACGGTGCCGCCGTTCGCGCCGGTGGCGGCCTTGCCGTCGACCGGCTTGGTGATGAGGAGGCGCCCGCCCCGATGGCTGTAGACGAGCCGCCCCTTCGCGTCCTCGGTGCCGGGCTTGCCTCCGGTCGCGGCGAAGAGCGCGTCGTAGAAGGCCTTCGTCCGGGCCAGGTCGTTGCTGCCGAGCGTGATGTGGCTGAACACGGGGCGTTCTCCCTCGTCTGCGAGGGGTCCGGGCTAGCGCGTCCGCCGCTCTCCGGCAACGCCCGGCGGGCCGGAGGCGGGGCCTTGCCGCGCGCCGACGGCCATGCTCGATGGGGCGCATGACCGGGACCGTCCTCACCTGCGCCGAGACGCAGGATTTCCTCGACCGTGAGTTCCCGCAGATGCAGGCGGGGGGCCGCGCCTACCATCTGGAGGCGGTGGGGCCCCTCTCGGCCCGGATGCGGCTGGAGGCGCAGGAGCGCTTCCTGCGGCCCGGCGCCACGGTCTCGGGACCGGCGATGATGGCGCTCGCCGACTACGCGCTCTACGCGGCCATCCTCGCCAATATCGGCCCGGTGGCGCTCGCGGTGACCACGAGCCTGACCTTCAACTTCCTGCGCAAGCCGGCCTCCGGCGATCTCTGGGCGGATTGCCGGCTGATGAAGCTCGGCCGCCGCCTCGCGGTGGGCGAGGTGCGCATCACCGCCGCGGGGGGCGACGACCTCGTCTGCCACGCCACCGGCACCTACTCGATCCCGCCGCGCTGAGGGCGCTCAGGCCTCCGCCCGGGCCCGCGCCTCGGTCAGGCGGGCGGCGTAGCGGGCGATCAGGTCCACCTCGAGGTTGAGCCGGTCGCCCGCCCGGCGCTCGCCCCAGGTGGTCACCTCCAGGGTGTGCGGGATCAGGAGCACCGAGAACAGGTCGTCCTCAACCGTGTTCACGGTGAGCGAGGTGCCGTCGAGGCAGACCGAGCCCTTGGCGGCGATGAAGGGCGCGAGGTCGCGCGGCGCCCGCAGGACGAAGCGCGTGCTCGCTCCCCAGGCGCTGTCGGCCCCCGTCACGCTCTCGCGGGCGACGATCTCGGCGAGGCCGTCCACGTGGCCGGTGACGAGATGGCCGCCGAGCTCGTCCCCGATCCTCAGGGAGCGCTCGAGGTTGATCCGGGTGCCGGCCTGCCAGCGGCCGACCGTGGTGCGGGCCAGGGTCTCGGCGGCGGCGTCCACCGCGAAGACGCAGCCCCCCTCCGCCGGCTCCACCGCCACCGCCGTGAGGCAGGGGCCGGAACAGGCGATCGAGGCCCCGAGGGCGATGCCGGCCGGATCGTAGCCGGCGCGGATGGTGAGGCGGCGCAGGCTGTCGTCGCCCGCCACGCTGAGCACGGTGCCGATATCGCTGACGAGGCCGGTGAACATCGGGCGGTTTCCCGTAGGCAGTGGCGCCGGTCCGGCGCGCGGGTTCAGGGCCTGGGCGGGGCCCGCTCGTAGGTGACGGCCCGGTCGGGTCCGAGAACCCGCTCCCCGGCCGGGCGCAGGCGGCCCCCGTCGAGGAGGGCTGCGAGCTGCGGGCCGAGCGCCGGCAGGCCGCCGGCGCCGCCGCACTCGGTCGGGCCGGTGATCAGCGTGCACCGGTCGATGAGATCGGCCCCCGCCAGCGCGTCCGCAAGACGGGGGCCGCCCTCGCTGCACAGATGGGTGAGCCCGCGCTCGGCCAACGCGGCGAGGGCGGCGTGCAGGTCGATCCGGCCGGCCCCGTCGTCGGGCACGCGGGCCACCGCGACGCCGAGGGATTCCAGCATGCGCTTGGCGTGGGCCGGCGCCCCGCGGGTGGCGAGCACCAGGGTCGGCACGTCGTGGGCGGTGCGCACGAGGACGCTCGACGGTTGCAGGCGCAGCCGGGAATCGAGCACCACCCGCAAGGGCGAGCGCCCGCCGAGCCCCGGCAGGCGCACGGTGAGGGAGGGGTCGTCCGCCCGCGCCGTGCCGATGCCGACGAGGATCGCGTCCGCATGCGCCCGCCAGAGATGGACGGCCCCGTCCGCGACCGGGCCGGTGATGCGCAGCCGCTCGGGGCCGGAGGCCGCCGCGAAGCCGTCCCGCGTCCGGGCGAGCTTCAGGTGCAGGGCGGGCCGCCCCCGCGTGACGCGGGTGACGTGGCCGAGATGGTCGCGGGCGGCCTCTTCGGCGAGCAGGCCCGTCTCCACGGCGATGCCGGCCTCCCGGAGGAGGGCGTGGCCGCGGCCGGCCACCCGCGGGTCCGGATCCTCGATGGCGCTGACGACGCGGGTGATGCCGGCGGCGATGATCGCGTCGGTGCAGGGGGGCGTGCGGCCGTGATGGGAGCAGGGCTCCAGGGTGACGTAGAGGGTGGCCCCGCGCGCCGCCGCCCCCGCCTCGGCGAGCGCCTGCGGCTCCCCGTGCGGGCGCCCGCCCGGCGCGGTCACCCCCTGCCCGACGATGCGCTCGGCGCCGGCCTCCCCCGCGACGACCACCGCGCCGACGGAGGGGTTCGGCCAGGTCAGGCCGCGGTTGCGCTCGCCCAGCGCCAGGGCGAGGCGCATGTAGCGCGCCGCGCTCACGACCTCGCTCATGGCCGCGCTCGCGGCGCGCGGCGGCGGGGGGCGGGTACGGCCTCTTCCTCCGCCTCCGGCTCGGCGGGGGGCGGCACCGAGCCCGTCAGGGTGCCGAGCAGGTCCTCGAAATCCTTCGGCTCGCGGAAATTCCGGTAGACCGAGGCGAAGCGCACATAGGCGACGTCGTCGATCCCCTTCAGCCCCTCCATCACCAGTTCGCCGATCGTCTCCGAGGGCACCTCGGCCTCGCCGCTGCTCTCGAGCTGGCGGGTGATGCCGCTGACGAGGCGCTCCACCCGCTCGGGCGCCACCGCGCGCTTGCGCAGGGCCACGTCGATGGAGCTCTGGAGCTTGTCCCGGTCGAAGGGCACGCGCTTCCCCGAGCGCTTCAGCACCGTGACCTCGCGCAGCTGCACCCGCTCGAAGGTGGTGAAGCGGCCGGCGCAATCCGGGCAGACCCGCCGGCGGCGGATCGCCGCCCCGTCCTCGCTGGACCGCGAATCCTTCACCTGGGTGTCGGAGCCGCCGCAATAGGGACAGCGCATCGAACTCTCGATCGTCCTGACGAAACGGCCGCGGATCGGGGGATCCGCGGCCGTGTCTTAGAACGGTCTACCGCGATGCGGTAGGGGTGGGGCGGTTCAGCCGTAGATGGGGAAGCGGGCGGTGAGCGCGTGCACGCGCTCCTTCACGCTCGCCTCGACGGCGCTGTCCCCCTCCTCGCCCTTGGCCGCGAGCCCGTCCAGCACCTCGACGATGAAGCCGCCGATCTGCTTGAACTCGGCGACGCCGAAGCCGCGCGAGGTGCCGGCCGGGGTGCCGAGGCGGATGCCCGAGGTGACGGTCGGCTTCTGCGGGTCGAAGGGCACGCCGTTCTTGTTGCAGGTGATGTCGGCCCGCGAGAGCGCGGCCTCGGCGGCCTTGCCGGTGAGGCCCTTCCGCTGCAGGTCGACCAGCATCAGGTGGTTGTCGGTGCCGCCCGAGGTGATGTCGTAGCCCCCCGAGATCAGGGTGTCGGCGAGCGCCTTGGCGTTCTCGATGACCTGGCGGGCGTAGATCTTGAACTCGGGCTTCAGCGCCTCGCCGAAGGCCACCGCCTTGCCGGCGATGACGTGCATGAGCGGACCGCCCTGCAGGCCGGGGAAGATCGCCGAGTTGAACTTCTTGGCGAGCGCCTCGTCGTTGGTGAGGATCATGCCGCCGCGGGGGCCGCGGAGCGTCTTGTGCGTCGTCGTGGTGACGACGTGGGCGTGCGGGAACGGCGAGGGGTGGACACCGGCCGCGATCAGGCCCGCGAAGTGCGCGGCGTCCACGAAGAAATAGGCGCCCACCGCGTCGGCGATCTCGCGGAACTTGGCGAAGTCCCAGTGGCGGGGATACCCCGAGCCGCCCGCGATGATGACCTTGGGCTTGTGCTCGTGGGCGAGGCGCTCGACCTGCTCCATGTCGATGCGCTGATCGTCGCGGCGCACGGTGTAGGAGACCGGCTTGAACCACTTGCCCGAGACGTTCGGGGGCGCGCCGTGGGTGAGGTGGCCGCCCGCGGCGAGGTCGAGACCCATGAAGGTGTCGCCCGGCTGCATCAGGGCCATGAACACGCCCTGGTTGGCCTGGGAGCCGGAATTGGGCTGCACGTTGGCGAAGCCGCAGTTGAACAGGCGCTTGGCGCGCTCGATGGCGAGGTTCTCGGCGACGTCCACGAACTGGCAGCCGCCGTAGTAGCGGCGGCCCGGATAGCCCTCGGCGTACTTGTTGGTGAGCACCGAGCCCTGGGCCTCCAGCACCGCGCGCGAGACGATGTTCTCGGAGGCGATCAGCTCGATCTCGTGCTGCTGCCGGCCGAGCTCCTGCTCGACGGCGCGGGCGATCTCGGGATCCGCTTCCGTGAGGGGCGCGGAGAAGAAGGTGTCCGAGAAATGCTTGTCGGCGGCGGTACCGGCGCTCATGGAGATGCCTCTATTCTTGGAATCCGGGCAGACGCCGCGTCCCGTCGGCGTATACGGCCGGGCGTTCGAGGGCGGATTGATACACGCCCGCACGGGAGCCGCCAACTGCACCAGTTTTTGTCGCCCACGTAAGAAAAATTGTCGTCCGTACATCTCTTGAGCGCGTCGCTTTCCCACCGGGACGGCGGCGCGCGCCATCCCGTTGCGATCGCGCGGCGATTCCGGAAGCCCGATGTCGCCTGTCCGCATCGAGCGCTCAGGGCCAGGCGGTGATCGCCACCGGCCGCCGCACGAGGTCGCGGTCGGAGGTGATCGTGCAGCCCTCCGTGCGCAGGGTCGCGTAGGTGAGGAGCGCGCGGTCGCCCGCATCGTCGAAATTGCGGCCGGTCGCCGCGGGATCGAGGAGAGCGGGATAGGCGATGAGCCCGCCGCGGGCGGTGCAGGGGTCGTCGTAGAGGGTCGCCCCCTCCAGGAGCAGGCGCGGCCGGTCCCAGGCCACGAGGTCGCGCGAGGTCGTCCAGTAGAAGCCGGATCTCGGGAAGTCGCCGGCCGCGCCCGTCCCGGCCTTCGCCATGAACACCGCGATGAACACCCCCGTGGGGCGGTGGCGCACCACCCCGCCCACCGGCCCGGGGAAGGGTCCCACCGGGCGGCAGGCGGCGGGGGCGGGGCGGCGCAGATAGGGGTCGGGGAAGGCGGCGGTGAAGCCGCTGCCCGTCCAGGCGCGCCAGCCCGCGGGGTCGGCGGGGCTCGCGTTGCGGAACAGGCAGATGCCGGCCTCCTGGTCGCTGCCGGGCCGGTCCCAGCCCGTGGTGGAGGCGAGGAAGTAGTGGGCGCCGCCCATGCCGACGATGTTCGAGGGGTTGAAGAAGCCCCGGTGCCGGCCCTGGTCCACCTCCTGGGTGAAGGGCGGCGCGGCGACCACGAGGGGGGGCTTCGCGCGGGTGAAGCTGCGCCCGCCGTCCGGGGAGGACGCGGCGGTGATCGTGTTGTACCAGCACTCCATGTAGACGGCCGAGCGGCAGCGGCCCGGATGCTCGTTCGCCTGGTACTCGTGGTGGACGAGGGCGGCGACCGCCCGCCCGTCCGCCGTCCAGGTGGCGGTGATCCAGGAGCGGTCGTCGTAGAGGGCCGGGTCCGCCTTCTCGCCGGAATCGAGCACCACCGCGCAGTCCAGCTTCAGGTGCTCCAGGTCGGGGCCGCGCAGCGCCCGGTTGCGGTAGTGCATGCCGAACACGGCGACCGCGCCGGTGGCGTCGCGGAAGGCGCGGGCGGGAGCGTCCGGCACGTCGGCGCCGTCGCAGGCGTCGCGCCCCGCCTTGAAGATCGTGGTGGCCGGCCCGACCAGGGTGAGGCTCGACAGGGGCGGCTCCGCGGCCACCGTGATCGGAGCGAGGCCGCAGGCGAGGGCGAGGAGGGCGGCGGGCAGTCGCATCGAAAACCTCGGGGCGGCGCGCCGCCTGCGGCGGCCGGTGCCTGGACAAACCGCGGCAGAGTCTGTTCAGAACCGTTACAGGGAGCTTGAGCGGCCCTGTCCCGGCGCCGCCTCTCCACAGGCGATGCGCATGCTGATCCTCATCCTCGGTCTGCTGCTGTTCCTCGGCACGCACGCCTTCTCCATGGCCCGCGCCCGGCGGGCGGACATCGTCGCGCGCGTGGGCGAGCAGAGGTACAAGCTCGGCTACACGCTCCTCTCCGCCCTCGGCCTCGTCCTCATCGTCGTCGGCTACGGCCAGTACCGGGCCTCCGGCTACATCCCGGTCTGGGATCCGCCGGTCTTCACGAAGCATCTCGCCCTGCTTCTCGTGCTGCTCGCCTTCGTCGTGATGGCCTCGGCCTACCTGCCGGGGCGGATCCGGGCCTTCGCCAAGCACCCGATGCTCCTCGCGGTGAAGATCTGGGCCACCGCCCATCTCCTCGCCAACGGCGATCTCGGCTCCATCGTCCTGTTCGGGGCCTTCCTCGCCTGGGCGGTGATCGACCGGATCAGCCTCAAGCGGCGCGCCGTGCCGGCGGGCGCGGTGGCGGCCCAGCACGGCGGGCCCGCCGCCCCGCGGGGCTGGCGCAACGACGCGCTGGCGGTGGCGATCGGCGTCGCGGTCTGGTTCGTGTTCGCGCGCTACCTGCACCTCTGGCTCATCGGCGTCTCGGCCTGGCCGGGCAAGGCGTGAGCGGCGGGCCGGATCGCAAATCCCCCGGGCCTGTGCTAGGCGCGGGCGGAAACGGGAACGCGAGGTGGCGCGCCGGGGACGGGGCGCCGGGGATGCATGGCTGAGAACAACGAGTTCATCCGCGAGGTCAACGAGGATTACCGCCGGGATCAGGTGGCGCAGATCTGGCGCCGCTACGGCGGCGTGATCCTGGCGCTCGCCGTCCTCGTCGTGGCCGGCGTCGGCGGCTGGCGCTACTGGCAGGGCGCGCAGCGCGCCGCCGCCGAGGCCGCCTCGACGCGCTTCGACACGGCCAACCGCCTCGCCCGCGACGGCAAGCCCGCCGAGGCCGACAAGATCTTCGACGAGATCGAGGCCCAGGGGCCGGCGGGCTACCGCCTGCTCGCGGGCTTCCGCTCCGCTGCCGAGACCGCCCGGACCGATCCGGCGGCGGCGGCGGCGGCCTACGACAAGATCGCGGGGGACACCCAGGCGGGCGACGGCTTGCGCGAACTCGCGCGCCTGCGCGCGGCGCTCCTGCGCCTCGACGCCGCCGATCCCGCGCCCGCCATCGCCAGCCTGCAGAGCCTGGCCGCGGGCACGCCCTTCCGCCACACCGCCCGCGAGATGCTGGGGCTGACCGCGCTGAAGCGCGGCCAGTACGAGGAGGCCGGCCGCTGGTTCGACCAGATCAGCGCCGACCCCGAGACGCCCCAGGGCCTGCGCCAGCGCATCGAGGTCTACGCGGCCATCGTCGCGGGCGGTCCGGTCACCGTCACCGAGGCCAAGGCCGAGCCCGCCGCGCCGCCGCCGATCACGCGCTGAGTTTTTTGGCCGGCATCCGGCGCGACTTGGTGTAAGGGAAACCCGAAAGCGCCGCCCGGACCCCGTGGGGACCGGGCGGCCGCACCTGTTGAAGGACCCGGCCGCGACGCGGGCCGGACGAAGCAAGAATCGAGAGACATCATGGATCTGCCGACCGTCGCCATCGTCGGCCGGCCGAACGTCGGCAAGTCGACCCTGTTCAACCGGCTGGTCGGCCGGAAGCTCGCCCTGGTGGACGATCGCCCCGGCGTCACCCGCGACCGGCGCGAGGGCGACGTGCAGTTCGGCGGCCTCAATTTCCGCGTCATCGACACGGCGGGGCTGGAGGAGGCCGACGAGGACACCCTCACCGGCCGCATGCGCATGCAGACGGAGGCCGCGATCCTCGCCGCCGACGTGGTGCTGTTCGTGATCGATGCCCGCGCCGGCGTGCTGCCCTCCGACCATCCCTTCGCGGAACTGGTTCGGCGGGCGGGCGTGCCCGTCATCCTGATCGCCAACAAGGCCGAGGGCGGGGGCGGGCTCGCCGGCGCCTACGAGGCTTTCTCCCTCGGCCTCGGCGACCCCGTGCCGTTCTCGGCCGAGCACGGCGAGGGCTTGGGCGAATTGCACGAGGCCCTGAAGGGGGCCCTGCCGGAGCCCGATCCCGACGCGGAGGACGAAGGCGATGCGGAGGGAAGGGCGCTGCGCGTCGCCATCGTCGGGCGGCCCAATGCCGGCAAGTCGACCCTCATCAACCGGATGCTCGGCGAGGAGCGCCTCCTCGTCGGTCCGGAGGCCGGCATCACCCGCGATTCGATCTCGCTCGACTGGGAATGGCGCGGACGCCGGATCAAGCTGCACGACACCGCCGGCATGCGCCGCCGCGCCCGCATCGACGACAAGCTGGAGAAGCTCGCGGTCTCGGACGGCCTGCGCGCGGTGCGCTTCGCCGAGGTCGTGGTGGTGCTCCTCGACGCGACGATTCCCTTCGAGAAGCAGGACCTCACCATCGTCGACCTCGTGGAGGGCGAGGGCCGCGCCCTGGTGATCGGCCTCAACAAGTGGGACCTCGTGGCCGACCAGCCGGGCCTCCTGAAGAGCCTGCGCGAGGATTGCACCCGCCTGCTGCCGCAGGTGCGCGGCGTCGCCGTGGTGCCGCTCTCGGGGCTCGCGGGCGAGGGCGTCGACCGCCTGATGCAGGCGGTGGTCGAGGCCTCCGAGGTCTGGAGCCGCCGCGTCTCGACCTCGCGGATCAACGACTGGCTCTCGGGGGCCATGAGCCGCAACCCGCCGCCCGCGGTCTCGGGCCGGCGCATCAAGATCCGCTACGCCACCCAGGTGAAGAGCCGGCCGCCGCATTTCGCCCTGTTCGGCAACCAGCTGAACGCCCTGCCGAAATCCTACACCCGCTACCTCGTCAACGGCCTGCGCGAGACCTTCGACCTGCCCGGCACGCCGATCCGCCTGTCGCTGCGCACCTCGGAGAACCCGTTCGACAAGAGCTAGGGTGGACTGTGCGTCAGCCCGCTGCCGTTTCCCGTTCCGGCTCAGTGGCAATCTGTGGTGGCGTGGGAAGGCGGTAGATCGTAGGGTCCGTGCCGATGAGCGCGAAGATGTCAGGATGGCTGTTCCGATCGGGCATGGCCGGGATTTCGGAGCCGTCCCATCCGACCACGGGGAGCGTCGGCTGCTGCGCGGCGCCCTTGGCCAGGGCTCTCGCGTAGGACCGCCAAGCGGCCCAGGCGTTGGGATTCCACGCCTGATAATGCGCGGCGATCAGAGGCAGGACGGCGAGCAGATTCGGCGGCCGGTACAGCTGTTTTCCACTTCGGCCCTCCCATGCGACGCCGTTCCGGGCCAGCAGTTCCAATGCGCTGATGTGGATCTTCTCGCCGATGGCGTCTTCGTGGCGGGCGACGCCGACCGCGACCGTGCCGGACCGTTCGAGCGGCCAGACCTGATTGATGATCCGAGTCGCTTGCTTGCGGAAGCGATCAAGCTTGCCCCAGGGGCGGTGGATCTCGGCCTCGACCGCTTCGCGCGGCCTGCATCGCCGGGCCGGTGCCCCGGCACTGGCCGATTCCGCGAAGTGGAGGCCGACGCGGTCGCGCAGGCGCCGGATCATCCAGTCGTAGGCGATGTCCTGGCGGCCGATATCGTGCGTATCCCAGACATCCCAGTTCGTGTAGCCGCCGCCGACATCCGCGTGCGCTCCAGGAAACCAAACTTGCTCGACGTTGGCGGAGTACAGGTAGGTCTTGAATTTCGGTTTGCGCCAGAGCGTCGCCTCGAAGGCGCGGCGGTGCTCGTCGATCGCCACCGCGTGGAAGCTGTGCTCGACGATCGGGGAAAGTTCGGTGTTGTGGAAGGCGTAGCGCTGCGCGTTGACAGCCCGGAACAGGTCGATCGGGATGCCGAGCGCTCCGACCGTGTCGAAGACGCCGACCGACTTGACGGTCAGCTTGTCCGCCGGATGCAGGTATTCCTTGAGCTTGTGCCAATCGCCGCAATTGCGGTCGTTGGGGCTGGTCCGGTAGTAGCGCCAAGCCTGCTCCTCGCGCTCGGTGGTGCTGTGCTCCGCCGTCAGCAGGCCGGTCGAGAACAGGTAGCCCACCACGCTGCGCGCCGTGAAGGCCCCGCGCGAGAAGCCGAAGACGTGGATCTCATCGCCGTCCCGGTAGTGCCGGCTGAGGAAGCGGTAGGCCTCCCGAATGTTGTCATCGAGACCGCGGCCCAGGATGCCGCCGGGCAGCTTGTCGAGGACGCCGGTGCCGACGCCGCTGTCGTAATGCACGACGTACTCGAACGCGCCTGTCTTGCCATCTACGCCTGTCTTGCCATCCACGACCGAGCCGCTAGCGAAGGCGCCGGGTGCGGCGGCCGGCCGCGCGTTCAGTTCCTCGACGCCGATCTTCAGCGCCTCCCGCATGCGTACGACGTTGGTAGGCCGGCTGTTTCCATCGTCCGCGTTCCAAGTGCCGTCCAGGAACACCACGATCCGCCGCACCAGATTCGCCATGCCCGACCCCTGGGTGTCGATTCGCCATGCCTGCGAACAGATTGGGCTAAGACTGACTTCAGGTCCAGGCTTGTCGACGATCTCAGGTTTCAGAGGCCGCGTTCATCAATATCGAACTTGGATCACTTCGGGATCACGACAGGCTTCTGCCGCCCGCGGCGGCAACCGGTTCGGGGGCGCCGCGGCTCGTCGCCGCCAGCCAGTCCACCACCGCGTCGAGGGCCTGCCGGTTGGTGAGGCCGGCCTCGCGGGCCGCCTCGAAGGCGGCGACCTGCGCGTCGGCGCTGGTGCCGTTCGCGGCGATGGTGCGGGCATGGGCCACCTCGGCCGCGCAGCCCAGGGCATCCGCATCCTCGGCCACGAGGTCGATCAGCCGGTCCAGGCTCTCGGCGTAGGGCAACGCCTCCTCCCGGGCCTCGTCGATCAGCTCGGCCCCGACCCCGCTGCGCTGGGCCCGCCACAGGTTCTCCTCTGCGAGCGCCCGCGAGACCCCGTCGAGCCGGGCGTTGAGATCGGGCCGGCGCACGACGAGGCGCACGAGGCAGCGGAACAGGGCGGCCACCGCCAGCGCGTCCTCCAGCCGCGTGCAGGAATCGGCGATGCGCAGTTCGAGCGTCGGGAACTTGATCGAGGGCCGCAGCGACCACCACAGGAAGCTCGCATCCTGCACCGAGCCGGCCTGCGTCATGATGCGGACGTAGCGTTCATAGGCCTCCGCGTCGGGGAAGAGCTCGGGCAGGCCGGTGCGCGGCAATTCCCCGAAGGCGCTGAGGCGGTAGGCCAGCAACCCCGTCGGCTTGCCCTGCCAGAAGGGCGAGGAGGCCGAGAGGGCGAAGAGCAGGGGCTGGAACGGCAGGAGCCGGTTCATCAGGCCGACCCGCGCCTCGGGATCGGGCACCTCCACGTGGACGTGCATGCCGCAGATCAGGCTGCGCCGCCCGGCCAAGCCCACATCGCGCAGGATTCCCCGGTAGCGGTCGCCCTTGGTCGGCAATTGCCGCGCCCAGTCGGCGACCGGATGCGTGCCGGCGGCGAAGACCAGGAGTTCGTGCTCCGCCGCGAGTTCGCTGAGCGCCGCGCGCTGGCTCGCGAGACTGTCGCGCGCCGCGGAGAACGCCGTCACCGGCGGCGTGCACACCTCCACCTGGCATTGCAGGAGTTCGCGGCCGGTCTCGGGCAGGCGCTCGGCCGCTTCCGTGTGGAAGGGCTTCACCGAGCGGCGCGGCGTGCCCCGCGTCTCGGCATCGGCCAGAAAGTACTCTTCCTCGATGCCGAAGCGGAAGGACGCTGAACTCATCACCCGCATCCCCCCTGACGCAGCCCGAACACGTGGCGGGCCAACGCACGAAGCGGGGAAATGTTTACGGCCCGATTCAGGGCGTCCGCAGGGGGCCGCCCACCAGCCAGGCCGGGTCGAACCAGCGGTCGGCCTCGCCGTCGTAGGGCAGGCGGGTCACGTCCCAGTGCTGGATGTACCGGGCGTAGACGTTCCACACGGCGATGCCGCCGCCCACGAAGATGCGCCGGCCCGGATAGCGCGCCAGGACCTGCTCCGGATCCTCGTGCGAGCGGATCACGTCGATGGTGCGGTCCCTGAAGGCGAATTCCGGCACCGAGGCGACGGTCTTCGGCCCCGCGATCAGCACGTGGCCCATGGTGAGGGCGAAGAAGCGCGTCACGTCCTCCACGAAGACCGGATCGGTGTTGCCCTCCCAGGGCAATTGCCCGTCGAGGCCGAGCTGGCCCCGCTGGCCGATGGCGCAGATGCAGCGGACGTCGATCATGGGACGTGGTCTCGCAAAGAAGGCGGGCTCCGCCCGCGCCCGCCGGGGCCTGAAGGCCCCGGCCCCCCGTTACTCGGGGGCCCGGAAATCCTGAACGCGGTCGCTCGGGAAATCGTAGATCTTGCCCGTCTCGGTCCAGGCCGGGGCGGCGAGGCGCACGAAGTGCGGGGCGAGGTCGTCCGGCGTGCGCAGGGTCAGCGGGTCCTCCCCCGGCATCGCGGCGGCGCGCATGTCGGTGCGCAGGGGGCCGGGGTTGAGCAGCATGGCGCGGATGGCGGTGCGCGCGGTCTCGGCGGCGTAGGTGCGCACCAGGGCCTCCAGCGCCGCCTTCGAGACGGAGTAGGGCCCCCAGTAGGCCCGGCACTTCGCGGCGGCCCCCGAGGAGACGAAGATCGCGCGGCCCGCATCCGACATCTGCAGCAGCGGATCGACGGAGCGCAGCAGGCGCCAGTTGGCGGTGACGTTGACGTCCATCACCTGCGCCCAGACCTTGGGCGTGACGTGGCCGACCGGCATGAGGTTGCCGAGGATGCCGGCATTGCCCACCACGACGTCGAGGTGCCGCCAGCGCGCGTTGATCGCCGCGCCGAGCCGGTCGATGCCGTCGTAGTCGGTGAGATCGAGGGGGACCAGGGTGGCGCCGTCCGCCCCCGTGCGCCGGACCGCGTCGTCGAGTTCCTCCAGCGCCCCCTGTGTGCGGGCCACCGCGATCACGTGGGCGCCGGCCCCCGCGAGCGCCAGGGCGGCGGCGCGCCCGATCCCGCGCGAGGCGCCCGTGACGAGGGCCACGCGGCCCTCGAGGATCCTGTCGGTCATTCCGGTCAATCCGCTTCGGCCAGGAGCGCGAGGCGCCGCGGGCCGGCGATGGCGAGGTCGGCGAGCCCGGTGGGGTAGTCGCCGGTGAAGCAATGGTCGGTGTATTGCGGGCAGGCCGCGTCGCGCTCGCGCTCGCCCATGGCCCGGTACAGGCCGGGGATGGAGAGGAAGGCCAGGGAATCGGCGCCGATGTAGCGGCGCATGCCCTCGAGATCGTGGGTCGCGGCGAGCAGCTTCTCGCGCTCCGGCGTGTCGATGCCGTAGAAGTCGGGATGGGTAATCGGCGGCGAGGCGATGCGGAAATGCACCTCGCGGGCGCCGGCCTCGCGCATCATGCGCACGATCTTCACCGAGGTGGTGCCCCGCACGAGGCTGTCGTCCACGAGGACGATGCGCCGGCCCTCGATCGCCGCGCGGTTGGCCGAGTGCTTCATGCGCACGCCGAGCTCGCGCACGGATTGCGTGGGCTGGATGAAGGTGCGGCCCACATAGTGGTTGCGGATGATGCCCATCTCGAAGGGCAGGCCGGTCTCCTGCGCGAAGCCCAGCGCCGCCGGCACGCCGGAATCGGGCACCGGCACCACCACGTCGGCCTCCACCCCCGTCTCGCGGGCGAGTTCCTGGCCGATGTTCTTGCGGACCGCGTAGACGCTCTTGCCGTTCACCACGGAATCGGGCCGGGCGAAGTAGATGTACTCGAAGATGCACGGGCGCAGCGGTCGCCGCTCGGCGAAGCGCAGGGACTCGATGCCCTCTTCCGAGATCACCACGATCTCGCCGTTCTCGATGTCGCGCACGAACTTGGCGCCGATGATGTCGAGCGCGCAGGTCTCGGAGGCGAGCATGTAGCGCCCGTCGAGCTCGCCCAGCACCAGGGGGCGGATGCCCAGCGGGTCGCGGGCGCCGATGAGCTTCTTGTTCGTCAGCGCGACGATGGCGTAGGCGCCCTGGATGGCCTGGAGCGCCTCGGTGAAGCGGTCGATGATCCGCGGTTTGCGCGAGCGCGCGGCGAGATGCAGGATCACCTCGGTGTCCGAGGTGGACTGGGTGATGGCGCCGTCGCGCACGAGGTCGCGGCGGATCGAGAGGGCGTTCGTCAGGTTGCCGTTATGCGCCACCGCGAGGCCGCCGCTCGCCAGTTCCGCGAAGAGCGGCTGCACGTTGCGCAGGATGGTGCCGCCGGTGGTCGAGTAGCGCACGTGGCCGATGGCGGCCGGGCCCTTCAGCCGGGCGATGGTCTCGCCGTCCGAGAACGAGTCGCCCACCAGGCCGGGGCGGCGCTCGGAATGGAACACCTCCCCGTCGAAGGAGACGATGCCCGCGGCCTCCTGTCCCCGGTGCTGCAGGGCGTGGAGCCCCAGCGCCACGATGGCCGAGGCGTCCGGATGCCCGAAGATGCCGAACACGCCGCATTCCTCGCGCAGCGTGTCGCCGTCGAGATCCGGATCGGCGTGAGGAGGGACAACGGCGCGGTAGGACATGGACTCGGTCGATCCCTCAATGCCGCCGGCGCAGGGGCGGATGCGCCGGCGGATCCCTGGAGCGGACCCGCGGGAGCCCGTTCGTGGAATCGTGCCATCCGGCGTGGACAGCCGGGTATCTAAGGGTTTTCCCTCAGCCAACCAAGCGTCGGCGCGCGCAGGTCAGCGTCGCGGCGCCGTCGCGGCTCCCCCGTCGGTGCGGCGCTGGGCCGGCGCCTCCTCGGCGGGCGCGTCCACCGGCTCGTTCGGCGGCGTGTCGACCTTCGGCTTCTTGAGCTTCTTCAGGAAGTTGTCGGGGTTCTCGGGCAGCTGCGCCACCAGCACCTGCCCGTACTTCTCCAGGATCGGCTGCGTGCGGGCCTGGGCGGCCCAGTCCGGCATCTTGCCCTGGAGCAGCCAGGACAGGAACACCCAGCCGATCACGCAGATCAGGAAGCCGCGGGCGGCGCCGAACAGGAAGCCGAGCGAGCGGTCGATCGCGCCGATGCGCGAGTCGAGCACCACGTCCGAGATCTTCACGGTGATGAGCGAGACGACGATGAGCGTCACCAGGAAGATCGCCGCGATGGAGCCCACCAGGGCGACCGTGTCGCTGGAGACGTGCTGCTTCACGGTGGGCAGCAGCAGGGGGTGGAAGGACCAAGCCACGGCGGCGGCGGCCACCCAGGCGATGATCGCGAGCACCTCGCGGGTCACGCCGCGCACGGCGGCGAGCAGGGCTGAGATCACGACGATGCCGAGCACGACGAGATCGAGAACGGAGAACGGCATCGGGTTCAATCTGGGCGTGTGGGGCGGTGCCGGGTGAAGGACCCTCTGCGGCTCCCCAGGACCGCGGCGCCTGTATATCCTGCGCAAACTCGGCCGTCACCCTCGCCGGGGGCGCGCCCGGGGATCGCGATCCGCATCGGGACGGCGCGTGGGGCGGGAAGGGGGCGTGAAGGGGGGGCGGATGGGGGAACGGCAGATCTATCTGGTGCCGATCGCGGGCCTGTTCTCGGGGGTTCTGATCGTCTCCCTGATCCTGTCGGGCAAGATCGTCTCGGTCGCCGGCCTCACCTTCCCGGCGGCGGTCGTGGTGTTCCCGCTCTCCTACCTGTTCGGCGACGTGCTCACCGAGGTCTACGGCTACAGCGGCGCCCGCCAGGTGGTCTGGGCGGGCTTCGCCGTGCAGGTAATCTGGATCGCGGCCTACGGGATCGCCGCCGCGCTCCCGCCCGCGCCGTTCTGGCCGCACCAGGCGGCCTTCGAGGTGGTGCTGGGCGCGACCCCGCGCCTCGCGCTCGCCGGGATGTGCGCCTATCTCGCGGGCGAGTTCCTCAACGCCTACGTCCTGGCCAAGCTCAAGCTGCGCTTCGCCGGCCGGGGGCTGGCCGGCCGGCTGATCGCCTCGACCGTAGTGGGGCAGGCCGTCGACACCGCCCTGTTCCTCGCGCTCGCCTTCGGCGGGGTCTACCCCCTGGCGGACCTCCTCCGGCTCGGCGTCTCGGTCTGGGCCCTCAAGGTCGCCTGGGAGGTGGCGGCACTGCCCCTGAGCCTGCCGGCCATCGCGTGGCTGAAGCGCGCGGAGGGCGCGGACCGCTACGACCGGGGGACGGACTTCAACCCGTTCCGGATGCGCGGCTGAGGGGCGCGGGCGGGTCAGGCCGCGGCCGCGATGCTCCCCGGCTCGGCGATCTCGACGCGGTTCCGGCCGAGCGCCTTGGCCCGGTAGAGCGCCCGGTCGGCCGAGGCGAGCAGGTGGGCGAGGTCGGCGCGGCCCGTGCGCGCCTCGGCCGCGCCGATGCTGACGGTGGCGGGCATGCCGAGCACGTCCGCCCGCGCGATCGTCTCGGTGAAGCCCCGCGCGATCCCGTCGCCGATCCGGCGCGCGGCCCGGATGTCGTGTCCGGGAAGGAGGGCGGCGAACTCCTCGCCCCCGAGGCGGCCGAGGACCGCCCCCGGCCCCGCGCCGGCCCGCACCACCTCCGCGAAGAGCGCGAGCACCCGGTCGCCCGCCGCGTGCCCGTGGCGGTCGTTGATCGTCTTGAAGTGGTCGAGATCGAAGGCGAGCAGCGTCACCGGCCGGTCCGGCCCGTGCCCGGCCAGCACCCGGCCGGCCTCCGCGAAGAAGCCGTGCCGGTTGCCGAGGCCGGTGAGGTGGTCCGTGCGCGCGGCCGCGAGCAGGCTTCCCTGCGCCTCCTCGCGCACGAGGGCGAGGAGGGCCATCGGCATCGCCATGGCGAAGAGCACCGCCTCGAACATCGTGATCTTGGCGACCGCGGGCAGAACCTCGCTCCCGTGGAAGGCGACGAGGACCGGGGTGACCAGGGCACGCACGAGGTAGAACAGGGTGTGGACGGCGAAGATGGCGACCGCCACGGGCCGGGAGCGCAGGCTGGCGAGGGCCCGGCTGCGCAGGAGGGTCCAGGCGGTGAGGCCGCAGACCAGCGCGATCGGTACGGCGGCCACGTGATGCCAGAAGACGGTGAGGTGCCCCGCTCCGGCCACGGTCCAGGCGAGCGCCAGCACGGCCAGCAGCGCGGCCGGCCCGCGCAGGGGCGGCGGCTCGTCGAGGCGCCGCGCGCCGTGCAGCACCGCGAGGTAGCCCAGCACCATCAGAAGGTTGGTGAGCGCCGATCCGGCGATGCCGGGCAGCGACTCCCGGTTCACCGCCACCACGCAGCCGAGCGCGAAGACGAGATAGCTCCCCGTCCAGATCGCGAGTTCCCGCCCGCGCCGCTCCTGCGCCCAGCTCTCCCAGGCGGTCATGGCCGCGCCGACGAGGAGGGTTCCGCAGGTCAGATACCAGAGAGTCGGAAGATCGATCTGCATCGCCTTTGACGCCAAGTGTAGGAACGCATCTTACCGGGCATCGGAAGGGTTTTTCTTAAAACGCACGTGCTGCCCCGATGCAGCTACCGGCATAGTTAATGTATCTTGTCGAAAATTCGAACATCCGACCGCGGATGATTGGTCGACTTCTTCGTGAATCCGTGCCGGGCGTTCACGTCCGGCCCGTCCGCGACGAGGCCGTCCACCGCATCCGCGATGCGCCGGCCCGCGGCCCGCCGTGAGCCCGCGGGCCGGCGCCTCGCAGCCGCGTCCCCTCGCGCGGCGGGTGGATCGTACCCGCCGCGCCGACCCCGCGGGCTTCTCCGCTCAGGCGGCGGCCGACAGGCCGGTCCCGTCCTCGGCCGCATCGGCGGCGTGCCTGGGGCCGACCCATCGCGGCAGGGCGTCCACGTCGAGCTCGACGCGCAGGAAGAACTGCCCCTTGCAGCCGGCCCAGAGCGCCGCGGGAAGGCGGGCGCGGCCGTCGGTCCAGCGCCAGGAGCAGCCGAGGGCCGGATCCGTCTCGACGGGGTGGAAGCCCTCGTCCAGGCGCTCGTCGTCCAGGTCGATGGTGTGGCGCGTGGCGAGGCCGTCATCCACGGTCAGGGCGCGCAGCGCCAGGCCCAGCATGCGCCGGTCGCCGCTCTCCGAGAAGACCAGGGCCGGCATCCCGGCATGCGAGACCAGCCGGACGTCCTCGGCCGAGGCCGGCACGACGAAGCGCGCGACCCGCCCGTCCGTCTCGGGCTCCATCCGGTGGCCGTCGACCACGAGGTGCAGGTCGCCCAGGGGCTCCCGGTGCAGATCCCAGCCGAGGTCCACTGCCCGTGCGCGCAGGCGCTGCCGCGCGAAGGCCGCCACGGCGTCGTCCCCGTGGAAGGACCGGCAGAAATCCGCGTGGGTGCGGTCGGCGGCTTCCGCGTCGGGCGCGGCCGCGAGGCCGACGATCGCGCTCTCCGCGAAGAAGGTGCGATTGCCCATGTCGAGATAACTCTCGGCGGGCTGGCCCTCGGCGACCAGCAGGTCGTGGCTGTCGAGTTCGACGTGCCAGTAGGTGACCGATTCGGCCTCCACCTGCGTGATGGTGGCCCCGTTGACGAGCGCCAGGGCCGGGATCAGCACCTCGCCGAGCAGGTCGAGGCAGAGGGCGTGCCCCGGCGAGACACAGAGGTCGCGCGCGGGCTTGTCCGGGCCGAGGGCGTGGGCCGCGATGCGCACCGGCCTGACCGTCTCGGGCCGCGGATGGCGGCGCAGGTCCAGGCTGCGGTGGCCGATCCAGCGGATCGGGCGGTGCTGCCCCGAGGCCGTGACGGCCATGTCGCCGACCCGTAGATCCTCGACGGCGACCTCCCCGCGCGCGGTCAGGATCCGGGTGCCGGCGCAGAAGCAGACCGGGGTCGAATTGGCCGCGTTGTAGGTCGTGGCCTGCCCGAGGGTGCCGTTCGACTGATAGGCCACGGTGTTCGTCGATGCGGACGGCTTGTAGATCCGGTAGTCGGTTCCGCCAGCCGTGAAGGCGACGCCGCGATTGTCGAGGCCGACATAGCTCGCGCCGGCGTTGCCCTGGTTGTCGCCGGTCCAGAGCACGTTGTCGTACTGGCCGGCATTGCCGTTCGAGGCCCCGTCGTTCGTGAGCGGGTTGGACGTCGCATTGTTGCTGGCCAGCAAGGCGGTGATCGTCTGGCCGTTGAAGGTGCCCGAGATGCCGGTGATGCGGTAGCCGGTGTAGGACGTTGCGCCCCCACCCGGATTATAGGTCCTCGGCGTATCCTCCGTCGTGATCACGACGTTGCCGGTGCTGCCGTTGGCCGTGAAATTATAAGTATACGTCGCCATCGTCCGAGGCCCCTTGCCGGAACGTCACGCCGCTGTTCGCGCCGTGGAACCGGCGGGCGGCCAACTTCAGGATGTGGCCAACCTTAGGCACACGCACTGCAATCTGAAAAGTACTGGGGGGTGTGCGCTCGGGCCAAATCCCGATTTACATCAGTGTTTGGCACACGATAACAGCGGATTCCTAGGAGGTGTGTCTAAAGTGTTACTCTGGCGATGTCGGAGAGGTCGGTTGTCTGGTCAAATTGAATGCCATCGCCTGATGGGTGGGGCGATGTCCGGAGAGATTTGATCGAAAACTGATTTCCCTTGATCGGAAGTCCGTGCCGACTGTAGAGATTGAACCGGGCCGAATCGAGGAAGCGCGATGGCTTCGGGCTGCTCCGTGGGTCTCTTTCTCAGAGGTTGCCGCGGCGTGCTCGAATGAAGCAGGGTGGAGCCTCGTCTGCCGTGGAACCTCCGACACGTCCCGCTCACGAGCGGAATGCTGGAATTCTGTAGAGGCGTCTTCTTCCTGACGTTCAGGCGCGCCTTTATTCATCATTGGCAGTTGTTAAGTTGTGTGAAGTGCGTATTTGAAGATATTTCGGGCGGTAGCGATTGTAATATAAGTCTTCGATGTTGTATTTTATCTAAATCGCGCTATGGCATAATCATAAAATCGATCAAAATTTCCTGATTTCAGAATATTAATTCGGAAATCAGGCCTGAATTTTCGCTGTCGATCATCTCAAATTTTGCAAGAGGGGGCAATGCCATGGAAGCATACACCGGTCAGATCATAATGGTCGGCTTCAATTACGCGCCGCCGGGCTGGGCCCCGTGCGACGGGAGACTCCTCCCGATCGCGCAGAACGCCGCTCTGTACAGCCTGCTGGGGACGGCTTACGGCGGGAACGGGACGACCACCTTCGGGCTGCCCGATCTGCGCGGTCGCGTGCCGATCAACCAGGGCACCGGTGTGGGGCTGTCGCCCTACGTGATGGGACAGAGCGCGGGCAGCGAGTCCGTCACCCTCACCGTCCCGCAGATGCCGGCGCACAACCACGCCTTCAACGCGGACGCTTCGCTTGGAGGAACGTCCAACCCGAGCAACGCCAATCTGGCGCAGGTGGTGATCCCGACGCAGGACGAGCCCGGGTCGAGTTTCACCACGGGCACGCCCGCCAACCCGGCGGTTCTCAGCAACGGCTCGATCTCCGTGCAGGGCGGCAGCCAACCCCACAGCAACCTGCAGCCTTTCCTGGTGGTGAACTTCATCATCTGCCTGTCGGGGATCTATCCGCCGCGGCCCTGAGCGCCCCCCGCGCCGCTGCATCCGAGAGCCGTCGCCGTGCCGTGCCGACGCCCCGAGACGGAGGCCGATGGGCCCTTCCTGCTCGCGCTGTTCGCCGCGTGCCAGGAGACCGCGTTCGGGCAGGCGCCCGCGTTCGCGAGCCTCGATCCGGGCCTGCGGACGCTTCTGGCGCAGCAGGGCTTCGCCGGGCAGCGGGCGACCTACCGCGCCCGTTATCCGGACGCGCGCTTCGACCTGATCGTCCAGGACGGCGCGCGCGTCGGCCGGATCGTGACCGACCGGCGCGCGGATGCCCTCGCCCTCGTCGATCTCGCAGTCGTGCCGGAGCGGCGCGGGCGCGGGATCGGCACCGCGGTGATCCGGGCCGTGCTCGCGGAGGCAGGCGCTGCCGGCCTGGCCGTCACCCTCTCGGTCGGCCGCGACAACCGCGACGCCATCCGCCTCTACGAACGTCTCGGCTTCAGGACCGTGGCGGCAGGGGCGATGGATCTGACGCTCGCCTGGTCTCCGTCCCCCGAGCCGCGCTGATCCGCCCCGGCCTTCGACGGGGGCCCCGCCCCCGCGAGCCGGATGCGCCGGCTTCACGCGTCGTCCTCGTAGCGCGGCGCCCGTCCGCGCCCGGCCCGCTTCGGCCCGTTCGCGGCGATGCCGGCCACGAGATCGGCGATGTGGCGGAGCGATTCGGTGGCGAGGGCCCGGTCGGCGGGGTCGCGCCCGGTCTCGCGTCCCTGGGGCATCAGCGCCCGCGCGAAGCCGAGCTTCTCCGCCTCCTTCAAGCGGGCGCTCCCCTGTGCCACGGGGCGGATCGCCCCCGACAGGCCGATCTCGCCGAAATAGACCGTCTCCGGCGGCAGCGCCGCGCCCGAGAGGGAGGAGACCAGGGCCGCGGCCACCGCGAGGTCGGCCGCGGGCTCCGTGATGCGCAGGCCGCCGGCCACGTTGAGGTAGACGTCGTGGCTGGAGAGCCGGATGCCCCCATGGGCCTCCAGCACGGCGAGCACCATCGAGAGCCGGTTCGGGTCCCAGCCGACCACGGCGCGGCGGGGCATGCCGAGGGCCGAGGGCGCGACCAGCGCCTGGATCTCCACGAGGAGCGGGCGCGTGCCCTCCATGCCGGCGAAGACCGCGGTGCCCGCCGCCTGATGGTCGCGGGCGGCCAGGAACAGGGCGGAGGGGTTCGGCACCTCGGAGAGGCCCGCATCCGTCATCTCGAACACGCCGATCTCGTCGGTGGGGCCGAAGCGGTTCTTCACCGCGCGCAGGATGCGGAAATGGTGGCCCTGGTCCCCCTCGAAGGAGGCCACCGCGTCCACCATGTGCTCCACGACGCGGGGCCCCGCGATCTGCCCGTCCTTGGTGACGTGGCCGACGAGGATCACCGCCGTGCCGGTGCTCTTGGCGAAGCGGATCAGGCTCTGGGCGGAGGAGCGCACCTGCGTGACCGTGCCCGGCGCCGATTCGACGGTCTCGGTCCACATGGTCTGGATCGAGTCGATGATGGCGAGCGCGGGCGGGCGCCCCTGCGAGAGGGTCTCGACGATGTCCTCCACGTTGGTCTCGGCGGCGAGCTCCACCGGGTGCCCCGCGAGGCCCAGGCGCTCGGCGCGCAGGCGCACCTGCCCCACCGCCTCCTCGCCGGAGATGTAGGCGACGCGCTCCCCCTGCGCGGCCATGGCGGCCGAGGCCTGCATCAGCAGCGTCGACTTGCCGATGCCGGGATCACCGCCCAGCAGGATCACCGAGCCGCGCACGAAGCCGCCGCCGGTGACCCGGTCGAGCTCGGCGATGCCGGAGGGGATGCGGGGCGCCTGCTTGGCCTCGCCGGTGAGCCCTTCGAGGGGGAAGACGCGGCCCCGCGCCCGCGAGGGCCGAGTGGCGGCGGGCCCCGACTGGCCGGGGCCGCCGGCCGCCTCCTCGACGATCGTGTTCCAGCCGTTGCAGGCCTCGCAGCGCCCGCGCCAGCGGTTGTAGACCGCCCCGCAGGACTGGCAGACGAAGGTCTGGTGGATCTTGGCCATGGAAGTCCGGAGCGGGGGCGGTCTCGGTTCACTCTACATAGGAGCGAACATACCGGGAACCCAGACGCGTCAGGATCTCGTAGCCGATGGTGCCGGCCGCCCGGCCCACCGCGTCCACGTCGAGGGCGCCGCCGATGAGCACCGCCTCCGCCCCGCGGCGGGCCTCGGGCGCCTCGGTCACGTCGAGGATGACGAGGTCCATCGAGACGAGCCCGACGATCGGGCAGGGCACGCCGCCGACGAGGGCCCGGCCCCGTTCGCTCGCCGCGCGCGGATAGCCGTCCGCGTAGCCGATCGACAGGGTGGCGAGGCGGCGGGGGCCCGGCGCCGTCCAGCGGGCGTTGTAGCCCGCCCCCGCGCCGGCCTCGACGGCGCGGACCTGCACGATCTCGGCCGCCAGCCGCACCACGGGCCGCATCGGGTTCTCCGCCTCCGGCGTCGGGTTGCCGCCGAACAGGGCGTAGCCCGGCCGAAGCAGGTCGTGATGGACCTCCCCGCCGAGGAAGATGCCCGACGAGTTGGCGAGCGAGGCGGGCAGGCCGGGAAACAGCGCGCGCGCGGCGGCGAAATCGGCGATCTGGCGGGCGTTGACGGGATCCTCGGGCATCTCCGCGCTGACGAGATGGCTCATCACGAGGTCGATGCCGGCGGCCCGGAGGCGCGCGGGATCCTCCGCCAGGGCGCGCGCCTCGGAGAGGGGCAGGCCGAGGCGGTTCATGCCGGTATCGACGTGGAGCGCTGCCGGAAGACGGCCCTGCGCGAGGGCGGCCCATTCCACGATCTCCTCGGCCGAGCCGAGGACGGGGCGCAGGCCGCGCGCCGCGAGGGCGGGGCCGGCCCCCGGCGGCAGGCCGTTCAGCACGTAGATTGCGGCCTCGGGCAGACGGGCGCGCACGGTCTCGCCCTCCGAGAGATGGGCGACGAAGAAGGTGCGGCAGCCTGCCCGCCACAGGGCAGGCGCCACGGCGGCGAGGCCGCAGCCATAGGCGTCGGCCTTCACCACGGCGGCGCAGGGGATGCCGGGCGCGCGGGCGCCGAGGCGGCGCCAGTTCTCGGCGATGGCCGAGAGATCGACGGTGAGGCGTGCGCCGTGACCTGGGGGGGCTGTTGGGTCGGGTGCTATGATCGGGCGTCCTCGCTGGGCGGCCAGGGGATCGGCCGGGTCATGATCGCGTCGAGGTCGTAGGGGCATGCGGCCGGGAAGTCGTCCTCGTCGAGGCCAGTCTCGGCGGCGGCCTCCATCCGCGCGCGGCGATAAGCTTCGGAGAGGGCGAAGGGAAGGCGTGGCGTCAGGCTTCGATGACGGTCCAGGATCTTTTCCGCATCCAGGCGGCCGTTCCGGATGGACAGGGTCCAGCTGCGTGTGCGCTTGCCCGGCTGGTGGTCCCATTTGAGGAGGTGCAACAGCGTGATGCGCAGCGCGCTCTCGAGCTTGTTGTAGATCTCATTGCCCAAATCCTCGATCTCCTCGGCGAGGTTCAGCGCGTCGAGGGCCGAGAACTGCCCGCGCCGGAGGCGTTCCGCCTGCGCGAAGGCCCAGGCGTAGAAATCGAGGTCGTAGATGCTCGGGCGGGCTTGCGCCTGCGCCGCCTCGGCGAGGACATGGGCGATGCCCTCCGCGTGATGGGGCGGCGGTGCCGCAGCCGCCAGCGCCGTCAGATAGGCCTCCGCCGGGGTGCCGTCCGGCCCCACATCACCGACGCGCGGCAGGACGGCCTCGGGCGTGATCGCTCGGCCCGCCGCCGCGAGTTCGCCCGCGACCTCGAACACGCCCCGGTGCAGGCTCTGCGTCCAGTCCGCGCCCCGCAGGATCCGGGCGATGGCCGGGTAGACCTCCGGATGGGCGAGGATGATACCGACGAGTTGGCGCTCGCCCTCGTAGACGTCGTTCAGGCTCGGCGGTTCGGGCGTCCGCCTCTTCGTCGCAAGGACCACGTCGCGTCTCCGGCCGGTGGGTGCCGGCCGATCCTATCACATCGGCTCGGGCAGGCGGTCGCTCTGGGCGAGGTTCGAGAAGCGCGTGATGTTGGCGTCGAACTGCAACTCCACCGTGCCGGTGGGGCCGTGGCGCTGCTTGCCGATGATGACCTCGGCCTTGCCGTGGACGCGCTGCATCTCGGCCTCCCAGGCGAAGAACTCCTCCGTGCCCTCGCGGGGCTTCTTGTTGCCCACGTAGTACTCCTCGCGGAACACGAACATCACCACGTCGGCGTCCTGCTCGATGGAGCCCGATTCGCGCAGGTCCGAGAGCTGTGGGCGCTTGTCGTCGCGGTTCTCGACCTGACGGGAGAGCTGGGACAGCGCGATGATCGGCACGGCGAGCTCCTTGGCGAGCGCCTTCATGCCGGTGGTGATCTCGGTCATCTCCTGCACGCGGTTGTCGCCCTTCTTGGCCGAGCCGGAGAGGAGCTGGAGATAGTCGACGATCAGGAGGTCGAGGCCCTTCTGGCGCTTCAGGCGGCGGGCGCGGGCGGCGAGCTGGGCGATGGAGATGCCGCCGCTCTGGTCGATGTAGAAGGGGATCGTCTGCATGTCCCGGGCGGCGTCGGTGATCTTGTAGAAGTCCTCCGGCCGGATGTCGCCGCGGCGGATCTTGTAGGAGGCGACGCCCGACTGCTCGGCGATGATGCGGGTGGCGAGCTGCTCGGCCGACATCTCGAGGGAGAAGAAGCCCACGATGCCGCCGTTGACGGTCTTCGTGGTGCCGTCCGGCGCCTTCTCGCCCTGGTAGGCCTTGGCGATGTTGAAGGCGATGTTGGTGACGAGCGAGGTCTTGCCCATGGCGGGCCGCCCCGCGAGGATGATGAGGTCCGAGGGCTGGAGGCCGCCCATCTTGGCGTCGAGGTCGGTCAGCCCGGTGGCTATCCCGGAGAGCTTGCCCTCGCGCTGGTAGGCCTTGGCCGCCATGTCGATGGCGGCGGTGAGCGCCTCGGAGAACTTCTGGAAGCCGCCGTCGTACTTGCCGGCCTCGGCGAGCTCGTAGAGCCGGCGCTCGGTCGATTCGATCTGGTCGCGGGGCGAGAGCTCCACCGGCGCCTCGTAGGCGCCGTTGACGAGGTCCTCGCCGATGGTGATGAGCCGGCGGCGGATGGCGAGGTCGTAGATGGTGCGGCCGTACTCGCCGGCGTTGATGACGGTGGTGGCGTCGGCGGCCAGCCGCGCGAGGTACTGGAACACCGTCTGGCCGCCGAAATCGGCCTCGCCCAGATAGGTCTTCATGGTGATCGGCGTGGCGAGCTTGCCGGCCTTGATCAGCGATGCCGCGACCTGGAAGATCTGCTGGTGGGCATCCTCCATGAAGTGCTCGGGCAGCAGGAAGTCCGAGACGCGGTAATAGGCGTCGTTGTTGACGAGGATCGCGCCGATCAGCGCCTGCTCCGCATCGACGTTGTGCGGCTGGACGCGGTACTCGGTCGGCACCGCTTCGAGCTTGGCCGTCAGGGCGTTGGGCAGGGCCATCGGCTCGCTCCGGTGAGGACGGGCCCGTGCGGGCCGCGCGGTGTTCAGCGTCGTCCGAGACCATGGCACCGGCATGGTTGACCGATGCTTAGCCGCGGGTCCCGGAGGTCGGAACGCGAAAACGCCCGCCGCTCGGGGAAGCGACGGGCGTTTATGCTGGAACAAATTAAGAACCTGTCAACCCTCGCGGGTCGCGGTCCCCGCTCTCCACCGGCCGGGACGGGATCGCTGTGGATGGCCCCTGCGCCGATGCGGCGTGCCGACGCCCCCGCCCGAAGGGCGCGAGCGCGACCGCGCGTCGGCGCCCGTGCGCCGGGCCGCGAGGGCGCCGGCGCCCTCGCACCGGGGAGAATCCTCAGCCGCGGTCGTCGGCGCCCTCGCCGGCATCGGCCAGAGCCGCGCCGACCTCGAGGCCGAGATCGTCGAGGTTGAACGCCTCGCGCTCGGTCACGGACTCGCCGCGGGCCTGGCGCTCGGCCTCCTCGGGGCTGCGGGCGACGTTGACGGTGACCTTCACCTCGACCTCGGGGTGCAGCACCACCGGGACGGTGTGGAGGCCCAGCGTCTTGATCGGCTGGTTGAGGACGAACTGGCCGCGGTCGACCGTGAAGCCCTCCTTGGTGACCACATCGGCGAGGTCGCGGGTGGAGACCGAGCCGTAGAGCACGCCGGTCTCGCCCGACTGGCGGATCAGGGTGAAGCTCTGCCCGTCGAGCTTCTCGGCGACGGTCTCGGCCTCGGCCTTGCGCTCGAGGTTGCGCGTCTCGAGCTGGGCGCGCTGGGCCTCGAAGTGCTTCTTGTTGGCCTCGGTGGCGCGCAGCGCCTTGCCGCGGGCGAGGAGGAAGTTGCGGGCGAAGCCCGGGCGGACCTTCACGGTCTCGCCCATCTGGCCGAGCTTGGCCACGCGCTCGAGGAGGATCACTTCCATGGGTCTATAGTCCTTCGTCTGTCGGGTGCCCGGGCGGGCAGGAGGGTCTCAGGTCGCGTCCCCTTGCGGGCGGCGGCGGTTGAGCGCGGTATCGGCGAGGCCGAACAGGGTCAGCGCGACGAGGGCGATGCCCTGCGTCACGAACAGGATCAGGTAGAGGCCGAACAGGAGCGCCCCGCGCCCCGGCCGGCCGCGGCTGCGGTCGTGGAAGGCGGCCAGCCCCTGGAGGGCGAAGGCCGCGCAGAGCGAGCCGATCAGCGCGGTGCCGAGCACCCCGGCATAGCCCGGCGCGAGGCTCAGGAGCATGGCGCCCCCGAGGAGGCCGAGCACCGAGCGCGGCATGGCGGTCGCCGGAATGTCCGGCCAGGGCCGCAGGAGCCGGCCCGAGGCGCGCACGATCCGGGCGGCGGCCCAGAGATAGAAGGCCAGCAGCAGCGCGAGGCCGGTGGCGGCGATGCCCGGCACGACGCGGGCCATGGCGTCGGCGAGTTCCGCCTGCAGTTCCGCCCGCCTCGGAGACTCGGACTCGGCCTTCGCGTCGGCCTCCCCGCGCGGCTCGGCCTGCGGGCCGGCCGGGGACCCGGTCTGCGCGCCGGCCGGCGGGGCGGGCGCCCGGGTCTGGATCCGGATCATCGAGCCGGCGAGCTCGCGCATCTGCGTCTGGTAGGCCTCGTGGTTCGGCGAGGACAGGAGCGCGATGACGACGACGGCGACGCCGGCCGTGCCGCCGACCCAGGCGAGGAGCCGCCCGGTCGGGTACCATTCCATGCCGCCCGCTGCCGTGGGCCGGCCGAGGATCGCGAGATAGGCGAGCCACCATGCGGGGAGCGCCAGATAGGCGGCGAAGCCCAGGCCGAACGGCATCGAGATGGCGAGGGCGAGGGCGAGGCTCCCCGTGACCGCGGCGACGAGGGCGGCGCGGTGGCTCCAGCCGAGGCCGACGATGAGGATCGGCAGGGGGGAGACGAGGTTCAGCACGAAGGCGAGCAGCGTCCCCTTGAGGAGCACGCCGAACAGGAGGGCCGAGATCAGGCCCGCGCCGATGCCGATACCGAGATACTGGGTCATGATGTCCGCTGTCCCGCCGGTCCGTTGTCCACGTCCGGGGTTAGAGGCGTTTCGCGCCCCAACGATGACGGCGGCCTCACGGAACCGCCGTCTTCTCGCGTGGAAGCGCCGGCCCGGACGATCCGGACCGGGCGCTGAAGGCGCCTACTTGATGACGTAGGGCAGCAGGCCGAGGAAGCGGGAGCGCTTGATCGCCTGGGCGAGCTCGCGCTGCTTCTTGGCGGAGACCGCGGTGATGCGGCTCGGCACGATCTTGCCGCGCTCCGAGACGTAGCGCGAGAGCAGCTTCACGTCCTTGTAGTCGATCTTCGGCGCATTGGCGCCGGAGAACGGGCAGGTCTTGCGACGACGGAAGAACGGACGACGGCCACCGCCGCCACCACCAGCACCGAAAGCCATGCTCAGTTCTCCCCGCCGAAGTTGCGCTCGGGCCGGTCACCGCGGTCGCCGCGGTCACCACGGTCGCGGTCGCCGCCGAAGCCGCCGCCGCCGAAGCCCTCGTCGTCGCGACGACGGCCGCGCTCGCGATCCTTGCGGTCGTCGCGGTCGCGCTTCTGCATCATCGCGGAGGGCTCCTGCTCCAGCTCCTCGACGCGGATCGTCATGAAGCGCAGCACGTCTTCCGAGATCTGCATCTGGCGCTCCATCTCGGCGAGGGCCGCCGGGGGAGCGTCGATGTTGAGGAGGGTGAAGTGGGCCTTGCGGTTCTTCTTGATCCGGTAGGCGAGGGACTTGACGCCCCACATCTCGATCTTCTCGAGCTTGCCGCCGTTCTGCTCGATGACACCCTTGTAGGTGTCGATCATCGTCTCGACCTGCTGAGACGTCACGTCCTGGCGCGCCAGGAACACGTGCTCGTAGAGAGGCATTTCGGGCCTTTCATCGTGGATGAGGCCCGGACGTGCGAGAGGATCCGCTGACCGGGCCGGTTCACTCGCATCGCGCCCGGCGCCAAGCCCTTCGAGCCGTGATGAGGCCCGAGCGGTTGATCGAAGGCGGAGACACGGGACGACAGGTCCGAGAACCCTGTGCCGCGGGCGGCACCGTCCGTTCAGCCCCCGGCCGGAGCGGATACGAGGGGCGGCGCATAGAGGGTTTTTGCGCGGATGGCAAGGTGCAGCGAAAAACCCGCTCTTGAGCCGTTGAAGGGAGGGAAGGTGAATGTGGCGATCTCAATACAATGAATTACACGAAATCAGGCTTATAAAAATCTAGATAGAGACCTATAAACCCCTATGACCAAAACAGTCTTTCTGCAAATCCGAATATTAAATCGATATATAGATAAGTAAAATCTCACGCGTCGATATGTTCTTTCAGTGACAGTGTGGAATAGATATAAATAGCTTACAGTCGTGATTCGGTTCAGGGGGGGGCGATTTCAATGAATGCGGAAGAGGCCAAAAAGAGAGCGTGCGACCAGTATCGATTAAAGTACCCTACTGATAAGGATGTCAAGGCTACAGAATTTATAGAAAACGCGTTTGCAGGATCACTTGTCTCTATTCGTGCGATAGAAGAAGATGGGAGCGTAACAGAAGAAGTCGTTTACGTTAGTAAATCATACGAGGTAAAATTGTTTAATACGACCGAAGAACTTGTAAGATTCATGCAGCAGAAATCGCGTATGTGGATAGTAGATTTGGTATCAGATCAATCTTTTGTGACGGGACTTGTATTCATATCTCTGATCATTTTTATCTTTGTTTTGGGTATGCAGGGAGACTCGGGATTCGGCAAAGAGCCCTTGGCGGCTCTCAGTAGCGTCCTCGGTGCAGCAGCAGGATTTTATTTTAGTCAGAAGAAAAATTGAGTGCTTACATAGGTGTTCACTTCAGCGAGGCCGCGATCGCCTGCTGGATGCCGAGCACGTTGGCGCCGCGGCCGAGCGTCCGCTCGATCGGGTCGGGCCTCCCTGAGACCCAGATCTTCAGCTCCGAATCCATGTCGAAGGTGCCCGCCGTCTCCACCGAGAAGCTCGTGATCGCCCGGTAGGGCACCGTGAGGTAGGAGACCTTGCGGCCGGTGATCCCCTGGCGGTCCACCAGGATCAGGCGCCGGTCCGTGAACACGAACAGGTCGCGGATCACCTTGAAGGCGACGCGGACGTGCTCGCCCTCCACGAGGAAGCCGGACACTTGCTCGTCCACCTCGCGGGGGCCGAGATCGCTGCCGTGGCCGAGCAATCCGTCGAGGAATCCCATGGTCCGCCTCCGCTGCCGGGCGCCCGCCCGCTCCGCGCAGGCGATGTGGGGCTTGCCCCGGCGCCCCGCAATCGACAGGTGAGGGGAACCGGCACCGCCCTCGCGAGACCCGCCCCGACATGACCGCCCCGAAGCTGCGCCTCGGCGTCAACATCGACCACGTCGCCACCGTGCGGAACGCCCGCGGGGAGGCCTATCCGGATCCGGTGCGCGCCGCGCTGCTGGCGGTGGAGGCCGGCGCCGACGGCATCACCGCGCATCTGCGCGAGGACCGCCGCCACATCCGCGACGCCGACATGCGGGCGCTGAAGGCGGCCCTCGCCGTGCCCCTGAACTTCGAGATGGCCGCCACCGACGAGATGGTGGGCCTCGCCGTCGAACTGAGGCCCCACGCCGCCTGCCTCGTGCCCGAGAAGCGCGCGGAGCGCACCACCGAGGGCGGCCTCGACATCGTGGGCGGGCGCGATCATCTCGCGCCCCGCATCAGCCGCCTCGCCGAGGCCGGGATCCGCGTCTCGCTCTTCGTGGAGCCGGAGCCCGCCGTCATGGAGGCCGCCGCCCGCCTCGGCGCGCCGGTGGTGGAACTGCACACCGGCAGCTACTGCGAGGCCGCGGTGGCGGGGGACCGGGAGCGCACCGCCCACGAACTCGCCCGCATCGCCCGGGCCGCCGCCCACGGCGCCGGCCTGGGTCTCGAGATCCATGCGGGCCACGGCCTCACCCGCGACAGCGTCGGCCCGGTGGCGATGCTGCCCGAGATCCGCGAGCTGAACATCGGCCACGCCCTGATCGCGGACGCCCTCTTCGTCGGCTTGGCCCAGGCGGTGCGCGACATGCGCGCGGCCATGGATGCGGGCCGGGAACGGGCGCGCCCATGATCCTCGGCATCGGCTCCGACCTCTGCGACATCCGCCGCATCGCCCGCTCCCTGGAGCGATTCGGCGAGCGCTTCACCCACCGCGTCTTCACGGAGGGCGAGCGGGCGAAATCCGACCGGCGCGCCGCCCGCGCGCCCTCCTACGCCCGGCGCTTCGCCGCCAAGGAGGCCTGCGCCAAGGCCCTTGGCACCGGCCTCAGCCACGGGGTGTTCTGGCGCGACATGGAGGTGGTGAACCTGCCCGGCGGCCGGCCGACCCTGCGGCTCACCGGCGGGGCGCTCGCCCGACTCCGGGCGATGCTGCCGGAGGGGCACGAGGCGCGGGTCCACGTCTCGCTCACCGACGATCCGCCCCTGGCTCAGGCCTTCGTGATCATCGAGGCGGTGCCCATCGGCACGCCCTGAGGCGATGTTCCGGAGCGGGCCGCGGGAGCCGCGTTGCGGCGGGCGGGCGCTTGGTCTAGACCCCGGCCTTCAGCGGACACGATCGCGACGCATTCCAGGTGCCAAGGCCGTCACCGGGCCGGCATCGGACGGGGCGGGCGAGGGTGCACGGCCGGGTCCGGCCAAGGATGCGGCGGGATCGATCTTGATGGAACACGCGCGCGTGAATCACGACGGCAAGCACGAGCTCAAGGGGGCCGAGACCGGCCTGTGGGCCAGCACCCGCGAGACCCTGAAGGTCGGCACCCAGGCGCTGCTCATCGCCCTGGTGGTGCGCACGCTGCTGTTCCAGCCGTTCAACATCCCCTCGGGCTCGCTGGTTCCGACGCTGCTGATCGGCGACTACCTGTTCGTCTCCAAGTATTCCTACGGCTACTCCCGCTACTCGCTGCCCCTGAGCGAGTACATTCCCGGCAAGGCCGAGGGCCGCATCTGGGCGGCCGAGCCGAAGCGCGGCGACATCGCGGTGTTCAAGCTGCCGAAGGACAACGCCACCGACTACATCAAGCGCGTGATCGGCCTGCCCGGCGACCGGATCCAGATGATCGACGGCGTGCTCAACATCAACGGCAAGCCGGTCAAGCGCGATCGCATCGCCGATTACGAGACCATCGACCCCTACGGGCAGGCCACCAAGGTCCCGCAATACGACGAGACCCTGCCCAACGGCGTGGTCCACCGGGTGATCGAGCGCGACGGCGACAACGGCTTCTGGGACAAGACCCAGGTCTACACCGTGCCGGCCGGGCACTTCTTCATGATGGGCGACAACCGCGACAACTCCACCGATTCGCGCGACCTCGCCAATGTCGGCTACGTGCCGTTCGAGAACTTCGTCGGCCGCGCCGAGATGATCTTCTTCTCGATCGACGAGGGCACGCCCGCCTGGCAGATCTGGAACTGGCCGGCCAAGGTGCGCTGGGGCCGCCTGTTCAGCGCGATCCACTAGGGGCGGTCTTGAGCGAGCCTGCGCGCCCCGAGACCCCCGCGCGGCGTGTCCGCCGCACCACCAAGCCGCCGCTCGGCCTCCTTGAGGCGCGCATCGGCCACAGCTTCGGCGACCGCGGCCTGCTCGAACTGGCCCTGACCCATATCAGCAAGGCGGGCGCCCGCGCCGGCAGCTACCAGCGCCTGGAATTCCTCGGCGACCGCGTGCTCGGCCTCGCGGTCGCCGACATCCTCTACGCGGCCCTGCCCGGGGCCGACGAGGGCGAGTTGTCCCGCCGCCTCGCCGGCCTCGTCCGCCGCGAGACCTGCGCCGCGGTGGCGGGGCGCTGGGAGGTCGGCCCGCACCTCGCCCTCGGCCAGGGCGAGGTGGCCGGCGGCGCCCGGCGCAACCCCACCATCCTCGCCGACGTCTGCGAGGCGATCCTCGGAGCGGTCTATCTCGATGCGGGCTATGCCCGCGCCCGCGAGATCGTCGAGGCCGCCTTCCGCCCCGCCGAGATCACCGGGGCGCCGCGGGGGCGCGACGCCAAGTCCGCCCTGCAGGAATGGGCGATGGCCCGCGGCCTCGCGTTGCCGGTCTACGCGGTGATGGAACGCTCGGGGCCCGACCACGCCCCGCTCTACCGCATCGCCGCGCAGGTGGAGGGGCTGGAGCCCGGCATCGGCGAGGGCCCTTCGAAGCGGATCGCCGAGCAGGAGGCCGCCCGCGCGGTGATGGCACGGGAGGGCATCGCCGAGGGCGGGCCCGCCGACGGGGATCGAGATGGCTGACGAGACGCAGGACGAGATGCCCGAGGCCGGTCGCGCGGCGCCCTCCGCCCTGCCCGGCACGCCGGAGGACGCGCGGGCGGGCTTCGCCGCCCTCATCGGCGCGCCCAATGCGGGCAAGTCGACGCTGCTCAACAGCCTCGTCGGCACCAAGGTCTCCATCGTCTCGCGCAAGGTGCAGACGACGCGGGCGCTGGTGCGCGGCATCGTGATCGAGGGCAAGGCCCAGATCGTCCTCGTGGACACGCCCGGCATCTTCGCGCCCAAGCGCCGCCTCGACCGGGCGATGGTCCACTCCGCCTGGAGCGGGGCCTCCGACGCCGACGCGGTCTGCCTGCTCGTCGACGCGCGCAAGGGCGTGGACGAGGAGGTCGAGGCCGTGCTCGCCCGCCTGAAGGACGTGCGCCGGCCCCGCATCCTGATCCTCAACAAGATCGACCTGATCCCGCGCGAGCGCCTGCTCGAACTCGCGGCAGGCTTGAACGCGACGCTGCCCTTCGAGCAGACCTTCATGATCTCGGCGCTCAAGGGCGACGGCATCGAGGCCCTGCGCCGGGCGCTCGCCGCGCTGATGCCCGCCGGGCCCTGGCTCTACCCGGAGGATCAGGTCTCGGACGCGCCGCTGCGCATGCTCGCGGCCGAGATCACCCGCGAGAAGATCTACGACCGCCTGCACGAGGAACTGCCCTACCGCTCCACCGTCGAGACCGACCAGTGGCAGGTCCGCCCGGACGGCTCCGTGCGCATCGAGCAGACGATCTTCGTGGAGCGCGAGAGCCAGCGCTCCATCGTGCTGGGCAAGGGCGGGCAGACCATCCGCTCGATCGGGCAGGCCGCCCGCATCGAGATCGCGGAGGCCGCCGAGGCGACGGTCCACCTGTTCCTGCACGTGAAGGTCCGCGAGAACTGGGCGGACGACCCGGCCCGCTACCGCGAGATGGGTCTGGAATTCCCCAGGGGCTGACCCTCGCGCCTTGAATCCCGCCCGACCGAAGCCTTCACCCGTTCATGTCCGATCCCGTCTCCGCCATCGTCTACGGCCTGCCGCCGGCCGAACTCGCCGATATCCCTGAGGGCGCGGCCCAGGTCTCGCCCCTGATCCCCGGCTCCGCCCGCCTGGAGGACGTGCCGCCCGACAGCCTGGCGGAGGCCGTCCTGCTGGCGCCGCCCGGAACCATCGAGCGGCGCTACGCCCTCGCCCTGGCCCTGCGGGCGCTGCGGCCGGGGGGGCGGCTCGTCGCCCTCGCGCCGAAGGACCGCGGCGGCAGCCGGCTCGGCAAGGAGCTCGCCGGGTTCGGCTGCGTGGTCGCCGAGGAGGCGCGGCGCCACCACCGCATCTGCGTCCTCGACCGGCCCAAGGCCCCGGCCGGCCTCGCGACGGCTCTGGAGGAGGGCGGTCCCCGCCACATCGACAACCTCGCCCTCTGCACCCAGCCGGGGGTGTTCTCCTGGGACCGGCTCGATCCCGGCAGCGCGCTGCTCCTCTCGGTGCTGCCGCGGCTGGCCGGGCGGGGTGCCGATCTCGGCTGCGGCCTCGGCCTCCTCGCCCGGGCCGTGCTGGCCTGCGAGGCGGTCGCGGATCTCCTCCTCGTGGACATCGACCGCCGCGCCGTGGAGATGGCCCGGCGCAACGTCGCCGATCCGCGGGCGCGCTTCGCCTGGGCGGATCTGCGGGGGCCCGTCGCGGACCTCGCCCGCCTCGATTTCGTGGTCATGAACCCGCCCTTCCACGACGGCGGCGCCGAGGACCGGGCGCTGGGCCAGGGCTTCATCGCCCGCGCCGCCGAGGCCCTGCGCCCGGGGGGCGCCCTCTGGCTCACCGCGAACGCGCACCTGCCCTACGAGCGCGCGCTCGCCGAGCGGTTCGGGAGCGTGACCCTGCGCGCCTCGGAGGGGGGCTACAAGGTCTACGAGGCGCGCCGGTGAAGGCCGCCCGCCTCGACAAGCTGCTGGCCAATCTCGGCTACGGCTCCCGCCGCGAGATCCAGGGCCTCGCCCGCGCCGGGGCGATCCGCCTCGACGGGGCGGCGCTCGCGGATGCGGGCGCGCGCATCCCCCTCGATCCGGATCTGCCCGAGCGCCTCACCGTGGCGGGCGAGGGCCTCGATCCGCTGCCCGGCCTCTGCCTGATGCTGCACAAGCCGCTGGGCGTCACCTGCTCGCACAAGGAGGCGGGGCCCCTCGTCTACGGGCTGTTTCCCGAGCGCTGGCGCCGCCGCGACCCGGCCCTCTCCACGGTCGGCCGCCTCGACAAGGAGACCTCGGGCCTCCTGCTCCTCACCGACGACGGGGCGCTCCTGCACCGGATCATCGCCCCGAAGGCCGCGGTGGCCAAGCGCTACCGCGTCACCCTCGACCGGCCGCTGCGGGGGGACGAGGGCGCGGTGCTGGCCGCCGGAACCCTGATGCTGGAGGGCGAGGACAAGCCCCTGCTGCCCGTGGGCTTCGCGGCGGAGGACGCCACCCGCTGCACCGTGACCCTGCACGAGGGCCGCTACCATCAGGTCCGCCGCATGTTCGCGGCGCTGGGCAACCACGTCGCGGCGCTCCACCGCGACCGCGTCGGCGGCCTCGACCTGCCCGCGGATCTGGCGCCGGGGGACTACCGGGTGATGGGTGCGGGCGCGATCGCGCGGATCTTCGCGGGCTGAGCCGGCATCCGGCAATGGTCCTCTTCCCGGTCGGAAACGTCCGTCTCGACGGACGCGCCGTCGTTCCGGGTCGCTCGAAGAGGGAGCCCGGACCGGAAGGCGCGCAGAGCGTGCGATCCAGGGACAGCGCAGGCGCCGAGCGGGGTAGCGCGGTGTTCATGGATCCCAGGCTCCGCTCACGCGGCCCCGGGATGACGGTGCCGAGCCTTCACGGTGCATCCGCCCGTGAACCACGCTCGCAGCTCTATGCAGGGTCCCGGCGATCTTGCCTCGCTGCCCGGCTTCTGCTAACGCCCCGGCCATTCCACACGCGGAGCCGGCCTCATGCCTGAATGAGGCGTTTCCGGTGGCCGTCTCCCAGGAGACGGTCGCTTCCTCCGCGGCGGTATCAACCGGAGAGCACACACGATCATGGCCGTCGATTTCTCTATGCGTCAGCTCCTCGAGGCGGGCGCCCATTTCGGTCACCAGTCCCACCGCTGGAACCCGAAGATGCAGCCCTACATCTTCGGCACCCGCAACAACATCCACATCATCGACCTCGCCCAGACGGTGCCCGCGATGCACCAGGCCCTCCAGGCGGTGAGCGACACCGTCGCCCGCGGCGGCCGCGTGCTGTTCGTCGGCACGAAGCGCCAGGCGGCCGACACCATCGCCGAGGCGGCCAAGCGCTCGGCCCAGTACTACGTCAACTCCCGCTGGCTCGGCGGCATGCTGACGAACTGGAAGACCATCTCGGGCTCGATCTCGCGCCTGCGCAAGGTCACCGAGACCCTCGAGACCGGCGGCCCCGGCCTCACCAAGAAGGAGCGCCTGATGCTGTCCCGTGAGAAGGACAAGCTCGAGAAGGCGCTCGGCGGCATCAAGGACATGGGCGGCGTGCCGGACCTGCTGTTCGTCATCGACACGAACAAGGAGCAGCTCGCGATCAAGGAGGCCAACCGCCTCGGCATCCCGGTGGCGGCCATCGTCGACACCAACTGCAACCCGGACGGCATCACCCACATCGTCCCGGCCAACGACGATGCCGGCCGCGCCATCGCCCTCTACTGCGACCTCGTCGCCCGCGCGGCGATCGACGGCATCTCGCGGGCTCAAGGCTCGTCGGGCGTCGATCTCGGCGCCTCCGAGGAGCCGATGGCCGAGGAACTGCCGGTGGCCAACGACGACGCGGCGGTCTCCGTCGAGTCCGGTTCGCTCGATCCGGCCGACGTGGCGATGCTCGCCGAGTCGACCGAGCATTTCGAGCTGCTCGCCGCGCCCCGCGGCGCGCCCGACGACCTGACCAAGCTCAACGGCGCCGGTCCGCAGATCGTGCAGAAGCTCAACGATGCCGGCATCTACCACTACTGGCAGATCGCCGCGATGAGCGCCGACGACGTGGCCAAGGTCGACGGCGACCTGAAGCTCAACGGCCGCATCGCCCGCGACGGCTGGGTCGATCAGGCCCGCGGCTTCGTCGAGGCCGCCGCCGCCGCCTGAGGTCTGCCGAGGTCTCGCGCCGGTCCCGCGGGCCGGCGCGGCATCCCGCATCGTTCCGGGCCCGGCGCTCCCTGAGGGCGCCGGGCCCTCTCATCTGACTGCCCCCGCGCGGGGCGAGACGAAAGGACCCGCCATGGCCAACATCACCGCCGCGATGGTGAAGGAACTCCGCGAGAAGACCGGCGCGGGCATGATGGACTGCAAGGGCGCCCTCAACGAGACGCAGGGCGACCTCGAGGCCGCCGTCGACTGGCTGCGCAAGAAGGGTCTCGCCAAGGCCGCCAAGAAGGCCGGCCGCGTCGCCGCCGAGGGCCTCGTCGCCGTCGAGTCTGCCGGCCGCCACGCCGCCGTCGTCGAGGTGAATTCCGAGACCGACTTCGTCGCCCGCAACGACAGCTTCCAGGCCTTCGTGCGCGAGTCGGCCAAGATCGCCCTGAACACCGACGGGACCCTGGAAGGCCTCCAGGCCGCCCACTTCCCCGGCGCCTCCGAGACGGTTTCCGAGAAGCTGCAGGCCCTCATCGCCACCATCGGCGAGAACATGAACCTGCGCCGCGTGGCCAAGCTCGAGGTCGGCAAGGGCGTGATCGCCTCCTACGTGCACAGCCAGGTCTCCGAGGGTCTCGGCAAGATCGGCGTGCTCGTGGCGCTCGAATCCGAGGGCGACGTGGACGCCCTCTCGGCGCTCGGCCGCCAGATCGCCATGCACGTGGCCGCCACCAACCCGGTGGCGCTGGACGCCTCCGGCGTCGATGCGACGACGGTGGAGCGCGAGTCGAACATCCTGCGCGAGAAGAACGCCGGCAAGCCGGACCACGTGCTCGCCAAGATCGTCGAGAGCGGCCTGAAGAGCTACTACAAGGAGGTCACCCTCCTGGAGCAGCCCTTCGTGCACGACGGCTCGAAGACCATCTCCCAGGTCCTCAAGGAGGCCGCGGGCAAGGTCGGCGCCCCGGTCAGCCTCACCGCCTTCGTGCGCTACGCGCTCGGCGAGGGCATCGAGAAGGAAGAGGGCCCGGACTTCGCCACCGAGGTCGCCCAGCAGGCCGGCCGCGCCTGATCCCGCCCGTCGCGGACGGACGTTTCGGGAAGCCCCGGCCCGGCAAGGCCGGGGCTTCTCCGCTTTCGGGAGACGCCCCGTTTCGCGGGTCCCGCTCCTTGCGCCGAGGGGGGTGAGACGCTAGGGACAGGGGGCCTGTCGCGGGCAGTCGGGGTGTGGCGCAGTCTGGTAGCGCACCTGGTTTGGGACCAGGGGGTCGTAGGTTCGAATCCTATCGCCCCGACCATCTTCAGAACCGTCCGGAGCCGATCCCTTCGCCATGTCGAGCGCCCGCATCTACCAGCCCTCGAAGGACGCCTCGCAATCGGGTCTCGCCCGCACCAAGCTCTGGGTGCTGGAATTCGACCAGACCGCCCCGCGCGAGACCGATCCCCTGATGGGCTGGACCGGCTCGTCCGACATGCTCCAGCAGGTCAAGCTCGAGTTCGAGACCCGCGAGGAGGCCGTGGCCTACGCCACCCGCGCCGGGATCAGCTACCGGGTCGAGGAGCCGCAGAAGCCGGGCATCCGCAAGGGCCTGTCCTACTCGGACAATTTCAAGTTCAACCGCACCGCGCCCTGGACCCACTGAGGGTTCAGGCCTCCGCCCTGCGCGCCGCCCAGGCCGGATAGGGGCTCTCGCCCTCCGGCCGCATCTGGCCGAGGCGCATCGGCTGCTCGGCGAGCGGCCGGCAGAGCTCGCCATAGATCGCGGCCGAGCCGGCGCCGTAGGTCTCCGCCTCCTCGGCCGCGTAGGCGAAGTAGCCTTCCCGGAAGCCGGCAAGCCGCATCGCCGCGTGGCACATCGGGCAGGGCTGGCCGCTCGCGTACATGATCGCGCCCGCGAGATCGCGCCCGATCGCGCGGCTGGCCTCGCGCAGGGCCACCATCTCGGCGTGGTCGGTGGGATCGTTCGTCCGGTGGATCGTGTTGGCGGCCCGTGCCAGGACGGTGCCGTCCTTCACGATCACGGCGCCGTAGGGGGAGCCGCCCTCCGCCACGTTCCGGTGCGCGATCGCCACGGCCTCGGCGAGATGGGCTTCGTGCGTCGTCATCGGACCCTCGAGCGGAACCTGTCCCGGCCTGCGAACGCGCGGGACCGGCGCCGGTTCAGAAGGCGTAGCGCACGGTGCAGTCCGGCAGGGTCTCGGCGAGCAGACCCTTGAAGCGGGCGAGCCAGCGGCCCTTCCAGCCGGTCCGGTAGCGCACGTTCTCGCCGCCCCCTTGCGAGACCTTGGCCTCCTGGATGTCCGGCCGCCAGAGCAAGTCTTCCGCCTTCGGGTGCCAGCCGAGATTGACCGCGTGCAGACCCGCATTGTGGGTCAGCATGATGATCTCGCATTTGAGCTGGGCGCGGGCGCGGGCCGAGGTGCCGGCCTCGATCTGCTGGAACAGGGCGCGCCAGTCGGCCTCCCAGCCCTCGTAGAGGATCACGGGGGAGAAGTTGGCGTGGACCTCGTAGCCCGCCGCCACGAAATCGTCGATCGCCGCGATCCGCTCCGCGATCGGGGCGGTGCGCACGTCGACCACCCGGGCGATCTTATCCGGCATCAGCGAGAAGCGGATGCGGGTCCGGCCCTGCGGGTCGTAGGCGAGGAGGTCGCGGTTCACTGCCTTGGTGGCGAAGGAGGCCTTGGCGTTCGGCAGGCCGCGGAACAGGTGGACGAGGTCGCGCACCCCGTCCGTCACCGCGGCATCCACCGAGAGGTCGCCGTTCTCGCCGATGTCGTAGACCCAGGCGGCCGCGTCGATCGGGTCGGGCTCGGGGAGGGGGCCTTGCCGGCCCGCGTGGCGGGCGATGGCCGCGCAGGCGGCCTCGACGTTCACGAACAGGCTGATCGGGTTGGCGAAGCCCTTGCGGCGGGGCACGTAGCAGTAGGCGCAGGCCATGGCGCAGCCGTTCGAGGTCGAGGGCGCGATGAAATGGGCGCTGCGCCCGTTCGGGCGCATCGTCAGGCCCTTCTTCACGCCGAGCACCAGGGTGGAGCGCTTGATGCGCACCCAATCCTCCACCGAGCCGGCATTGCCGTGCAGTTCGGGGATGTTCCAGTGCGAGGGCACGGGGATGCGCTCGGCCGCGGGGAAGCGCGCCAGGATCGCCGCCCCGTGCGGGTAATCCGGCACGGCGGCCTCGTGGTAGATCCGGCGGATGTCGAGGAGGTCGCGGGGCGGCGTCATCAGGGGTCCGGCGGACCGGCGTCCGCGCAATTCCATATGGTGCGCGCGCGCCGGTCCCGCATCGTCCGGGGGGCCGTCACCGGCGGCGCACGCTCAGAGCCGGGCGAGAAGCTCGGCCTTCTTCTGCGCGAATTCCTGCTCGGTCAGAACGCCGCGGGCATGCATCCCGGCAAGCCGCTCCAGGGTGTCGAGGATCGCGCCGCCATGGGTCGGCGCAGCCTGGGACGCGGGCGCGATCTGGGACGCGGGCGCGGCCTGGGGGGAGGGCGCCCCCTGGAACGACGCGGTCGCCTCGCGGCGCGGCTCGGGATGGGAGTCCGGGGCCTGCCCCTCCGTGCCGACCCGCTGGAGCCGGCCGAGGTCGACCGTGCCGAACTGTCCGGTGAAGCCGAGGCTCCCGTTCGACTGCGACACGCCGGAGATCCGGTGCTCGCCGGTATCGTAGAGGGCGATGCCGTCGCCGGTCTCCACCGCGAGGCGCCGGCTGTCGGGGAAATAGGCGTAGCGCATCCCGTCCTGGGCGCCCGCGCTCGCCGGCGCGCCGAGCCCGGCCGGCCACCATTCCCCGCCGCCGCGCCGGCCCTCGGACGCGCCCTCCGAGACCCAGCCGCCGGGGGGCAGGGCCGCGGCGAGCTCCGTGCAGAGCCCGGCCACCCGCACCTTCAGGTTGTCGTTGAACATGTCCCCGATCATGACCATGCCGCCGGACGACCACTGGCCCATCCCGCCGAGTTCGGGATGGTTGAACTGCGCCTGGCTGCCCCGGCCGCGTTCGAGGGCCTGGATCAGGTGGCGCACGGCGTCGAGGCCGACGCCGTAGCGCTCGGCCACCGCCCGCAGGCCGGAGGCGTGGTCGGGTCCCTGGTCGATCATCGGGCGGCTCCGGGCATGCGGCGGAAGCGCCGGGCGATTCTCCGGAACGCCCGACGCGGAGCCAACCCGATGCCGGCGCGCCCGTTCCCCGCGCGTGCCTGCGGGGAGCGGGCCTCAGCCCTGGGCCGGGAAGCCGCCCGCGAAGGTGAAGTCCGTGATCGGGCGGCGGCCGTTCGGGGCCTCGCGGGCCCGCTGCTCCTCCGGGAGTTCGGCCGGCGGCGTCATCCGGCCGACCGCGTAGGCCGCCTCGATCCGGTGGTGCTCGGGCACGTTCAGGGCCGTCATGGCGCGGTCGCGGTCGAAGCCGGCCATGCCGTGGGCGTGCCAGCCCTGCCGGATCGCCTGGAGCTGGAAGGCGAGGGAGGCCGCGCCCGCGTCGAAGGAATGGCTCGCCGACGGCTTCAGCTCGTCGCCGACCTTCATGTTCACGCTGGAGACGAGGAACAGCAGCGCCCCCGTATCCTTGGCCCAGCGCTGGTTGCCGGGCACCAGCAGGTCGAGGAACAGGTCCCAGTGCCGGTCGCCGCGCAGGGCGTAGAGGAAGCGCCAGGGCTGCGCGTTGTAGGCCGAGGGCGACCAGCGCGCCGCCTCGATCATCCGCATCAGCTCGGCTTCGGGCACCGCCTCGCCGGTGAAGGCGCGGGGCGAGCGGCGGGTGTGGAAGAGCGGATCGATGGCGTGGTCGGGGCTGCGCGGCGTCGGTTCGGTCACGGCGGTCTCCGGCAAGCGGCGCCCGGCCGGGATCGGCGCGGGCGCGGCGCTCGGCCGTTTAGGGCCGTTCCCGATGGCGTTGCAATCGGGAACGGCTCCAAGTCCCTGCTTCGACGTGCTTGCTTCGACGTGCTTGCTTCGACGCGCGCTCCGCCGAACCGGCATCCGCTCCGATGGGCGCGCTCTACAAGCCCGATGCGGGGAAGGGGATCCGGTTCTACGGGATCGGCCCGCCCTCACGGCGCCTTCAGCACCGCGCGGCAGGCGCCCGGCAGGGCGGCCAGCGTCATCGGGGGCCGGGGCTTCGGCTTCACTTTCGGGGGCCTGGGGTTCAGCACGGCGTCGCTGAACCAGTGGGCCAACTCCTCGCCGCAGCCGTCGCCGGGGGGCGGCGGGGCCTGGTCGTCGCAGGCGCCCTGGCCGCCGGGGCAGGCGAGGCGGATGTGGAAGTGGTAGTTGTGCCCGTACATCGGGCGCACCTTGGAGAGCCAGCCGCGGCCCCCGGTGGTCTCCCGGCAGAGCGCCTTCTTGATCGCCGGGTTCACGAAGATGCGCGCCACCTGCGGCTGCTCGGCGGCGAGGCGGATGATGCGCAGGTGCTCGGGCCGCCAGACGTCGGGGTCTATGTCGAGCCGGTCGGCGCGCACCACGTTGGTGGCCGACATCTCCTCGCGCTCCAGGCGGGACAGGCGCCGGTCCGGCATCGGGGTGAGCCAGATGTCGGCGTCGAGGCCGAGCTGGTGCGAGGCGTGCCCGGTCAGCATCGGGCCGCCGCGGGGCTGGGACATGTCGCCGACGAGGAGGCCCGGCCAGCCGACCCGCGGCGCCTGGGCCGCCAGCCGCTCCAGGAACTCCACGAGGTCGGGGGTGCCCCACATGCGGTTGCGCGACAGCCGCATCACCTGCCACGTGGCCCCGTCCACCGCCAGGGCCTCGCCGCCGGAGAAGCAGCCCTTGGCGTAGGAGCCGTAGGCCTGGGCCGGGCCCGCGCTCGGCCGGGCGACGCGGCCGAACAGGGCCTTGGCCGGCGTCGCCGGATCGTCCGGATTGGCCAGCGGCGGCAGCGGCTTCGGGGTGAGCGTCCCCCGGTCCTGCGCCTGGGCGGCGCCCGCGGCGGCGAGGGCGAGGGCGAGGGCGAGGAGGGCGAGGCGCGGCGTGATCGGCATCGGCTGAGTCCGTCTCCGGTCTGTCGGGCAGGCTCGGGTCTAGAGCACGATGCGGGAAAGTGGAATCCGGTTCTCCGGCAATCCGCCCGCGGCCGCGCTCCGGCGGCGCGGGTCTTGCCGGAACGCGCCCTCCCGCGGCGGCGTTTTTCGAGGGGGCCCGGATCTCGGCGGCCCGCGAGGGAGACCGGCCATGGACGCGCGATCAGCCACGGATGCGGACGCCCCGCGCAGCCTCATCGCCAGCGACCGGGTGATCGGGACCGACGTGCGCCGCCCCGGCGGCGACCGTGTCGGCGTGATCGAGCGGCTGATGCTCGACAAGGCCTCCGGCCGCGTCGCCTACGCGGTGATGAGCTTCGGCGGCTTCCTCGGGCTCGGCAGCGACTTCTACACCCTGCCCTGGAGCGTGCTGCGCTTCGACCCGGCCCTGGACGCCTACGTGGTCGAGATCACCGAGGAGCAGCTGCGCGCCGCCCCGCCCCGCTCCCCCGAGGGCACCGACCCCTCCGACGACCGGGCCTGGGAGGAGCAGGTGCACCGCTACTACAACGCGGCGCCCTACTGGGGGATCTGACGGGGCCGTTCCGGGGCTTCAGCCCGTCACGGGCCCGCACCAGCCCGGCAGGTAGCCGGCATCCGGGGACTTGGCGAGGCGCAGGGCCTCCTCCAGGGCCTCGGTGAAGTCGTTCTCCACGTGCTTGGCCTTGATGTTCCGGCGCAGGAAATCGGCCCAGAGGAACTCGCTGAAGGGCGTCGTGTCCTTCGCGAAGCCGCCCGCGCGGCGCAACTCGCCCGCGAGGCTCCGGAAGGGGTCGTCGGCGAGGTCGGCGACCGCCCTGGGGATCGCCTTGAAGTCCTGGCGCACGCCCGCGACGTCGTAGGGATGGGCCCAGGCCTTGTGGTCGCACACCGTCCAGAAGGCGTCCTTGTCGAGCTTGTGCAGGTCGGCCACCACCGTGACCAGCACGCTCTCCACGCCCTCCAGCTGCAGCGCCCGCGACAGGTGGTGATGGTCGATGACGTAGTGGCGCTTCTTCGGCCCGAGCAGCGTCGGGATCATGTGCGAGCCGAGGAAGCGCTCCTTCTTCTCGGGATCGTGCTCGCGCCAGCGGCGGCGCTTCTCCTCCACCTCGCGGTAGCCGACCGTCATCTGCGTCGGCCGCAGCTCCGCGATCGGGACCAGGGTGAGGATGGGTTCGCGCGGGGCCATGGTCGTTCGGACACCTCGATCGTTGCGGGATGTCACACATCTGTCACGGCAGCGCCCGCCCGGCCAAGCGGGGGGCGTTCACGTTCAGGGGATCGGGCGCGGGGGTCGGGCGCTCAGTAGCGGGTGGTCAGGGCGTTGAGCCAGTCGGGGGAGGCCGCCACCGCCCAGGCCTCCGCCCGCTTGTCGAGCCCCGTGAGCACGAGGAGGCCGAGGAGGACGAGCAGCACGCCGAGGGCGGCCTTCCCCCCCGAGCCGGCCGCGGCGAGCCGGCCGCGCCAGCGCAGCAGCGCCTCCCGCGAGGCGAGGCCGAGCAGCAGCAGGGGGGCCGCCGCGCCGAGGCCGAAGGCCGCCATGGTGGCGGCCACAGCGCCCAGATCCTGCCCGCGGGCGGCCAGCAGCGAGGCGGCGCCGAGGGTCGGGCCGACGCAGGGGCTCCAGGCGGCCCCCAGCAGCAGGCCGATCGCGAATTGCCCGGCGAGCCCGCGGCCCGACACCGCGGCGAGCCGCCCGTTCGCCCAGGCCCCGGCCGGGCCGGCGAGGACGGCCGCGCGGGTCTGCAGACCCGGCAGGATCAGCACGAGGCCGAGGGCGACGAGCAGCGCCGCGCCGAGCCGGCGGAACAGGTCCCCGTCGAGGCCGAGGGAGAAGCCCACGCTCGCCACGAACAGGCCGATCCCGGTGAAGGCGAGGGCGAGGCCCGAGGCCAGGGCCGCCGGCCCGAGCCGGTGCTCCGAGGCGGCGGAGGCGAGCACGATCGGCACCAGGGGCAGCACGCAGGGGGAGAGCGTGGAGAGGAGGCCGGCGAGGAGGGCGAAGCCGAGGGTGCCGAGCATGGGGGAAACGGGACCGGGGTTGCGGCAGGCGTTCGCCCGCCTGTTCGCGCGCGGGGGCGCACGGGTTTCATCCGCGGCCCGATCAGCCAACCGAGCGTCGCCTCGCCCCCGCCGACGCGCTATGGGACCTGCCATGACGACGCGCCCCCGTCCCCTCTCCGCCATCCGCGCCGCCCTGACCAGCGAGGCCGGCGGCGGCCTCGTTCTGATGGCGGCGGCCGCCGCCGCGCTGGTGGTGGCGAACTCGGCTCTGGGGCCGGCCTACGCGCAGGCCCTGCACGCCTATCTCGGCCCCCTGAGCGTCCAGCACTGGATCAACGACGGCCTGATGGCGGTGTTCTTCCTGCTCGTCGGCCTCGAGATCAAGCGCGAGGCCCTCGACGGGCGCCTGCGCACCTGGCCGGACCGGGCCCTGCCGGGGCTCGCCGCCCTCGGCGGCATGGTGGTGCCGGCCCTCGTCTACCTCGCCTTCAACGCCGGCGGCGGCACCGCCCGCGGCTGGGCGATTCCCGCCGCCACCGACATCGCCTTCGCCCTGGGCGTGCTGGCGCTCCTCGGGCCGCGGGTGCCCGTCTCCCTGAAGGTCTTCCTCAGCGCGGTCGCCATCGTGGACGATCTCGGCGCGGTGGTGATCATCGCCCTGTTCTACACCGGCGGCCTCGACCTGCCGATGCTGGGGCTCGCGGGCTTGGCCTTCGCCCTCCTCGTGGCGCTGAACCGCCTCGGCGTGACGCGGCTCGGCCCCTACCTGCTGATCGGGCTCGCGCTCTGGTTCTTCGTCCTGCGCTCCGGCATCCACGCCACGGTGGCGGGCGTGCTGCTCGCCCTCACCGTACCGATCCGGACGAGCCCCGGCCGGCCGGAGGACCCGACCTCGCCGCTCCACCGGCTGGAGCACGCCCTGATGCCTTTCGTCACCTACGCCATCGTGCCGGTCTTCGGCTTCGCCAATGCGGGCGTCACGCTGATCGGCCTCAGCGCGGACGCGCTCCTGCACCCGATCACCCTCGGCATCGCGCTGGGTCTCTTCTTCGGCAAGCAGGTCGGCGTCTTCGCGAGCGTTCGGCTCGCGGTCGCCCTCGGTCTCGCCGCCCGACCGGCGGGGGCGACCTGGAGGCAGGTCTACGGCGTCGCGGTGCTCTGCGGCATCGGCTTCACCATGAGCCTGTTCATCGGCGGCCTCGCCTTCACCGACGCCGCCGCCCAGACCGAGACCAAGCTCGGCGTGCTGATGGGCTCCCTGCTCTCGGGCCTCGCCGGCGCCGTGGTGCTCGCCCTGTCCCCGTCCCGCCCCCGCGCCGCGCGGGACCCGAGCGTTGCGCGGGACCCCCGCGTTGCAGCGGGCCCCGGGGCGGACTAACCCGGAGCCCATGCGCTACTATCTCGGTCTCGCCACCACCTTCCACGATCCGGCCGTCGCCCTGGTCGGGCCCGACGGCACCGTGCTGTTCGCGGAAGGAACCGAGCGCTTCCTCCAGTACAAGCGCGCGCCGAACTGCGAGCCGGACCCCGCCGGCCGCATGATCGGCCTGCTCGAGCGCCACGTGCCCCGCGGCTCCGAACTCGTGGTGGCCACGAGCTGGGGCGAGCAGTTCACGGAGTTCCTCGGCGGACAGGCCGCGAGCGGCGCCTTCGACCTGATGGCGCTCGCGCGCCACCCGACCGACCTCAACCGCTCCTTCGTGCCGGAGCGGGCCGAGCGCATCTTCATCGCCGATCTCGCCATCGCCCAGGCGCGGGCGGGCTACGGGACGCTGCTTGCCCTCAACCAGGAGACCCGCGGCACGAACGGTCCGCCGCGGGCCGAGATCGTCGCGCAGCACCGCTTCCCCCATCACCGCGCGCACGCGGCCTACGCCCTCTGGGGCAGCCCGTTCCGGGACGCCACGGCGGTGGTGGTGGACGGCATGGGCGAGACCGGGGCGGCGGCGATCTACCGGCTGGAGGCCGGCCGCATCGTGGAGGTCCGGCGCCAGCGCGGGCGCGGCTCGGTGGGCTTCCTCTACGGCCTTGTCACCGATCTCGCGGGCTTCGACCAGATCAAGGGCGAGGAATGGAAGATCATGGGGCTCGCCCCCTACGGGAAACCCGATCCGGAGCTGATGGCGCAGCTGCGCCGCCTCTACGCGGTGGAGAACGGGCGCCTGAAGTTCACCGACGACGCCACCGTGCGCGCGGTCGCCGCCGAGATCCTGGCCCGGCGTCCCGCGGATGTCGGCGAAGGGGGCTGGGCCGATCTCGCCCGCAGCGGCCAGGAGATCTTCTGCGAGCTCATGGACGTGCTGGTGGCCGAGGCCCACGCGCTGGCGCCCCACGACAATCTCGTCATCGCCGGCGGCTGCGGCCTGAACTCCTCCTATAACGGGCGCGTGCTCGGGCGCTCGCCGTTCCGGAACCTGCACGTGCCCTCGGCGCCGGGCGACGACGGCAACGCGGTGGGCGCGGCCTGGCTCGCCTATGCCGCCGACCACCCCGACTGGACCGGGCCGGAGCCGACGGAGCGCCCGCTCACGCCCTATCTCGGCTCGCGCGTCTCCACCGAGCCGATGGAGCGGCTGGCCGAGCAGGAGCCCCGCGCCCGCCGCCTCGGCCTCGCGGGCGTCACGGCGGAGGCCGCGCGGGTTCTCGCCGCGGGCGGGCTCGTGGGCTGGGTGCAGGGCCGGGCCGAGTTCGGGCCGCGCGCGCTCGGCAACCGCTCGATCCTGGCCGATCCGCGGCCGGCGGGTGCCAAGGACGCCCTGAACGCCAAGGTGAAGTACCGGGAGGCGTTCCGCCCCTTCGCCCCCTCGATCCTGGCCGAGGCCGGGCCCGACTGGTTCGAGGGCTACGCCGACAGCCCCTACATGGAGCGCACCCTGGTCTGGCGCGAGGCGGTCCGCGACCGCGTGCCGGCGGTGGTGCACGCCGACGGCACCGGCCGGCTCCAGAGCGTCACGGCGGCGCGCAACCCCGCCTATGCCGGGCTGATCGCGGCGTTCGCGGCGCTAACCGGGGTGCCGATCCTCCTCAACACCAGCTTCAACGTGATGGGCAAGCCGATCCTCCACGGCGCGGAGGACGCGATCCTGATGTTCTACACCACCGGCCTCGACGCCCTGGTGGTGGAGGACTGGATCGTGGTGAAGTCGGCGCGCGACGCACCGACGTTGTAGCGCGAAGGGGATCGGGAATCCGCGGGCGGATGAAAGCTTCGCGCGGCTTCCGGTCGATGGGATCGAGCCGGTTCAAGCTCCCTCCTCGCCCCGCAAACGGGGTGAGGGGATGCGCACCGACCCGAAGCGATCAAGCGTGGACGCGACGACATCCGAGCCATGCAGGGCCGCGGCCCGAAATCCCCTCGTTTTCGCCGCACTCGGAGCGGAGAAGCACGGCCGTCTCCCCTCTCGCCCAGCGCCCTGCATGCTCCCCCCGCTCCTGCGCCCGTTCCTCGCCGTCGGTCTCCTCATCGGGGCGGGTCTGCCGGCGCTCGGCCAGGGCACGCCCCGCTCCATCGGCGAGTGCGAGCGCCTGAAGAACGACCTCGCCTACAACCAGTGCCTCGCCATGTTCGGGCCGGCGGCGAAGAACGTCGCGGGGGGCTTCGCGTCGAGCGAGGCCAATGCGGCGCCGCAGGCGAGCACGCCGCTGGCGATCCCGCAGGCCGAGGAGCCGGTGGTCGAGTCCCGCCGCGGGCGCAGCCGGCGCAGCGTCCGCTACGGCCGCCAGCGGGCGGTGTTCACCTCGGGCAGCACCCGGCGCCGCCGGGACTGATCCACGCGTTACCCGGCCAGTTCCCGGCCGAGCGCCTCCGCCCGCCGGAGGTCGTCCACGAAGGCGGCGTAGGCCTCTTCCTTCGCCTCATCCGGAAGGCGCAGCAGGTAGGAAGGGTGGACGGTCACGAAACCCGCGAAGCGGTCGTCGAAGCGCTCGAACCGGAAGGGGCCGCGCGCCCGGGTGACCGGCACCGCCTTGCCGGTGAGGGCCAGGACCGCGGTGGCGCCGAGCGCCACCACGAGGCGGGGGGCGACGAAGTCGAGTTCCCGGTCGAGCCACCAGCGGTAATGGCTGACCTCCCCCGCATTCGGCTTCTGGTGGATGCGCCGCTTGCCGCGCTCCTCGAACTTGAAGTGCTTGACGGCGTTCGTGAGGTAGCTCGCCTCGCGCGCGATCCCCGCTTCCGCCATGGCACGGGTGAGGAGCTGCCCGGCGGGCCCCACGAAGGGGCGCCCCTGCCGATCCTCCTGGTCGCCCGGCTGCTCGCCGACGAAGGCGATCGCCGCGCCGACGGGCCCCTCGCCGAGGACCGCCTGGGTCGCGCCGGGCACCAGGGGCGCGCTGCGGGCGATGACGGCGTTGAGGGCCTCGAGCGTCTTGGGGGCATCGTCGCCCATGGCGGCGACGGCGCGTTCCGGATCGCGTCTTGCGGGCAAGCGGGGCTCCCTCTCGATCATCGCGCGGGTCCGGGGGTCGGCCGCGCGTATGAGGGCTGGAATCGCCAGGGTCTCGGGCATGTTCCGCCAGTACTTCTTCGGCATCTCGGCGAGCATCGCCTTCGGATTCGTGCGCGCCGGGTTGAAGGTGCTCTCGTAATAGGCCCGCCAGCCCGCCTCGAAGCCGTCGCCCTCCGGTAGATCGCCGCGCTGGCCGGGCGGGCCGAAGCTGAGATGCGTGCCGTCCCAGTGCGCGGAGCCGTCCGGCGTCAGGATCGACCAGTGGAGCGACCGGAAGCGCTCCACGAAGAAGGGGGCGGCGGCCTCCAGGATGTGGTGGTCCGGCTCGAACCAGGCGGTGAAACGCTCAGCCCCGTCGGTCTCGCTCCGGCGGAAGCGCAGGAAGGCGTGCATCTTGTGCAGGTCGCGCGCGATGGCCTTCCGCATGCGGCCGAGCCGGTGGACGGTCGGATCGCTGGCGATCTCGGCGAGGTGGCGCTCGCCCGAAAGGACGCGCCAGATCAGGCGGTAGAGCAGGGCGTAGCGCTCGGGATCGCGGTGGGGCACCACCATCGGCACGAGGTCGGCGACCGCGCGCGGCAGGCGCAAGGGCGGCGCCTCGGCGAGGTCGGCCGCGCCGAACAAGATGCCGGTCCCCCCCGCGCTCCAGGCGACCCGCTCGGGCGGAAGGCCCGCCGCCGCCAGCCGGCGGGCGGCGGCGCGGAAGCCCGCGAGGTCGGCTCCCGGCGCGAGGACGACCGTGTGGAGCCCGGGCCCGTCCGGGATCCGCGCCGCGGCCCCGTCCATCTCAGAACAGGCTCAGCTGCCGCGCCGGCTCGGCGAGGCGCGCGCGCAGGTCGAGCCGGTCGGTGAGGCCGCCGGGGCTGTGGTCGGCCGCGATCAGGAAGGGGCGCGCGCGCTTCAGGGCGGAGGTGAGCCGGCCCACGTCCTCGAGGCGCAGCGTGGTGTGGCGCCGCGCCGCCACGATCCGGTCCACCGCCCGCGCCCCGAGGCCTGGCACGCGCAGCAGCATCTCCCGGTCCGCCCGGTTCACGTCCACGGGGAAGCGCGCCCGGTTCTTCAGGGCCCAGGCGAGCTTCGGGTCGACGTCGAGGGCGAGCATGCCGTCGTCGGAGGCCGCCGCCACGTCGTCGGGGGAGAATTCGTAGTACCGGATCAGCCAATCGGCCTGGTAGAGCCGGTGCTCGCGCTGGAGCGGGGGCGCCTTGAGGGGCAGGATCGCGGCCCCGTCGGGAATCGGGCTGAAGGCGGAATAGTAGACCCGGCGCAGGCCCACGCGGCCGTAGAGGTCCGCGCTCTTGCGGATCAGCGCCTCGTCGGTGGTGGCGTCGGCCCCCACGATCACCTGCGTCGACTGTCCGGCCGGCGAGAAGCGCCGCTTCTCGGCCTTCGCTTCGGCGATGCGCTCGCCGATCTGCGCCATGGCGCCGGCGATGGAGGCGCCGTCCTTCTCGGGCGCGAGGCGCTCCAGGCTCGCTTCGGTGGGCAGCTCCACGTTGATCGAGAGCCGGTCGGCGTAGAGTCCGGCCTCCTCGATCAGCCAGGGGCTCGCTTCGGGGATCGTCTTCAGGTGGATGTAGCCGCGGAAGCCGTGGTCCCGCCGCAGGCTCCTGGCCACCCGCGTCAGCAACTCCATCGTGTGATCGGGCGACTTGATGATGCCCGAGGAGAGGAACAGGCCCTCGATGTAGTTGCGCTTGTAGAATTCGAGCGTGAGGCGGACGACCTCCTCGACGGTGAACTTCGCCCGGCGCACGTTGGACGAGCGGCGGTTCACGCAATAGGCGCAGTCGAACAGGCACCAGTTGGTGAGCAGGATCTTGAGCAGCGAGACGCAGCGCCCGTCCGGGGTGTAGGCGTGGCAGATGCCCGCCCCCGTGGTGGAGCCGAGCCCGTCGCGCTCCACCGCGCGCTTGGGCGCGCCCGACGAGGCGCAGGAGGCATCGTACTTCGCCGCGTCGGCCAGGATGCGCAGCTTCTTGGCAAAGGTCTCGTCCATCGAACAAACAATGAACCAGATGCCGGCGGACGCAAGCGCGGCCGCGCGCCCGGTCCCCGCGCGCGATGCCGCACCCGGGGCCGATGCCCGGAACCGCCGATCAGCCCTGCTTCAGCGTGGCGTTCAGGGTGATCTCGGCGTTGAGCACCTTCGAGATCGGGCAGCCGGTCTCGGCGGCGTGGGCGAGCTCGTCGAACTTCGCCTGATCGATGCCGGGGATGGTGGCGGTCAGCGTCAGCGCCGACTTCGAGACCTTGAAGCCGTCGCCCTCCTTCTCCAGGGTCACCACGGCCTCGGTGCGCATCTCGGTGGCGGCAAGCCCCGCCGCCTGGAGCTGGAAGGCCAGCGCCATGGTGAAGCAGCCCGCATGGGCGGCGGCGATCAACTCCTCCGGGTTGGTGCCGGGCTTGTCCTCGAACCGGGTGTTGAAGCCGTAGGGCTGCTCGGAGAGCACGCCCGACTGGGTCGTGAGCGTGCCCTTGCCCTCCTTGCCGTTGCCCTGCCAGACGGCGTGCGCCTTGCGGTTGATCATGCTCGTGCCCTGCGCTGGAAATCTGCGGCCGGCGCGGGATGCGCCGCCCTACACGCGGCGGAGGTGGCGCGGCCCTGCCCGAAATCCAGGGTCGCATCGCTCGAGTCTCTCGGATGCCGAGCCAGGACCGGCCGCCCGATCGCTTCGATCCGGCCCAGCCAGCCGCCCCATCTCCGCCTGTCGCCCATCTCCGCGAACAGGTGTCGCCTCTCGTCTCCGGTCTGAACACCCGCGAGGCGGAGGGGCAAGCGCCCCTCCGATCACCGAGGCGGTCAGCCGGACCGATCCTCAGACGTGCAGGACCGCGCGCTGGTCGATGTCCGAGATCTTCACGGCGCCGACCTGGCGCATGATCGTCACGAACTCGCGCTGCATGATGTTGAGCACCGCCTCGACGCCGGGCTGGCCGAACGCCGCGAGGCCCCAGCAATAGGGGCGGCCGATGCAGACGGCGGTGGCGCCGAGGGCCAGCGCCTTCAGCACGTCGGTGCCGCGGCGGAAGCCGGAATCCACGAGCACGGGGATCTTGCCGTTCACCGCGGCCACCACTGCGGGCAGGGCCTCGATGGTCGATTGCAGGCTCTCCTCGGCGCGGCCGCCGTGGTTCGACACGATGATCCCGTCGACCCCGTGGGTCAGCGCGATCTTGGCGTCCTCGCCCGTGACGATGCCCTTGAGGACGAGCTTGCCCTTCACGATGCCGCGCAGGCGCTTCACGTAGTCCCAGGTCATGCCGGTGCCGTAGAGGTTCGTCACCTTGTCGACGTCGATCCCGTCGAACATCGGCTTGCGGCTGACCTCGTTCTTGAAGCCCGGCGTGTGGCAATCCGTGCAGGTGCGGGTGTCGAGGCGCCGCTCGCGGAACAGGGTCTCGGTGTTGCGCCCGCCCTGGCGGTCCACGGTGAGCACGATGGCCGGCGCGCCGGCCTTCTCGGCGCGGCGGACCAGCGCCTCGGTCACCATCCAGTCGTCGGTGGGGTAGAGCATGTACCAGACCGGCGCGCCGCGCTCCTTGATCACCTCCTCGATGGCGGTGCTGCCCACCGTCGAGAGGATCATCTGGTGGCCGCGCACCTTCGCGGCGCGGGCGACCGCCGCCTCGGCCTCGGGGTGGAACGCGCCCTGGCTGCTCACGGGGGCGAGGGCGATCGGGCTCGCCCAGGTCTCCCCGAAGATCTTCACCGAGGTGTCGATCTTGCGCGCGTCGACGAGGCGCCGCACCTGGATCTTGTACTTCTCGAAGCCGTCGCGGTTGGCCTTCAGGGTCTCGTCGCCGTCGACGCCCGTGGCGAGGTAGCCGTAATGGGCCGGCGGCAGGGCCTGCTTGGCGGCGGGCTCGAACTCGAACACGTTGAGGGCCTGGGCCGGATCGGTGATGACCGGCCCGACATTGGAGGGGGCGGCGCGCAGCACGTCGTAGCTCTGCGCCAGGGCCTCGCCCGCGCCGAGGGTCGCGAGGCTGGCAAGCGCGCCCGCGACGCCGGGGGCGACGACCGGGCTCGCCGCCAGGAATTCGAGGAACTTGCGCCGGCTGACAGCCGTCTCGATCTCGGTCCGAGTTCCGTTGCTGCAAGTCATCGGTCGATCCCGCGTCTCTTGTTTTTGGAATGGCGCCCCTTATCATCCGTGTTGCAGCGCGAAAAGCGCCCACACCTGGAGTCGCTTGGCTCGATAGTGCGAGACATGCGACCGAATTGATTTATTTCTCCGGATTTGAACCTTTCCAGGCTTCGCGTCCCTCGTTCGTGTTGCATTGCGGCACGTTCCGCCGGCCTTCGGCCCCGCCGCACACGGGAACCCATGCACCATGCGCCGCGCGGGTCTGACCGGGGCTCATGCGCAAATCCCCAGCAGGCGCCGGCCCCGCCTCCACGGAACGGCTCATACGGCTTCCGGTTGATCGCTTCGGGATAAGCCCGCCCCGTCATCCCGGGGCCGCGGAGCGGAGCCCAGGCCCCCGCGGCGCCGCCCTGCGCGAGGCCCGGGTCTGCTACGATCATCTCGCCGGGGCGCGGGGCGTCGCCCTGATGCGGGGGCTCGCCGCCCGCGGCTGGATCGAGGACGCGGTCGCGCCGCGCCTGACGGCGTCCGGCCGCGCCGGGCTCGCGGCGCAGGGCATCGACGTGGCCGCCCTCGAAGCCGGGCGCCGGCCGGTCTGCCGGTCCTGCCTCGACTGGAGCGAGCGCGCTTCCATCTCGGTGGGGGTCGCGCTCCTCGCGCACGCGCTCGGGCAGCGCTGGGCCCGGCGCGAGGTGGGCCGCGTGGTCCGCTTCAGCCCGGCGGGCGCCGCGGCCCTCGGCGCCGCCTTCGGCATCGCGGCGGACGATCCCTGATCTCACGCCACCCGGATCTGCGCGGCGATCCGCGGGGCCTCCTCCGCGCCCGTCTCCGCCTCGATGATCCGCATGTCGAGGCGGCCCGCCGCGTCGCGGAAGACGTCGTAGACGACCCGGTCGACCACCGCGTTGTCGGGGCCGAAGATCAGCACCCGCGGCTTGCGGCCGATGACGTCGTCCACCGAGCCGTAGGTGGTGGAGGCGATGATCACCTCGTCGCCCGCTTGGCAGGTGCGGGCGGCGGCCCCGTTCAGGATGCAGCAGCGCGAGCCGGCCGGCCCGTAGAGCACGTAGGTGCTGATCCGCGCGCCCGACATCTTGTTCCAGATCTCGACGAATTCGAGGGGGTCGAGGCCGGCCTCCCGGCACAGGTCGGCGTCGATGGTGATCGAGCCGTGATAGTTCAGGTCGGCCCCCGTGACCCGGATGCCGTGCAGCTTGGCCCGGACGAAGCTCTGCATCGCGTGTTCCCCCCAACCGCCCGTTCCGGGCCGATCGGGGTCCGTTCTAGAGCACGATGCGGAAAAGTGGAATCCAGTTTTCCGAAATCATCGTGCGAGTACAAAGAGATAGAGCATGCTGCCGTTTCCGTGGAAAAGCAGCATGCTCTGGAACCTCGCATCCGCGAGGGCCATGCCGCGGCACGGCCGGGTCCGGCCTCAGCGCCCTGAGGTCTGCGCCGGGGCGTTCTGGCTGTCCTGGCGCGCCTGCTTGTTGGCGCGGTGGCGGCCGACCACGCAGCCGGCGGCGGCGCCGAGCACCCCGTGATGGCCCGCGACGTGGCCGGCGACGCCGCCGACGGCCGCGCCCTTGAGGCAGCCCTTCGCGTCCGCCGGGGCGGCCAGGGCGAGGGTGGCGAGCACGAGGGCGGCGCCGGTGAGGATGCGCGTCATGGTCCGAACTCCGAGAAACGGGCGGCCGCGTGGCCCGAGACCGCGCGGCCCGATGCGGGAGCAACGGGCGCCCGGGCGGCGCCGTTCCGGCCTCGCGCGCGCCTCACGCAAGCGTGACGCACGGCTGGCGCCGCGGGGGCGGGAACGCCATGTAGGCGGGTGACCATGGATGCCGCTCTGTTCGATACGGCGCTCGCCCGCCGCCGCCTCGCCCGCGCCCGCGCGGAGGGCTACGCCGATTTCCTGCTCGCCCGCGCCGCCGAGGATCTCGACGACCGCCTCGCCGCGATCCTGCGCCGCTTCCCCTGCGCCCTCGATCTCGGCACGCCGACGGCGGCGGCGGCGGAGCGGCTCGTCCGGCGGCCCGAGGCGGAGGCCACCCTGCGGCTCGCGCCCCTGCCGGAGGCCGGCGGCCCCGGCATCCTGCGGGCGGTGGGCGATGCCGAGGCGCTGCCGATCGCGGCGGGAAGCCTCGACCTCGCGGTCTCGCTCCTGGCCCTCCAGGGCGTGAACGACCTGCCCGGCACCCTGGTGCAGCTGCGCCGGGCGCTGCGGCCGGACGGCCTGTTCCTCGGCTGCCTGCTGGGCGGCGCCACGCTCACCGAGCTGCGCCAGAGCTTCGGCGAGGCCGAGAGCGAGGTGGAGGGCGGCATCAGCCCGCGGGTGGCCCCCTTCGCGGCGGTGCGCGAACTCGGCGGCCTGCTTCAGCGGGCGGGGTTCGCCCTGCCGGTGGTGGATGCCGAGACGCTCACCGTGCGCTACGCCGACATGTTCGGCCTCCTGCGCGACCTGCGGGCGATGGGGCTGACCAACGCGCTGACCGAGCGCCGCCGCACGCCCCTGCGCCGCGCCACCCTGATGCGCGCCGCCGCCCTCTACGCGGAGCGCTTCGCGGACGCGGACGGGCGGGTCCGCGCCACCTTCGAGCTGCTCTGGGTCTCGGGCTGGGCGCCCCATGCGAGCCAGCAGAAGCCCCTGCGGCCGGGTAGCGCCCAGGCCCGCCTCGCCGACGCCCTCGGCACCACCGAGTTCACCGCCGCGCCGGATTCCGGAGAACCCCGATGACACGTTCCGATCACCCCATCGCCGTCGCGGCGCATCCGGGCCTCGTCCGGGTGGTCGTGGCGGGCACCGTGGTCGCCGAGAGCCGCGCGGCCCTGGCCCTGCAGGAGGCGGGCTACCCGCCGGTGCTCTACCTGCCCCGGGGCGACGTCCTGGCCGCCCATCTCCGGCCCTCCGCGCGGCGCAGCCACTGCCCCCACAAGGGCGAGGCGCGCTATCACGACCTCGTCGTGGGCGAGACCGTGCGCCGCGACGCCGCCTGGAGCTACGAGACGCCGCTGCCCGCGGTCCGCGCCATCGCCGGCCATCTCGCCTTCTATCCCGAGCGCGTGGACGCGATCACGCAGGAACCCTGAGCAGGAGCCCCGAGGCGGATCAGGAGTCCGGGTCGCCCACGAGGTTCCAGAAGCCGTATTTGCGCCCGTGCGCCCGCCGGAGCCGCCCCCGGTAGGTAGCGGGGTCCGGATCGAGGGCGCCGGTCTCGATGCGGGGGGCGAGCCCGTCGAGTTCGCGGAGGTAGCGCGCCCCGTGCGCGTAGGCGGCGCTGCGGCCCTTGCCCAGCATGTCGTCGAGGAGGCGCCGGTAGAGGAGGCTCGCCGCGCCCGGGTCGCGCGCGGCCAGGGCCTCCGCGGCGGGGGCGAGGATGCCGTAGCGCTCCCCGTCCCAGGCGTCCGGATGCGCGCGCACGAGGCGGGCGGCGCGGGGGAGGTTGGGCCAGCCCACGAGGAAGGCCAGCGCCCGGTGCCGGTCGGCGAACCCGTCCGCGAGGCCGAAGGCCGCCTCCAGGGCCGCGTCGTCCTCGAAATCGGGCAGCTTGGCCAGGAAGGCGCGGAGCATCGCGGCGTCGAGGGTCTGCGCGAAGTGCGACCAGCGCAGCGCCTGCGCCGCCTCGGACCGGCCGAGGGCGTCGAGGGCGCGGATCTCCAGGGCCGCCCGCTCCTGGGCGGAGCGCTCCCCCGGCACGGGCCCCGCCACGAGGTCGGCCCGCGTGCGCGGCGCCCGCGGTTCCGGCCGCCGCAGCCAGTCGAGGGCCTCCTCCGGCCGGCCCGCCGCCAGCAGGCGCCCGGCGACGGCCGTCCGGTCGGGGGCTGCCGGCATCGCCGCCTGTTCCAGGGCGATGAAGCCGTCCACGTCGCCGCGCCGGTCGGCGATGTCCTGGCGCATGCGCAGGAGGGCGAGGCGATGCAGCCCGGCGGCCCAGCCGCCCTTCGCGCCGCCCTTCGCCCCGCCCGTCTCCGACAGGCCCGCATCGACGCGCGCGAGGAGGGCGGGGGGCAGATGCGCGATGAGGTCCCGCAGGAGATGGCCGAAGGGCCCGGCGGGATCGGTGCGCACCCGCGGCAGCAGGGCCTCCGCGAAGCGCGCGGCGGCCTCCTGCGGGAGCTCCGCCGCGATCGCCACCGCGGCCTCGCTCGCCCGCTCGTAGACGCCCTGGACGCGGCCGGCCCCGTCGTCCACCCGGTCGAGCACCGCGTCCGAGCCGGCGACGAAGCGCAGGAGCCGGTCGAGGGCCGCCTCCGGGTCCAGGGGCCGCAGCTCGTTCAGGACCACCGAGACGGTGGCGTCGAGGTCGGCGACGAAGGCGCGGCGCTTCTGCCAGTCGATGAAGCCCTGCGCCCCTTCCAGGGCGGCGAGCCGCCGGTCGACCATCGCGGCCACCGCCTCCGGGCCCTGGCGGGCGGCCAGCGCCGCCGTCACCAGCTTCCGGAAGGCGGGGTTGCGGGCGGTCTCGCCGAGGATCAGGGCGATGAGGCGGTCCCGGTCCAGCTCGGCCAGGGTCTCGGGGGACGGCGTGGTGCGCCGGCTCCCCTTGCGCCGGGCCGGCGCGGCCTCCGCGGCCGGCTCCGCGGTCCGTTTGCGCGCCATCGCGGGTCCCCGGGGTCGGTGGTCGCTCGGTGGCCGCCTATTCGGCGACCTTGGCGACCGGGCGGTCGTCGCCCGCCGCGGTCTCGTCGTGCCACGCGCCGGCCTGATCCTGGTAGCGGATGCCCTCGGTGGAGCCGGGGACCTGCTGCTCGGCGGCGGCGGCCTGGGCGGCCTGCAGCGCCTCCTCGCGGCTGGGATAGGTCTCGGAGAACACGTCGCCGACCTTGTAGGCGAAGCCGCCGTCGTGCTCGACGATATGGTAGGTCACTTCGGTCATGTTCGCTCCTCGACGCGCGACGGGTGTGGAGCGCGAACCCCGCGGGCGCGGCCCGGGTTCCGGCCTGTCCTCAGTGCCGCGTCGGGGGCGCCGCGGAAAACCGGGCGATCGCGGCCTCGCAGCCCGCGATGAGGGAGCCGCGCGGGTCGGCCGCGTCGTAGCCGACCCCGTCGCCGAAGGCGACGCTGCGCACGGCGTCGTCGGAGAGCCGGCGGATCTGCGCGATCCAGGCATCCTCCAGGCGCACGAAGCGGATCTCGTAGGCCTCGCCGTCCTGTTCGAGGTTATGGGGTTCCACGCGCCGATTATCCAATCCGTTCGATCGCTTCGGCCGATTGAAGGGCCTTGTCCCCCACCTCCGGCTCCTCCCCGCAAGGGGGAGGAGAGACGTGTGGATCGTCAAGCGATCCCTGCGGGCGCGTGATGTCCGGTCTTCGGGCCGCCGGATTCCTCCGGCATCGGGCCCGCTCCGCCGATCCCGACCACCCGAGGAACCGGATGCGTATCGCCCTCGTCTTCGCCGCCGTCCTGACCGCTTCCGGGTTCTGTGCCCTGTCGGGGCCGGCCGAGGCCCGGCCGGCTTCCGCGCCGCCGAACCCCTTCGCCTCGAACTACCCGTCCGCAGCCCCGCCCGCCGCGGTGGAGCGGCGACGGAGCCGGACCGTCCGCGGGCACCGGCCGGACGGGACGGCGCCCGTGCCGCCCGGGCGCATCCCGCACTGATCAGGCGTCGCCGACGACGCCGGCCGCGTCCTGGGCCTGGAGCACGTCCGGCCGCGGCATCGAGATGATGTTGTAGCCCGCATCCACGAAATGCACCTCGCCGGTCACGCCGCCCGAGAGGTCCGAGAGCAGGTAGAGCGCCGAGCCGCCGACATCGTCGAGGCTCACCGTGCGCCTGAGGGGGGCGTGGGCCTTCTGGTGGTTGAACATCAGGCGGGCATCCGCGATGCCGGCGCCGGCGAGCGTCCGCATCGGCCCGGCCGAGAGGGCGTTCACCCGGATGCCGTCGGCGCCGAGATCCGAGGCGAGGTAGCGCACGGAGGCCTCCAGGGCGGCCTTGGCCACGCCCATCACGTTGTAGTTCGGCATCACCCGCGTCGAGCCGCCATAGGTCAGGGTCAGCAGCGAGCCGCCCTCCCGCATCCGCTTGGCCGCCCGCTGGGCGATCTCGGTGAAGGAGAAGCACGAGACGGTCATCGTCCGCGCGAAGTTCTCGCGGGTGGTGACGTCCACGTAGCGGCCCTTGAGCTGGGCCTTGTCCGAGAAGCCGATGGCGTGGACCACGAAGTCGATGCGCCCGTCGAAGGCGGCGTCCAGCCGCTCGAAGGCCGCGTCGACGGAGGCGAGGTCCTCCACGTCGCAGGGGATCACCACGTCCGAGTCGAGCTTGGCCGCGAGCGGGCCGACGCGGCGGCCGAGGGCCTCGCCCTGGTAGGTGAAGGCGAGGTCGGCCCCGTGGGCGCGCAGCATCCGCGCGATGCCCCAGGCGATCGAGTGATCGTTGGCAACGCCCATGATCAGGCCGCGCTTGCCCGCCATCAGTGCCGTCATGCGATCCTCGAAGTCTTTCTGGGAGCCGGTTGCAGGGCCGGAGCCATAGAGCACGGGGCGGCAAAGTGGAATCCGGTTTTCCGGGACCCTCATGCGATGGTGGGAAGACGGCGCGAGCCGGTCCAATCCGCGCAACCCGGAAACACGAAGCCCCGCCGGAGGGGCGGGGCTTCGTGTTTCCGCGAAGGAGTGGGCGGGGCTCAGAAGTAGCCGCCGGTCCTGTCCCGGGCGTCCTGAAGGATCGCCTGTTTCGCGAGGACGGCCGCACCGCCGGCAATGACGAGCCCTGTCAAGGTTCCGACGATGAGGGAAAACACGATTCCTGCACTCCGTTGCGGATCTGCACCAACAAGTGTCGGTACCCCCGCTCGGTTCCGCAAGCCCGGCCCTCCGCTGCCGAACGTCTCGGGTCATGTCCGGCCGAATCGCATCGGATTCGGCCGCGCTCCCCTCATCTCTCTGCGGGTTGATCCACTCACACATCGCTGTTGGCCGGTCAGGCTGAGGGCGGTCTGGTCGGGTTTGGAGGGGTTGTGATGGAGCTGTGTCCGGGTCGGTTTGGCGATCGGCGGCTCGATGATGGGGGGCGTTCTTAGTGTCGCGCTTGGTCGGCTCTTGCGGCAAGCCAGGCCCGATCGTGATGTTCGAAGGCTGGAAGGAGATCCAAGCCCGAAAGCGCGGCTCCGCCCTCAAACTCGGACAACACACCGTGTGAAGCCCATAAGCCTGCGGGAAGAGGGGGCTCAGACAGACGCCTCACGCCAGCCGGAAGGCGTGTGAGACGCTGCCTGAGCCGTCCCAGGAGCCGGCCTACGCCACCCGCTTCTGCGCGTCGTAGCTCGTCATCAGGTTGCGGTAATCGGGGATGTGGTCGCCGAGCAGCGTGGCCAGTCCCTCCACGTCGCGCCGCCAGTCGCGGTGGAGTTCGCAGGCCACAGCGAACCAGTTCACGAGCTGCACCCCGGCCGCCGACATCCGGTTCCAGGCGCCGTCGCGGACCACCGGGTTGAAGGTGCCGGAGGCGTCGGTGACCGCGAACACCTCGTAGCCGGCCTCGATGGCCGACAGGGCGACGAAGGCGACGCAGACCTCGGTCACCACGCCCGCGATGACGAGCTGCTTGCGGCCGGTGGCCTCGACGGCCGCGACGAAGTCCGGGTTGTCCCAGGCGTTGATCTGGCCGGGGCGGGCGATGAAGGGCGCGTCCGGGAACTTGGCCTTCAGCTCCGGCATGATCGGCCCGTTCGGGCCCTCCTCGAAGCTCGTGGTCAGGATGGTGGGCAGCTTGAAGTAGGCGGCGAGGTCGGCGACCGCGAGGACGTTGTTCTTGAAGCGATCCGGGTCGAAGTCGCGCACCAGCGACATCAGGCCGGCCTGGTGATCCACGAGCAGGACGACGGCCTGGTCGATGTCGAGGCGGTTGTAGGATTTCGGCATCTTGCTCTCCTCTTGGATGGGTTGGGCCCGTTCCGGGCTTCCACTGTCGAGATCCGGTCCGGCCGGGCCGCTCCGTTCGACCGGGTTCAAGCTATCGCGGCGATGGATCGCCAGAAACAGAAACGATCGAAAAGCATCGTTTCCAAAACAGCACTCAAGCTACGCGGCGATGCGGGCGTCGCGGGTCGTCCGGAGCCAGCGCGCGGCGAGGCTCACGTCGGCCTGCGAGAGGCCGTGCCCGGCCGGCAGGACCTGATGCTCCACCCGCGCCCCGGCCGCGCCGAGCTGGCGGACGAGGCGGGCCGCGCTCGCCTCCGGCACGATCGGATCCATCGCGCCGGACAGGACGAGCACCGGCTTGCCGGCGAGATCGGCCGGGGGCGGCTCGGTGAGCGGCACCATCGCCCGCAGCAGGACGGCGCCGGCGAGGGTGCCGGGGTGCAGGAGCAGCAGGGCGGCAGCGATGTTGGCGCCGTTCGAGAAACCCAGCGCCACGGGGGCGGGGAGGCCGTATCGGGCCCGCGCCGCCGCCACGAACGCGGCGAGGTCCGCGGCCCGGGCGCGCAGGTCTGCCTCGTCGAAGACGCCCTCGGACAGGCGCCGGAAGAAGCGCGGCATGCCGTTCTCCAGCACCGGCCCGCGCGGGGCGAGGAGGGCGCTGTCCGGCGCGACGGTCCGGCCGAGGGGCAGCAGGTCGTTCTCGTCGCCGCCCGTGCCGTGCAGGAGCAGGAGCGGCGTTCCGGAGCCGGGCACGAAGCGGTGGTGGAAGCCGAGGATGGCGTCGGTCATGGCGGCGTCGCATGTTCGAGGGGAGCCCCGCCCCGCGGCGGCGCGGGACGGGGTCGGGTTCAGGCGAGGGCCGGCAGCACGGCCTCGATGCGGGTGCGGTGGGCCTCGAGGCCCGGCGGCAGCATCAGGGCGTGCCCGAGCGCCTCCACCGGCTCGTCGACGGCGAAGCCCGGCGCGTCGGTGGCGATCTCGAACAGCACCCCGCCGGGCTCGCGGAAGTAGACGGAGCGGAAGTAGTTCCGGTCCCGCTGCTCCGTGACCCGCACCCCGTGCGCCGTCTCCAGGCGCGCGACCATCGCGGCCTGCGCCGCGTCGTCGGCGGCGCGGAAGGCGATGTGGTGGACGGATCCCGCCCCCGGCCGGCCGCGCAGGAACCCGCCGACCGCCCGCAGGGTCACGAACCGGCCGAGCGCGGCCCCGGCGGCGAAGCGGATCGCCGAGCCCTCCCGTCCGGTCTCGGCGTAGCCGAACACGTCCGCGAGGATCCTGGCCGTGGCGTCCGCCTCGGCCAGGAGCAGCGTGACCCCGTGGAAGCCCGTGATCGCGTGCTCGGCCGGCACCTCCGCGCCGGTCCAGGCGTCGCCCCCTTCGTCCTCCACGCCGACGAGGGCGAGCATCATCCCGTCGGGATCGCGCAGGCGCAGGGTCGTCTCGCCGAAGACGGAGACGGGCGCCTCGTGCGGCACGCCCAGCGCCACCAGGCGATGCGCCCACCAGCCGATCGAGCCCCGCGGGATGCGGAACGCCGTCTCCTGCGTCTCGCCGATCCCGACCCGGCCGGGGGCGGCGTGGGCGATGGGGAAGAAGGTCAGCACCGTGCCGGGGGTGCCGACGCCGTCGCCGTAATAGAGGTGGTAGGTGCCGGGATCGTCGAAGTTCACCGTGCGCTTCACGAGCCGCAGCCCGAGGACGCGGGTGTAGAAATCGAGGTTGCGGGCCGCGTCCGCGGCATAGGCGGTGACGTGATGAAGGCCGTTCGCGGCGATGACGGGGGACATGGCAGGACTCCGGTGGGCCGCCCGGAGATCCGGCTCGGCCTGACGCGATGACCGCAATCTGGCCCTTGCGCGGGTGCCGATAAATAGAAACGCTGGAAACGCATCGTTTCGAGAATTCACCATGCGTCTGCCGGATTTCGAGGCCTGGGCCGTGTTCGCGAAGGTCGCCGAGACCGCCTCCTTCGGCCGGGCGGCGGACGACCTCGCCATCTCGAAGGCCACGGTGTCGAAGGCGGTGAGCCGGCTTGAGGCGCGCATCGGCGCCCGGCTGTTCCACCGCACCTCGCGGCGGCTGGCGCTGACGGAGGCCGGCCACGCCGCGCGGGCGGGCGCCATGCGCATCCTGGCGGAGGGCGAGGCGGCCGAGGCGGCGGCCACCGCGCTCGCCGCCGAGCCGCGGGGCCTCGTGCGGCTCGCCGCCCCCATGACCTTCGGCGTCATGCACGTGGCGCCGCTGCTGCCCGCCTTCCTGGCGCGGCATCCCGAGGTCTCCGTGGACCTGCACCTCTCCGACGCGGTGGTCGATCTGGTCGGGGGCGGCTTCGATATCGGGCTGCGCATCGCGGCGCTGCCGGATTCGTCCCTGCGGGCGCGCCGCCTCTGCGAGGTGCGCCGCTCGGTGGTGGGAACGCCGGCCTATCTCGACCGGCACGGCCGGCCCGAGCATCCCGGCGATCTCGCCCGCCACGCCTGCCTCGGCTACGCCTATCTCCCGAGTCCGGACCGCTGGCGGTTCACGAACGCGCGGGGCGAGGAAGCCTTCGTCACGCCGAGCGGCCCGCTGCGGGCGAACAACGCCGATGCCCTCGGCCCTGCGCTGCGGGCCGGCCTCGGCCTCGCCCTGCAGCCGGATTTCATGATCTGGGACGATCTGGAGGCGGGCCGGCTGGAGCGGGTGCTGCCGGACTGGTCGCCCCCGCCCATCGCCCTGCACCTGGTGATGCCGCCGGGCGAGCCCCGGCCCGCCCGCGTCACCGCGCTGATCGCCTACCTGCAGCGCGCCCTCGCCGAGGCCCCGTGGAGCCGCTCGGCGGGGGCGTGAGTCAGCGCCGTCAGGCGGCGCGGACGGTGGCGAGGAAGCGGGCGACCTCGCCGCCGAGATGCTCGGACTGGCGCGACAGTTCGGAGGCCGAGGCCAGGACCTGGGCGGCGGCCGCCCCCGTCTCCCCGGCGGCATCCGCCAGGGCCGCCACGT